>JBLFWN010000004.1:0-141065 GCA_047611405.1 Planctomycetota bacterium | reverse complement strand
TAAGCTCCGGAGGGTTGGAGCTCCCGGGGGCTGATTGAACAACAACAAGGTGTGCGACACCGCATAGTCGAGCTGCTACCGTGCGCGCGTGCCGGAACCCGCATCCGAAGAGCCGCGCCGTCCGTTTCGCATCCGATCGTTCACGGTCCTGATGCTGATCCTGTTCGTGCCTTACATGCTGATGCTGCAAATGCAGCAGTGGGGTGCTGGCTATCCGATCAAGGGCGCTCCACAAGCTGGTGGACTCGTGGCCGGACGCGTCACGGACGAGGACGGCACTGCGATAACCGAGCACAAGGTCGAGTTGTTCTTGGTGCTGAAGGGACAGGCACAGAGTTGGTACGCGGATACCGTGACCGATGAGCAGGGCGAGTATCAGTTTCAGGCACCCGCGCTCGACGGCCATTATCTGGTGCACGCGGGCGGAGGCGATTGGCGGCGCGTAGCAAAGCCACTTCTGCTGGTGGGCGATGAGCCCGCCGATGGCAAAATCCTGCCCGAGCTGGAGTTCGAGCTGCAGCCCGGGGCGATCCTTATCGTGCAGTTGTCGCGCGCCGATGGCCGGCCGATCCGCGGCGGTGTCCTGCGCATCTCTGGCCAGCTTGGCACGGAGTGGCCTTGGAATCGCTGGTCGCCCAGCGTTCACCTAGATCAGAAGTTCGAAGGTGAAGAGGTCATCGTCGACGGTTTGCCGGCACTCAGTGGCGAGGTCGAGATCGAACTCGAGAACGGACGCAGTGTGCGCTTCGACCTCGAGTTGGAAGATGCGCAAAGACTGGAGTACCCAGTCAAGATCTGATGGCAAGCGGCGGACAATCCGATCGAGCACCTTCGGAAATCGATCTGACGCGCGCGCTCTCGGTCGAGCCGCTGCATTGGTCAGTCGAGGCCGAGTTGCGCTTGCCTGGTTCGAAGAGCGTCGCGAACCGCTCGTTGATCGTCGCGGCTCTGGCTGCGCACGAGTTAGTCATCGAAGGCGCGACACCCTGCGACGATGTGCGCTACATGGTGGCGGGCTTGCGCACGCTTGGCTTTGAGGCCGCGTTCGAAGACGAGCTCGCAGGACGCGTGCGTGTCGGACCGCGTGCGGCAGATGCGCCGCAGGTCGGCGAGCTGTTTTGTGGCAACGCTGGAACGGCTATGCGCTTCCTCATTTCGTTGGCTGCCGTCATCCCGGGCAGCTGGACGCTCGATGGTGATGAGCACATGCGTAAGCGACCGGTCGGCCCCCTGGTCGACGCATGGCGTCAATTGGGAGTCGAGATTGAGTCGACAAACGGCTGCCCGCCGGTGCGAGTTGTGGGCGGTACGAGTGGCGGCGGCCGGGTCTCGCTCGACGCGTCGATCTCGAGCCAATACTTATCCTCACTGATGTTGGTCGGAAGCCAGCTGAAGTTGGGCTTGGACATCCGCTTCAACGGTGCCGTGAGTTCGATTGAGTACGCGCGCCTGACGGCCCAGTTGCTCGCTGAGTTCGAAGTGAGGGCGCAGTTCACAGACGAGGGCGTACAGGTGCCGCCGTGTGCAGTCTCTGCTCCACCCATTATTCAGGTCACAGGCGACTGGAGCGCGATGGGGGCGTGGACGTGCTTGGCAGAGATGACCGACTCGACTATCCGCGGCACCAACTTGCGTGCAGACAGTGGCCAGGCAGACGAACACTTGCAGCGCGGAATAGAAGCTCTGCGCGGTAGTGGTTCGCGTGAGTTGAGCGTGGCAGCCTTTCCAGATCAGTTCATGAACCTGGCCGTGTTAGCCGCGCGCCGGATCGGCAGCACGCGTTTGTTTGACGCCGCCAACTTACGCGTCAAAGAGTGCGACCGAATCGCAGTCACTGCACGCGAACTGCGCCGCCTGGGTGTCGAAGTGAGTGAATTTGCGGACGGACTTCTAATCGAGGGCAGCCGGCACTTGGGGACAGGCCGCATCGATCCGGAAGGGGACCACCGTATCGCGATGGCTTTTGCATTGGCGGGTTCGATGACCGGCGGAATCGAGATCGACGATCCCGGCTGCGTCGCAAAAAGCTACCCCGGCTTTTGGCGCGACTTGGAGCGCGTGCGCGACAGCACGCGTTGCGTTTCCATCGTCGGTATGCGCGGCGCCGGCAAGACAACACTCGCACGCGAACTCGCCCAGCGCACGTGCCGCGAGTGGGTCGACACAGATGTAGAACTCGTCCGCGAGCATGGCCCGATCGCGTCACTCGTTGAAACACACGGCTGGGAGCACTTCCGCGATCTCGAAGCCGAGGTCGTGCGCCGTTCGATGCTCGACGGCCGTGTAGGCCGCATAGTCTCACTCGGCGGCGGAGCCATCGAGCGTGCCGAATCATTCGACCTAGTGCGAACGCACTCCCTTCCACTCTGGCTCGACACTCCGTTGCCGCTCCTACACGCACGCGTCTCCGCCGATTCAGAGGCGCGGCCTTCGCTCACCGGGCGCGCGGTGTTGGACGAATTAAGCGAAGTCAAAGAAGCGCGCGACGCGACTTACTTGGCCATCGCGATGCATCGCTTGGATGGCAGCGTAGCCATCGATGCTCTCCTAGAAACGACGCTGAAAGAAGTTGCTGCGCTCGCGCGTTGGGGCGAAGGGGAAGCCTGATCCCAATGTTGTCGCGTACCGGTGGCACGGCAATCGCCTATTGATCGTATCTACTCAATGGCCAAGAGAACAATCTTCACGAGTATCTCGATTGCCATCGGCTTGATTGTGTACGGGACTGGGTTTCCGGGTTTCAGTTCGAAGACGGCGCCCTCCATCCATCTGTGTCTACTGCCGTGACGCCCGGTGAAGACAATGTCGCTTCGCCACTCTGATCGGTGATTAGGCCAAGGTCGATGGAGTCAGTTGCACTTGACGATCCCCAGCCTCCAGTTGCCCCTTGGAGAGACTGCGTGTGTCACGATGAAGGAGCCTCAGAGTGTCGCGACTGTTTGAGTCTGGCGTTTCAGTTACATCTCCCATCTGCCGTGGCGCTCGGCAAGTGGGCCTGCGAATCTGGCGGTACACGCGAACAGCTGCAAATGGTTATCGGGGCAGCTGTCGAGTTGGAAGACAGTGCGGCTGTCTGGCCGTTTCTCGACGCATTCCAATTGATCTGAGACCAGTTTGAATCGAGGAGGCTCCTTCAGTCGTGCGTCAAGGATATCGGCCGTCGTAATCCTGATTAGCTCATTGAGGTCCGTGGTTCGATTACAGCGGAGTTCATGTCTGATGAGGAGCGTAGAACGGCGATCGTTCAGGTGGCGATGGTCTTCGCTCAGGTTGAAAGTGGTGAGTGGCCAAGAAGCCTCCTCGAAGAGGTTGGCCGGGCGGCGCGGTGGACCCAGCCTTGGATGTTGCGCGGAGGCTGTTGCGAGACACAAGATTCTCGATTGAAGCGGCAAGCCAACTCCTTGATGAGTTCAAGGCTGAAGCACCGAAGGGCTGAGATCAGGGAGATTGGGAGAGGCTTCGCTCAGAAGCGATAGCGGTTCGCGGTGGATACTAGATGCTCTTGATTCTCGACGGAGAGTGTGGTGGGCGAGGTTGACGCTGTACGTCGGGGACCTGCAGCGCGCGACGCGGCCCCAACGAAAATCGCGCCGGGTCCGTTTCAGGTCCGGCGCGATAGGACCAAGCCCGGGGCGTACCCAAGGCTTGAAACTCACTCGCTCGTTAGCAGCTCTCCAGCTGCTGTCATTGCACGGTGACCATTGATCTCGCTCGTCCTGCGACACCTAGGTCGCGCGGTGGTTCGATTGGTGGGAGGGTACTGGCCAGGATGTTCGACTCGGCGATGATCGCACTCAGTTCGCCTGGCAGTAGAGCTTGCGGACCGTCGCTTCGGGCGACTTCGGGATGAGGGTGCATCTCGAGGACTAGGCCGTCTGCCCCTGTTGCGATTGCGCCGCGGCATGCGGGCCGGACTAGGTCGCGGCGGCCAACTGCGTGTGATGGATCGACGATGATCGGCAAGTGCGTCAGCGTGCGTAGCAAGGGGACGACTGACAGGTCGAGTGTGTTGCGCAAGGCGGGCTCGTAGGTGCGAATGCCGCGTTCGCACAAAATGATGCGATCGCAGCCGTGGGCCCCCAGGTACTCGGCCGCGCATAACCACTCTTCGACCGTGGCAGAGATGCCGCGCTTGAGCAGGACAGGCAAGCCGCACACCGCGACGGCCTTCAGCAAGCTGAAGTTCTGCATGTTGCGCGCGCCGATCTGCAGGCAGTCGATTCCTTCGTGGACGAAACAAGCGAGCTGCGCCGCATCCATCACTTCACTGACGACCGGCAGGCCAACGCTCTCTCCGGCGCGCTTCAGCATGCGCAAGCCCTCGCGACCCAAGCCTTGGAAAGCATAGGGGTGAGTGCGCGGTTTGTGAGCGCCACCGCGCAAGGCAGAGGAACCGGCACGCTTGACTAGTTCGGCGCACTCGCCTATCTGCTCGCGCGATTCGACGCTGCAGGGGCCCGAGATAACAAAGGGGTTGCCCTCGCCGATGATTTCGTCGCCCAAACGGACGCGGCTGCGGGTCGCACGGAAGGCTCGGGCCATGCGTACCCACGGCCCCTTGATCTCGAAGAGTCGTTCGACGCACTCGGACTCGAGCAACAGTTCCTTGGCTCCGGGCGGAACATCGCCGGTGAGAGCGATGACCTCGCGGCCCTGTTCTCGTAACACGGCTACACCTGCACCGAGAGACTCGAGCTCGCGCACCAAGCGCTCGCCACTTCCGGGCGCCGCCAGCAAATCAATCTCGGCAATCATCGCTGGCCTCCGTTCGCTTGCGAAGTGGCACCGTGTTGGCAGTGGCGATCGAGCTCTGCAAAGAGCTTTCCGAGCGAGTTGGAACCGCGCGAGCCGCGTCCACGCGCAGCCAAGTCGCGGTGTTGGCGCTCCAACTCAGCGGTGGACACTCCGGTCTTCGCGAGCAACTCCGTGCGGCGCTCCAGCAGGCGCGCCAACGCTCGATCGAGGAGCACGAGCTCCATGCGTGCTGATGTTTCGGTCATACCTTCGTCTCCTGGGCCGTCAGCCCTTCCATGAAGTGGCGCGCGGCATCTCGCACAGCGCTTGATTGTTCTGTGCAGCTTTCGCTCACACGATGACTTGCGCTGACCGATGCTAAATGCTCGACCAGTGCGGAACCGACGACCGCGTAGTCCGCGTGTCTTGCGAGCTCTTTGACCTGTTCGGCAGTCGATATCCCGAAGCCGACGGCTAGGGGCGAACTTCCGTTGCGTCGCACGCGCTGCAGATAACTGACGAGTGAATCATCGAAGCTCGTCGCACGCCCCGTCGTTCCACGCCGAGCTACCGCATAGACGAAAGCCGTTGCGGTTTGATCCGCGAGCCACAGCCGATTGTCGGGACTATTCGGTCCAACGAAGTAGACCGTCCTCAGTCCGGCATGTTCACACGCACGTTGGTACTCGACACCGTCCTCGGGCGGCATATCACACAACGCGATTGCGTCGGCTCCGGCTGCAGTGAGCTGCTCGAGACCCTTGGCACCGCGCGCTTCGTAGAGGCCGTTTGTATAACCGAAAGCGACGATCGGCAGATGTGGTTCGTGCGTACGGAACTTACGGATCAGTTCGCAGTAGTCCGCAAAGCGGAAACCTGCCGAGAGTGCGCGGCGGGTGGATGCCTGCAGAAGCGGGCCGTCGGCGATCGGATCCGAGTGAGGCATCCCTAGCTCGATAGCGACAGCTCCTGCATCTCTGACACCGAGCATCGCGGCTAGGCTGACTTCGATGCCACCGTCGCCCGCCATCAGAAAGGGGATCAGGCCCGGCTTCGAACGGAACTGTCCGGCCTTGGTCTTGGCGATCAACTCCCGCATCCGATCTTCGCCTTGATGATGGATCACGCTGCGCCTCCTTGAGTGTCATTGTCTCGCGCACCCGTGGCCGCAAGGATCGTGTCCAAGTCCTTGTCGCCTCGTCCAGAGAGGTTCAACAGGACCGTGCGTCCCACCAGCTGTTCTCGCTGAGCAATGATCCACGCCAAGGCATGGGACGACTCGAGAGCGGGCAAGATGCCTTCGCTACGAGACAGGCGCAGGCAGGCATCCAAGGCTTCCGTATCGGTGGCCGATTCATAACGCGCCCGTCCGATCGAGGATAGGTGTGCGTGCTCCGGACCGATCATCGGGTAGTCGAGGCCGGCTGAAATTGAATGTGTCGGCGAGATTTGGCCGTCGTCATCACACAGCACGCGGCTGCGCGAACCGTGCAAGACTCCGACGCGCCCACCTTGCATGCGAGCCGCGTGTCGGCCGGTTTCGACACCGGAGCCGCCGGCTTCGACGCCGACGAGTTCGACTTGCGAGTCATCGATGAAGGCGCGGAACAAACCGATCGCGTTACTACCGCCACCGACGCAAGCGACTGCGACATCAGGCAAGCCGACTCCACGTTCAATAATCTGCGCACGCGCCTCGTCACCGATCACGCGTTGGAAACGGGCCACCATGGCCGGGTAGGGGTGCGGGCCGAGCGCGCTGCCGAGCACATAGTGCGCGCCTTCCGGATCCTCGACCCAGGCTCGCAGGGCTGCGCCGACGGCTTCCTTTAGCGTCGCGTCGCCCGCATCGGTCGTGACGATGCGGGCGCCAAGCAACTGCATACGTTTGACGTTGGTGGCTTGCCGCCGTGCGTCGATCGAACCCATGTGAACCTCGCATTCGAGTCCGAGCGCAGCTGCAGCGGTCGCCGTTGCGACCCCGTGTTGTCCCGCTCCAGTCTCGGCCAACACTTTCTTGCGACCCGTGCGAGCCGCTAGCAAGCATTGCCCGAGCGCGTTGTTCAGCTTGTGCGCACCCGTGTGGACCATGTCCTCACGCTTCAGGTACAGCCGCAAGCCAAGCTCTTCGCTCATGCGTCCGGCGAAGTACAGCGGCGTCGGGCGACCCGCGAGGTCACGTGAGAGTTGTTGGAGCTCGGCTTGGCGCTCGCCATCTTGTTCGAAGTCGATCCAACGTCGCTCGAGATCTTGCAGCGGCCGCATCAGGGTCTCCGCGACAAAGCATCCACCAAACTCGCCGTACAAGCGATCTATCGCGAACATCTCGTCCCGGCCCGGGGCTCCGAGAGGGAGTGCACCCTTGGCCTCATAGTCGGTCGCCGGTGCGGACGTGTTGCATGCACCTTGTTGCTGCTTCATGAACATGACGCACTCTTCTGTTGCTGTGCATGCATCGCCGAGCGTGCAGCGGTGACAAAAACTCGTACTCGTTCGCTGTCTTTGCGTCCTGTTTCTAATTCGAGAGCTGAGCTTGCGTCGACTCCGACTCTGCCCGTGGCCATGACTCGTTCGCTAACATTGCCGGCGTCCAAACCACCCGCGATCAAGCAAGGACGGCGAGCCGCCAGGTCACGCGCGCGTTCGGTATCGATCGCACGACCGCTTCCACCAACCGAGCCACAGGGTTCCAACACGAAGGCCGTAGCGATCGCATCCCATTCGGCGAACTCGTCCTCACGGTCCACGGCCAACGCGCGCAGGATCGGAAACGGGAAGTCTATGAAGTCCTTGCCTCGGCAAGGGCCGCAGAGTTGGACGAGACCCACGCGTGCCTGCGACGCAGCGTCGGACACCTTCACAGGATCAGTCTCCGTCGTGACAAGCACGCGTCGCGCCAAGGGTGCGGCGGCGAGCAGGCTGCGAATCTCTTCAGCCGAAAAAGCACGTGCCGAGCTTGTGGGCTCGGCTATGGCCCCGAACAAATCTGCGCCTGCTTGCAGGGCGAGTTGTGTGTCTCGTTCTGATGTCAGGCCGCAGACCTTGACGCAGCGCTGGAAATCGATGCCGGCGTTATTGGAGGAGGTGTTCATGACGCGCTCCTGCCTGCTTCGACCATCTCACGCAGTGTCGACTCAGGATCGAGAGAGCGAACCAACGCACTTCCGACGAGCACAGAATCAGCACCCGCGGCTCGCGCGCGAACGACATCGTCAGGGCCTTGCACGCCGCTCTCGGCAATGCGCAATACCGTCCGCGGAACGCGACTGAGTAACTCGAGCGCCGGCGCCAGGTCGATCGTCATCGTGTCGAGGTTGCGAGCATTCACGCCGATGGCATTCGGACCCGCATCCAAGGCGGGCGCGAGTTCACTGAAATCGTGGATCTCGATCAGGGTCGCGAGGTTGTGCTGACGAGCCCGTTCCGCACAGCGCAGCAAGGTGCGCGCATCCAAACAACGCGCAATCAACAACACGGCCGATGCTCCCATCGCCGCCGACTCGATGACCATGCCCTCATCTAGGATGAAGTCCTTGCGCAGGATCGGCAGCCCGGCAGCGCGTGCGCGCACCAGCTGTGCTCGCGAGCCATGGAAGTGATCGCGCTCCGTCAATACGGACAGGGCCGCCGCTCCGCCGCGCCTGTAGGCTTGGGCCCGCTCCAGCACATCTTCTGACTGCACCAACCGACCCGCGCTTGGCGAGCGCCGCTTGCACTCGGCCAAGATGGTCGTTCCAGAGCCGGCGAGGGCGCGAAGGAAACGCGACCTGCCGCCAATCGAAGGGATCTTGTCGTAGGCGTGCAACGGGACACGCGCGCGCCGCTTGTCGTTGCGCAGGCGCACATCGTCGACGATTTGCGCGAGGATACGAGGTAGCGCGGTCATTGCGCACCCCCGAAATACTGCAGCGCCGTCAATTGTCGCGCGGCCAATCCAGAGTCCAATGCGAAGCGAGCCGCCTCCGCGCCGTCGTAGAAGTCTCTCGCACGATCAGCGACGACGAGCGCGACTGCGACATTCAAGACCAGAGCGTCGCGCAATGGGCCGACATCGCCTTGGAAGAGTGCGTGCAACTGTCGTGAGGCATGCGCGGCGTCCTCGCAAGCTAATGCTTCCACCGGTGAACGCAGCATTCCAAAAGTGGACGGATCCAGAGTCTGATCCTTTAGCTGGCCCACACCGAGCAACTGATTGGGGCCGCACGGCAAGACCTCGTCGGCTCCACATGGCCCATGTACGACGAAGGCGCGCTGCGTGCCGCCTTCCTCCAAGGCCTGCGCAACGGCCTTCAGACTGCGCTCGTCACTGACGCCGACAAGTTGCCTGCGGACGCGACCCGGGTTGGCCAGAGGCGCTGCCAAATTGACGATCGTACGCATGCCAAGTGCACGACGCAGCGGGCCGATGGCTGCCAAGGACGCATGGAAACGCGGTGCGAAGAGGAACGCGAAGTTCAGCTCGTGCAGCTGCCTACGGCTCGTCACAACATCCATGTCGATCGCGATCCCGAGCTGCTCCAATAAGTCGGCGCTGCCCGAGTGCGATGAGACGGCGCGATTGCCGTGCTTGATGACCGGCACTTCGAGCGACGACACGACCAGCGCCGTAGCGGTCGAGAGGTTGAAAGTCGAGAGTCCATCACCGCCCGTGCCGCAGGTGTCGATCGCGTCAGGGCGTCCATGCTCGAAGGGAGTGGCATGCTCGAGCAAGGCCGAGACCGTTCCGCGCAGTTCCGTCGATGTCACGCCGCGGCCAGCCAAGACTCCAAATAGTGCTGCGAGTTGGAGCTCAGCATGCTTCTCGCCCTCTTGGAATCCGAGCGCTTCGTTGAAGACATCACGCATCTCATCGAGGCCCAAACTGCGCTGCGCAGCTGCAGGCAGAATGGTCGCGAGTACGCTCTTGCTTGTCTTGGGACTCATGCGACGCTCCCCCTTTCGAGTGGCTCGCCCGCGAGGGCACAGAAGTTGTCCAGCAGCCGCTCGCCGCAAGGGGAGAGGAAAGACTCGGGATGAAACTGCACTCCGAAGCGCGGTCGACTTTTGTCTCGTACCGCCATCACCTCGCCGGATTCAGTCCACGCAGTCAGCTCCAAGCAGTCCGGCAGAGCGTCGCGCTCGGCAATCAACGAGTGGTAACGAGCCGCCAGGAATGGATTCGGAAGCGAACGTAGCAGCGCACTGCTATCGTGATGCACCTGCGATGCACGCCCATGAACGGGCTGATCATTCTGAACGATGATGCCGCCGCTGGCGGCCACGAGGCACTGATGTCCCAAACAGACGCCGAGCACAGGCAAGGAGTCAGGAGCGCGTTGCAACAACTCGACGCAGACCCCCGCGTCGGGCGGGCCGCCGGGACCCGGAGAGAGCACGAGAGCCGTCGGCTTGCGCATCAGCAATGCGTCCACGCTCTCGTGGTCGTTGCGAACGACTTCGACCACGGCGCCCAGGCTCGCCATAGCTTGGTACAGGTTGAAGGTGAACGAGTCGTAATTGTCGATCAACAGAATCATCAGCGCACCTCCTGCAGTGCACCACGTCGCACAGATCCTGTGGCCGTCGTGGACGGCGGAACTAACTCGAGTGCTCCCAGTGGACCAGCCAGCTTGGCCTCGACCTCTTCCAACTCGGCTATTGGATCGCTCGCATGAACGATGCCGGCGCCGGCTTGCAGCGACAGCTGCGTGCGCGACGCCACAAAGGTCCGGATGCAGATCGCCGTATCCAGATCGCCCGCATGGTCCAAGTAACCGAAGGCACCTGCATAGGGGCCGCGGCATTCGCCCTCGAGCTCTGCAATCAATTGCATCGCGCGAATCTTGGGCGCGCCCGACACAGTTCCTGCTGGGAAGCAAGAAGCGAGAGCGTCGAGTGCGTCTCGATCAGAGCGCAGCTCAGCTTCGACTCGACTGACGAGGTGTTGGACGCGCCGGAAGCGCATGACGCGTGCGTGCTGGGCAACGCGCACTGTTCCGATGCGAGCTACACGACCCAGATCGTTGCGCGCCAAGTCGACCAGCATGTCGTGCTCACTGCGTTCCTTGCGCGAGGCGAGCAGCTCGGCTTCCAATTCGCGATCGCGTTCTGGATCCGTACCTCGCGGGCGTGTGCCAGCGATCGGCACGCTGCTGACGCGCCGGCCGCGCACCTCGATCAAACGTTCGGGCGACGAACCGATGATCGACACATCATCGGTCTCGAAGAAGAACATGTGCGGAGCGCCATTCGCGACTCGCAATGCGCGGTAGAGCGCGAACAAGTCTCCCGAATAGGGTCCAACCAGCTTGCGACTCGGAACGGCCTGGAAGATCTCTCCGCGCCGAATCTCATGCTTCAGCCGTTCGACCATGCCGCAGAAGTCATCTGCGGATCGAGTCGCGCGCAGCTCGCCAACATCCAGTTTGCCGGACAGCCCTTCGCCTTGCGGAGCGTTGTTCAGCACATCGGCGTGGGCTTCCAGCCGCTTCATTGCCTCTGGGTAGCCGCTCTCGCCGGCCCGGCAGTGCGTCGAGAGGACGATGGTCTGTGCTCGATGATCGAATGCGCAGACGCTGGCGAAGGCTTCGAAGGCCAGACTCGGAACACCCAGCGCGTCCTCTTCCGGAAGCGGAATACGCGCTTCGAGTTCGCCGGCACACTCGTAACCGAAGTAGCCGACGAGCCCTCCATGGAAGGGAGGTAAGGAAGGCGGCGCAGGTGGCAGTTGCAGTTCGAGAGAGAGCGAGCGAACTGCGTCGAGACTGGACCCAGTCAGGTGGATCTCACTGCCCGCGCGCTTAAGGGTCAGCGTCGGGCCATTCGGCGTTTGACGCCCGCGCAGGGATGCTTCGGAATCGAAGCCGATGAAACTGTATTCGACGAGCGATGTCGGTCCGTCGACTGATTCGAGCAGGCACAGCTCGTGACCCGCTGCCCGCAAGCGGCCGGTCGCTTGGACCGGTGTCAGGCGATCTGCGGGAAGGATGAGGTAGCAGAGCTTGTAAGTCTCGGCATCGGTACGGTCGGAGCGTTGCAGGATGTCCATGGCGAGACCCCCAGCGGGCAGTTCTCGCGGCGTGATCGTGTTCTTCGTTGCATGTCGGGTCTCGTTTTGCGGCTTGAAAGTCCGCTTGGAAGGTGGTCAGGAGCAGGATCGGGGCGCTTCGTTATGCCCAGAAACGAAAAAGGGCCTCGGATGCATGCATCCAAGGCCCGTGAGCGTGGTGAGGTCGTAGTCGGGACCTAACCGTGTGCTCCGGGCCGGTTCTGCCACCACCAATCGCACGACACGAAGACACGCTCGAGACGGATCTCGTTCGTGATCGTGGTATGGCCTTGGCCGTGGAGGCGCACATCGTGGGCGCGATCCGGTGTCTGAAGCATGAGTTTCACTGTGGGCGCGAATTCCGGTATGCGCAAGCTCTCAAGTCGAAGTTTTCTGATTCCCGCACAATCGAAGGGCACTCGTAGCCCTCACTCGAGGAGTTCTCCCAGGCCTGCGAATCCGCCATAACTACTGCGTGAGCGGCTGCTCGGCGTCGCGGGCGGCAGGCACGGATCGAGACGAATCGAGGGCGAGCGGTGTACCATGCGCGGTTGATGCTTCAGATGCGCAATTGGATCGTGCCCATGGTCAGCAGCCTGCTGTCGCTCTGTGCCTTCGCTGGGCAAGAGCCCAGTGAAGATGGGGGTGATGTCTTCCTGGATGCATCCTTCTTGAAGACCTACTGCATCTCCTGCCACGCTGGGTCGGATGCGAAAGGTGAGCTACGCATTGACGAACGGCCAACGCTTGCAAGCATCGCCGACGACCTCGATCAGTGGAACTTCTTGCTCGAGCGAGTCGAGCTAGAAGAAATGCCGCCGCGCACAGCCGAGCAGCCCAATGCCAAGGCGCGTGCCGCATTCGCTACGAGCTTGCGCGAGACCCTCACCCTCGCTCGCAACAATCTGCCAGTGGATCCGGGTCGACCCAGCATGCGGCGTTTGAACTTGCGCGAGTATGAGGCTGCGATCTTTGACCTGGTCGGTGTTCGGGTCCGTGCGCGCGACTACTTCCCTGAAGATGGTTCCGGACATGGTTTCGACACCGTCGGAGATGGACTGAACCTCTCGGAGTTGTTCGTGGAGGCTTCGGTTGCAGCCGCCGAGACCATTGCCGAGATCGCTGTGCCCGTGAACGATCCGGACGCGCCGAATAGGCGTCTTTTCGAGGGTGCAGGGCTCGATGGCTTTGATCGAGGCTCCTTCAAAGTGCTCTCGAGCCAAGGAGATGTTGCGGCTCACTTCGATGCGCCGCGCGCGGGTCGCTATCGATTGATCGTGTCGGCCACTGCACAGCAGGCGGGACCCGACTTGGCGAAGATGGGCATTGTGGTCGGCACGGAGGTGCGCGAAGGTTTTGAGATTGCAGCTCACTTTCCTTCCAAGACGGAGTCTCACGCGTTGGAAGTTCAGCTGGCCAGAGGGCCCACGCGCGTCGCAGCCAGATTTTTGAACGACTACTACCGTCCCAAGGATCCCGATCCTGCGCAGCGCGATCGCAACTTGTTGATCGAGTCGATCGTAGTTGAAGGCCCATTGGATCCGCCGCCGAGAACGAGCTTCCAGGTCGAACTCGAACGACGCTTTGGTCACGGCGACAGCAAGCTGCGCGAGCGAGCCGTCTTATCGCACTTGATTCGGCGCGTATGGCGTAGGCCTGCGGCGCAGGACGAATTGAGTCGCTTGTTGAGCTTCCCTTTGGAAGGTGCGAATCAAGATCAACGTCTACGATGGCAGCTAAGCGCGCTGCTGGCTTCACCTCACTTCTTGTTCAGGATGGAGCCAGCAAAGAGAAGTGAATTCGAGATGCGTCCACTCTCAGGGCCCGAGCTGGCGACACGCCTCTCGTTGCTCTTGTGGAGCACGGTGCCGAGTGCGGAGTTAGACGCATTGGCAGACTCCGGCGAGCTCGCACATCTCGAGGCGCGTGACAACATTGTGCGTGAAATGCTGGCCAGCCCCCGAGCGCGCGCCTTCTCGGAGGGCTTTGCCAAGCAGTGGCTTCAGCTTGGCCCGCTCGAACGAGTGCAACCCGATCCTGAGTTGTTCCCGACTTGGAGCGATTCGTTACGCAACGCAATGATGCGCGAGAGCATCGATCTCTTTGCAAACATCCTGAGCGATCGGCGTCCGATTCAGGACTTGTTAGACGCTGACTGGAGTTGGATGAACGAAGAGCTCGCTCGGCACTATGGAATTGCGGATGTTCAAGGAACTGAGACCCGGCGCGTATCGCTCGCGAACCACCAGCGGCGCGGTCTCTTGGGGCATGCATCGATCATGACCGTCACCAGTGACCCGGCTCGGACATCACCTGTTATGCGCGGGCGCTGGGTGCTAGATGTTCTGTTGAACGCACCACCCCCTGCTGCACCGCCGGAAGTGCCTGCCTTCGACGACAGTCCCGAATCATCACGTGTGATTAGCCTGCGCGAGCGCTGGGCCATGCATCGCAGCGATCCGAATTGTGCGGTATGTCACGATGTGATGGATCCATTGGGGTTCGGGCTCGAGAACTACGACGCGATTGGGCGGTGGCGCGACCGTTACGAGCACTTCGAGGTCGACGCGAGCGGGGAATTGCCCGACGGGCGACGCTTCGATGGTCCGCGAGAGTTGGCTCAGGTGCTGCTGCGCGACGACCGCTTTCGCATCGGACTGATCGAGCGCATACTCGTGTACGCCATCGGCCGCCCGATGACGGCCCGCGACCAGGTTCACATCGACCGAATCGCGGATCGACTCACGGCTGGCCAAGCGACCCTGCACGAGCTGCTACTCGAAGTGACACGCTCGATTGCCTTCACCCACACCCGCACACGCGCGCCACAATGAAAACGATCAGCCGTCGGCACATGTTGCGCGGAACGGGAGTCGCGGTCGCACTTCCATGGCTCGAAGCCCTCGCCAGTGCGGGGAGTTTGTCCGCAGCCGACGATAACGTCATCAACCCGACGCGACTGATCTACGTCTACGTCCCGAACGGGATCGTTCGCGATACGTGGATGCCGGCAAAAGAAGGGGAGTTGGGTGCGTTGCCCGCGACGCTCGAGCCGTTGACCCCATGGCGTAGCGAGTTGTCGGTGATCGGTGGCCTGACACAAGACAAGGGGCGAGCCAACGGGGATGGTCCCGGGGATCACGCTCGCGCAGGCGCTACCTTCTTGACCGGTGTGCAGCCATTGAAGGCAGAGGGCGTCGTCCGGCTTGGACCATCGGCGGATCAAATCGCGGCGCGGAGCGTCGGTCAAGCCACGCGCTTTCGCTCGATCCAATTGGGTTGCGAGGGCAGCCGAACGAACGGCGAGTGTGACTCGGGCTACTCGTGCGCGTACTCGACTCACATCTCGTGGGAGAGCGCGACGACTCCGGCTGGTAAGCAGAGCGATCCACGCGCGGTCTTCGATCGACTCTTTCGCGGTGGGCTGAATGCTGCGGAATACGAAGAGCGCCGGCGAGCAAGCAAGCGACGTCGTTCGATCCTGGACTTCGTGCGTGAAGACGCGCGGCGCTTGGAGGGCTCATTGGGTGCCGAGGACCGCGCTCGTATGGAGGAGTATCAAAGCGGCCTGCGCGAAATCGAACGCAGACTGGACCACGTCGAGCTACAGACGGTTGATGAAGTGTCTGACGAGGATCGGCCGATGCGCAACTCGCCTGACTTGGGCGAGCACTTCCGCCTGTTGGCGGACATGAGCGTGTTGGCGCTGCGGACAGACTCGACTCGCGTGCTGACTTTGATGTTGGCTAATGAGGGGTCGAACCGCAGCTATCGCAATCTGGGGCACAAAGAGGGACACCACACGCTGTCCCACCACAAGAAGGAAGCGCCCAAGGTGCAGGCAATTCGCGACATCAATCGCTATCACGTCGAGCTGTTCGCGCACTTCGTACGGCAGCTGGCAGAGACACGCGAAGGCGAAAAAAGCCTGCTCGACACATCGATGCTGTGCTTTGGTTCCGGACTTGCAGACGGCAATCGGCACTCACATCACGACTTGCCCGTCGCATTGCTTGGCCGTGGGAACGGCTGGCTGCAGCCGGGAAGGATGATCGCCTACCCGGAGGAAACGCCGATGGGTAATCTGCACCTCGCGTTGCTCGGCCGCATGGGCGTCGTCTGCGATCAGATCGGCGACTCCACCGGCGTGCTGCAAGGGATCTAACGCCGCCACGCTCGTTGCAAGTAAGGGTGATAGATATCCGGCTTGCCCGGGCCCAGGCTAGGATGTGTAGTGAACGCTCATTTGAGCAGGTCGGGAGCCACATTCGTGGGCTTCCGCCACCCGGCGTTGACCTGTGCTGCCCGGTGCCTTGGCCGCTCAGGCATCAAAGAGATTTGACCTAGCGAATCACATGCCACTTCGTCTGTCTGCCACCGATGTACAGCACGCGCTCGCCATCGAACCAGCCGTCTTGCTCGAGCTTGATCTGTGCTAGTTGCCCGCCCCACTCCGGGATGGGCAGAGTGACGCTGCCTTCGATCGCGTAACAAGTGTGATCATTCAGCATCCAGTCTCCGCGCACCGGTGTCTCGCCTTGGTTGTCCCACATACCGATCGTCGGGCCCGCGGCGTGCCCGAAGTATCCGAGCGGGTGTGAGTAGACGGTGCAGTCGATCGACTCTTGTGCGGATCGGCTGCGCGTCGCTGCCAGGATTTCGTTTCCTGTCCGACCGCGGATGAAGGAGGAGGTAAGAATGTCCTGCCAACGATTGCCGATCGCCATGGCGCGTTGAATACCCTCGGGAACCTCGGACTCTCCGGTGCGAAGCACGTAGGCCATTTCTTGCGTGTCCGTGCACATGCGCAGATAGTCGATACCCACGTCGGTGTGAACCAGGTCGCCGCGTTCAATGACTACGCCTGTCAATCCCCCGATCGGGACATCCTCGTCTCCCGACTTAGAACGACGTTGCACGTTGCAGTACGGCTGAAACCAAACATCCAGGCTCAAGTCGCTGAAGCGTTGACGCAGGAACCAAGCGACATCGTCCGTAGTCGTGACTCCGGGCGTGATGACGCGATTCGAGAAGGCCTCGGCGATCACGCTGCGTGCGAGCTGGACGACTTGCGGGTAGATCTGCATCTCGCGCGCACTGCGCGTCTCGAGCCAGCGGATGCATAGATTTTCGGCAGAGACGAGACGGGCACGAAGGTCATCTCCCAATGTTTCTTCAAGTCTGGCTCGCAGCCCCGAACTCAATCCATCTCCAAACGCCCAATGTCGACTGGTGTTAATACCAATGCGCTTCGGGTTTCGTTCGGTGATTACATGCGCCAGTCGCTGCCACTGCTCAGCACTACTACCGCCGCCCTCCCACGCGGACTCATAGAACTCGCCCAACCCATAGCGGCTGACCGTCAAGCGCTCAATGCCTTCTTCTCCGCGGTCGAAGAAGACCAGGATCGTCGTACGGCGCGCCGCGAATACCGGTTCGGGGACCAGCGTTAGGTAGACGGGGTCTTCCGCATACTCCCGGTTGATCACGACCCACATGTCGATGCCGGTCTCGCGCATGGCTGCTGGGAGGATGCTCTCGAGTCGATCCCGCAATAGCTCGTTGACGATCGGTGCTCGCTCGCGCTGCGGCAGAATCGCCAGTGGCCCCTCCACTTCATAGCCTTGATCCCACGCTTGCGAGTGCTGCTGAGTGGGAGCGGACAAGCCGAACAGCAGCAGTGCCGTGGGGAAGAGGATAGTCATCATTGCCGTGGTCATCTGTTCATCCTTGCTTCGATTCGCGAGCCCACACTCTAGCGCGCAGGCCTGTGAAGAGTGCTAGCTAGCGCTCTCTTCGATCCGGCGAATATCGACGCCGTACAACCCAATGTGCAGTGCCGGCTGCACGAGTCTTGCTGGCCATAGCCTGCACTTCACTATGAACTCGGCCCCGACTCAGCAAGTGAGTCGAGGCCGATTGGGCTGCAAGCGGAGGGTGTTGGCGCTAGTCGTCCAAGACCTCGAGCTGAATAGAGTGCGTTGTCACGCTGCCATTGCCGGCCGTGACTTGCATAATTAGGTCGATGCTGCCTGGCGCGGTCGTGTACAGATAGCGCCGGCCACTCTGAGCCACCTCGACATAGCCCTGTCCGGGTCCGCCGATGATCCACTCGAGCTTGTGATCCGTCGCGAAGGGTGCCGCGATTGCATAAGTCAACTCGAAGGCTTCCCCGGCGGTGACCTCGCTCGACGAAGCGTTCAAGCTGCTCACCTGGGCCTTGGGCATGCTGACATCAGCAGCGAGAGCAGGTTGAGCCTTCAGGCGCATATCGATTTGCTTCGAAAGGTCGCCCATCGTCAAACCTGACAAATTCGGGTCGACTGCAAGCAGACGAACCGCGACGTTGCCACGCACAAACGCGACCCACGAGAGCGCATTCTCGCCGCGCTGGGCGGGCCCGACGTAGCCGGTGTTTCCGGCGGCAATACCGCGGGTCTCCGTCGTCGGCATGGTCGCGGGGCTTTGAATGCCGGCCAACCAATCGATCAGTCGATCCTGAGACTCGGCGATGGTGTCATTGACGATGGTCTCAATCACGAAGGAGGGGCGCGTGTTGTCTCCTTCATGGAAGGGCAGCGATAGCAGCCGTCCATCGGTCATCAATTGACCGCGCCGCCAGCCTTCCAGCTGTAAGGACAGCACAGGGAAACCTGTGCGGCGCACGCCCTGTTGCCATGCCGGCTTGTCATATTTAGCTTCGACCGCGCGCACGTGATTGCGGCCGAGCTCGGTCGCCCGAAAGCCCTGCTTACCTTGTTGCTGCGCAGAGGAAACCGCTGCGATTGACAAGGACACGAGAGAGGTAAGGGCGATGCGCGAGAGCCGTTCGATGGTGGTGTTCATGTTCGGTCTCCTTTAGCGAACGCCAGGAAGGGGCTCGAGGGTCGTGTTCGTGTTGTTGTAACTCGACAGGGCGTTGTAGCCGCCGGTGCCCGCCCACAAGCGGTGGTGGTTCCAGCCCGGAATGCCCGGAGTCGATCCCGGCGTGCCATCCTCGTCCAGCTGCAGGCAGTTGTCGGAGACGGTCACTCCATCGTCATCGGTCACGATGTGGTGGTACGAGAAGCCGTGCGACCCTCCGCCCCAGAGGTCGGTCGTGTAGCTCGTAGCGCCGATACCCCAGATCGCCTTCAGCGACATAGTGCCGAGGTGGACCGGACGCATGTTCGGCACGCCCATCATCGAGAGCATGGTCGTCGTCGAACCCATGTTGTCGGTGCAGTTGACGTAACGGCCGTACAAGGTGTCACCCAGCATGCGCGAGAGCCGCATCTCCCAGGTCGACCAGTTGAAGTAGTGCGTGGAACCGCCATCACCTCCGAGCGGGTAGGCGTCGTACAGCACATCCTCGATCGCGGTCTGGATGCCGTTGTTCTGGCCAAAGAAGCCCTTCACTTGCAGTTCGGTCACTGATTCGACCGTGTTCGCAGGCAGTTGCAGGCGCTTGTTCCACTTCGCGTAGTAGTCGGCGACTTCGACCCACGGTCCGCTGTACTGCGTTCCCGATGCTGAACCGCCGAAGCGCGGCTCACCCAATAAGGTGTAGAAGCGCATCGGAATCGACGTGCTGCCCTCGATGTTCGTCCACTCGCTTGAGGCAGGGTCCATGTACTGCCATTGAATTCTGAGTCTCATGTCGAGCCGGTCGACTTTCTTCGGAAGACCCAGCAACTCAAAGGTGAAGCTACCCGCAGGCGTGACTGATCCCGAATGGGTGAGCAGCGTGTCGTCGAACCACAGCTCACTGCGAATCGGAATGCCCGGGATGGGATAGCCGACACCGATGGCAGCGCCGTTGGCGTCTGTCGCGCTGTCCCCCAAGGTGAGTTCGACCATCGGTCTGGAACCCATCAGGTAGGCGAGGGGGTAGTTGTACGTTTGCTGGTCGTACTGATTGCCGTCCATCACGGGCCGGTCGGTGTAGGGATTCACGCGTACGTTCGCGCGTGGATCGCCGTTGTTCAGATCCAAGTCCGACACATCACCGCTGCGAGCGACGTTGCGATACTCGTGAATCGCGGGAGTCGCATAGAAGCTGAAGATCGACTGCTTCTTGAAGTAGACCATCTGCCAGCTGTCGTTCCCGGTCGCGCTCTCCTGTGCATCCATCTCGACGACACCGAGTCGGACCAGCGAGATCGGTATATCGAGCTGCAAGCTGGAGCCATCCGTGATGCGCAGCGTGTATGAGCCGGTCGCGCACCAATCGCCCAGAGTGTCTTTACCCGCCCAGTGAATCGCGGTCGCAGGCGCGCCACCCGTCAGGCTTCCGTTCCAACAAGTGTCGATCAGGGTCGCACCCTGCCGGATCTCGACGGCGGTGGTGATCGTCGCGCTCGTTCCGTCGAGGGCGATCAACGCACTGACGCCTCCGCCGTGCAATTTTGGATCGGCGACGAGCGTGCCGCTGACCATCCGGTATTCGCTTGCTCCGGGCATGACGACTGCCGTCGTTCTCGGAAGGAGGGAAGCTGTTGCCAGTGGACTGAGTGCGGTTAGTCCACAGCTGATGCCGGCGAACATCAGTCGGTTGCAAAGGGCCATCAAGTCACTTTCTTGCTGAAGTCAACTCGGGTCGATCGGGAAGGCCCCACTCTAGACGAATTCCAGGGGTTCAACCGCCTATGCAGGGGGCAGAACCGGTTGAGGGACCACTCCGCTCTAGTGTCGAGCTCTGCTGGCGTTACATCTGTATGCGTAAGCCGCAACAGTGCACGGATTCCGGTCCCAAGAGCTCGCCAAAAAGAGAAGGCCGCCGTCCAAGAGGACAGCGGCCTTCACGAGCGAGTGGAAGCGCGCAGTCTAGCGCGTTCTCTCTAGTCTTTTCGCAGGAAGTCGACCAGGTCGGCTTCCAGGTCCGCCAGTCCATAATCGGGAATGGTCAGGCAGCGATATACCGTGCGCGCGAGCGCCTCCGGCGTGTTCGGGTTCAGGTCTCTGGGCGGGGGATAGCTGAGGAAGTAGGACAAGCTCAAGCGCTCGACCTCACCACCTTGCTCGCGACCCGCGTACTGCCACGGAACCTCATCGAAGGGCAGTACACCCGTCAGGATTTCGTACAGCATCACACCAATGCCCATCACGTCCGCTTTGCTGTCGCGCAAGAGCAATGGGTTGTAGTGTGGCGTGGTCGTGATCACATCGCGTTCGGTCGACCGCAGCGCGGGGTCGATCATCACGACGCTGCCGGACGGCTTGATCAGGATGTTTTCGGGCTTCAGGTCGCCGTGGTACTCAAGCATGCCTGCCTTCTTCATCTTCTGAAGAGAGCGGACGATGGTCAGGAACCAGTTCAGGCGAATGCCCTCGAGCGCACGGACCTTCTCGCGCAGCGTCTTACCGCGCACATAGTCCATGACTTGGATCGGGCGGTTCTCGTGCATGAAGCACTCGCGCACGTTGACCAAGTTCGGACTCTTCGTGTCCGTGAGTAGCTCGCTCTCGCAGCGAATCAGCTCATCGATTTCGTGCACATCGAGGAAGTCGATACGCACGCCATCTTGTCGGAAGAAGATCGCCTCCGCGGGCGACTCATCCGGACTGATGCCTTCGGGGCGGCGCTGGCTCGTGATCTCAAGAAAGCGAGTCACGTAGCGACCACCACCAGCTACATCGCCTATTTTCAAGGCGACCTTTTCACCTTGCGGGTTCTCCGCAAGGTAGACCAACGAGAAGCCACCACGCGCGATGAATTCTTCAACGCGGTACTGACCTATACGTTCGCCGACTTCGAGTTTGATCATTCGGGGCGACCTCTGTGGGGGGGGGCGGGGCGCGGTGCGCCTCTGCCCCTTCATCGATCAGAGGGCCCTCAGGATTGAGGCAATCCCGGACGGTTAGCGCAGCGAATCTCCAGAATCGCCTTTCAGACCCGCATCAGGGATCGCGGCCGTGCCCGGATCCTCCGCTGGCGAGCTGTTTTTCACATTGTCTTTATGTACGGGCATCTCGACCAGCTCCAAGGCGCTGTCGATGCCCAGGATCTGCCCCACGCCGACGAGCACGGTTCCGGTGGTCAGCCACTGCGGCTTCTCTTGATGAGGCAGTCGGCGCCAAGCCCTTCCGTGTGAATCGACATAGCCCAGATCCTGCTCGAACTCGTTCTGAACAACGAAGATTGCGCCCTGTTGCGTGCTCTGAGCGCTATATCGTCGAAGCCAGCCGCGCGTCTCGCCCTCTTCCGTGACGCGCCAGGTCGCGACCAAGCTACCGACGGTGATTTCGGCAGCGTGCGTTCCGGCAGGGGTACTTTCGACGGTGAACCGACAACTTGCCAATAGAAGAGGCAAGCACAACAGTGAGATCCGATTCGGCATAAGAGGCGGCGGCCAGGCGGCGCTGAGGGGGCCGGAGCATAGATCCATCGGTGCTCGCATCGAGCGCTAAAAGCCGCATCTCGCTTGTGGGAATTGTGAACGCCATCGAGCGGCGCTACAGTGTCCTGGTGGAAGCATACGCACTCGATTGTTCACGACGCGCTGGCCGCATTGCCTCCGAATGCAGGCAGTGGGCCTACGAAGCCATCCAACCCGGCGTTCGAATCGCCGAAATTCTCGAGACGGTCGAGAGCATGATTCGCGAGCGGGGTGCCGAACCAGGCTTCCCTGCCCAATCTTCACGAAACGATTGCGCTGCGCACTACTGCTCTAAGCCGGGCGACGAGATGCGCTACGAAGAGGGTGACTGCGTCAAGGTCGATGTCGGCGTTCATATCGATGGTTACATCGCCGACACGGCGATGACGAAGGACCTGTCGACGAACGGCATCTGGGGCGGACTGATTGACGCATCGCGGTCGGCCCTAGCCGCAGCGATCGCAACCGTAGAGGTCGGCGTACCAGTCAGTGACATTGGTGGAGCGATCGAGAACGCGATCACCTCGGCCGGTTTTGAGCCCGTCCGCAACCTGACAGGCCACGGCTTGTCGCGTTGGAAGGTGCACACCGCGCCGCAGATCCCTAACTATCGCGAGCGTGGTGGCGGCAAGATCAAAGAGGACATGATTATCGCGATTGAGCCCTTCGCATCGACCGGGCGCGGCATCATCAAGGAGCGTGGGCGCGCCGAGGTCTTCATGATGGTCAACCCGCCGCGTAAGGCCAAAGGCCTCGACCGCGAGATGCTGAAGGCGATCGAAGCTTGGCGTGGACTGCCGATCGCGCGGCGCTACTTCTTGGACTTCCCCGAGGAAGTGGTCGAGGACACGATCAGTAAGTTGGCCCAGCAGGGCTCTCTCTATCGCTATCCGCCTCTGGTTGAAGAGCCCGGTGTGATGGTCGCGCAGACCGAACATTCGTTGTACGTCGGCCCGGACGGAGTCGAGGTCCTCACCGCTTAGCGGGGGGACTCGCCCCAGCGGCCTTGTGAAGCTGGCTCTGGTTTTGCCCTCCGCGAACGCGGAGCCTTCGTCGCGTCTGGACGCGATGCAGGAGCATACGGCTCAGCTCGTTCATCCACTGCGAGAACAGGCCGAGCTGACGATGTTCAGCGAAGCTCGCGGCATCAGTCCCTTCGGGGATGGTGCCGATGTGCTGTCGATGGTCGACTTCGACGCCAAGGGTTTTGACCGCGTGCTGTTCATGATGGGCGACGACCCGGCGTGTGCGTTCATGTTGAGTACGCTGGCCCGCGTCGGTGGGATCGTGCGTTTGTTCGACTGGGGTCTGGGTCGTGTGGCACGTGGCCGTTGGCCCGAGATCGAGCGGCCCGGTTTGCGCGGATACCTGCGAGCGCTGCGCGTCGGTGGTTTCGTGGGTGCGCGCACGCGGCTCGACGGCGAACCGCCATTGAACCGGCCGGTGATCCGATTGGCCGATGGCTTCATCGTGCCGACGCTTGCGATGCGCGAACAAATTTTGGTTGAGCGCAACATGCCGACACCGATCGCAACGGTCGATGACGAGCTGTTGGAATCGGAACAGAGTCAACTCGGTCAGAAGCTGGTCGAGATGCTCGACCGTTTCCCGGCGCACTTGGCCGTGCGCAAGACTTTGATCCAAAGCGCGATCGAGGGTGCCGATCAAGCGCGAGCCGAACGCGCAGCGAAGGGCAAGGACTGACGCATGCGCATCCTGCTCGTGCTGCAGAAGCTGCCCCTTCCGCTTCAGGACGGCTACAACCTGCGCATTTATCACTATGTGCGGCGCTTGGCAGAGCGACACGAGATTCACTTGCTGTCGCTCGAGCAAGGGCAGATGCCAGATGAAATGCTGGAGTGTTTCGCGTCGGTCGGGACGCATCCTATGCGCACTCCTCCTCAGCCAAGATCGCTGCTGCAGAAGCTCGGCTGGGCCGTGTCGGTGGAGCAATTCCACGATCGCGATCCCGAAGTGAGCGGTATGTTGGCGGACACGGTCGCCGCCTATGACTTTGACCTGATCTGGGTTTCGGGTTGGGCAATGCTCGTCTACGCGGACTTGTTCGAAGGAACACCCCTCTTCGCCGATGCGATCGACGAGGGTGCTCTGGAGGCTTGGATTGAGTTCAAGAAGGCGCGCGATCCGGTCACGGCTTTGCTGCGCCTCAAGCGTTGGTATATGACGCGCGATTTTGAACGGCATTACTTTCGCAAGTCCAGCTTGTGCGCACTCGTCTCCGATGCGGACTGCGAAGCCGTTCAGCACGATGTACCGAGGCTCGAGACGTGTGTCGTGCACAACGGTGTTGATCCCGATCACTTCGCGCCGATGGGGACGACGCCGGTGGAGCCTTCGCTGATCTTCGAGGGCACGATGGCGCATGTGCCCAACGCTGAGGGAATCGTGCACTTCGTGCAGCACAGCCTGCCGTTGATCCATGCCGAGCTGCCGGAGGTGCGCCTGTTCGTCGTGGGCCGTGATCCGACCCCTGAAGTCTTGGCCTTGGCCGGAACGCATGTCGAGGTGACGGGTTTCGTCGACGATGTTCGTCCCTGGCTCGATAAGGCAAGCGTGTTCGTGTCGCCCTTGATCGGAGGCGCGGGCATCAAGAACAAGGTTCTGCAAGCGTGGTCGATGGCCAAAGCCGTCGTCGCGACGCCGATCTCGAGCGGTGGTTTATTGGCCGTGGACGGCGAGAACATCGTCAGTGCAACGACGCCGCGCGAGCTAGCGGATGCTTGCCTGCGTCTGTTGCGAGACCGTGAAGAGCGAGAGCGGATTGCTGCTGCCGGCCGCCAGACGGTGCTGGATCACTACTCTTGGGATGCGAAAGCGGAAGAGCTTGACCTTCGGTTGCGACAGGCCGCCGGCCAGAACCGATAGACTTCGAGCAATCCCGGACGCCCCGCACGACCTGTGACTATCACTCCTGACCCCAACTCTGCGCCCGAGCCCGCGCCCGACAAGGATGCCGCTGCCGAGGATGGACAGCGCACTTCGGTCGGCCGCATCCTGAAGCACTCGTCGATCTACAGCTTGGTGCCGCTGTTGCAGCAGGTGCTCGCTCTCTCGCTGGTGCGTTTGTACACGCGCGAGCTTGGCGACAGCGAGTGGGGCGCGTTGACGCTGTCGGAGCTCGTGATCTTGCTCGTGCCCCAGTTGGTCGGCGTGAACCTGCTGGGCGGGATGACGCGCTTCTACTTCGAGCAGAAGAAGCAGCGCGACCGCAACACGATCATCAGCTCGACCTTCTTGGCTCTGACAGCCATGTCGTGGGTCGTTTGCGGCATCGCATTGCTCGCGCGCGTTCCGCTGGCTGGATTGCTGTTCGGAAGTGAGGGGGCTGCGGCGGTCGATCCGATCTATGTCGACTACTGGATCCTGACGCTGCTGATCATTCCCTTCTCGCTGAGCGCGCGCCTCGCGGTTGACTATATGGTCATCCTCGAAAAGCCGGGGCTGACGACGGCGGTGCGTCTGTTCAAGTCGCTGGGAGTGATCGGGCTCAACATCTGGTTCCTGGTCGGGCTTGACTGGGGCTTGCGCGGGTACTTGGCAGGAATCCTGATCGGTGAAGCTGTCATCAGCACGGGCTTCACCATCTATTTGATGACGCGCCTAGGGATGCGCTATTCGAGCGCGCTCTTCACGCCGATGTTGCGTTTCGCGCTGCCCTTGTTGCCGGTTGGCTTATTGCAGTTGGGCCTGCATCAGCTCGATCGCTACTTGGTCAAGGCCAATGTTCCGCTCGGTGGGTTGGACGGCATGCTGGAGCCGGGCACCGATGAGGCGTTGACGTGGACCGGGATCTACGGCTTGGGCTACAAGATCGGCTCGCTCGTGCATGTCGCGTTGCTCGGATCCTTTATGCAGGTCTGGCAGCCATTGATCTTCGGGATGAAGGACGACCGTGCGCGGCGCGAGACGATGGTGCGCGTTGGCACCTACGCAATGATTTCGCTCGCGGCCGTCTACTTGCCAGTCGCGCTCTTCGGCCGGCAACTCGTCGACTTGCTCTCTGGTAAGCCCTTTTATCGCTTGGCTTATGAGGTCGCGCCGTGGGCGACGATCTCCTACTTGTTCTACGGCGCCTACGCGATCAGCCAAGCCGCGCTCTTTCAAGCCAAGAAGAGTCGCCCACTGATTTGGATCAACGCTTCGGCCCTGGCTCTCAACGTCGCGCTGAATCTGTACTTGGTCCCGCGCATGGGGATCGTCGGTGCGGCGATCGCGACCCTGTGTAGCTTTCTGTTGCTGGCTGTCTTGGGCGGCTTCTCTGCGCACAAGCACTATGGCTTGTCGTTCCGTGGCTCGAGCGTACTGCAACTCTTCGCGCTCGCGATGGCTTGTCTCGGCGTGACGCGCATGCTCGACGAGTGGATGGATCCTGTCGGACTAACCGAGCTCGCTCAAGTGATTGCGGTCAAGGCCGCTGTCGCGCTCGCGATCCTGTACTACTTGTGGGCACGTGTGTTGGATGCGAATGGGCGCGCGGGCTTAGTGCGCCTCGTCAGGTCGCGCTTGCCATCCCGCTGAGGTAGTACGGAGCCATCTGTGAAGAGGCTTCACAGATGGCTCCGTACTACCTCGCTTCGACGCGGGAAGGACTTGCTACTCGAAACCGAGAGCGGCCCTGGAACCTGTGCTAGGCCCACTCTGGGGCGGTTTTCCACCTCCCTTACAATTGAATGGCGGAGGGCCCTCAAGGTTTCTTGGAAGAAGGGTGTCGAATCGGCGGGCCCGGCTGCTCTCAGTCCGTGAACCGCCCTTCACCTCCAAATTTACGAAACCCGAATCATGCGACGCACAATCCAATCATCCCTCCTCTTCCTCGCCCTCGCCCCCGTCTCGATCGCGCAGACAATCCTGTACACCGGCCTCGAGTTCCAGAACCTCGGGGCAGCGACCGCCGCACTTTCCGGCGACCGCTTGGTCGTCTCGAACATCGGATCCTCCGGGGATGACGGTGTCCGCGTCGAGCTCGGCGAGATGGAAGGCTTCATGAGCGTCTCGCCCGTCGGGCCCGGGGCCCAGCTCGGCGCATCGATGCAGTCGGAGGCCTTCGGCACCGTGGGCGGACTGGCCGGGGCTCCCGCTGGAAGTGTCGGCCTGACGCGAACCTCTAACGGCTTCCTTATTGATGCTGACTTTTGGGCGCTCGGCTCGCCGGCGTACTCCCTGCGCATCTTCCAGGACCAGCAACTGATCTATTGTGCGTGCGGCCTCACATCGAACGTGATCGAGATGCACCCGTCCACCACGCTTGAGATGGAGTGCTTCTACTTCGCCAAGGACAACATCTGGATCTGGCTCGGCGATCCGATCATCACTTTTTCGGACACGAGCACCGGCAGCGTGTACTCGGGCAATCGCATCGAGATCTCGCCGGACACGCCCGTCGGTCCGACCACGGGTGACCTCGCGATCGAGATGACGGCCAGCAACATGCCGAACGGGGAGTTGATTCTCCTTACGGACGCCGCCATCAAGTACGGCAACCTGCACCGCGCCGGACACGACGACCTCATGTCCACGACCACGACGACGGCCTGCAGCGACTGCCTCGTCATCTCGAATATCGGTTCGAGCGGCGACGACGGCGTTGAGGTTTTCATTGACTACGGCCCGGACGCGCTGACCCTCGGCCTTGGCCCGATCGAGTTCCACTCCTCCTCCGGCGGCAGCGGCGCGGGCAAGGTCTCCTTCTCGCCCGCAGCCGGCTCCCCGGTAACTGCCGAGATCGAGTTCGTAGAAGTCGCCGGCACAGGCGACTGGGAGTTCAGTGGCGAGTTCTTCACGAACCCGACGGGCCCCTCGGGCTACGACGTGCAACTGCTCCTGAATGGCTCCCCCGTTGCGTCCGCGAACAGTGGCAACCCTGTGCCGCTTTACACCCCGACGACCTTTGATTCGGGCTCAAGCGGCCAGTTCTGGATGGGCGGCCTCCGTCCCGGCTTCTCGTTCCAATGGGACACCGAGATTTCGATGAGCCTTGGGGGCACAACGGTCTTGGCGGACGAAGCGCGCATCCTCTCCCCTCAACCCGCCGCCGCGTCAGCCGACCGTAGCCGCACCCTGATCCTCATCACCGACGGCATTCCCGGCGTGACGATCAAGGGCGAGGACACTGCGCTCGGAGAGACGTACTGCAGCGCGACCGCGAACTCGACGGGCGCCCCGGCCGAGATCTTCGTCTACGGCTCGACGAGCATCGCCCAGAACGATCTCGTCCTGAACGCCGCTCCCGTCCCGAATCAGTTCGGCATCTTCTACTACGGCCCGAACCAGATTCAGGCTCCCTTCGGTGACGGCGTCCGCTGTGTCGGCGGCTCGATCTGCCGCCTCGACGTAGAGATGGCGAGCGACAACCTGCTCAGCCACGCGGTCGACTACACGACGATCCCGTCGGCATGCGCGATCCAAGCCGGTGAGACGCACAACATCCAAGCGTGGTTCCGCGACCCGACCGGTGGCCAGGCAGGTTTCAATCTGTCAAACGCGATCGAGTTGATGTTCCAGCCGTAGGCGAGTCCGGAGGCAGGACAATTCCTCCACGGTTAGGCCTGCGGCAGCCCTAACCGTGGAGGAATTGTCCTGCCTTCGGACCCTATCAGATAGCGGGTAGTCGACTCCAGGGGCCATTAGCGGCGGGCCGATGAGTGCGAGAACGGGATAGGCTCATGCAAACTGCCCCAGTCCCGCGTCTCCGTACAGGCGGCGCGTGACGGGAAACGAGCGTGCGCGTACATTCTCTCGCTCGCTTGCTCCCGATCTCCCCCAGCTTCGATGTCCTCCACACTCCGCTACGCATTCTACGGCCACCACAAGTGCGCCTCGACTTGGGTCCACAGCGTGATCGATCAGGTCGTGGCGGACACCGGCCATCGCGTTGCGTATCTGTACGATTCCAAGAACTTCGACGGCGATCTACGAGGCCATATCGATCGCGAGCGCGTCGAGTTTTTGTCGTACGTCAACGCGGACATCGAACACACGAAGGATCTGCCCGCTCACAAAGCGTTCCACATGATCCGCGATCCGCGTGATCTGATCGTGTCGTCGTACTTCTCGCACAAGGGGAGTCATCCGACGCACGCATGGCCGGAGCTAATTCCGTACCGCGAGAAGCTGAAGACAGTGCCCAAGGACGAAGGCCTGATGCTGGAACTCGAGTTCAGCTCTCCCTTCTTGAACCAGATTTCGACTTGGGATTACGAGCAAGAGCACGTGCTCGAGTTTCGCCAGGAGGACTTCACGCCCGATCCCTATCGTGCGTTCTTGCGTGCCTTCGAATTCATCGGCTTGCTCGATGGCGAACACTACAGCAAGGCGAGCTGGTTCCCGTACCTGCTGCAGTCGGCGACGAACATTGCGAACCGTCTGTCCAAGGGCGCCTTCCCGCTGCGTTTTCCGATGCATGGAATTCCGGGCGAGCGCTTGCTCGGAATCGTCTACGACAACCGCTACGAAAAATTCGCGGGCGGGCGCACCTCGGGGCAAGAGAATACGAAGAGCCACTATCGCAAAGGAGTCGGAGGGGATTGGGTCAATCACTTCACGCCTGAGTTGAAGGGCGTGTTCAAAGAACGCTACGGCGACTTGGTCAGTCGCCTGGGCTACGCGGAAGACGAGTGCTGGTAGGCGCGAGCTTCACGCGCGATTCTGGCACCCGCGCAAAAAACATCTCGCTGCGATCGAAGAAAGCCGACTCCTGTGCGTTCGTTAGCTGAGCGCAAACCGCTAAGCAAGGTGTGATGAGTCCGAGAGGTCGCCCGTGCGGCCAAACTCAAGCCGATTGTGCCACCATGACCCAGAACCACCGAGGCCTGCTGCAACAGATGGAAATCGCCCTCGGCCGTCAGCTGGAAGCGCGAATGGAAGTTCCCGCCTCTGCGCTGAGCGCCTGGATTGGGTCGTTGCTCTACCGGCTTCGTGACCACGACAGTGCGCCCACGCGGCGGGTGCCCTGTCGCGTGCCGATCCATAGAGCGGTACGTTTTAGCCCGCCGCGTTGAATTGATGCTCATCTCAGAGTCTGAGTCGCCACGCTGGCAGAAGCGTGGTGGCTCTTTTTGTTTAACAGCTATCGCGCGCGGAGCGGCTCCGTGAGGGGGGGGCTGCGTTGTGATTTGGGTTTTCCCTTGCCGATACAAGGATGACTGGGATCTGATGAGCGTCGATCTCGATCTGTATTCCTGACAGCACGAACCTTATGCACAGAACAAGGCAACTGGCGAGCGGATTAATGCTCGCCCTCATTCCCGCATTGGCTGCGGCTCAACAAGAGCGCGCCAGTCACGCACCTGATCCCGGTCAGCTGTTCAAGAAGTCGTGCGTCATGTGTCACACCGTTCCTGATCCGACGCAAGCGACGGATCGTGCATGGATCACGCAGCTCTTGGACACGGCCTGAAGCGACACTCCTAAAACAGCCCGTGAGGCTTTGGTCGATTTCTTCGCAAAGAAGCTCCTGCCGCTCCCGACGGAGTACGGCAAACCATCAACTCCTGATGCTGCGGGGCAGGGGCGTGTGACTCTGCCAGAAGGTGAGGCTGTGCTCTTGTTGCGCGACCCATCAGGGAAGTCGTTCCGGTTGAGCTGGGACGCCGCAGAAGAAGGTGATGTAGAAAGCGACCGCGTGCGCGCGCTGCCTGCGGGGACCTATGCGCTTCTGACAGAACGCTTTGTCATGCACTCGCAAGATGGCACGCGCTGGCACAGCTCGAGCACAAAGGCGCACGGGCGCACGCTTGTCGTTGAAGCCGATAAGGAACTCGTTCTAGAGCCGAAGACGGCGATTCGGGTGACGCGCGGAATAGGGCGCGATATGGTCTCGATGAACATCCAGTCGGAGAGTGGAGCGGGCCTAAGCATCTACAAGGACGGCATCAGAATCCCGATTCGGTTCACAATGACGGATTCAGCGGGTGAGGTTCAGCACCGAGGCAAGATGAACTATGGCTGAGGCGGCGGTGGTTGGGCTTCGGTGAAGCCCGAGCGTGATGATCTGGCACTGGCTTTGGTGTTCGAGCGACCGCCGTTTGAAGTGAAGCAGGTAGTTAGCAAGCGCTAAGCATCCGTGCTCATAGGACGGCGCCGTTGAGTCGTGAGCTGCCGGCGATGGATCGGCATCGCTTGCGGCCGATCACTGCTATGCTCATCTGCTGACTCGATAGGGCTTGTCGCTCCGATTCCCTGGCGATCCGCCATCGACCCCGTTACCTCATCCTTCGCGTGAACGCTAGACCCTCAGCCGACACCTTTCATTGGTCGGAATGCGCGGATCGATTGAGAGATCTCGCCGCGCTGGGGGAGTTCCAGCTTGAGGCTAGCGGGCCTTCTTTTGTCAGCACAGAGCTGAGAATTACGCCTCCCTTGATCCTGCCGATAGCGTGGGGGGTACTCGCAGATGTAGCCCCTCCTCGATCGGCACCCGAAGCGGCGGCTCGCATGCGGCGCCAGCGTTCGGCAGCACCGAACAACGAGTTGCTGCGCTATCTGCGGGACTTGCCGGTCGAGCCCGGACTCCACTGCCTGATCTTGATGCAAGCCGGAGCGGCCTCACTCGGGATGTTCGAGGGAGGCGACTCGCTCGCGACGAAGACTCTCAAGCGCTACGTCGTGCGCGGCAACGGGCGCGCTCAGCCCGCTTTCTTGGCAACGCGCGGCAAATCTCGCTACGGCTCACGGCTGCGGCTCCAAAACGCTCGCCTGCTGCTAGACGAGATCAATGAGAAGCTCGGCTCGTATTGGGAAGAATTCGGAACGCCCGAGATTGTTTTTGCCGCCGCGCCGGTTCGACTCTGGCCGGAGCTCTTCCGTGCTTCCGTGCCTGCGCCCTTCACGCAAGATGATCCGATCGTGCGCGTTCCGCTGGACCTTCCTGTTCCCACGACCGATGTGATGCTGCGCACCTACAAGAGCATGTGCTACGGTCGCATCGAGCGGCTCGACACAGGCGAGCCAACCCAGTCCTGATGCGAGCCTCTAATCGCCGCGCCACCGTCCACTCGACAACCCGACTATGACCTTCGATTCTTGGATCACCGTCGCAGTCTTGGCGTTCTGCCTGTTTGCGTTGGTGCGCACGCGCTGGCCAGTCGACGCGGTGTTGATCGGAAGTGTCAGCCTGTTGATGTTCCTCGGGGTTCTGACTCCCGAGCAGGCTTTGGCGGGTATGTCGAATCCCGGCATGATCACGGTCGGTGTGCTGTACGTCGTCGTCAGTGGCCTCGAACGGGCTGGCATGGTGGCTTGGATCTCAGGCGGTATCCTGGTTCCGCCGCGCCGGCCGTGGCTGGCAAAGCTGCGCATGATGGGATCGGTGGCCGGCTTGAGTTCGGTGCTGAACAACACACCCGTCGTCGCGATGTTGATCCCGGCGGTGACGGACTGGTGCAAGCGGCACGAGATCTCAGTCTCGCAGCTAATGATCCCATTGAGCTATGCGGCGATCGTCGGTGGTCTGTGCACCTTGGTCGGAACGAGTACAAACCTCGTGATCAACGGCATGATGCTCAGCTCGGGTATCGGGGGCGGCTTGTCGATGTTCGAGCTGACCTGGATCGGTTTGCCTTGCATTGTTGTGACGCTGGTGTACGTGCTGATATTTGGTCCGCGTTTGTTACCGCACCGACTAGGCACGCACGCGCGTTTCGAAGACGCGCGGCAGTACATCGTCGAGATGGAGCTCGAGGCCGACAGTCCCCTGGCCGGTCAGTCGATCGAGGAGGCTGGTCTACGCCACCTGCCCAGCGTCTACTTGGTCGAGATCGAGCGCGACGGACACTTGATGACAGTCGTCTCGCCGCGTGAAGAGCTCAAGGCCGGTGACCGGCTCGTATTCGCCGGGGATGTCGAATCGGTCGTCGACCTGCAGAAAATTCGTGGTTTGCGGCCGGCTGAGACACAAGTCTTCAAGCTCGACATGGAGCGTGCTCAGCGCTGCTTGGTCGAGGTTGTGATCTCGAGCAACTTCCCCGGACTCCGCCAAAGTGTGCGCGACATGGGATTCCGGCATCGCTATGGCGCAGCGATCATCGCGGCTTCGCGGCAGGGCAAGAACATCCGCGGTCGTATCGGCGACATCCGCCTGCGTCCTGGCGACACGCTGCTGCTCGAGGCACCGCCCGAATTCGAGAGGCAACAGCAGTTCAGCAAGGATTTCTTGTTGGTCAGTGCCGTCGCCAACTCACAACCGCTCAGGCACGAGAAGCGCTACCTTGCCGGCATCATCTTGGTCGGCATGGTGCTGCTGGTCGGAGTCGGTGTGCTCTCGATGTTCAAGGCCGTGATGTTGGCTGCAGGTCTGATGCTGGTCACGCGTTGCACGACGGTGCATGTCGCTCGTCAGAGTGTGGACTGGCAGGTCTTGCTCGTGATCGCGGCGTCGATCGGACTGGGTACGGCTGTCGAGACGAGCGGTGCTGCGGGAGTGATCGCCGGCGGATTGATTGAGTGGATCGGGCAGTCACCTTTGGCTGCGCTGGTCGTGCTCTTTACGGTGACATCGGCCTTTTCTGCGGTGATCTCCAACATTGCTGCCGCCGTCTTGGTATTCCCGATCGCGGCCGCGACATCGACTCAGCTCGGTGTGGCTTTCGAACCCTATGCGATCACACTGATGGTGGCCGCGTCCGCGAGCTTCGCGACTCCCATCGGCTATCAGACCAACTTGATGGTCTACGGTCCGGGCGACTATCGCTTCTCTGACTTTCTGCGCATGGGCCTGCCATTGACCGTGCTGATTGGCCTGACGACGGCACTCATCGTTCCGGCCGTGTGGCCTTTTTGAGGCGCGCAGGTGCGCTGACTTAGTTGCCTTCTTTCGCTAGGGCCGGCGCTCCTGAAGTCACGAGCTTGAACTATCGATCGAAACCGGGCTGCTTGCGTGCTCTGCAGGAGGACCGTGGTTGTTGCTCGGGATCCCCGCAGTGCTCGTTGGCTTGATCTTGCGCGCCTACGACCGGGACGGATTCTGGCGCGAGATCTGCGGTCGCTGCCGCGGCACTTTGGTGATGCGGGCGCGGCGCGACAAATTTACGCTCGGGCCTACTACCGAGATCTATTTCTAGCCCGCATCCCTGACAGCCATTCGAGCCGCGTAGCCCCAATCAATGTATTGGGAAGGCTGAGTGCAAGCGCCTGTGGGGAATGCAGGCTAGCGGCCCACCTTGTAAACAGCGCTTCGAGCAGTGCCAGGCATCGGGCTCAGATCAAGGCGAACAAAGTCACCAATGATTGCCCCAGCTGCAAGAGCAGGGAACTTGGGGTCCTTATGCAACGCAGAGCTGCGTTCGGAGATTGGCGCTGCGCGGATCGCTGTCCTTAGGGCGGACTGCCAGTGCGTCCTCGATCCTCAGGAATGCAAGAGCCGCCGCGAATCGATGATGCGCGGCGGCTCTTGCTGATCGGGTCGAGCTATCTCAGAACCTACTTTTTAGTGCGCGGTCGCTCCGAGATGCAGAACAAGTGCGTGTTGCTGCGCAGGAACAGCTCGCCATTCGCCACGGCAGGCGAAGCGATGAACACTTGCCCTTCGAGCATATTCGTGTGCGCGATCTCCAGCTCGTCGCCCAGCGTGATCACGTGCACCTCGCCGCTCTCCGTCGGTACGTACAGAAACTCTCCCGCGGCAATGGGCGAAGCCTTTAACGTGCTACCGCGCGGCAGGCGCTGCTCGAGGTAGTGCGGCTCGCCGCTGGCTGCGTCGAAGCAACTGATGAAGCCGCGGTCGCTGACGGTGTAGTAACGACCATCGTGCAGCACAGGTGAAGCTGTGTATGAGCAGCCCTTGGTCGTTTGCCATAGGACCGCTTCTGTATCTGTCAGGTCGCCTTCGCCGCCCAGCTTGACGGCCATTAACTTCGGCTCCTTGTAGCCGCTCATCGCGAGCACGGTGTCGCCGTGCCGCATAACACTCGGGATCGCATTGACGCCGAGCCCGCCGCACTCCCACAACAACTCACCCGTAGCGGCTGCGTAGCTGCGGATGCGGTTCGTTCCGGAAGTCACGAGCTGCAGCCTGTCTCCGACGACGGTCACGAGCGGAGTAGCCCAGGCTGAAGGCTCGTCGCGATCCTTGCGCCACAGTTCCTTGCCGGTCTTTTTGTCGACGGCAAAGACGAAGGAGTCTTCTTCTTGGTCGCAGACCATCACGATGGCGTTGCCCGCAATGACCGGCGAGTGACCTTCGCCGAAGGCGCGCCGCATGACCAGGTCCACTTCGTGATCGAAGTCCCACAATAGCTCGCCTTTCATGTCATAGGTGTACAAACCTTGCGAACCGAAAGAGACGTAGAGCCGTTCGCCATCGGTGACCGGCGAGGCCGAAGCGAAGCTGCCGTACTGCTTGTGATGGCCCTCGTGCGGCGTGGCGACAGCAGAGACTTCGTTCCAGATGATCTCGCCCGTTTCGCGATCCAAGCAGACGACTTCGAAGGAGTGCTCGACCAGCGGCACGGCTTCAAATCCGCCGCGGCCACGATCTCGCCCGCCTCCTTCTTGGCGCCGCTTCTCTGCTTCATCCGCCGCTTTACGTTCTGCTTCGGCGACGGCCTCTGGGTCGGTAGGGATCGCGGTCGTCAAGTAGATGCGATCGCCCCAGATGATGGGAGTGCTACCACCAAGGCCCGGCAGTTCGATGCTCCATGCAATGTGCTTGTCAGTGCCCCATGTAGCCGGCGCATCGCCGCGCGCGACACCTGTGGCATCGGGACCACGCCAGCTAGGCCAATGATCGTCTTGAGCCGCAAAGGAAGGGACGGCCAGGAGACAAGCGATTGCGATGGGGGAGATATTCATGACTGGTGGGGGGCCGGAGAAAATCGTGGCGTGAGCAGAATAGTAGGGGACGCCGCCTCCGAATGCTTGCTCTCACGGCACTCTGACAATCCCGGCCTGCTCGGGCAGGTCTGAGGCACAGGCATGATCCAGGCTTGAGCCCGCGAGCCGGCTCTCATCGATCCACTGGCGTGGCTTGAGCAGGATCGAATTCAGGCGAGGCGCGCGATATGTTCGTACATTGACCGATAGAACTCCGCCCGATCCATCCAGGAACAATAGTTGGCTGCTCTCTCACGCCACATGGATTCGTTGGCGTGGTAGTGCGCTTCACCGGCCTTGCCACCGGTCCAGGAATAGCTCGGGCTCCAGAGCGCATTGGCTTCGAGGAAGCAGGGTTGGTCGCCCGTCATCACGAAGTCGAGGCACGCGATGTCCAGACCTGTGGCAAGCATCGCGCGCGCTGCGAGAGCTTGAAATTCGGAGTCTTGCAGTAGGTCGTCGAGTATGGAATTGCTGGCGAAGAAGGACTCGCGTTCCGCAGCGCTGCTGCACAATGAATTGCTGGTGTGAACAATGTCTTCCTGTGCGATCAGCGCGTAGCCACCGACGATGGTGCTTCCTACGAGGAACGCACGATAGGAGCCCGCGTAGCCGGCTGGGTCACGTTCACCTTCCATTGCTACGCTCATGACTCGCGTGCGGCCTCGTCCTGTGCGCCGCAGCCGACGCGCACGCCGCTCGAGCGAACGATAGGCCTTGCGAATCGCTCGTTCGTCGCCCGCCCGCAATAATGTCGTGTCATCGCCACAGGCCTCGTTGTTGATGCGCAGCAAGAAAGAGGGGTGCTGGTCTGCGAAGGCGAACACTTGCTCGACATCATCACAGACTTCGTGCGCCGGCACCGGGACATCCAGCGCGCCCCACGTAGCGAAACACTCGTCCTTGCAGTCGTGGATATAGAGCGAAGCGACGGAGTTCAGCGTCTGGGCAAACCCGCACTCGGACTCGAACCGTTGCAGCGCGTCGTGCAACGAATCGGTGGTCGACTCGGGGATGTTACGCAGGTAGACGGCGTCCGCTTGCGACGCATCCTGAACGGCTTCCACGCTCTCGCAACGATCGAAGCCTGCCGCCTCGAACTTACGTGATCGCTTGCCATGCAGAGGGCGCGCAATCTTGGCCGGGCTGTGGAAGTAGATCTTCAAGCACGGAAGTCTAGTCCTCCGAGCCTACTGATGGCCAGAGCGGCTGGGCTAAGCCTAGTGTCAGGCTCTCAGCTAGAACTGAGCTTGGACTGGATTGTCAGCGGTTGCTTGACGATTGCGGCGCGTTCGATTGGCTCACGTCGGGGCTCCTGCATGACGGGCGACGTGATCAGGCGCTGACTGATTATCTCGCAGAATCCCCGCGCTGTCGCGTAGGCCTTGTGACTGGATGCTCGGTCCGTCGCCAGCACATGCACCAGGTGGGGCCGAGAATCCGGGTCGCCGATCGGCTTGAGCAGCTCGCCCGCCTCGACGTGAATTTGGTAGCTGTGCACGCCGCGCGGCTTGCGGGGAATACGTGAGACTTCGCGCACGATCCCAGCTTCCAATTGAGAGTGATAGGCAACCGCGGCGGAGCGCTTCGGACGCAAGTCGCCGAGCTTCCTGCCGAGGGCCAGTTTCGCGGCCGAGATCGCGGGTAGCGTTGTGCCGGCAGCGGCGAACAGCTCTCCCAGGCCCTCGTCCCAGCCTAGTCGACCGTTGACCTCGATCACGACCGGTCCTGTTTCGGTGCGCCTGAACTCGATTGAGTAACCCGTCGAGTCGACTCCCAACGCTTTCAAGGCACGCGCCGAGATGTCCTCGATCAGCTTGCTTTCGTCCGCAGCAAACTCGGCAGGCAAGAGATAGCCATCGATGAAGAAGCTGTCGTCCGGAGGCTGCATCTGTTCGACGATGCCCATGCTGTGCGGCTTGCCATTCTGCACCATGCCCTCCGTCTCGAAGGGCGCACCGGCCGCGAAGGACTCGACCAGAAAATCTTTTAACGGGTCGCAGTCCAGATTTTGACTGGTGAGCTCACAGAAGGACACGAGCCGTTTCACGTCGAGCGACTCAGGGATGCCGTGCTTCACACAAGCAACTGCCTCTTGCAGCTGTTTCGGCGAGCGCACCACAGTCACCAGACGTTGGCGCGTTGAAGCGACTGCCTTCAATACGATCGGCCAGCCGGCCTCGTGCTCGGCGAAGTGCAATGCCTGCGCTGCATCACGCGTGAGTGTGAACTTGGGTTGCGGAACTCCTACGGCGGCGAGTTTGCTGCGACTGATCCACTTGCTTGTCGTTGCCAAGCTTCCGGCCAGACTCGGTCCAGGAATACCCAAGTGCTCGGCGGCGAGGCCGGCCAAGAACAGCGAGGGCTCGGACTGCGCCAGGATGGCGTCGATGCGATGCGTGTCGAGGTAGCGACGTAGGCGCGACCAACCCTCGGTGACATCTTCAGCGACAGGCATCGGTAGGCAGTCCTCGAAGATTTTCGAGTCCTCCTGAACGACTTGGTCATCCGCGAGAACGAGCCGGAAACCAGCCAACCACAACTTCCAACGATGCGGAGCGAGGTAGTCAGCTCGCTTTCCGGCGAGTCCGGGGTAGAGGATCAGGATGCGCTTCATGGGCCAGTCAGATTCCGCGAGGTGTCATGCGCCCACGGAGGTGCCTACGACACGACTTTGGCAACTGTGACCCATCAATCCGAGACTCTGTTGATTCCTACAGCGCACAGGTTCGAAAGCCAGCGAAGACATCATTACGTTCCGGAGGGAAGAAGTTTCTATAGGTCGCTGATATCAGTCGCGATCGTGTAGCCCAACAGCCTCCACGCAGTACTTTGCGATAACCGAACCAAGGGGCCGAATACTGCTTGTATGGCTGGTCGACCACATAGCCGGGGAATGGATAGAAATCGGAGGCGGTCCATTCCCAGACGTTGCCGATCATTTGGCGGACTCCATCGGCCGTGTCGCCAGGCGCGTAGGCGCCAACATCGACACAACCCATATTGGCCCAGTCCATGTTCACTCGCTCGGCGCCTGCCGGACCCTCGCCCCACGGGAAGGTGGATTTGGGCTCCGAGGCGTCCCGGCTATGCGTCGCAGCCATCTCCCACTCGGCTTCAGTCGGCAAGCGACGTTCGGCCCAGCGGCAAAATGCATCGGCTTCGTACCACGTCAGGTTGCAGGCCGGGTGGTTCTCTTCCAAGGATACGAAGGTGTCGAAGTGCTGCCGTAACCAACCGTGCTCGCCCTTGCGCCAATAAATCGGATGTTGGGCTCCTTCACGGACACGCCATTGCCAGCCTTGGCGGGACCAGAGTTCTTGGCGGCGATAGCCGCCCGCGCTGATGAACTCGGCGAACTCGGCATTCGTTACGGCGGCGCGTGCCATTGAGAAGGGTTTCACGTCGACCGCATGAGCCCACTTCTCGTTGTCGAAAACGAATCCGGATTCAGGCCGCGCTCCAAGTTGCAGCCGGCCACCGGCGAAGTCGACATCGCCCGGCAAGCTGCCGCCGCTCGCAGCAGGGGCGCGCGGGACACTTAGCTTGGGTTGCGCGTACTCGAGGGTCTGACGCATGAAGGTGAAGGCCTCCGCATGCATGTCCTCATGGCGCGTCGCGAGCAAGTAGTGGTAGGTCTCCGACCCATCTTTGCTGCGATCCGCGAGCCTGTCGCAAACCATTTTGCGCACCACCTCGGCGTACTCGAGGGAACGCTCGCGGCACGGCAACGGCAGGCCCCAGCGATCATCGTGGTCGACCGTGAACGAGTCGAATAGATCATCGCAGCCTTCAATCAGCGGTTCGACGCCATCCAACTCGCGCAGCAAGAACAGCTCGTAGAAGAAAGCGACGTGGCCGATCTCCCACAAGAAGGGGTTGACGGTTTCGCAGCGTCGTACGATCAGTTGCTCGTCCTTCAGATCTTGGAGCAACTCACCGGTCCGGAGTCCGGCCTCTTGCACTAGGGCGACGAGCTGGTCCGGGGACAGGCGAATAATCGAATCCATGCCCCTCATAATATACGACAGGACTGCGAGTACGCTCGCTTGCGCGGTAAGTCACTGGTTGCGGCCCTCATCCTGCGACAATCTAGCGGGTCGAGCGCGGGCAGGTAGCCCAGAAGCGCGTTCCATCCGCAGAGCGAGATAATCGCGATCGGTGCTCTTGATTGGGCCCGTGGGCGATCAGGAGTTCTTGCTCTTCAGCAATTCCTGCAGTCGCTTTAACTCGAGCAGAGCTTCCAGGGGCGTCGTCGCATCAATATCGATCGACTCCAGCTCGCGCTCGAGCGGTGTTGGCGAATCGTCGAACAGGCCGAGCTGCAGGCCTCCGGTTGGCGTGGCCACGGTGGCTTGACTCTGTCCGGCGATGCGCGGCGCGAGGTCTTCGGCATCCTCTTCGATGTCGATCAGGATCTCCTTGGCGCGAACGAGCAGTTCATGCGGAACACCGGCCAGCCGTGCGACTTGAATGCCATAGGAGCGATCCGTGCCGCCTTCGACGATTTTGTGCAGGAAGACGATTTCTTCCTCCCACTCGCGTACCGAAACACTCAGGTTCGTGACGCCCTTCAAGCGGCCGGCCAGATCGGTCAGCTGGTGATAGTGCGTCGCAAACAACGTTCGTGCGCGCAGCTTATCGTGCACATACTCGACGATGGCCCACGCCAGCGCCAGGCCATCGAAGGTGCTCGTGCCGCGCCCGACTTCGTCGAGCACGATCAGCGAGCGTGCCGTGGCGTTGTTCAAGATATTCGCGATCTCGACCATCTCGACCATGAAGGTCGAGGCACCTTTGCCGATGTCGTCAGCGGCCCCGATGCGGGTGAAAATGCGATCGACGACACCAATGCGCGCTTCGGCGGCCGGAACGAAACTTCCAACTTGGGCCAAGAGTACGATCAGCGCGGTCTGGCGGATGTAGGTAGACTTACCCGCCATATTCGGGCCTGTCAGCACGGCGACCATGCGCTTGCTGCGATCCAACTTGGTGTCGTTCGGGACGAAACTGACTCCGTCTTGTGTCGCCTCGATGACCGGGTGTCGACCGTCCACAATGCGCAGCGAGTCGCTGGTATCGACGGTCGGTGCAACATAGCGCTCGCGTGCCGCAGTCTCGGCCAAGCCAGCCAGCACATCGACTTCGGACAGCGCCCGCGCGACAGCCAGCACGCGCGCGGTCTCGGCGTGCAGTGCGTCGCGCAGCTCGATAGCCAGCTTGTACTCGAGGTCCTTGCTGCGATCCTCGGCCTGCAGGACTTTGCCTTCGAACTCTTTTAGCTCGGGCGTGATGTAGCGTTCTGATGTCTTGATCGTCTGCTTGCGGATGTATGTCTCCGGCACGCGATCCAACTGGCCGCGCGGCACCTCCAGGAAGTAGCCAAAGACTGAGTTGTAGCCGATCTTCAAGCCGGTGATGCCCGTGCGCTTGGCCTCGTCGGCTTGAAAGCGCGCCATCCATGTCTTGCCGTCGCCAGCGATCTGCCGCAGTTCATCGAGTTCAGCGGAGATGCCTTCGCGGATCAGGGATCCCTCGCGCAGCGTCTGCGGCGGCGCATCGACCAGCGTCGTTGTCACGCGGTCAACGAGTTCCGTCATCGGATCCAGGCGATTGCGCAGCTCGCCCAGTGCACTGGAGTAGACCTCTTCCATGCGATCCGAGATCGGCGCGACGACGGCCAAGGAATTAGCTAAGGCCAGCATGTCGCGACCGTTCGCACGACCCGTCGCGATCTTGGAGACGAGGCGTTCGATGTCGAGCACATGACCGAGTTGTTCGCGGATGTCTTGGCGCAAGAAGGGGGCATCGACGAACTCGGCGACACCGCGTTGGCGGTGTTGGATCTCAGCCACATCGCGCAACGGGCTCAGGAGCCATTCGCGCATCAAGCGGCCGCCCATTGGAGACAAGCTGGTGTCGATCACATCCAGCAAGGTGCCTTCGCGCCGTCCCTCTCGCTGCGTCTGCGTCAGTTCGAGGCACGAGCGAGTCGCACGATCCAGCACGAGGTACTTCGAGCTATCGACGCGTTCGATACGATTGACGTGCTCACAAGCACTGCGCTGCGTGTCTTGCACATACTCGATGAGGGCGCCGGCGGCGGGCACGACCGCAGAGTCTTCTTCGACGCCGAAGCCTTCCAAGGTCGCGACTTTGAACTGCTTGTTCAGTGCGCGGCGGCAGGCGTCGCGTTCGAAGCGCCAGGCCTCCCGTTCGGAGATACGCTTACCAAAGGCTGCCAGGATTTCCTCGGCAAGGGCGGGTTCGCGCTCGACCGCGTCCTCTGACAACAACAGCTCCGCCGGATCGATGCGACCCAGCTCGTCCATCGCATTCTCGAGCGCGACCTCGTTGACCTGACAGCGGCCCGTCGACACATCGATCCAGGCCAGGCCCACGCTGCTCTTCGCTATGTGCAGACAAGCCAAGTAGTTGTTCGTGCGGGCGTCGAGCGCGTTTTCCTCGGTGATCGTTCCGGCGGTCACGACGCGCACGATTTCGCGCGGGACAATGCCTTTGATGCCCTTCGGGTCGGCCATCTGCTCACAGATCGCGACCTTATGACCTTTAGAAACGAGGCGCAGCAAATACCCTTCCATCGAGCGCACCGGCACACCGGCCATGGGCAATGGATTTTTGCCCTTGTCGCGCGCCGTCAGCGCGATGCCCAGCTCGCGCGAGGCCACCTTGGCGTCATCGCCGAACAACTCATAAAAGTCGCCCATCCGGAAGAATAGCAGCGCATCCGGCGCGTCTTTCTTCGCACGATGGAACTGATCCATCATCGTGACCTTGGCCTTCTTGGGGCTGCCCTTCGAGGCGGAAGACGGTGTAGAAGGCATGGAGCAGGTGCGAGTTGCTTGGCGAAAGGACCAAAATCGGTCGCGAGGGGGGCGCGCACCGATTGGGCGGGACGCGGGCTGGATTCTAGCGGAGCGGCCGAGCTGATTCCCGATGCGGACCCGCCTTGCTTGGCGGTTCTGACGCAACACTGGCGGCTGCCGTGCGAAAACATGGGGATCCGCTCCCTTTTTTCAATGGGTCAACGGCACACTCGCCCCTCCAAGACCCGTTGAGGGCCCCATGAGCGCTACACGACCCTACAAACAGCAGATTCGCAGTCGATCGGACGATCGCCCCTGCCGGGGTGCTCGCGGTCGCGATTCCGTCTTTTGTGCGCTGATCGTGGTCATGTTGAGTGCGTGCCAGAGCTACACCGACAAGACTCGCGTAGCCCTTCGAGCCTATAAGGAAGGGGATCTGGAGCGAGCCGAACGTTTGTACGGAGAGAAAGAGGTAGCAGGCTCCGAATTCCTGACCGGAGTCGAGGCCGGCATGGTCGCTTTCACGGCCGGCGATTTCCAAGCGGCAGAGAGCTACCTGTCCGACTCCGCCGCGGCGGTCTACGAGTTCGAGCGCACGGGCATTCTGACGCCCGAAGCTGCGGCCGAGACCGCATTGAAGTGGACGCTGAGCGAGAGCGCGTCTCCGTACAAAGGCGAGGGCTACGAGCGCGTGATGATGCACGCGCTGCTGGGCTTGACCTACCTTGCTCAGTACGAGCTGGAAGACGCTTTGGTCGAAGCCAAGTACGCGGACAAGCTGCTGACGACGGAGGAAACGCTCTACGAGTCCAGCTACCGCGCCGGTGGCTTGGGCCACTTCTTGTCCGCCGTCGTCTATGAATTGGACGGGCGCCTGGACGAGGCCTACCTGGACTACAAGCGACTCGAAGAGAAGGGCCTCGCATTGCCGCTGGTCGGGCCGACTTTGATTCGGCTGTCGCATGCGTTGGGTCACACGCAGGATCGCGACGCATGGGTTGAACGATTCGGCGAGACCAATGCTCCTCCGGAAGGCGCGGCGCAAGTGGTCTTGATCGGTGGTATTGGCCTCGGTCCGTACAAAGAGGAAGACCGTCTCGACTTATTCACCGGTCGCGGCATGTTCAGCGCCGCGGTACCTCGTGTCGAAACGCGCCATCAGCCCATTCGAGCCTTGACGCTCGAAGCGGGCACTCTACACGTGTCGACCACCGTCGTTGAAGATGTCGGGCGAGTGATGCGGGAGAACCTCGACGACCGCCTCGGTTGGTTGACGACACGAACAGCGCTGCGCGGCATTCTGAAGCACGAACTGACGCGCCAGGCCGCCGAAGAGTACGGATTGATCGGTTTGATCATTGCTGGCATCTTGACCGTGACGACCGAACGTGCCGATTTGCGCGCATGGATGACGCTGCCAGATAGTTGGCAGGTCGCGCGTGCGTTGCTGCCGCCGGGCGTTCACAAGCTGTCCGTGCGCGCACAAGGCGGGGGAGTACAGCCGCTCGGTACATACATCCTCGACCCCGGGGAAACGATGGTTGTCTTGGCACGCACCGTTGGTCGCAGGCTCTATGTGTATCCGCTCGGTGGTCTCCAAATTGAAGCGCCCGGCCTAATCGAACTGTTTGACCCGGTTGACCCGGTCGACTCGGTCGACTCGGTCGACTCGGTCGACTCGGTCGACCTTGGTGACAGTGCCGACATCACGTCCCAAAGTACGTCGAGCGACAACCAAACATCGTCCGAGGCTGCTAACCCGCCCAACTCAGTCGAGCCCGGCGACCCGCACAACTCGGTCGTGCCTCCAGCCCCGACCGAGCCCGCCACGGATCCAGCCCACTCATCCTCCAAGGAATGACTGCCAACCCACACGGTCGTTCCCACCCAACCATCCCCACCCTCGATCATCGAAGCGCCATGGCCCACGAGAAGCCGGCGCTCGGACAAAACCCAGCCGGGTGCAAGTCCCGGCCACGATAGCCATGAATACGAAAGCAACCCTGACGAGCTTGTTGTCCATCGCCACTTTGGCCGTGGGCATCGCGAGTACGAGCTGTAGCCACACGACCTATACGAAGGCCGACGACCAAGAGACCTTCAACGTCCGCTATGGACGGACGGATCTGCAGAAGTTTGCGACCGATATGGTGGCGGCCTTGGAAGAGTCCGAGCGCCTGAACTCCTACGTTCCGGTTGGCTCTCGCTCAGACAGCCGAGTGAAGATGTACATGGGCGGGGTCAGGAACGACACCGGTGAGCACATCGACACGGAAGGCATCGTCGACAAAATCGAGAACTCGCTGGTCAACGGTGGGCGATTCTTGGTGCTAGCGAACGACCTCGGGCAAATCCAGATCGAGCAGCAGACGCGCTTCCAGCATGAAGCCGGCAAGGTACAACCGTCCGACGTGCGCGAGCTCGGTCGCCAGCTCGGCGCAGAAGTTGTGCTGTATGGATCACTGCACGGGATCGATAAGTCGAGAGGACGTTCGCTCGAGGCCATCGGCTCGAAATCCGAGGATGTGTATTTCCAGTTCGTGCTGAAGTGCGCCGACATCGAGACGGCCGAAATCTTGTGGTCACACGAGGTCGAAGTGACGAAGTTCGAGCGCACCAGCCTGTTCGGCAAGGGTTGAGGAAGGGGCGCATGGACTCACCGGTGCTCGTGTCGATCGAGCTGCCGGTGAGTATTCACGGCTGACGCATGCGCAATGTCAGCGGCCGACCACGCAGGTAGGCTTCTGCTTCGTGCCACCCACACCTTCGCCCCGCGCCCATCTCGCAGTCTGGGCCCTTCAGCTGAGCAATTGTTGGGCTCAGCTCTAGTTAGGCTTTCTGACATTCCGATAACCCATCCATGACCTGAACGATGCAGTCGTTCGGGCCCCTGGACCCCGGTTGATATGTCAGCACGCCTCACAATTGGTCTCATTTTGTCACTCGCATTCAGTTGTGTGGCACCTGGCCGTGCACGAACTCAAGCTTCGCTCTCGCTTGCCGATGATGTCGTCGTGAGCAAGCTGCCGACGGCCTCGCTCACGGAATCGGCTGTCGTGCTACCAGGAACCAGATCGGGCGATGCGCGAACTTTGATCACTGGATCGCAGAGCAACCCGGGTCCTCATTTGGTCGATACGGACCGTTCAGCACAGCGGATCGAGGATTTGAGTTCGCTCCCTAGCCTGATGCAGGATTGGGAGATGGCCCGGACCGAGGCCATGCCAGAGGTCGTGTCTGCGCCCCTCCTTGACGTTGTGCATATCGACACTTCGCGCTGGTCGCTCGACTACGTAGCCGTCACTCGCAAAGAGGATTGGGTCGAAGAGAACGCTCCCGTGCTGCGGCCGCATCCACTCGAGCCGGACATGTTGCAGGTTCGTTGGTCCTTAGGAATGGGCGGAGGAACCTCGATCACTGGCTCGGTGACGGCGGCGCGCGAATTCGACAAACACCTTGAAGATAATCTGATGGACCCCGGATTTATGTGGGTCGGCGTCGGTCTGCGACACAGCTTCTGAGCGATGAGGCGCTGCACTGTTCGCGCAATGTTGGCGCGGGCTCCTGCGGCTTTTTGCCGGTTGTGTTCGGCTGAGACGAATGCGTTGCCGATACATAGCCAGAGGTCTCACCACTCCCCCGTCGCTATCAGAATCTGACCCATGTCATCTCCTATTCACTCCAGGCAAAGCGCCGAAGAGATGTTTCGGCGGCTTGAAGCCGCCATCGAATCCTGCCGAGACGGTGGGAGGGATCAGATGTTTGCAGCGCGAGGCGTGCTGCAAGGCTTCGCCGATTCGGTCGAAGAAGGTCCGTGGGATCATCTGAAGTCTCTGGTAGAGATGGCGCAGATGGTGCTTGCTCAATTGCTTCGTCGAGGCTCACTCGACATTACCGACAGCATGGAATTGCTGAAGATGCTGACCACCTTCATTGATGGGGATATGAAGCGTGATGCACCTACGATTAGGATCGGTGATGCTACTGGTGCGCCTGCCCTGCGCCTTGCTGATGGCGGGCGAGCTTCGGCTCCTAGCTTGGACATTCCCGGATTCTCTGCCATTAATAAAGTCAATGAGACGCGCCTGGGCGAGGTGCTGATCTCGATGGGATTGATCACCTCGATGGAACTCGATCGTGCGCTCGTCTTGCAGCGTGTGTCTCAAGGTCGGTTGGGCGATATATTGCTCGGCATGAACCTAATCGCGTCGCCTCAGCTGGATGAGGCGCTGCAGCGTCAGCGCGACTTGACGATCAAGCTGACCGAGTCCGGTGGTAAGTTGGAGAGCACAACTTTCAGGCGGCGTCAGGTTTGAGCGCCCGTCCGATCTAAGTAAGGAAGGCAACAGGTCGGCCATGCATGGCCGCATCCTGCGTAGGCTGAGTCTATGGACCAGCCCACTCGACTCGCATCGATCCTGGCAATTGGGATTTCGTTCGCTTCCGTACCGGCGCCGGCCGGCTTTGCGCAGCAGGGTGCGCTATTGGAAGATGTCGTGCGCGAGCTTGAGCGCAAGCTCTACGATCGAGCCAAGCGCGAGCTTGTGGCCGAGCTCGCCCGGCCGATCCTTCGACGCGCGCGCAGTACGAAGACTGAGGTCGAAGAGCGGCTCCTCGTTCATGAGTTGCTCGAAAGCCTGGGCGTGAGTCATCTCGCGCTGTATTCCGCCGACACCTATCAAACGATGCGCACCGAGCTGAGCGCCGAGACTCAGCCGTCGCTAGGGGTGCAGCTGCAGGAACTCGACGGCGAGTACTTCGCGTGCTGGATCTTCGAAGGCGGGCCAGCTGACCGCGCAGGGATTCTACGTGGCGATCGCGTCGTCGCCATCGACGGTGTCAGGCCGGAGCGCTCAGCCCGGCTCGATTGGCGATCGGATGATTCCGCACTGCCGGACCCGCCGCTGCACGGCTTGTTATGCGAGGAGCGCGACGTGGTTGAATTCACGCTCGAAGGCCGGCCCGGACAGCGTCGATCTGTCGCAGTGCGTGCCGAGCCCTACGGCGGTTGGCCGGCGACACTGGACTCGATTCGAGTGTTACGTGAGGGGGACCTTCGCATCGGCTACGTCCATTTCTGGTTCATCCCCTTCGACGGCCCGGCACGCTTGCTGCGTGAGCTAATCGCGGGTGAGTTCGCGTCATGCGATGCGCTGATCGTGGACTTGCGTGGGCGCGGCGGCAGCGCGAGCGAAGTTCCGCGCATGGTTGATGCACTCGCTCCAACTTCCAAGTGGGACGCGCCGGTGATCTGCCTGAGTGATCGCGGCACACGCAGCGCCAAGGAAGTCATTGCCGATCAGGTCCAGAAGCGTGAGATCGCTCTTGTGGTCGGTGAACGCACCGCCGGCGCGGTGATCCCCGCAACCTTCCGCGAGGTGGGACGCGAGTCGGTCCTGATGTTTCCGACGAGTACGCTGGGACGTCACACGGCGAACCTCGAGGGCATTGGTGTCGAACCAGATGTCTACGTTGACGACGCCTTTCGCTATGCAGCCGGTCGCGATCCGATCCTCGAGGCTGGTTTGCGCGCAGCTGTTGCGTGGTGCGAAGAACTCTGACGCCTAGCAGCCCGCTCTAAGAAAGCCGGTTCATCGATTGGGTTCTCCGGATTGGTTCGCAAGGCGCGAGCTTCCGCGCATAGCTGGAAGCTATTCGTGGGTTCTGGCAACGCAGCCATACGATTCGGAGGAACCAAGACATGGATCGGGGTTTCTAGGCCGGGCTGAGAAGTCGGGATACGACGCAAATTGTAGGTATCGCCACGGCAGCCCGACAACTCGTCATGAGTCCGTTTGAGCATCGTCTTCTGGCTCACTGCGCTCGGCCTTGTTTTCGACCACGGCCCGCTTGTGCTCGAGATCCCCGGCCAATCCTCGGCGCCGTTTGTCGAGCTGTTCCAGTCCGCCAACGCGTCCGTAGACGATCAGCATGTCGCCCGCTCGAACAAGCGTCTTGCCCCTTGGTGAGCCCTCGTACGATGAATCGTTGCGCAAGATTCCAAGCACGTTCAGACCTTCGGAACGCAAGCGCGTGTCTTCCAGGCGCTTGTCTGCAATCCAGTCTTCGGGCTCGACGATCCATTCGCTGACGCGATAGTCACCCTTCAGCTGCAGCAAGGTCTCGTAGTCTTGAACTTCCAGGGTTGTGTAGCGCAGCAGTCCCCACTTGACGATACGGCTCAGTCCGCGATCGATCCATTTGCTGACAGACGCGACCCACAGCAGGACCAGGCCGCCACCCACGGTCGACAATTTTAGCTTTAAGGAAGCGTTCGACTCGCCCAAGGTCAAGAAGGTCAGGATCAACGACGACATTGCCGTCATGATGCCGGCGTTGCCGAACAACATCAGCGTCATCAAAATCCTGCGCCGGACCGGGTGGTTAACAATGTGCTCTGACTCGGCCGTCGTGAATCCGACACCGGTATAGGCAGAACGTGCCTGGAAGTGTGCTGAGTCTCGCGACAGACCTGTGTAGGTCAGAGAGATCGTCGCGATGCGAATCACGATCAACGAGAACGTGAGCACGCTGATGAGCGTAATGATCGCGATCATGCTGTCAGCTGGGTTTCACCAGCCTCTGTCGTCGGACTGTCCCGATGAATTTCGCCGTTGCGCATTTGCTGTCTTCACTCCCTGGCCTGGCCGCGCCTGAGGGCTGGGTTAAGGCCGGAATTGAGGTCGATCAGGATTCTAGCGGACGTGGGGCGGCGGATCCTTCATCCGTTCGCAAGCGGCTTTCCAAAAGCCCGGAATGTGCATCGAGATGACCAGGGATTCGCAATTTCTCGCGGCGAATGCAAAGCCTGCCCAGGCATACTTTGACAAATTGCTCTCAGACAGCTCCCATAAGTGGCCCTTGAAGTTCTTCCGCCGTAAGCCCAAACCCGCCAAGCAAGATCTGCGCGCTCACTACCGAGCGATGCCGGACAAGAAGCATGCGATCGGAGCCAAGGTCCACTTGCCAGATGGCTCGGCAATGGTCGTTAAGTTGATCGATCTGTCTGCCGGTGGTGCTGCGATTACGTTCAATCCATTGCCCGATCCCAAGTTGGAGGTCGACTCGGAGTTGAGTCTCAACTTTAGCTCGCTCAAGTCCGAGCGCGAAGTGCGACTTCAAGCTCGCATCGTCAGCGCGTTCGGCGAGGGCGAGGAACATCGCTACGGCCTGTCGTTTTCGAACCTGGGCGAACTCTTTGACGGCTTGGATGGGTTCTGGTTCCAAGCTCTCAATCGGCGCAAGGTGCAACGCGCCTTGCCTCCTCTGGATCGCCGGGTCCCTATCATACTGCAGGCTGGCGATGCCGAGCATCGAGCGCATCTGCGTGATGTCTCGACCAGCGGGATGTCGGCCACATGTGAGGGCGAAGCAGCCAGCCTCATTGAGGGCGTTGAGACTGTCGGTGTTCAGGTCACGCTCAAGAAGGGCGAAGCTCCAGTCGGTTTCGAAGCACGCATCGTGCACCGCGTCGAGCGAACCGGCAAAGTCGTGTTCGGAGCCGAGATCGATTGGTCGGCCAACGACAATGCGGCGGCCGACCAGGAACTGCTCAATACCTACGTAGCTAAGCGCTTGGATGAAGTCGCACGCTGGAACCGCGGCAGCTGAGCGAGCGCAGCCAGCCGGGCCGGCGAATGGCTCGCGAGGAAAGTCCTCTTGATGCGCCTGCTATGTCCGGACTGCGAAGCCGACTTCGCGCTCGATCACACGCAGCACGTCTGCCCATGTGGTCAGCTATTAGAAGTTCAGCACGATTCGGTGCCAACCACTCTGACGCCGAGCACTTTCTGCGATAGCGGTGTTTGGCGCTTCGCTGATTGGGTAGACCCCGATCTTGCTGTCGATCAAAGAGTCAGTTTGATCGAGGGCAGGACACCGCTGCATCACTCTGATCAGATTGCGCGATACATCGGGCTGCAACGGCTCAGGATCAAACACGAGGGTCGCAACCCAACAGGGTCCTTCAAGGATCGAGGCATGACCGTTGCGATCAGTCGCGCACGCGCCCATGGCCACGTGCGCGTCGCCTGCGCTTCAACGGGCAATACGTCGGCGAGCATGGCAGCCTATGCCGCGGCCGCAGGAATGGATGCCGTCGTGTTGGTCCCTGATGGCGCGGTCGCACTCGGTAAGATGAGTCAAGCGATGGCACATGGCGCGCGCACTCTGCGCGTACAGGGGGACTTCGACCAAGCAATGAGTCTGGTTCGTGAGCTAGCCCTCGAAGGCGAACTGGGTTTGATGAACTCGCTGAACCCCTTCCGCCTCGAAGGCCAGAAGACGATCTTGCTTGAGATCTTGGAAGCCATGCAAGGCGACCCACCCGACTGGTTCGTGTTCCCTGCCGGCAACCTCGGCAACTGCGCCGCCTTCGGCAAGCTCCTGCGCGAACTATCCGCTGCTGGCAGTGGGGGACCCAAACCCCGCTTGGCCGCCGTGCAGGCCGCCGGAGCATCCCCCTTCGCCGACGCCTTTACCCGAGGCTTCCACAGCCTCCGCCCACAAACCGCCAAAACCCGCGCCACAGCAATCCGCATCGGCGCTCCCGTCTCCTACGCCCGCGCCGTCCGCGCCATCCAAGAAACCAACGGCACCGTCACCAGCGTCGATGACGAAGAAATCTTCGCGGCCAAAACCATCGTCGACACCGCCGGCCTAGGCGCCGAACCAGCCAGTTGCGCCTCCATCGCCGGCGCGCGCAAACTTGTCCAAAACGGTACCATCCACAAGAATGCCAACGTCGTCTGCCTGCTAACAGGCCACCTCCTAAAAGACACGGAAGCAACCCTTGAGTCCATCACCGACGCCGAATCCAAAGGCGCCCCCCCCCGCACAATCCTCGTCTCTGCCAACCTCCCCTCCATCCGCCAAGCCCTCAACGCGACCGAGTAATCCCAACTCCCGGTCCCAGACACCTCGCATTCTCTCTCCCCCCTCCAATGGAATCCTTCCCATTCAAGAAGCTGGTTGTCGGTTGCGACCTCGAAGGCCGCAGTAACGAAGCGCTTCGCGTCGCACTCGGCTTCGCCAAGCGCAACTCGGCTCGCATCGAACTGATCCATGGAGTCAACATCCCACCGCCCGAATGCGTGGCCGGGGATCCGGTGAATGTGGCCTCGATGAACGCCGAGATCATGAACCGCACCTGGCAGCACCTGGAACAGAAGACGCGTGCGATCTTCGACGAACTCGAGTTCAAATGTTCGTCAATGGAGGATGTGCTGACGGTCGGCCCCGGACCGCATGGCCGCCTCTTGCTGGATCGTGCACGCGACATAGACGCAGACGTGATCTTCCTGGGCCCGCACAATCCAACCGGCATGTTCGATTTCGGCGGCACCGCACGCGCCGTGCTTGCCCACGCACCCGGCGGCGTCTGGGTTCAACCTGGCCCCTGCACCCCAATCCGCCGCATCCTAGCCCCTATCGATCTATCCCCGCAGAGCATGGCCTCCCTCGCAGTGGCCAAAGTCCTCGCCAAAGACATGGGCGCATCACTAACCGTCCTACACGCCTTCGAGCCTCCCGACTTCGCCTACGCACCCGACATCAGCGGATACCCAGTCGGTGGGCCAGCCTACAACGAGAGCGAAGTTCAAGAAGGAGCCCGCCGCGCCTTCTTAAGCGCAATGGACGCGGTCGATTGGAATGGCATCCAACACGAGTCCATTTTCCAATCCGGCAAACCAACGCCCCTAATCCTCAACCAATCAAAGGACCACGACCTAATAGTCCTAGGCTCCCACGGCCGCACCGGCCTGTCCGCCGTAGTCCTCGGCAACGTAGCCTACGGAGTCCTCAAATCCTCAAAGACCCCAGTCCTAGCCCTCCGCGACCCCGCCCGCGAATGGCTCGTCTAACAGCACCTTTCCAACAGCCAGCACTACGCCACCCGCCGCCAACCCCTCTGGCCGAAACGAGCAAACGCCTCACCTGAACCACCCGAACCTCAGGCCACGCGTTTCCCCTTAGCGCCCGTCTCGACGGCGCCCGCCGTCGAACCACCAACCATGGATTCGGGTCTTCCCGAATCGCCCCCTCCCTTCCATTTCCATCCCCGCCCCCGCAACATCCAAACAACCGTACCCAGAACCAGTCCAAGGTCGGTCTTCAGTGAGATACGGTTCTGGTACTCGCGGCAAAGCTGGAGCTTCTTCTCGTAGCACCCGACATCACGGCCGGTGTAGCCCTGCGTGATTTGTGCGTAGCCCGTGATGCCTGGGCGAATCGCCAATCGCTCCGAGAAGCCCGCGACCTTCTCGCAGGCCCAAGCTTCGACTTCGACCATTTCAGGTCGCGGGCCGATCAAGTGCATTTCGCCACGCAGCACGTTGATCAACTGCGGCAGCTCGTCCAAGTGGGAGTTGCGTAACAGGCGACCGAAGCGGGTGACTCGCATCTGATCTCCTCCGGTTGACCACGAGTCCATATCGCTGGCCGGAGCCGGGCTCATGGTGCGGAACTTGAGGATACTAAAGACGCGGCCTCGATGACCGATTCGAGGTTGGACGAAGAAGGCGTCGCGCAGGCTCCTGGAGCCGATCGAGTTTGCGATCCACACTAATGCGCCGATTGGCAATGCGATCGGAGCGGCCAGCGTCAAGACACACAGCTCCAGCACTCGTTGGCCGATACGCGCGTAGGTGCTGCGCGGCGTCAGGGCCACCCAGTCGACGCGTGCCTGGTACTCTGCCAGGATCGAAAGAGCGGTTCTCTCGACCGCCTCCTGAGGAGTGGGCTCCGCAGTCTGGGGCGATTCGGAGGTGCCGCTGATATAGTGAGTAGCCGAAGGCTTGAGGGTTGGTATGTGCATGGGTTCTCCGGGCCCTTAATCGCCAGTGCCGCCGCCCCGGCTTGACAGCTCGGTGTGCAATGAAGTGCCCTTTTTCTATTCGCCAACATCTGCGGCCTGGGTTCGCATTCAAGGCGCGATGGGGGACATAATCTGGGAATTCGAGCGCGCCCTTGCCGTCTATTGATCGATGCTGCGGACGTGAGAAGTGGGGAATGCAACCCATGAGTTCGCTCGGGAAGGGGCGGCGGGTCGCCTGGGATCCGCCGGCTGTGAGGCTGAGCCGATGACGAAGCGCTGGATGAAAGACGAAACGCACGAGGATGGGGCTATCGAGCATGATGAGGCCGCGGCGGTCGGCTCACAGGCCTATGCCGAGCGCTGCCGGGAACTCGTCGCACAGCCGATGCGTTGGCTCGTTTCCGGAGCTGCAGGCTTCATCGGTTCGCACATTACGCAGCGGCTGTTGGTGCTCGGTCAGCACGTCACCTGTCTCGACGATTTTTCTACCGGCTTTCGCAGCAACCTCGATCAGGTGCGCGAATCGATCACTGCAGAAGCACGTGGCAGGCTTCGCCTAATCGAAGGCGATTTGCGCGACCCGGATGCATGTCGCCGGGCATGCAGGCAGGTCGATCTGGTCTCGCATCAAGCGGCTTTGGGTTCCGTCCCGCGCTCTTTTGCTGACCCCGAACGCACGCACGCAGTCAATGTCGAGGGTACGCGGACACTTCTGGCAGAGGCCGGAGCTGCTGGAGTCGAGCGCTTCGTCTACGCCTCTTCCTCCTCGGTCTATGGCGATAATCCCGATCTTCCGAAGGTCGAAGAGCGGACGGGCAAACCTCTGTCTCCATACGCAGAGAGCAAACGCCTGGTCGAAGAACTCGCGCAAGAAGCTCAGGCTGCGACGGGCCTTGAGACGGTAGGTTTGCGCTACTTCAATGTCATCGGACCGCGCCAACGAGGCGATGGCGCGTATGCGGCCGTCGTTCCGCGCTGGTTGAGGGGCATGCTGCGCGGTGAGCGTCCCCATGTTCACGGTGATGGTTCCAACTCACGCGACTTCACGCCGGTCGAGGATGTCGTGCAAGCAGGCATCTTGGCTGCTCGCTGCCGTGCTGCATGCGGCGTGTTCAATGTGGCTTCGGGTCGCAAGACAAGCCTGTCAGAGCTGGCTCGCATGTTGTGGGATGGAGTGCGCGTCGCGACTGGCACGACTGCTGATCTGCGGCCAGAGTTCGGCCCGTCACGGGCTGGCGACGTGGCACACAGCTTGGCGGACATCAGTCGAGCCGTGCGCGTGCTGGGCTATCAGCCTTCTCGAACTCTGGAACGCGCGCTGTGTGACTTGATCGCGGCGCAGGGGCTGTCGGCCGATGCTTCTTGCGAGCTGCAGCTGCCAGCTTCCGATCGGCTGAGCTAGATAGCTTCTCGATCAGTGCTGGGGAGGCGCCAGAGCACAGAGTCCCGTCTCTGCAATCTGAGAGTCTAACTTGGGCCCCCCAATTGGGATTGAGGTGGCACTGGTCTCTCGCCTTGAGCGTCCTGCGGGGAAGGGGCTGAGGAATCAGCCCTAGGCCGGTTCTCATATGCAAGAAGGAGCATTCTTCCTATTCGGGCGCCCCCAAGCTCCTCCCCGATCCGGCCGATCAGGCTTCTAGCTCTCTCGGCCCCGAACGCAGGTCCACCGGCGGAGCAGGAATTCGACCTAGAAGCTGTTGTGAGAGACCTCCAATGACGAGACACGATGCCCTTTTCGTGCGTCTCTGTAACCGCCCTATTCCCAGAGTCTTACGCATGATGCATGTCGCGCGTGAGCTGGGGTTGCGGCCGCTTTTCGTGGGTGCCCACCGCGAAGCTGGGCTGCCCGCTAAGGATCAGTGGGACGGTTGGGAAGTGCACCGCATCGGGCCATTCTTTCCACTCGTCAACGGCACCAAGGCGCTCTTGTACGTCTGGTCCGTTTTCGTCTACGGCTGGGCGCTGTTCGCCAAGCTGCTCAGCTGCCGACCCGCGGTCGTCCACGTGTCGGACTTCGAGGTCTTCTGGCCTGCGCGCATCTATACCGCCCTGACGCGCACGCCTCTGATTTACAACATCCACGACAACCTGTCCCAGCGCTATCAATGCCCGGCCAGCGCGGCCGCCGTGTTGAATATGCTCGAGGGCTTGGCCGCGTGGAGCGCCACGGCCACCGTCGTGCCCGAACCATTCCGTCGCACGGCTCTTCCGAGCTGGTGCCGCTCGAACGTTCATGTGGTCAAGAACGCCCCTTTCGATCCGGGCTTCAGGCCTCCGACGGCACGCGCGGACGAGAGTCGAGTCAACGTGTTGTTCGCCGGTTGGATCGACATTGGCCGAGGCATCCGTCCGCTGACTGAAATGGTCGGCAAGCACGAGGCTTGCCACTTGATCTTAGCGGGCGAGGGCGACGCGGCCTTGGTCGAGGAGAGCGCTTCTTCGACGCGCGTCGACTATCGCGGCTACCTGAAGAACGAGCTCGTGATCACCGAGACCGAGTCCTGTGATTTCGTTGCTGCGCTCTATGACCCGGTTCGCCCGATCAACTGCTTCGCAGCTTCCAACAAGATCGCCGAGGCACTGGCTGTCGGGCGGCCGTTGATTGTGAATGCGGAACAAGAGATCGCAGCCTTGCTGGAGAAGCATGATTGCGCGGTGATCGTGCCGTATGCGGAAGCGACGACCTTAGGCCCAAAGCTGGCCGAGCTGCGAGACAACCAAGTGCGCTACGAGGCCATGTGCCGGCGAGCGCGCGATCTGTACGAAGAACAGTACGCGTGGGAGATCATTCTTGAGTCTTCCGTGAGCTTGTATGCCGCGGCCGGAGTCACTCAGCAACAGACTCCGACCATCGAAGTGGAGGACCTCGAACCTGTCGCCATAAGTCGGCGGGCGTAGAACTGCGATGACGATTGATTACACAAAGACGAGCATCAGCTTCCGGGTGCGCAAGGTGTTGCGCTACCTGAAATTGCATGGCGCTTCGCGAACGCTGGTCAAGATTCGTGGTCAATACCATATGGCTCGTGAGTACGAGCAGTTACCGGCCATGCAGACGCGCAAGGCGACCGGCAAGCATGTCGCCTTGATCGGCTGTGGGAACTTCGCGTTTAGCAACATCGCGTTCTACTTGAAGAAGAAACACGGCCACTGCATCCGCGCATGCATGGACACGAGCCTCGAACGGGCAGCGTCGCTGTACGAGCAGTACGGCCTGGATTACTACACGTCGGACGCGGATGAGATCATGGCCGATCCAGAAATCGATTTGGTCTATGTTGCCTCTAACCACGCGACCCATGCCGAGTACGCGATTGCTGCAATCGAGGCCGGCAAGGCTGTCCATATCGAAAAGCCGCATGTGGCGAGTCGAGCTCAACTCGATCGCCTGCGCGCAGCTGCGGAGCGTCAGCCCGCACGCATTCGCATCGGTTTCAACAGACCGCATAGTTCGATGGGGCGTGAAGTTGCCAAAGCCATGGCCTCGCAGACCGGTCCATCGATGATGAACTGGTTCGTCGTTGGTCATCCGATCGACGCGGACCACTGGTACCACCGCAAAGGCGAAGGCGGTCGCATCTTGGGTAACCTGTGCCACTGGACCGACTTTGTGTTGCGTATGGTCGACAGAGGGGATCGCTATCCGATTCGCATCACGCCGACCCGCGCATCAAAGTCCGACTGTGACATGGCGGTCACCTACTGCTTTGGCGATGAGACCATCGCGACCATCACCTTCACGGCGAAGGGGCACAGCTTCTCCGGAGTCCGCGAACGTTTCGCCGCGCAGCGCGGCGACGTGCTGATTTCGCTTGACGACTTCCGCACGATGACGATCGAGCACAACGAACATCGCATCAAGCGCAGCCCGTGGTTCAACGACCAAGGGCACGCTGATTCAATCCTTGCCAGCTACCGCATGAGCAAAAAAGGCGGTGATGAGGCAGGCGAAACCCTCGAGTACATCTGCGATACGGCAGAACTCTTCTTGGCTACCAAGGACGCCCTTGAGAGTGGGCAGTCCATCACCTTGTCGCGAGAACTGAGCGCAGTGGCATCATGAGACAGATTCTTCAGTCATACCGATCGGGCGAGCTCTGGTTGGCCGAAGTGCCTACGGCAGCCTGCAAAAAAGGTGGCCTGTTGGTGCGCACGCGCAACAGCCTTGTGTCCGCAGGAACGGAGCGCATGGCTGTCACAATGGCCAAGAAGAGCCTCATCGGCAAGGCACGTGCGCGACCCGATATGGTCAAGCAAGTCTTGAAACGCATCAAGACCGACGGCTTGCAGCCGACGCTCGAGAAGGTCTTCGCCAAGCTAGACGAACCTATCAGCTTGGGTTACTCGGCGGCCGGTGTGATTGTCGAAGCGGGCAGCGAAACGCAAGGTTTCAAGGTTGGCGATCGCGTTGCCGTCGCTGGAGCCGGCTATGCGAGTCACGCTGAGTTCAATTTTATCCCCGAGAACTTGTGCGCAAAGATTCCCGATGGCGTGTCGGATGCTGACGCATCCTTCGCGACACTAGGAGCCATTGCCCTACAGGGCGTCAGGCAAGCCGATCCGCGCATCGGAGAGCGTGTCGTCGTAATCGGCCTCGGCCTACTCGGCTTGTTGACTGTTCAGATCCTGAAGGCCAACGGCTGCGCGGTCATGGGTGTCGACATCGATCCCGAGAAGATCGACTTGGTCAAACAGCTCGGCGCGGATGTCGCCGTCTGCGGCGATGCCGAGCGCGCGTGTGAAGCCTTCACCGATGGTCGCGGCGCGGATGCTGTGATCATCGCGGCTGCCACGCCGAGCAATCAACCGATCGAGATGGCGGCAGAGATGTCGCGCTTGAAGGGTCGCGTCGTCGTTGTCGGGCTGGTCGGTATGGATGTCCCGCGCGAGAGCTTCTATCGCAAGGAACTCGACCTGAAGTTGTCGATGTCCTACGGCCCGGGTCGCTATGACAGCGACTATGAAGAGGGTGGGCGTGACTATCCCTTCTCTTATGTTCGCTTCACTGAGCAGCGCAACATGGAGAGCTTCTTGTACTTGGTGCAGCAAGGCAAGGTCACTCCATCACGCCTCGTGACCCACAACATTCCCTTCGATGATGCTCTCGCAGCCTATGAGCTATTGAGCGGCAGCCTGCCGGAGACGAGCAAGATGCCGCGCAAGTACTTGGGGATTGTCCTCGAGTATCCGGATGACGCGCCTATGGATCGGACGATCCGCAAAAAAGTGCAGACGAGCACGAGCGGTAGTGGTTCGGGCTCATTGGGCGTCAGTTTCGTCGGAGCCGGCGGCTTTGCGCGTGGCGTACTCCTGCCCGAGCTCACAAAAATCAAGTCCGTTCAATTGGATGCCGTGTGCACTACGACTGGGAAGACAGCCGGACAGACCGCGGAGCGGCATGGTTTCAAGTCGGCAACGACGGACATGTCCGAAGTTCTCGGTTCAAAGAACACGCAGGCCGTTTTCATCGCGACGACACACGCGAGTCACGCGGGCCTCGCGTGCCAAGCCTTGCGAGCCGGCAAGCACGTCTTCGTCGAGAAGCCGTTGTGTTTAGAGGCAGCCGATCTAGATAGGTACGAAGATGCGTTCAGGGAGGCGCGATCGGCCGGGCATGCCCCCTGCTTGATGGTCGGATTCAACAGGCGCTTCTCGCCGCACGCACGTGCGATTAGGTCCGCATTCGAAGAGCGGCGTACGCCGATGGTCGTGAACTATCGCGTGAACGCCGGGCGCATTCCGCCCGATCACTGGGTTCAGGATCCCAAGATTGGCGGCGGTCGCATCTTGGGCGAAGGCTGCCACTTCGTCGACTTGTGCAGCTACCTGATCGGTTCCGATCCTGTACTCGTCTACGCGAATTGCATTGGCTCTGATCGCCGCGATGTAGTGGCCAAAGACTCGGTCGTGATCACGATCCAGTATCGCGACGGTTCTTTGGCGACGATTCAATACTTGGCCGAGGGCCACGCCAATCTGCCCAAGGAGAGGTGTGAGGTCTTCGCGGACGGAACCAGCGCCGTCCTCGACAATTACCGCACTACTGAATTTTACGGTGGCGGCAAGGGCGCCAAAGGCGTCAAGGGCAAACAGGCCAAGGGCTTCGCCGAAGAGTTGACGGCCTTCGTCAATGTCTGCCGCGAGGGCGGCGAGTGGCCGATTTCATGGGAAGAGATGGTTGCGACCCAGCGCACCTGCCTGGCCGCACTAAAGAGCCTGCAAACCGGTTGCAACGTTCGCGTGTTCGAAGACTCAGAGGGGGCAAGCGATGAGCGCACTGACACAGCTGCTTGACGAGAAGGTCTATGGCGAGTTCGAAGGTAACTGGGATGACGACATCCTGCGTTCGACGATTCTCGATGCGATGGAGCCCGATTTTCACTGCTGCGACTACGGAGCGGGGCGCGGCTACGTGCAGCAGCTCGACTTCCGCGGCAATGCCAAGTTCATCGCTGGCGTCGACCCGGACACGGAGATTGAAAAGAACCCCTTCCTAGACGAGTTCCGCGTGCTCGATCTGGATACGGGCCTGATCGACTATCCCGATAGTAGCTTCGACCTGGTCTACAGCGACAACGTGCTGGAGCACGTTGACGAGCCTGATAAAACCTTCGCGGAAGTGCGTCGCGTGCTTAAGCCAGGTGGACAGTTCATCGCCAAGACGACGAATGCTTTCCACTACATGCCGCTGATCGCGCGCTTCACGCCGCAGTGGTTTCACACCTTCTATAATAAGCTGCGCGGGCGCCCCAAAGGTGACACCTTTCCGACGCGCTATCGCGTCAACTCGGCCCGACGTGTACACAGCTTCGCGGCGAAACACGGATTCGAAGTCGATCGAATTCGCCGTATCGAGGGGCGACCCGAATACCTGCGCATCTTCTTCCTCTCGTACCTGGTAGGCGCCCTGTACGAAAAGATTGTCAACAGCACTGAGCACTTGGCATTTGCGCGCTCTGTGTTGCTGTTCGAATTGACCAAGAAAGCCAACGCGACCGAGAAGGTCGCCTGATCCTTCCCCTGGGATGCACCTATTTCGACTCCTACGCACGCTACGGCACCTGCGGGCGCGGCAAGTCTTCGGGCAGCTGGCGTTGCGTCTCGTGCCCGCAAGCATGGGGCCGGCAGCTGCGTCCGACAGGCTTCCTGTAGACGAAGCCAGGCCCAAGACACGGCTCAAGGCGGTTGGCGACTGGCTGCATCCTGACGCGGAGTCGCGTTCCGAAGCCGACCTTCTCGCAGGCAGGCTGAGCTTCGTTGGGATCGAACGCAGAAGTAGCTTTCCGCCGGACTGGGATGCGACCGACGCCCCCAGATTGTGGCGCTATAATCTGCACTACCATTCCTTCTTGTTCGATCTCGAGTTCGAAGAAGCGCGCGAGGTCGTGCTCGACTACATCGAGCATCAAAACCGAGTGAAGCATGCCGAAGGCTGGGAGCCCTATCCGCTCAGTCTGCGCATGGTGAACTGGGTGGCCTTGTTCTGGGGCCGATGGCGAGAGCAGACGCAGGCCGCCCCTCGTTTCGAGGCGAGACTGTGGCTCGAAGTGCGCCGCATGGCCAGCCAGCTGATGCGTCGGCTCGAGTTTCACTTGATGGCCAACCACTTGCTCGAAAATGCGGTCGCGCTTTCCTTTGCGGGTGCGACCTTTGAGGGTGCAGACGCGGAGCAATGGCGCGCCGAGGGTTTCCGCCTACTGCGTTCCGAGTTGCGTGAGCAGGTGCTTGGGGATGGGATGCACTATGAGCGCAGCCCGATGTATCAAGCGCGGATTCTGTACACGCTGGGCCTGCTCTGGAACACCGGAGACGAGGAGCTGGCAGGTATCTGCACGCATCGGATTCGCAAGATGGCCTCGGCACTCGAGGTCATGACTCATCCAGATGGTGGCATAGCACTCTTCAACGATTCCGCGCTGGGTGTCTACCCCCAGACATCGAAGTTGCTCGATTGGCTGCACGAGATCGGCGCTTTGAAGGAACCCGCTCAACTGACTGCCGCCGCAGGAACCGTGCTGCAAGATGCCGGCTACTTCGCCGCTTGCACGGTGGATGGTGACGCCGTGTTTATGGACTTTGGCGACATTGGGCCTGCCTATCAACCCGGTCATGCCCACGCCGACTTCTTGTCGGTCGAGTTCAGTGCCGGCGCCCAGCGTCTGATCGTCGACGGCGGGAACAAAGAGTATGACGAGACTGCGGACCGGCAGTTTGCCCGCAGCGCAAAGGCTCACAGCACGATCATTGTCGATGGCGAAGAGCCGCTCGAGTTGTGGGGTTCCTTCCGTGTCGGGAGACGTGGGCGTGCCGTGCTGGACGAGCACCATCAAGACAAGGGCGGCATTCATTTGCTGCGCGCGAGTCACAACGGTTACACCCATTTGTCCGGGCGACCCGTCGCGCGACGCGAGCTGCGTTGGGATCCGTCGGGCATGCTCGAGCTTCGCGACAGTGTGACCTCGCCAAAGCGTTTGCCTTGCATCAGTCAACTGATCATCGACGGCACATGGGAGCTGGATCGCATCGACTCGAAGAGTCTGCGGTTCAGTCACGAAGGTACAGAGGTCTTGGTGTGCGCCTCGTCTCCGATCGAGTTCGAAGAGACGCGCTGGTTTCCACACTTTGGCGTCGAAGCACAAGCCCACCGACTGTACCAGAGCTTCTCGTCCGGTCGCGATGAGCCAGCGACGGAGTGGACGCTGCTCGTGTCGCGAGGATCAAACCGCTCAAGCAAGTCAGCAGCGATGTTGGATTCGCTGCAAGCACGGCTGCGTTGTGAGTCCCAGTCCTAATCCAGTGCTCTGTGCGCTCGCACGCATGCATCGATGAAGATCCTGTTCCTTACGCACTACTTCCCGCCTGAAGGCAATGCGCCTGCGTCTCGCGTTTCATCGATGTGCGGGCGATGGGCCGCCGCCGGGCACGAGGTCACCGTTGTGACTTGCGTGCCGAATGTGCCCGATGGCATTCCCTACCAAGGCTACCGCAATAGGTGGTTGCAGGAAGAGCAGCTCGATGGGGTGCGCGTCGTCCGCGTTTGGACCTGGCTAGCCGCCAACCGCGGCAGCTTGGGCCGCATCCTGAACTACATGAGCTTCTGTCTGACCAGCGCTTGGCGCGCATGGCGCTTGCCCAAGTGTGATCTCGTTATCGCAACTAGCCCTCAGTTCTTCTGCGGCTGGGCTGGCGTGTGGGCTGCTCGAGCGAAGCGCCGACCCTTGGTGCTCGAGATTCGCGACATCTGGCCCGAATCGATTGATGCGGTGGGGGCCTTGGGAAGCGGTGGTTGGATTCGTTCGACCGCGATGCGCTACCTGGCCTGGCTCGAGCGGCGTATGTATGCCGCCGCGACCAAGATCGTTACGGTCGGTGATGGATATCAGCAGAAGCTGCTCGAACGCGGTGTACCCGCTGAGCGCATCGCGGTGATCACCAATGGAGTCGAAGACGCGCTCTTTTGGCCGCGCCCCGCTGACGCACGCTTGCGCGCGCAGGCTGGTGCGACAGAAACGGACTTCCTGGTCGGCTACGTCGGCACTGTCGGCATGGCGCACGGCCTCGAAGTCCTAGTGGATGCTGCGCGTTTGGCACGCGATCGTGGGCTCCAAAGGCTGCGCTTTGTCGTGGTGGGGGACGGAGCTTGCCTCTCTGATCTTCGCTCGCAGGTCGAGGGCGATGACAGCCTGCCACTGACGTTCATCGGACGTAGACCCAAGCAAGAGATGCCCAACTGGCTCGCGAGCTTGGATGCTTGCTGCATTCACCTGCGCGACAAGCCGACTTTCCGCACGGTCCTGCCCAGTAAGATCTTCGAAGCGGCCGCAACGAGCCGGCCGATCTTGCTCGGCGTGCGAGGGGAGGCGCAGCGCATCGTCGACCGCTTGGCTTGTGGCGTCGCTTTCGAGCCTGAGAGTGCCGAAGGCTTGGTGGCAGCTGCACAGGAGCTGATGGCGAAGCCTGAGCGGGCAGCCGCGCTCGGTGACGAAGGCCGGCGCCGCGTCGTCGATCAGTTTGGGCTCGATGGCCTCGCATCCCGCTACCTCGATCTCTTGCTCGAGACAGCTGGCGCAGGAGGCGAAGGTGACATCGCATTGGAAGTCGAGAGCGAGCGCGCTCCCGAGATCGAACACGCTGAGACTCTCCAGCCCGCTGCCCGGCGCGCGGGTTGAGTCGTGGCTACTTGCTTGCGTACTTCTGCTTGGCCATGACCTTGACGATGTCTTCCGTCTCAGGGCAGTAGGCGGTTAGCTCGCCTCCATAGACGCAACCCGTATCCACGCCAAGTGATGTCAGACGGCCGCCCGTGTGCCGCGCACGGACGGTCTTCGAAGGCGTATGTCCGAACAATACCAGGATCGAACCGCTGTAAACCTCGTACCAATACGGACCCCCGCGCATGGAGAGCCGACGCATGCTGACCAGTTCCTCGGGCTTCGAATCCTGTGGAGCTTTGCCCGGGACGAGCCCGGCGTGCACCACACACCACGGCCTGCCATCACGGGTTGGGCCAGCGCCGGGGATCTGCGTGTTCTCCAGAAAGAAGCCGGAGTGGCCCTGCAAGAAGCGCAGGAAATCGACTCGGCGGTCTTCGGGAATTGGGCAGCGCCGCTTGCCATCACCCGCGAGGTCTTCCTCCTCGATCTTGGGGAACTCCTCTCGCAGCGCAGGACGATCGGACGCGTCAGCAAGCTTGGGATCCAGACCAAAGCGTTGCAGCACGCGCAGCTCGTGATTCCCAAGGATGAACTCACCCCCAGCCGCGCTGAATACATCCATGACTCCAGTTGGGTCGGGCCCGCGATGGAACAGATCGCCGACCGAGATCAGGCAGTCTTCCGAATTCAGGGAAAGCTGTCCGATGAGCTCATCGAGCTCCTCAGCACAGCCGTGAATGTCACCGATAACCCAGGTCGCCATGATGCAAAAGACTAACGAATGGAGAGCCCCGAGTGGCGGCCCAAGGTGCCTTGCCGTGGGATCCCGACCCTCGTCAATGCGCATCCATCTGTCTTGGCGCCCGTTGCTTTCCTCGTTCGCGAGCATCAGTGAATGATTTGCATGCGTTCGGATTCCCCCATTTTGCACCCACACGTGAACCAACGGACTCTCATCTCATCCGCGCTGAGTTGCACGCTCGTCCTCCTGGCAGCTTGCGCAGCAGTGCCCCTGCCCGAGTCGACCACGGACATCGATACCCGCAGCAACGTGGCCGATTGGAGCATCTTCAAGCTCGGTCCCGGGGATCGCGTCCACCTTGCGGTGTACGGACATGGCGACTTCACAACGCCTGAGGCGGGCGTCACGGTCTCGCCGGCGGGGACCCTCAGCGTTCCGCTGCTCGGCGCAGTCGCCGTCGAAGGCAAGTCTTCGGAGCAAGTCCGGGACGCGATCGAAGCTGGATTGGCGACCTACCTGGTCGAGCCTTCGGTGACGCTTTGGGTGTCGGAATACTCCTCGCGCAGCTTCCACTTGCTGGGCGACTTTGAACAACCCGGTCCCTTCGTGATGGATCGTCCGCTGAATGCGCTCGAGGCCGTGTCGATGGGCAAAGGAATCCGAGCAGGAGGAAACCGCGAACTGGTGGTGATTCTCCGCGCTCATGGGGAAGGGGACATCGAAGTGATCCCCTTCAACGTTCGCACGCCTGGTCCTGACGGACTGGTTCAGATTCAACCGGACGACGTGATCTTCGTTTCGAAGTCGGGCGTCGGTCGGTTCAGTGAAAAGTACTTGCCGTACCTACAAGGCGTTGGCTTTTCCCTCAGCCAAGCCACTTCCCTCGCGCTCGTCGCTCAACGCTTCTAATAAGTCGCGGCTTCATGATCAGCACACGCTCATCGGTCAGATCTGCGAGCTCGCCCAGCTCGGGATACGGAGATGCTCCCGTTCAGGAGAGCACAGTCCGTCTTCAGGATTACCTAGTGATCCTGATGCGGAACAAGGGTTTGATCGCCACGATCACCTTCCTCGTCGTGGCCAGCACCTTCGCGTGGGTCAGCACGCGTACGCCTAGTTATCGGGCGCGCGCAACGCTGCTACTCGAGAAGGACGAGGCTGTCGGCGGAGTGCTCTCTGAGCTCGCTAGCCTGACCGCCGATCCTGCCGCCGCGGCAGAGATCGCGCTGCTCACGTCGCGTTCACTCGCGGCGGTGACGGCAGCTCGGCCTGACCGTTGGAATCCAAAGAACGAAATCTTCTCCGTTACAGAGGCAGACTTCGACCCCTTTGCTGTGACGAATGACATGTCCCAAGCGCAGGGCGATCCTTCAGCGATGGAGCGTCTTGGGCTCAATATTCAAGTGCACCGTCACGACTTGCGGCCGTCCGCGGGCATTCACCGGCGGCTGACGGGCGGCGAACTCGACCAGCACCGGCTCTACGCCCAGATGGATCCGATTGGCGCCATCGAGGATCCGCGGCCGGGCAGCTTGGCAATCTCCTTCTTCGAGGAGAACGGCAAGACGCGCGTCGAGGTGGGACTCGAGAGTCGTCTGCTCAGCGGTGTTTCGGACGGAGTCAGCTATGACTACGCACCGGATATGACCATCGATCACGAAGGCTGGCGCTTGCGTTTACATGCGGCCGGTGAGTTCGTGGGTCAGAGCTACGGCGTCAGTTACGACATGCGCGAGAACGCGGTTCGTGACCTGATGAACAACGTCCAGGCCGTCGAATCCGGTCGCAAGACCAACGTCGTCTACGTCTACGTCAACGACGCGGATCCTAGTCGCGCGGCAGAGACGGCGAACGCGCTGTGCAAGAACTACATTCGGCGTAACGTCGGTATCGGGCGCCAGAAGGCGACCCAGACGGTTCGCTTCATTGACTCTCAGCTGCAAAAGCAAATCGAAGCGCTCGATGCGGCTGAAGAGAAAGTCGTCGCGCTGCAGACCGAGCATCCCGAGACGATCGCCCTGTCCGTCTCCGCAGAGGCGTTGATCGAACAGATCTCGGCCATCGAACTGCGGCGCACTCAAGACGAGCTCGCATTGCGCGTGATTCGGGAAGCACTTGAGTACCTCGAACACGGCGACTTCGAGGCCCTAGCGCGTCTCGGAGGTCAGATTCCCAATTTGCTTGCGTTGTCCTACATCAAGGAGTTGGGTCAGCTCGAGGCGGAGTCTCTGCGGCTCGATCGTAGTGATGTCCAGGGCTACAAGCAGCTCCTGACCGCTGAGCGCTTGCGCTTGCAAGTGCTCGTGGACGCTGCACGTACCGACGAGAAGCGTCTTCAGGGTGGCTTCGCCGCATTGGAAGCTGGTGACTACTCCGGTATCGCGCAAGTCGGCGGGACCAATGGAGAGGGACCCTTTGCAGAGTACCTGACGGAAATCGCGAAGATCGACGGCGAGTTGAGCCGTACGCGCGGACTCTCGACGGAGAAGAATCCGAAGCTTCGCTCACTCGAACAAGCGCGGACCGAACTGTTGGCACGCTTGACCGAGCAGGTCGCTGGAGCCCTGACTGGGTTGCAGACTTCGATCGCCGGATACGGAGAACTGATCGCCACCTACGGCGAGAGCATCCAAAGTTGGCCGACGACCGAACGCGGAACAATCGACAAGGCAGTCCAGACTTTGCGGGAACGGGTCCGAGCGAGCTTGTCCGCACAAGCGAACGGCCTCGATGACAGCATCGCCGCATCCGTGGGCACGCGCGAAGAGGTCGAACAGAAACTATCGGAGCTGCCCGCGAGTGAGCTAGCACTTGCCGACTCTCTACGTGAGCGCGTAGCGCGTTCGAAAATCGTCGAGTTCTTGCTGACCAGTCAGCAGGAGGCGGCCATCACGGCGGCGGCAACATCGGCCGCAGCGGTCTTGATCGACCCCGCCGTCCCACCCCGCTCGCGCGAATTTCCGCGCGTGATCCCGCAGTTGATTCTGGCCAGCTTTCTGGGATTGTTCCTGGGTTGCGGATTCGCACTGCTCTACAGCTCGTATCGCGGTTCCTTGTACAGCGAGGCAGAGATCGAGCGCGTCTCCGGCCTTTCCGTTCTAGGCTCGATTCCTGACTACCTGCGCGGGGCGACGCGCATCAAGGAAGCTCGCGATGGCAAGCGCTTCTTGCCGATGCGGGATTGTCCGGACAGTGCGCAGGCCGAGTCCTATAGACAGATTCGTGCCAGTGTTCGCTTGGCCATGGCCGGCGAGGACGCGCTGCGAACTCTGGGAGTGACTTCCTGCGTTCCGAAGGAAGGCAAGACCGTGACGAACGCGGACTTGGCTATGGCCTTTGGCACGGCGGGACGCCGGGTGCTCCTCGTCGACTGCGACTTGCGTAGACCCCAAGTACACAGGCTGTTCAACGTCAACCGTTCACCCGGCTTCGCCGAGGTGCTCGAAGACAAGAACGATTGGCGCGATGGCATTCACTCGACCGGCGTCGATGGCGTGGACATCCTGCCTGCAGGTCGCTGCGATATGAGCCCAGGTGAACTGCTCGCAGGCGACAAGGCGTTGCCTGTCATTGAGAAATTGCTCACTGAATACGACCTGGTCGTATTCGATCTCCCGCCTGCCGTTGTCGTCGCCGATGTGGCGAACTTCGCAGGCAAGCTAGACGCGGTGCTGTTGTTGTACCGCTCGGGTGGCGTCTCCGGTTCGCTCTTGTCCTCTGCAGTCAACCGCCTGCGTCGCGCGGGTGTGAACTTGATGGGACTGATCGTGAACGCCGTGTACGTACCACGCACTGCCAGTAGCTACGGCTACGGCTCCGGATATGGCTACGGAAGTAGCTACAGCTATCAGCCCTATGGGGCATTGGAAGATGGAGACGATTGAGCGATGACCCAGGCACTTACAGAGACAACGACAAACAAGCTGACTGCACACGCTAACGTGTGCGTCGTCGGGCTTGGGTATATCGGCTTGCCGACATCCGCCGTACTCGCCAGCCGAGGACATGCGGTGCACGGCGTCGAGATCAATGCCGAAGCCCGCGACGTGATCAACTCCGGCAGGGCGCACATCGTCGAACCGGACTTGGACATGCTCGTTCGAGCGGGTATCGAGAGTGGACGGCTGAAAGCGCACGCTGAACCTGGCAAGGCCGATGTTTTCATGCTGTGCGTTCCGACGCCGGTGGGTGAGAACAATGGCGCAAACCTGGACTATGTGCGTGATGCAACCCTCAGCATCTGCCCGTTCTTGGAGGCCGGCAATCTCGTGATTCTCGAGAGTACGAGCCCTCCAGGTACGACAGAGATGATCGCTGGCCTGGTGCTCGACAATACGGAGTTCGGGCCCGGCGAGATCTTCTTTGCACACGCTCCCGAGCGAGTCTTGCCCGGTCGCATCCTCGAGGAAGTCGTGCAGAACGACCGCATCATCGGTGGAATCGACGATGCCTCGACCGATGTCGCGCGTGGCTTCTTCTCAACCTTCGTGCGCGGCAGTCTGATCACATGTCACTGCCGTACGGCAGAGATGGCCAAGCTAGTCGAGAACTCGAGCCGCGACGTACAGATTGCCTTCGCAAACGAGCTGAGCATGATCTGTGACGACTTTGGGGTCGAGGTGCGCGAGATGATCGACATCGCGAATCGCCACCCGCGCGTCAATATTTTGCAGCCGGGTTGCGGCGTTGGCGGTCACTGCATCGCGGTCGATCCCTGGTTCCTGGTTCACATGGCCGGTGATCGCGCCAAGTTGATTCGCACTGCGCGCGAGGTCAATAGCTCCAAGCCGAGCTGGGTTGTGCGACGAATCATGACAGCTGGCAACCGCTTCCGTGAGCCGATCATCGCTTGCTTCGGTGCTACCTATAAACAAGATATCGATGATATGCGCGAGAGCCCGGCGCTCGAAATCATAGACACGCTGAGGAACACCGGCGCCGGCAAAATCTTGGTTGTTGAGCCGAACGTTGATCTGGGATCTGACTACGAGATGGCAACGATCGAGCAAGCGCAACAAGAGGCCGACATCTTCGTTTTCTTGGTCGGTCATCGCGAGTTCAACAAGTTCACGCCCGTTCAATTGGCGGAGAAGATCGTGATCGACGTCTGTGGCGTTACGCACAAAACAGCAGCCTGAGCCCTCGAGAGTGGGGCGGAGCGAATACATGGTGAGACGAGTTGCAGTCTTCTTGGGTACGCGCCCGGAAGCAATCAAGATGGCGCCTGTCATCCGAGCGTTGGAAGCAGCCGACGACTTCGATCCGATCGTTATTTCGACCGGACAGCATCGCGAGATGCTCGAGCAAGTCGTCGAGCTCTTCGAACTACCCGTACATCACGAACTGGATGTGATGGTGCCGGATCAGACTTTGGCAGAGCTCTCTGCGCGTCTGTTGACTCGCATCGATGCGCTGTTCGAAGTCGTTCGCCCCGATATAGCCTTGGTTCAAGGGGATACAACGACAGTCCTAATGGCCGCACTAGCTTGCTTCTACAACAAGGTGCCCGTGGGACACGTAGAAGCCGGCCTGCGCACCGGAAACATCTGGAGTCCGTTTCCTGAAGAGGTCAACCGCAAGCTCGTGACGCCGATCGTCGATCTGCACTTCCCGCCAACCAGTTGGTCGCGCGATCATCTATTGGATGAAGGTGTCGACGAAGAGCGGATCACTGTTACCGGGAACACAGTCATCGACGCACTCCACATCGAAGTAGCGCGCCAGCGACTGCCCGAGACTGCACAGCAGATCGATGCAGAACTCGTGCCCCATCTCGGCACGGAGTGGCGCACGCATCCGTACGTCTTGGTGACGGGGCACAGGCGTGAGAACCACGGTCGTGGATTCGAACAGATTTGCGATGCACTGTCGGAGCTGGCAAACCGCTTCCCAGACCACCGCTTCATCTATCCCGTGCACTTGAACCCACGCGTTCAAGGGCCGGTGCACGAGAAGCTCGGACATCACGACAACATCTTCTTGCTTCCGCCGCAGCCGTACAGGCCCTTCGTAGCGTTGATGCAGCACGCGCGCATGGTTTTGACCGATTCGGGCGGTGTGCAAGAAGAGGCACCGGGACTCGGCAAGCCTGTCTTGGTCATGCGTGACACGACCGAGCGCCCCGAAGGCGTGACGGCCGGAACAGTTCGCTTAGTGGGCGCTTGTGAGACCGGCATCGTTGAAGGTGTGACGTCCTTGCTCTCGGATCCGATCGAGTACCAGCGCATGGCCAGCGCGCACAATCCGTATGGAGATGGCCTGGCATCGGGACGCATTATCGACGCGCTGCGTAGCTGGTTCGCTGAACAGGACCAGAAGGCACAAGACCTAGAATTGGCCTCGGCCGCAATGAGTCCCGAGGCGATCTCGGCTCCATGACCTCGGCCGCGGACAAATTGGGCCGGGCGCGCTACCTCATCAAGCGCCTGACGGAGTCACCTCCGTTATTTTTGGCCCGCAAGGCTTCGATCGAGCTGAACAAGCGGCTCGATCGCCGCGGCATTGTCCGTGCTGTCGACTCGGGTACGCATTTTTCGCTCGGCTATGAACAGGAAGCGAGCTGTGTGCTGCAGCTCGCGCGCTCCATTCGTTCTGACTTGCTGACGCAAGCCGGGCGAGCTGGGATCACTAGTGAAGCCAGCCTGTCTGCCTTCAGCGAACAGTTTGACGCGCATCGCATTAGCTGCCTCGGCTATGGCGAGACCAGCTTGGAGCCAGGAGGTTGGGCCCACGATGCCTTCCACGACTTCACTTGGCCGAACGACTACTTTGCAAGCATCGACTATGTCGCATCCGACTGGCGCTGCGATGTGAAGGTGCCCTGGGAGAAGAGCCGTCTGCAGTGGCTCAGCCGGGCCGCTTTGGCCGATGCGATTGATACGAATGAGGGTCGTAGACGCGCACGCCTGGAGCGCATCGAGCTCCTGCTCGATGACTGGCTCAGCGAGAATCCTTATGGGATCGGAGTCAACTGGGTTAGCGCGATGGAAGTCGCGATTCGTGCAGTGAATATGCTGACCAGCTTGGTTTCACTCGTCGATCGCTTCGAGGATGGCATGCACAGTCGCCTGTTGTGCTCTCTCGGCGAGCACCTGCACTACCTTCGGCGTTACCCAGAGACGAGCGACGTTCAAGGGAACCATCATCTTGCAACCGAACTCGGCATCTTCTTCTTGGAGGCCTTTCGGCGCGGCACAGGCAATAGTGATCACGCGGCAGCGACCTTTGCTAAGGCCAGTCACGAACAGTTCACCACAGGCGGTCTGCACGTCGAGTTTGCACCGATCTATCATCGCCTGACGCTAGACATGGTATCGCTCGGGCATGCGCTGATGCAGCGTGTCAGTCCTACCTTCGCGAAGACTCTGGAGCCCTGCTTGCTGCAAGCTCGAACATGTTGTGCTCGACTCGCGAACAGTAGCGGAGAGCTCCCACTATTCGGTGATCACGACAGCGGTCATGTGCTGGATTTCGGCCAGGCGACGCGTGTTCCGATGGAGGTTGCCGTGCACACTGCCCGCGACCGTTCTTCGAAGATTCCGGAGCACGGCGCGCTCGCTATCTCAGTATGGCAGGACGCTCTGCGTGGCTTCGAGTGCGATCTATCGCGATGGGGGCAGTCCGAGCAACCTCCTGCTGAGGGCTCGCGCACTCAGCTCTCGACATTCACGATCCTTGAGCGTGACGAAGCGAAACTGATCCTTCGCGCCGGCCCGCATGGGCTCGCGGGTCGCGCCAGTCATGATCATGAAGATCAGCTCTCGTTTTGGTACTCCTTCGCCGGGCGCGACCTTGTCGTCGAGGCGGGCTGCCCGCCGTACACGCGTGATGGGGTCGAGAGAGAGGCGGGCGTATCGTCTCTTGCTCACAACGTCATCTCGATGAAAGGCGAGCCCAGGCATCACACGACGCTGGGTTCGGTTTGTGCCACCGTGCGCGGAGCTCCGATTGCGCAGTTGGTCAAAGACCACGCGCAAGGAGAGTGCGCGGCGCGCTTCCTGTTGAGCGCTCCCGATCACGGGGCAAGCGCTGGCTGCCCTCTTGGCCACGAGAGGTACGTCGAGTTAGACGAGTCGGGTTGCGCGACCATCATCGATCAGGTGCAGGCTCGATCCGGCGAGAGCTTCGGATCCCTCCTGCACTTCGCTCCCGGTCATAAGCTTGAGCGCGACGGTGCCGGAGCGTATCGACTGCTGTCTGACGATGGCACGGCGCGGCTCTCGATCGTCTGCAGCGCGAGTGTTCCCTTCGAGTGTTTGGTCGAGGCCTACGATCATCATCCTGAGTACGGGCTGAGCATCGAAGCCTCTCGTCTGCTGATGCAAGGGCGTTGCGAGACGGAATTTGAAGTCCGGATTCAGTTGCGACCGCTGACTCAAGAGGGGGATGCCTGATGGGGTTGATCGAACTGACAATCGCGTTCATCTCGGTCTTCGTCTACGCGCTCGCGCGAACGCGCTTGCCGAAGCAAATTCTGGCTTCGGACGCGATCTTCATGGGCGTGTTGATGTTCTTCGTTGGCGCATATGACGGTGCCTACGAGCTGCACTACAAGCAGGGGGCACGCGAAGTCCTGCAGATCTCGACGATCTGTCTGGCTAGTACGGCCTTCGGCTCTTTCTTGTTGCCAATCGCGTACAAAGACATTCCATCACTCGTTGCGCCGGGACGCCCCGTTCATCGCCAAGTGATCGTGCCGATTGCGTGGGGTCTGATCTTATTCAACCTGGGGTTCTCGTACCTCGTCTTCGTAAAGCTGCTGAACGGTTCGTGGAGCGCTTTGTCGAGCGAGACTGGCTTGCTCGGCATTCGCAAGCTGATCTCGACAGGGGAAAAGGGATACTTTTTTCCCGGTCTCGTCAAGCAAGTGCGTGATGTCCTGGGTCCGGCCATGATGTTCTACTTGCTCGCGTACACACGCCCCAAGGAGTATCGCAAGCTGACTGTCGCTGTGGGACTGAGTACGCTGTTCGCTATATTCCTCGGCGGCCAACGCATGCCGCTTTTGGTGATGGCGTGGGCTGTTTTCGCCGGGCGCCGCTGGAATCAGGTCGGCTCGCACAACCGAGCGAGCCAAGGTACGAGTATGTCGCGCATGCTTGGTTATGTGCTGCTGTCCGTCCCTGCCCTGGCTGGTATCAACGCGATGCTGGGCCGCATGGAAATGGGTAGCGGAATGCTCCAGGTCGCATGGAACACCATCTACGGCGTCTTCGATAGGCTCGTGCTGATTGTTCCATTGGCGAGCATTGAGTCCTTCTTGTACGTGACAGCTCACGATATCGACTTCGCACAACTGTGGATCGCAGACCTGATGAGTCTCGCTCCCGGCACGCAGACTGGGATGTCGAACCACCTGCATTCCTACCTGGGCGGATCCTTTGCCGGCAACGTCGTGTTGGGGATGCCAGTCAATGCGTACTTCAATGCGGGCTACATCGGTGTCGTGTTGGTCCCGATCTTCGCGATGTTCGCGGCGGGTGCCATGGATCGCATCGTCGGCAGATGGCAGAGCCCTTATCTGACGAGCGCGCGCTTCGCACTGCTGGCCTATCTGCCGATCTGCTACGACCCATTCCTGTTCTTGCTCAACGGTGGCTTATTCTTTTTGGCAGTCTGGGGCGCCGTCCGACTGTTCTGCAGCAGCAAGCGTGACTCGCGACCCGAAAATTTGTTGGACCGCTTCCCATCACGCGGCGGTTTGCGCTTCGAAGGGAATGGCAGGCCTTGATCCGGGCGGCTTTCTTTGGCGCACAAGGACTGCTGTCTTTCTTGCCCGCCCTGCTCGTGCTCCTGGTTTCGCGATCAGACTCGGATCGGGCGGCTGAGTTTTCGGTCAGTCTGGGGGTGGTCGGTGCGCTCTTCTCGATCGCTTACTTTGGCCAACGCGCCTACGTAGCGGTGCGTGGCTTCGACACGATTGCTTGTCGTGAAGCTATTGGCTTTCGCGCGATGCTGACGGTGATCGCGACACTGCTCGCCGTACTCCTTACTTTCGGGATGAGCATTCCGCTCTCGATAGCTCTCTTTGCCGTTGGGCTGAAGCTGTCCGAGAGCATCATCGACTTGTGGGTCGGCATACGGATTCGGACATCCTCGGACCGTCAGAGTTCGATGTTGTATTTGCAGGTTGCTGCACTTCGCGCGGTACTGATCACGGCACCGATCTTGATGTTCGGGGCCGATCGGTTGATCGCTTCCTACTGGGGCGTTCCGTACCTGCTCCTACTTGCGGGCGCGGGATACTTGATGGCGCATCTAGATACGAGGCGGCTCGGCATCGATGGTGGCTATTGGGTGTCACCTAAGCGGGCCATCCGCGTGGGATGGGAGATGCGCAGCTTCGTATCGGCCACGGCTGTGTGCGCGCTCTTGTCGTCGATGCCGCGTGTGATCTTGCCCTACGCTGAGTCGGGCACGTACAGCGGACCCGCGCTTGCGTTATCCGTGGTCCCATTGTTCGGCCTCGCGTTCCAAGCGTTGTGGCTCAGCAGGCTGAAGCGCATGACGGCGGAGGGTGCGGCGCAAGTGCGCTGGTTCGTGCTGGAAGTTGCCGTGATTGCTGCGGCCTGTTGCATGTTGTCGCCCTTGTGGGAGTGGGGGGCGAAAGAGGTGTATCACCTCGAGGCCAGCGCGCAGCGAGAGGGCTTTGCTCAGATGGTTGCAGCGGGTGTAATCCTGACGGCGGCGGTCTCACTCTCGAACTTGTGCAAGTTGACGAGTCGTCCACGTAACGAGTCGTTGAGCTACGCCTTCGGGCTGACCGTTGTACTCGTCTCCGTGTTCGCGCTCGGCATGACGACCGCGACTGCGATGCTGAGCGCGGCGGCTCTTATGGCGCTCTTCCTGATCGTCACTCTGCGAGGCGGGCCAGGCTTTTTGACCGCGGGCGAGCCAGTTACGAACTGAATTGGGCTTGCTGGGGCATGCGGCAGCCAAGCTGTTGTTCTGATTCAAAGCTGGCTTCTGCTTCGAAGGCCCCGACTCGTGCTCGCGGTGCAGCGCTCGCCGCGAGTCAATCGCAGTTGTTGGCGATGTGTACTTGTGTACTATTTGGAGGTCAGTTGTTTTCTCTTTAGCGGATTTAGCTGATGGGGTCGCAGCCATGACGGCGCGCTCTCGATCCTAGTCAGCTGAGCACGGTCGAACTTGCGCATCCCATATCAGGATCCCCTCGGTCGAGCTGTTAGAGCAGGCATTGTTGAGTTCGCAGACGCCGCGTACAGTGAAGTTCCCTCGTCGTCGCATTTCTGATCCGGGTGTCCGGTCGAGCCGGCTGCGAAGCAACTCACAGCAGAACTCCAATGAAACTCGCAATCGCAAGCACCGCCCTCTTGATGGGCGCCCTGACAGTCCAGGCTCAGGCCCAGACATTCACCAAGCCAGCAGTCAACCCCAACGTCTCCGCACCGACGCAGATCGGTGGCTTTTTCGGCGGGTCCGACGATTGCGGTACGGCCGACATTATCGCCGGTTCCGGCAACTTCAGCTACGACAATACGACAGCCACGACGGGTATCGAAGGTCAGAACGAATCCATCTGCTACGACTTCGGTACCTCCGGCATCGCGACAGACGTGTGGTTCTGCTGGACGGCCCCCAACAGTGGCCCGGCGACCCTGACGATGTGCAACGGCGGTGGAGGTGACTCAAAGATCGCTTCCTACGCGGGCGCAGCCTGCCCCGTGGATGGCACATCGCTCGCTTGCAACGATGACACCTGCGGACTCTTGTCCGAGATTGTCTTCCCCGTCACAGGCGGCAGCGACTATATGCTCCAGATCGGATGCTTCCCCGGTGGAGGTCAGAGTTCCGGTAGCTTCGACATCACCGTCGCAGCCCCGCCCACGCTTGGCACGAACTACTGCGTCGCCGGAATGAACTCCGTCAATGCCGCTGGCTCGAACATGTCGGCCGCCGGCTCGGCCAGCATCGGCGCCCAGAACCTGACGCTTAGCGCGGACAACGCTCCCAACCAGCCCGCGATCTTCTACTACGGTCCGAACCAGATCGCTCTCGGGTTCGGTAACGGCACCCGTTGCGTCGGCGGCACTGTCGTCCGTCTGCCCGTCGTGAACGGCTCTGGCGGAAGCTTCGACTACACGGTCGACTTCGGTCTGCCGCAGGTCAACCTCATGCCCGGTACCGTGAACTTCCAGTGCTGGTACCGCGACCCGGCCGGCGGGGGCGCTTTCTTCAACATGTCCGACGGCTACTCGATCATCATGACTCCGTGATGGTCATTGTCTCGCCTCATTCACTAGAGTGAGTCGAGTCAAGCTCAGCGTGCGGCGCCCTCCGAGATTTGTCTCGGAAGGCGCCGCGCCTCTCGTTGTGCGCGGCATTTTTCGCACGTGGATCTTTAGGCGCTCGCCGGTGTACGTTCGGACCTAGCTGTGAGAGCGCCACGCGATGCCGTCATGCTATGTAGCTTGCTGGCCTATTCGCACCGTCGCACCTGGGCTCACTTCGGCCCGCCGCTGTGGACCCACGCGCACGGTCGCTGCTCAGTTCGCTCACATTCACTACGTCCGCGTGCGCAACCGACCCAAGTTCAGCTCAAGAAGGCGCTGAAGGCCTCAGCGAAAAAAATGGAGCAACTGATTGCCGCGGCAAGAGAGGCGGGCAAGGCCAGAGCTGGAAGGGCTCCCTGACCAGCTTCCTCTGCTATCACGTCGCACACGAGGCGCATCATCGTGGATCGGTAATCATCTGCATGCGCTTCTCTGGCCACAAGTCTCCGAAGGAAGCGGTCTACGGGAGCTGGGACGCTTGGCGAAACGGCGATTGACGATCCAATCGTGCTTGCATGCAAAGGACGCGCCGCGGCAACAACGCGAAATCGCTTGGTTGCATAGCTGAGGCAGGCAACCCACGAATCGGGTCTTGCGCTGCCGGAAGATTCGCTGCGGAGAGGGGATGCAACACGAACTCGCATTCGGTGTTTCCTGACGCCGCGCTTCTCGCACCGCGTACGCCGATCGTCATCAGATCAAGCGCTCCCTCGAGCACATAGTCTCCGGCCCGAAGCAAACCTGATCCGCGCCGATCGACACGGCCGCCGGAGTTCGCGTTCAACGTGAGTATTGCTTCATCGTTCGCGTTGCGGAGTGTCACGAAGCCGCTGCCCAGCCCGCGCGACAGGTCCACATGCGCGCGCAGATTAAAGCGTGCCGCGGCTTCCAATCGGAAGTGAATGAGGTGCTCGTGAGTGACCGAAGCCGCCGCGAAATCCTGTGCGCCGGCCGTATCGGTTTGGCCGTCAAGGCTAAACACAATGGAATTGGGCGAGAGATCCGACGCGTGATCCGCCTCGGCGCGCACCATCGGCTGGCCCCCGGCATCCATCAAAGTGTGGCTAAGCTCGCGATTCCACTCTGCACTTTCATCGTGGCTGCTCTCGTGGATTGTGTGCCCATCTTGGAATCCCGCTTCGACTCCGATCAGCACTAGATGGGTCGAGCGCGAGGCCTCGGTGAGTTCGATTTGGCTGGCACTGGCAAGGGCGCAGAGCGACAGCAGTGCGGTTGCCGAAGGAAGGGCGGACAGAATCATGCGTTTCATTGTTGGGGCTCCATGTCGAGTTCTGATCGAGAGCACAAACGCACTTGCGCTCGTGTCTACCACCAAAGACCGTCTGCCCAACGAAAAGTTGCAGGTGCATTCGAAAGAACTGCACCCACGGCTCTGGACCGTAAGATTGGGCTACGTGAGCAGCCCGTCCCGAACCCTCACTCCCTTCAGCGCGTCCTCTCGCACCAATCGCAGCTACAAGCTGGATCGAGCCAAGCTTCATCTCCGACGCCCTCGCCGCCGGCATAGCCGAGCCCTTGCACTTCGATCGCGAGGCGCTCGTCTACCTGCCGCGCGCGCGCGAGGCCATCGCCTCCGCTCGCGAGAAACTGCAATAGCGCTGAGCGCATGCGCCGCGCACGCTCTGCTTCAGTCTCGACTCGATCCTCTGAACAGCTTGGATCCGAAGGCAAGTGATACAGCTCGACCTGATGCCGCCCACGCCGACTCGAACCGGGACGGTTCATCTGGTCGCGCAGGTGCAACACCAAGAACCAACCCTGAGAATGGATCGAGGCCGAGCTCGCATCGTCCGCGATCGCGAAGCGTGGCGTCTCCTCCGGTACGTTGCTCGCGTCTGTGAAGCGCAGCAGACTGCGTCCGGGGAATTCCTCATTCGCAATGCCACTCAACTCGAGCAAGGTGCATGCGATGTCGATGTTGCGAACAGGCGCACTCACGCGTGTTCCGGCCGGCGCATCTGGCCAGGCCAAGATCAAGGGGACATTCAGTGTGTCCGGATACAGCAAGTGATGTGCGTACCAGACATCGTGATTGCCGAGTGACTCGCCGTGGTCGGCCGTGACCGCAACGATCGCGTTCGCGAAGCGTGGCCGTTCGAGGACGCTGCCCAAACGCGAGTCTAAGTAGCTGATTTCGCTGCGATACAGACTCTCGACATAAGCGTGATCGCGCACATCCGGCATCCAATACGCGCGCTCGTGCTCGGCGAGCTGTGGCAACTTCGTATCACGCGGATCGCGGCCTTCCGGGTAGTAGCGGCGGTGCTTCTTCGGCGGTTCGTACGAGGAGTGCGCATCGTAGGTGTGCAGCCACACGAAGAGATCATTGCCCTCGCAATCCGGTAGCCACTTGACGAGTTGCGCGATCGTCTGGCGCGAGTCGCGTTGACCTGTTTTGGGGGAACTGAAGCGCTCGAAGCCCTGGCCCAGGCCGCTCGTTACCGGGTCTAAGATGACTGTGCTTGTACTGGCGATGCAGGTGTATCCAGCGTCACGGTATTGCTCTGCCAAGCTCGTACCATCCTCGGACAGACCATCCAAGTTGCCGACCACGCGCGTCACGTGTGGCGACAGTGCTGTCATCATCGACACGTGCGATGGGACGGTTACGTTCGAGATCGAGATCGCGTCTTCGAACATCAAGCCGCGAGCGGCGAGCGCGTCGAGGGTGGGCGTCTCAATCGCGATCCCGCTGCGCGCGACACCCAAGTAATCGGCACGATGCGTATCCGAAGTGACGAAGAGAACCGTCTTGGGCTGCTCTTTGCGTTGGACGAAGCGCGGCACGCCGACGGCGACTCCCACAGCTCCTTCGATCTCGATATGAATCGAGATCGCTTCGCCCGCCCGCATCGTCCAATCGAGTGCTAGCGGCTTCCACACACCGCCTAAGTTCTTGGTCGCGAGTTCGCGCACCTCATCGTGCTGCTCGGACTCGATCCGAACGCGAACCATGCCTTCTGCGCCGCGTACAAACTCCGGGGTCGCGAACGCCAACTCCAACCCGCTCGCATCCGCGCCGCTATGAACGAGGCGCAAGGGTCCACCACCCATCGCGGTCCATGCACGACGCGCATCTGTGCCGATCGCGACCCAGCCCAGCTCGCCCTCGTCGGGCAGCCAAGTCGATGCTGGACAGTCGTAGAACTCGATTGCCTCGATCGCAATCTGGCTCGCCGCGGCCGCGAAGACGATCAGCAACTCATCGAAGGCTTCGTGATGGTCGCGAATACCTTCGACATCGATCTCATGGCGCTCCGTCGTGTGCAACAACTGGCGCCCGTTCAAGCGCAACACGTCCTTGCCGTTGCGGCGGAACTGGAAGGAGGCGATGTCGGCGCCGGATAGCTGCGCAACCAAGGTCACACGGTTGAAGGTGTCCGGATCGAAGGGCCCCGGAATCAACAGAGCGCGCCCGCCCGAGCCCTCGAGCAGCAGGCGTTCCGCTGTCGATTCGCTCGCAGCCAAGCGCGAGACCTGCGTCGCATCCATTCCCCATCCGAGCGGCTCGGAATCGGCGGCCGTCTGGCGCGCAGTGAGTCGCGTCGCAGCTTGCTCTACGGCCGCCGTCTCGTACGAAGCGCGCCAGTTTGCGCTTGTGCCTGCGTGAGGCTGCACCTTGTCCCTGCACCCGAATGCGATGAACGCGATCCCGCACACGAGGGCGGTCCCCCGACGGAGTGCTCTGATGCTCGCCAGTTCCATTTACAGACTCTACGCGAGAGTGCTCCGGATCGAGCGCTTCTCCTGCGTCTGAGCGAGGGCGGGCCGTACCCGACGCCTGCCTCGACGCCAGCCGAGGGTGGCCTCGATCGAAAGTGCCACCTGGCACTCCGGCAAAATTATGCGGCTCGAAGCTTTGCCCAGACCCCCATCGAGTCCGCTGCAGTTCAAGGCTTCGAGTCGTCCGCTTGGGTCGGAGTCCACAGTGGAATCTCGGGCGCAGCCCACCCGAGCATACGATCCACCAGGGCTTCTGGTTCACGCTCGACTTGGATCAGGTCACGGTTCTCCTGCTTCAGAAAACCCTCTTGCACCGTGTGGTCGAGGTACCTGAGCAGCGAGTCGTAGTACTCCAACGTGTTCAGGAGCCCGACAGGCTTGCGGTGAATCCCCAACTGAAGCCAGACGAGCACTTCGAAGGTCTCGTCGTGCGTGCCGTAGCCGCCCGGCAAGGTGATGAATCCATCCGACATGGTTTCCATCAGCGCCTTGCGCTCATGCATGGAATGAACGGCGTGCAGTTCGCTCAGGCCCTCGTGCGCAACCTCCATCGCGACCAACCCATGTGGGATGATCCCAATGACTTCACCGCCCTCGTCCAAGGCTCCTTCGGCGACTGCGCCCATCGTGCCGACGCGCGCTCCGCCATAGACGACGCCTATGCCTCGTTTGGCCAGCACGCGGCCGACGGCGCGAGCGCTTTCGATGTACTCGGGCCGGGATCCGGGCGCGGATCCGCAGTAGACGCAGATGCGTTTCAAGTCACTCATGGAAGGGGAGGGGCACGCGGCGCACACGTCCGAGGGCCCGACCTTCTTAGATAATCAGGCGCAGGTCATTCCCTCGGGGCAGGGGGGCTTGGGTTCTACCACGAGTGCCTCTCGCAGGCTCGTCAAGGCACGCGAGAAGCGCTTGCGCACTGCGGCCTCACCGCTTCCGAGCACATCGGCAATCGCTGCAAACGAGAGGCCCTGGTCGAGCCGTAACAGCACGGTTGAGCGCACTTTGTCGGACAACTGATCGATGGCTACGCGCAGACTGCGGCTGCTTTCTTTGTGCTCGAGTACGGCGTTCGGCCCGACCTCTTCACTCGCTACGTGATCAGCTCCGCCTTCTTCGATGCTCGCCGCGCGGCGTTGCTCTTGGAAGCGCCGCGACCGGAAGTGATCGCGGATCTTGTTCGAAGCAATGGTGTAGATCCATGGCTCCAGGGCGCGTGCCGGGTCGTAGCGGTCGAGCGAAGCATAAAGGCTCAAGAAGACGTCCTGCGTCAGGTCCTCGGCCGTATGACGATCGGGAATGGATGCATGAACGAATCGCAAGGTCGCCTCGAAGTAGCGCTCGACCAACTTGTTGGCCGCCAAGGGATCGCCCTCAACCAGGCGTTGGATCCACTGCGGATCGTTCGTGGATCGAGTCGGGTCGGACAGGCTGCTGATCGTTGATTGCGTCATAACGTATTCTCGCTGTTCTCATTTCGAGTCGTTCCGGGCTTGGACTCGAGGGGTGCCACAGAGAGAGCAAGTGGCATGCCACCGACGGTTAGTATTCATAAAGTGTTTATTCACAGTGACTTGACGGGATGTATCGATTTCAGCCTTGGTGACGAAACTTCGTGATTCATGAAATATAGTGACGAGTATGACGACATTTCGTGACATCCGCACTCCGAGTAAGTGCGAGCCCGACCTGGAGACGATGAAGGAACTCCTGGTGCGGATGGGAGAAGAGCGCAATCTGGACGTTCTGCTGGATCAGATCTCGGACACCATTATCGATTGCCCTGACACAGCGATGGTCCGGCTCTGGCTCGTCGATAAGGGAGACCAGTGCGTGACTTGCTCGATGCGCGACGCCTGTCCCGCGCGCCTGGCGAACCCGGACGGCGAGGCCCCGGATTGTCTGCATTTAGTCGCCAGCAGGGGGCGATCCAAGCAGCCCAGTGCATTGGATCTGGATCGTTGCGAAGGGCGTTACAGCCGCTTTCCAATCGGCCCCGGCAACCTGGGCGAGGCGGTCATGACCGGCGAAATCGTCGATCTGCCGCAGCTCGACGAGGGTTGCTGCGCTCCGATCGCGGACCCTGTCTGGATCAAAGCGGAGGGGATCACCTCTTTCGTCGCACTGCCTTTGCGCTTCCTAGGTGACACGCTGGGTGTGCTGGCTGTGTTTAGCCGCGCCCCAGCCGGCGAGGGCCGACGCTTCTGGTTGCAGATGATCGCGGACCACGCCGCGGCGGCAATTTCGACGGCACGTGCGTTCGAACAAATCGATCAGTTGAAGCGCTCGCTGGAGCTCGAGAACGAATACCTGCGCGAGGAAGCGCGCGGTGCGGCCGAGCATGGCGACATCATAGGCGGCAGCGCTGCACTCGGAGGCGTGCTGGACCGAATCGAGCTCGTCGCCCCGACCGAAGCGACGGTCCTTGTGCTGGGCGAATCAGGAACGGGCAAGGAACTGGTCTCGCGCGAGATCCACAAGTTCAGCGCGCGTGCGGATAAACCACTCGTGCGCGTCAACTGTGCGTCTGTTCCACGCGAGTTGTATGAGAGCGAGTTCTTTGGTCACGTCCAAGGTGCGTTCACCGGCGCACTGAAAGATCGCGCCGGACGCTTCGAGCTGGCAGATGGCGGCACTTTGCTCTTGGACGAGGTCGGAGAGATTCCGCTGGGGGTGCAAGCCGCGTTGTTGCGTGTGTTGCAAGAGGGGCAGTACGAGCGCGTCGGCGATGATCGAACGCGCCAGGTGGACGTGCGTGTGATTGCGGCGACGAACCGAGATCTGGCGGATGAGGTGCGCGCCGGGCGTTTCCGCGAGGACCTCTACTATCGCCTGAACGTCTTCCCAATCGAAATCGCACCGCTGCGCGAAAGGCCCGATGATATTCCGGTCTTGGTCCAGACATTCCTGGCCCGTGGCGCACGCAAATTAGGTCGCGATGTGCCGGTACTGACGCGTGGATTGGTCCAGCAGCTGGAGGCCTACAGTTGGCCTGGAAACGTGCGCGAGTTGCAGAACGTCGTCGAGCGCGCATTGATCACCTCTGCCGGCGGGAAGCTATCGTTCGACCTGCCTAGAAATGAGGAAGCGCCCCGCCTTCGCAGCGCTTCGGCGGCAGTTGCTCCCGTGCCTAATATGATCCTGACGGACCGCGACATGCGTGATCGCGATCGCCAGAACCTGAGGGCTGCGTTGGATGCCACGGATTGGCGGATCTATGGGCCGGATGGGGCCGCAGAGCTATTGGAGATGAAGCCCACTACCTTGGCCTCGCGCATGAAGAAGTACGGGCTCGCGAAGCAGAAAGTCTGACAGCCCGTCGCATCCAGGCGAGGAGACAGGCTCGGGGCAGCGCGCCCGAGTCGCTCACATCGGTGTATTGCATCCTGCCAAAGGCTTGGCTGCGCGCTGGAAACAGCGGAGAGGGTTCAGCCAATTGCGGAGGCAATAGTGGAGCCGATCATGGGGCCGAACACATTGCCGGCCGACCCGAATACCGGCCTTGTTCACGGTGCCATTGGCCGACACCAAAGGTCGGTGCCTAACGAACGGCTAGCGCCCACACGGGAGCCTGATGTATCGGATCGCAAGCGAGTCCGTTACCGCCGCCAGCTTCAGCGAAGCTTGCGGTTGCGCTTGATGCGATACGGAAGCAGCCAGAGGTAGATGCCCGTGAACCACAACACGAGCAACACGATGCCGGCCGGCAGAAACAGCCATAGCTTGGCGTTGTCATGAAACCAGCTGCCATCGTGCAGTCCTTCGATCAGGTCGGAGCGGCGATAGGCGACTTGGAGTACCTCGGCCGTCGAGCCGTCGAGCTGCACTTCCCAGCGGTTGTTCGCTCGCACCTTGATGACGCCCTTGCCCGGACGCACATCTAGGCGATCGACATCATCCCAGCTCCCGATCTGGGCCTGTGGGACGCTACTTGCGCTCTCTAAAATGCGGTCGAAACTGACGCTCGGAACGGACGCGGTCCCGTGTGCGGTCGGTGGCTGGACCCAGGTCCAGTCCTTCTTCAACTGCAGCAGCAAGCCTGTTGCAATCACGACGATCAGCGGCAAGGCCGCAACGATCGCTCCGATGCGGTGCAACTTGCGATTGAGCTTGGCGGTACGGAAGGCCATGGTCGTGAGAAGTATAGCGAAGCAGCGATGCGGGTCACGGCTCTGGCTCTCGCCTGCGCTGGGCCATAGCTTATCCGACTCTGCAGCCACCTTCTCGTACGCTGCTAGTTTGGGCTTCCTTGCTGTTCACTTCGGCGGAATTGTGCAGATCTCTTGCTCGAAACGCCGATTCTTCTAGTGCTACGGCCTCCTGCTACCCATACGCGTTCCATACTGTGGAGTCCCCGGCCAGCTTCCACCTGCTGGCTGCCAAACGTGATGCGCTATCAACGATCTCTAGCCCCTTCCAGCTCTTCGCCGGAGCATCGCCGTGAAGGTGGCATCTCTTCCGCCCTCGCGATCAGTATTGCTTGTCTGGCGCTCGCCATCAGCGTCGCCGGCTGTTCGGACAAATCTGAGGACGCGAGTCCCGATGCGTCATCTGACACTCAGCAATCGAAGGCTGCCCAATCGACGGAAGGGCAGTCCGCCGAAATCGATCCCTTCACTGCGGCGGGGACTGCCCAGAAGGGTGGCCTGAGCAGCTTGAATCGCAACAGTGCGAAGAGCATCGAGCTGGCGCAACAACAAGCTATCGTCGATCCGGGAAGCGCTGATTGGAACAGCGAGCTTGCGCACTCGCATGCGGGCGAGCAGTTGCATCGGATCGAGGAGCTGATGTTGCACCGTGATCAAATCACGGAAGCCGAGATGCTCACTATCGCTGCGCCGGACTTCGAAAGTGGGAGCTTTGATCTGGAGGACGGCAGCAATGCCTTCGAGTCCGCGGACTTTCAAGTCGCGCGCATACCGATCACACAAGAGAGTACAGAGCGACACGAAGGGCCGGCCGGTTTGGCGGCCCTACTGCACGAGCTAATCGTGCCCTTCTCGACAGAGCACGAGGTCCACGCTCACTTCAAGCAGTACCGTATCGAGCTAGAAGACGACGGCCTGCGGACGCGCGCGCTGTTGGAAGTCTCGGGCGTGCATTCGAAAGGTCGCGTGTTGCAGCTAACAGCGACGCTCGACTTCACGTGGGACTATGACGGCAGCAAGGCCAGCTTGCGCGGGTTGACGACGGATGAGGTCGAGCTCGTAGCCGGCAGACCCGATGGGGGGACCAGCTTCCGAGATGCGACGATGGCCGTCATCGGAGATACCCCGGCTTTCCAGCAGTTGCTGCGCGGAACGACCGAGCTGTGCAGTCGATACGACGCCGTGCTTGGTGTCGAACTCTTCGGACACAATGGTGTCGCAGTTGCCGACTTCAACGGAGACGGCTTCGATGATGTCTACCTAGCTCAGCCCGGAGGCTTTCCGAACTTGTTGTTCGTGCGCGAGCCGGATGGCACAGCACGCGAATGCGGAGCCGAGTTCGGAGTCAATGTCTCCGACGGCACACGTGCAGCGTTGGCAGTCGACTTAGACAACGACGGTGATCAGGACTTGGTGCTTGGTTGCCGCGACGTCGTCGTGCTCGAAAACGTCGATGGCCAGTTCGAGATCAAACAGACCATCCCTGCGGAAGCAAACTATTCGATCAGCGCCGCCGACCCGGATGGCGACGGCGACTTGGACTTATATGTGTGCTGCTACGGCTTGCCGGGCGATCCGCCCACGCCCTACCACGACTCTAACGATGGCGCGCCTAGCTTCTTCCTCCGCAACGAAGGTGGCCTGCGCTTCGCCGACGCCACCGTCGAAGTGGGCCTTGATCAGAACAACACGCGCCACTCCTTCTCCGCGAGTTGGTCCGACTACGACGCCGACGGTGATGCCGATCTGTACGTCGCTAATGACTACGGGCGCAATTGCTTGTACCGCAACGACGATGGCCACTTCACGAACGTAGCGCCCGAGGCCGGAGTCGAGGATATCTCAGCCGGCATGTCTGTCAGTTGGGGCGACTACGACGGGGACGGCCTGCTCGACATCTATGTCAGCAACATGTTCTCCTCCGCTGGTAATCGCATCACCTATCAGCGCAAGTTCCGCGACGGGCAAGAGGACGGCTCGCTGAATGAGTTCCGTCGGCACGCGCGCGGCAATTCGCTGTTCCGGAACATGGGCGACGGTAGCTTCGCTGATGTCAGTGAGGAGAGTGGCACGACGATGGGGCGTTGGTCCTGGGGTTCGTCATTCATCGATATTGATAGCGATGGGCTGCAGGACCTGGTCGTGTCCAATGGCTACCTGACCAACACGGATTCGACTGACTTGTGAAGCTTCTTCTGGCGGCAGGTCGTGTCGCACTCACCGGAAACTTCTGACGATCGAAACCAGGCCTACATCGACGGCTGGTCCAATCTGTATGAACTTGCACGCAGCGGCAAGTCCTTCAGCGGGCGCGAACGCCATTGCGTATTTGTCAACACGGGCGACGGGCGCTTCGCCAACGCTTCGGGCGTCAGTGGCTTCGATTTGCCCGAAGATGGACGTGCTCTCGGCATCGTCGATTGGAACCTGGACGGTGCCCTCGACTTATGGGTCAGTGCGCGCAGCGCACCGCGCCTGCGCTTCTTTCTGAACGAGGGCGGGACGCAAGCCGATTGGCTCGCCGTGCGACTGCAGGGAACAGCTTCCAACCGCGATGCTATTGGCGCGCGTGTTGAAGTCACCTTGGAAGGCGAGATGGGCAGGCGACATGTGCGCGAGCTCGTTGCTGGCGATGCATTCCTGACTCAGTCCAGCAAGTGGTTGCACTTCGGTCTCGGCCCAAACGCGCGCATCGCGCAGGTGAGCGTGCACTGGCCGAGTGGCGAGGAACAGAGTTTCACTGGGCTCGAGCCGCGCATGCGCTATCGCATCATCGAGGGCGAATCGGAAGCGCAAAGGTGGGACCAGGCCGCCATCGCGCGGACAGATTATCGCGACGAGCGCGTCGTTGTCGCGGCTCCTTCCTCGACAGCTGTGATTCGCGCGGCGGCACCCATTCCGCTCTTGGGGTTGGACTACAAGACTGTAGACGGCCAGACGCAAACGCCTGCGGCCGCAGCCGGGCGCCTGAAGCTGGTCTCGCTTTGGACCAGCACGTGCGCGAATTGCATGCGTGAGTTGATCGACCTGACGGCGGCGAAAGATCGCTTGCAGGACGCCGGGATCGACTTGATCGCTTTGAGCGCGGACCCCGTCAGCGACCGCCCCGCCGCTCGCGCCTTGCTCGAGAAGATCAAGTGGCCATTTGAGAGTGGTGTCGTCGACGATGTCTTCCTTGATCGACTCGAGGTCATAATCGGCGTCTTATTAGTTCAGCCCGAACAGTTGGCGCTGCCAACCAGTCTGCTCGTTGACGAACGTGGCAGCCTGATCGCGTTGATTCGTGGACAAGCCGAGCTCGAAGATCTGTTGGCGTTGGCCGAGCGCGATGCGAGCAGTCTGGAAGCGATCCGTGCCGAAGCCAGCGGAGCAGACGGTCGCTGGGTTCGAAGCCCCGGTCCTCCGCGCCTCTTGACTCTTGCTTCTCGATTGAGGAGCAATGGGCATGACGAGTTGGCCACTCGCTATGTCTCCGGGCTGCGCCTGCCCGACTCCGCGACGAAGGGCGAGGAGGGCTCCGCCCGCAGGGATTTGGCGCGATCCCTTGGAAAGTCTGGCGACTCCCAAGTCGAGCAGGGGCAATCCAAGCTGGCGATCGAGACCTACAAGCAAGCGATCGAGTTGTGGCCGGACTATGAGTTAGCCCTGATTGCGCTCGCGAACCTGTACGTGGAAGCAGGTTCTCCTCGCGAAGCCCTTGTGGAGCTCACGCGCGCAGTCGAGGTCAACTCACAAAACGCGATGACTCACTTCAACCTCGGCATCGTGTACGCCTCGCTCGAGGAACTCGATAAAGCGAAGCATCACCTCGAGACTTCCGTGAGCCTGAACGCGCAGTATGCGAGCGCCCCCTTGAACCTGTCGATCCTACATGCGCGAGCTGGGCGATGGGATGAGGCTAAGCAGTGGGCACGCAAGGCTCTCGATCTGGAGCCCGGCCACGAGCGAGCGACAGCGACCCTGTCGCAAATTCATCGCTTGCACAACGACTACACCAGCGCCGTGACGATCTGCCGCGCGGGCTTGGTTCACTCCGCCGAATCCGAAGCCATTCATCACGAGTTGGGGCTGGCGCTTGCGAGCCTAAAAGACATTGATGGCGCAACAGCCGAGTTGGCGTGGCTCGATGGCAAAGGGTCACGCTTTGCTGGCGCCGTTCGGGCCGCGATAGCGGCTGCGCAGGGCGAGTAGAGTGCCCCGGTGCTTGTGAGTGCCGTGATGAGTTCCATGGTGCGACAGGGGGAATCTGTGTTGGCACGCAGAACGCGAAGCTGTGTATCCGGCAACGCATGAGTGAGAGATCTCTCTGTGGTCTCCACGCAGTCGCTGCACAGGCCTCGATCACAATGCCCTGGAGTCTGCGCCCGGGGGCATACTTGGTCCGATGTACAGCGGCGGACCTCTGCTAATCCGCACTGAGCAGTCTCCTATCTAGTGGTAGTACTTCAGCCCATCTGCACTCCCAAGACGTGAGTCGGGATGCGCTGGTGTCAGGTTGCAATCGAGCGCTGGTATTGAGTTGCTCGTACGCCATCGGGCCCGTTCCGCAGTGGCCTCGGAGGAGGAGCGGTCGTCACTGCTGAAGGTGGCTTCCATGAGGTCGAAACCAGAGCTTCCAACACATTCTCGAGGCAGTCGATACATCCGCGGCACTTGGGAACGAATAGTGATTCGAAGACCGCTTTGACATTTGATCTGGCCAACTTGCTCTTCGCACGCCCGACTTAGGCGTGTCTCCGCCCCCCCCCTCGCAGTTGCCGCTCCATCAGCACGAGGTCACATGCTTCGAATCAACAACGTGCGCTTAGCCCAGTCGTTTGCTCTTGCTTGCGTGCTCTCGCCGCTCGCTACATATCAAGCTCTCGCCGAAACTTTCGGAGCCATCGGAGGCGGTTCCTTTGTCGCTCAATTCGCCTATGACTTGGCGGTCGATGGCACTACGGCATTGATTACCAAAGAACAGGTGGGCGCGCGCCGTGCGCATCTCTACGAGCTGGCAGCTTCGACGTGGAACGGAGTGACCACTCTTACTGGATCTAGTGCTGTCGCGGGATCAGGATTCGCTTTCAACTGCGATTTCGCGGGCGGCGTGGCGATCGTAAGTGAACGATATTCGGGGATCGCGGGGCACCAGACTGGCACAGCCTATGTGTTCGAGCAGGCAGCAATCGGGTGGTCGGAGACTGCGCTGCTGACTGCGAGTGACGCTGCAGCCGGTTTGGCGTTCGTCTGTGAGCGCGCACTTCTTCAATCTGAGTGACGAGCGGTTTGAAGGGTGCGCTCGGCGGAGACATGAGTTTGGCAGCCTCTGGCGCGAGCACTTCGCTGAGCATCTGTTGCTCGGCCGGGCTCAGCGCGACATCAGGGCTGCCTTCATCTGTGCCGCGGGTCTTGATCAACCATGCGATCATGACCGCGGTGATCAGGAGTGTGAGAGTCGTGATGGGGCGTCTCATCGGGTGGGTCCGCAGGGGGCTCTATGCGCGAGCTCAAGCAAGGATACGCATAGGCCTTCGTAGGATTCTCGTTAGGCAGGAGTCACGCCCTTTTCCAGAGTCCCAGCTCGCAAGGGGCGGGGGCGCGCTTGCCGCCCGGGCGTGGTGGCGCCCTCATTCTGGTGCGCGAGTCAGCTCTTCCGCAATCGAGTCGTCGGTCAGCGAGTGCAGGAAGGCTACGAGATCCGCGCTCTCCTGCTGGCTCAAGTTCAGTGGCTGAATCAGCGTCTCGGTCATCGGCGGCCGCGTCCGCGCACCCTGGCGCGTGGAGTAAAAATCGACCACTTCTTCGAGCGTCGCGAACTGCCCTTGATGATGATAGGGAGCGGTCAATCGGACGTTGCGCAGGCTCGGTGTCTTGAACGCGGTGCGATGATGAGCATGTGTGGGTAGGTAGTCGATCTTGAGGCGAGCCGTGCCGCCGGGATCATCGGACCAGTCTCCGACCCCATTGAAAGGATCGGCGGCAACCAGCTGCATGCCGATCACACGGCCCTCGTCCGCCGGCATCTCGGGGTCGAGCTGAGGAACGCCGACATCGTGAAACTCCAAGTCGCTGAGCGTGGGGCCGGAGTGGCAAAGGAAACACTTGCCGCGATCGACGAAGATCTTCAATCCGCGCTGCGCCGAAGTGGATATGGCTTGTAGCTTGTCGGCATCGCGCTCACGCAAGCCTTCGATGAATACATCGAAGGGCGAGAGCCGCGAGACGATCTTGCGCTCGAAGGCAGCGATGGCTTTGCCAACGTTGACGAAGACAGCAGTCACTGCGTCTTGATCGAGCCGATGCATCGAGTCCCAGGCGCGTTGATGCGGATGGTAGAAGCCCTGCCCAGGTGCATGCACATGACCACGCCGCGGACCGAGACCACGCGACTTCGCATCCGCCGGGGGAGCCGCCTCGACGTGAGCGTGCCCCTCTCCCTTGGGGACGGGGCGCCCGACGGCCGGGAAACGATCGCCCTCTTCCAGCGCGGGTAGCTGGCCGAATATGGCTTCGTAGCGTGACGCAAGAGCCGAATCCGCTGCAATCACATGAGCTACTTGCAGGCGAGTGAAGGCATGTTCGAGGGGATTCTCGAGTGGCTGCAACGCTTGGGCCCACAGCGAATCGGCACGTCCATCCCAGAACTGCCAGCGGTTGTAGGCCACGTTCCACAAGCTCATCGTGTTGCGATTGAGCTGCGTCACGCCTTGGCCGAGTTGCAGACCATCGGCCCAACCTTTGTGGGCGTCGTGACAACTCGCGCACGAGCGATCGCCCTTCTTGGATAGGCGCTCGTCAAAGAACAAAGCTTGACCGAAGGCCGCTGCGCGCGAGTCGTCGGCGAAGGTGTTCGTGGGGTCCGCCTCGGGCGGGCCGAGTGGCGACAGCTTCAAGATACGTTGCAGATCCTGCTCGCTGAACAAACTTGGGATCGCCGCTTCCCTGGCCGCATCCCTCTGGATGTGACTTGCGTTCGCGCCGCACGCAGCCAACAAGAGACTGCCGCAGATGACTTGCCTCGATCTAAGCATCAGTCCAAGTACAGGTCGAAACTTGACGAGTGTGCTGCTCCACCGACGACGGCATCAATGCGCATCTCCCAATGGCCGGCCATGTGCAGCAGCATTCCACGCACGCGATACGTCCCGCTGCCCGTGTCTTCCGATTGCGGAACGCGCAGCATTCCATGGCCATGGCCAGGCATGGTTCCATTCACGACGACGATCGCGCCTTCGACGGGCTGGCCCTGCTGGTCGTGAATTTGGACCAACATCTCGAAGGCATCGTTCAGCGGAATCGGATCCGGTTGCGGCATCCAGCTGATACGAAAGGTCTCACCGGCCGTTGTCAACTCTCGCCACGTCGAGGGTGCGGGGTCCTCGGCCGAGGAAGGGGAATTAGATGCGGGCGCGGGCTCACCGTGTGGGGGGGGCGCCTCGCAAGCCGTGTCCGTGTTTGTACAGGCGGCGAGCCAGCACAGAGCTAGCAATGAGAGAGTGCGGAGGATTCGCATGTCGCACAGCATAGTGCACAGATTGTGCACGACTCAATCCGACTTATGGCCGACTCATGGCCGTCGATGCCCTAACCCGCCTTGCGTTGCTCGAAAGGCGCGAAAGCTGCTCCACTCGTTTCGAACTGGCAGTACGCACTGGCCTTCTCGATCGAGATATTCGGCGTGACCAGCTCTCCGGCCGCCTCCGTCGGGAAATGCAGCTTGCGTCCCAATTGCTTCTCGACCTGAGATCCGCAAATCGTGTCTGTCGCAGCGAGATTGAATGTGCCGCGCACGCCAGCACGCAGCAATTGGATCACGTAGCGCGCCATCGAATCGGCATGCAACACGTTGAGCTCGCTCTCGGGCCAGAATTCGGTCGGGGCTTCCGACGTGATTCCGTCGACAGTCGGCTGACCGTCCAAATCCAAACCGGCCAGGGTGGGGACCCTCACGATCAGGTGGTCAGGAGCGAATTGGCGCACGAAGGATTCGGCCGTGCGCTGATGGAAGCTCAGGGTCGAAGGCGCGTGCCCATGCAGCTCCAACGATTCCCTAGTGCTCTCTTCGCTCGAGGGGTCGTCGTAGACGGAGGTGCTCGAGATCAACACGAAGTTCCGCCAGTGAATTTCGTGTAGGTGATACGAGAGGTAGTTGACGCTCGTTCGAAAATCGAAGTTCGGGTCTTCACGCGCTCGCCAATCAAGGTGGCTTCCGGCGCAGAAGAACAACGTCTCGCACGATCGACCGTGGAATGCACGGCGCGTATCGCTTGCGATGACGTCGTACTGCTCTCCGAGCTGGCGGAGTTCAGTAGTGATAGCGGACCCTCGCAGGTTCTTACTCTCGACGACGAAGTTCATGAGGAGTGCGTTCTAGCAAGCGAACCGGTGGAGATCCGGTTCTGCGTGAATACCTATCGGGGTACGATCAGCGAAACCTACGTCCGTGGCACGTAAGAAGCGGTCTTCATCGCATCGCTTTGACTTTGCTCGTACACGCCTCGGGTCTAGAGCCCAGCAGCCAGTGGAAAGCAGCGATTCGCAGAGTACCGCTGATCGCAAACTTCAATCTAGTGTGAGGGTGACTCGATTCGCGGGCGAATCTGAAACTCGAGAGAGTCCGCCACGGCTAATCCGTCTCCGCGCCTTTGGGCTGCAAGAATTTCAGGGAAGTAAGGCAGCAGATCCTCGGCGCGCGGCCCAGCACCGGTGTTGGTCAAGGATGGGCCCAAAGCATCGATGAAGCGTGCGAAGTGCGCTCCCGCTTCACCATCCATGCCGAGCCGGAAGGCCATAACTGCAGCTTCGAGCTCTTCGATCAGAGCGGCCGCTTGTTCCACATCACTCATGGGGAGTCCCTTCGCGGTACTTGACGCCTTCGATCAAGGCTCCCAGTCGGCACGGCTTGAAGAATTGCACGTTTTGGTGGGCTTTCAAGTAACGCTCGAGATCGCGCAAGTAGCCGCGCAGGTTGGGAAGAGTCGGGACCCGTTCGCCGCGTCCGTCCACGACCCAGACACCACGCTTCATCCAGCTCGCGACTTTATGCGCATGGGCTGCACCGCTGACATGACTCTGGCCATCGGGAAAGGACAGGTCGACTCCGTGCAGTTCGACTTCGCTGGCGCCCATCTGAACGGCCAGATCGACCGAAGGATGAAGTACAGTGCCCGATACAAACAAAACATCCCGTGGCGAGGCGCTCGCCAGACTGGAGTAGCGCGCTTCGCTGCTGAGCGCGACGAGTCGCCTGCCTGGCCAGCGATCCAGCACATCAGGGTGGACGACGGGGAGATAGACCAGCGTCGAGTCCCGACACGCCTCTAAGTCGCCCGAGAAGTAGGGCAGGATGCCTTTACGACTCGAGTCGATGACGGTCACAAAGTCGGGCACGATACCCGCAGCCAAGAGCGGGATGAGCGTTGCATCGACAGCGATCAATGGTTCTTCCGGAGATCGGTCGCGCAGCAAATCAAAGGACCGCGTCAGCGTCGGGCCTGCGGCGGCGACATGGACCTTGCTTCCGATTGACCGGCTGAAGAGCTCACGCACGCGCCCGTCTTGTGTGACACGCGCTTGGTTATTCTTCATCTGCTCAGACAGCTCACCCTCGCGAGCCTTGATGCGCTTGCGGATGAAGGGCGTCGCCAGTTCCAGATGAACCATGTCGCGCAATCGAGCACAGCTCTCTTCGGCAAGGCGCAAACAAGCGGGGGCAGCGGCAAAGGGGGTGCGGACTTCTGTCTCACGTTCGCCAGGCACCAGCTCTACACGCGGATCAGATAACCAGTCGCTGCCATCCGAGAAATCGAAGGCAGCCTTCGCCAAGCCGGCGTTGAGTACGACGACGCGCAGCTTGGTCAATCCTTCGCGCCCCAGCAGTACACGTGGGAGATCGCCAAGCGCGACACCGTAGACCGTTGCCTCTGTCGCACTACCGGGAATAAGACTCGACTGCAGGTAGGCCTCACCAAAGCGATCCCGTGCACTGGTCAAGCGGATCCCATCAACCGAGAGGGTGCGTGAGGCTCCATGTTCGAGCACGACGACATCCTCAGGCCGTGGTGCAGCGGCCAAGACTCGGGCCAACTCCGGCCATCGCTCGTGCAGCACGGCAGCCGTGTGCTCGCAGTTTATCGGGTCAGACACGCCGGTTGATGTTTCGTAGGTAGAGGGGTTGCTCATGGAGCGAATGGCCCCGCGCGCTTCGGAAAGGGGGCTACTTGAGATATTCCGAAAGCTTTTTCGGCATCTGGTCGATGGGGCTTGAGAACTCGCTGGAACTGGTTTCAGCAGTCCATCAAAGCATTCATGACCACCCTCGAAGTCCCCCTCTCCGACCGCTGCCAACGCATCCGCGCGTTGACCTGCGCGTTGATCTATCACGCTGGTTCGGGTCACCCAGGCGGCTCGCTGTCTTGCGTCGACCTGCTCACCTGGCTATGGAACGACTGCTTCGCCGACGATCCTCCGGGCGCTGAGTTGGGTGATCAATTCATCTTGTCGAAGGGGCACGCGTGCCCAGCGCTCTACGCCGTCGGGCAGCACTTCGGCTTGCTTCCGATGAGCGAAATGACGCAACTGCGCGCGCTCGGCTCGAAGCTGCAAGGCCATCCGCATGTGGCAGATCTGCCTTGGGTGGGAACCAGCACCGGCTCCCTGGGCCAAGGCTTCTCGGTCGCCGTCGGTCGCGCACTCGGCTTGCGTGTGCAAGAGGATGAGGGTCGTACCTATGTGCTGCTCGGGGATGGAGAGCTGCAAGAGGGCGAGTGTTGGGAAGCGGCGATGTCCGCGGCGCACTTTGGCCTGGACCACTTGACGGCTATCGTCGACTACAACGGTCTGCAGTCCGACGACAGCAACGCGAACATCATGGGCCTGGAGCCCTTGACGGACAAGTGGCAGTCCTTCGGCTGGAAGGTGCTCGTGATCGACGGTCACGATCTAGATCAAATCGAAGCTGCCTTCGCGACGGCACGTACCCATCAGGGCCAGCCGACGGTCCTGATTGCGAATACGACCAAGGGCAAGGGTGTCTCCTACATGGAGGACTCACCTTTGTGGCATGGCAGCGTCAAGTTGCGCGATGAAGAGTTCGCGACTGCGTTGGGCGAGCTTGGAATCAGCGCCGATGAAATCCCGAGTTGGATCGATGGGAGTGTGTTCGCATGAGCAGTACGACGTTGAGCTCCGGACCGAGCCTGATCGGTACGAGTGGGGATTCGCTGCGTGAAGCCTTTGGCAAAGCGTTGGTCGAATTCGCCCCTGACTTTCCCGAATTGGTTGTCCTGGACGCCGATATCGCTGGTGGCACCGGAGTGCATCACTTCCGTAGCGCCCATCCCGAGCGCTTCCTGCAGTTCGGAATAGCGGAACAGAACATGATGGCAGCGGCCGGAGGCATGGCCTCGACCGGCCTGATTCCTGTCGTCACGACCTTCGCCGTATTCTGCTTGCGCGCGGTCGAGCAAGCACGCTTGTCGATAGCGTACGCAGGCCGAAACGTGAAGATCGTTGCCAGCCACCCCGGACTCGATGTCGGTCCCGATGGTGGATCAGCTCAGTGCCTGGAGGACATGGCTGCCTATCGCGCCATCCCCGGCATGATGGTGTTGTCACCGGCAGATCCGGACGAGATGCGCCTCGCGACGCGCGCGATGTTGCAGCACAAGGGGCCGGTGTACATGCGAACAGGCCGCAGTCCCGGCAGACGAATATTCGACGAGACGCATGAGTTCGAGCTGGGGCGCGGCCAGATCCTGCGCGATGGTTCCGCTCTGACGATCGTTGCCTGCGGCGTCGAAGTAGCGCGCGCCCTCGAGGCGGCCGAGCAGTTGTCTGCAACCGGCATCGATGCGCGCGTCGTGAACATGCCGACGATTTCGCCGATCGACTCGGATCTATTGGCGCGCTGCGCAAAGGAAACCGGCGCGCTCGTCACCGCCGAGGATCACTCGGTCTTTGGTGGTCTGGGTGGGGCCGTTGCCGAATCCGTGGCGCAGACCTTCCCGGTTCCGATCGAGATGGTGGCCGTGCGCGAGTTTGGATGTTCCGGTGAGCCCGAAGAGCTCGCACCGCACTTCAGCATCGACGCGGCATCCATCGCGGAAGCCGCACGTCGCGTGGTTACGCGGAAGAGGGTCACATGAGCGCCATTCCTGCAAAGCAGAAGGGCCTCCTGTTGGTCCTGAGCGGCGGCATCGAGGCCGTGCGCGGTCTACGCAAACTCCGCGAGTCCGGCTGGCGCCTGGCGGTGCTTGATGGAGATCCGACCGCTCCCGGCTTCGAATACGCCGAGGAGCGTCTGGTCGTAAGCACATACGAACTTGGGCCTGCGGCTCGTGCCGCGATCGAGTTGCACAATCGTCGCCCGATCGTCGGTGTTATGTCGATTGCGGCCGATGTCCCGCACACTGTGTCGCACATTGCACGCACCTTGGGATTGCCTGGCCTTGAACCGGGCACCGCGAAGTTGGCCATGGACAAGCTGGCCATGAAGCAACGCTTCCGCAACCAGGGCGTTCCGATCCCGTGGTTCTCGGAAGTCAGGTCCGCCGAAGAACTGACGGACTTGCAGGCTCGCATGGGGCAGGCAATAGTCCTGAAGCCCGTCGATAGTCGTGGTGCGCGCGGTGTGCTCTTGTTGACACCCGAGTCTGACCTATTCTGGGCCTTCCAGCACTCGAAGGCGTGCTCACCGACGGGGCGCGTCATGGTCGAGGCCTATGTCCCGGGTCCTCAGATCAGTAGTGAATCGATGATCGTGGATGGCAAGGCCTACACGGCCGGTCTGTCCGATCGAAACTACGAGATGCTCGAGCACACTGCTCCGTACATGATCGAGAACGGCGGCGATCAACCCTCCTCAAGGCGCGGTTCGATTATTCATCGCGTTGACTCGGTCATCGAAGCTGCAGCTGCGGCAATCGGCTTGCGCGATGGAGTTCTGAAAGGGGACCTCGTACTGGACGAGGGCCGTAGAGTGGTCGTTATCGAGGTCGCCCCGCGGCTCTCCGGCGGATACTTCTGCACAGATCAGATTCCGTTGTCGACTGGAGTCGACTTAGTCGAGCTGCAGGCGCGCGTCGCGATTGGTGAGAAACCACTCTTCAAAGAGCTAACTGCCAAGAGCTGGTCGCCGACCTGTATTCGGTACTTCTTCCCGCCGCAGGGGCGGCTCGTCTCCATCGAAGGCTTCGCTGAGATGCAGTCGCAGCCCTGGGTCGAGCACGCTGGGATCTTCGTGACTGAAGGCGAGGTCATTGCGCCCTTGACCGATCACACGCGTCGTGCGGGCTTCGTGCTCGTGACTGGATCGACTCGGGCCGAAGCCAAGAGCCGAGCAGATGCTGCTATCGCGGCTGTCCGCTTCGAGGTCGAAACGAACGTTGGTAACAGCTTCCCAGAAACTGGACCCGATGCGGGGAACACGAGCCTGACGGGTTCTAAACACACAAGCAACACGTCCGCTCAGTCGAATAGTGCCCTCAGGTGAACTTATGTTGAACGACAGATCGATTCTGGTTACGGGTGCTACGGGTTCTTTCGGAAAGGCCTTCGTGCGAGCTGTATTGGAGCGCTATACGCCCAAGCGACTGATCATCTTTAGTCGGGACGAGCTCAAGCAATACGAGATGGCGCATGACCTGAAGGTCGAGGACAACCCATGTCTGCGCTACTTCATTGGCGATGTGCGCGATCTACCGCGTTTGCGCCGCGCGATGCAAGGTGTCGACTACGTCATCCATGCAGCGGCAATGAAGCATGTGCCGATCGCCGAGTACAACCCCTTCGAATGCATCCGCACGAACATCGGGGGCGCCGAGAACGTCATCAACGCGGCCATTGATTGCAACGTCAAGAAGGTCATCGCGCTCTCGACCGACAAGGCTGCAAATCCGATCAATCTGTACGGGGCCACCAAGCTGGCATCTGACAAGGGCTTCATCGCTGCCAACCACATGGGTGGTAAGCGCGGGACGCGTTTCAGCGTCGTCCGTTACGGCAACGTCATTGGATCACGCGGTAGTGTGGTTGAGCATTTTGCAAAGCTGGTCGCCAGCGGCGCAACGGAGCTACCGATCACGGACGCACGCATGACGCGCTTCTGGATCACCCTCGATCAGGGTGTCGATTTTGTGCTCGATCGATTGGCTTCGATGACGGGTGGCGAGTTGTTCATCCCCAAGATCTCGAGCATGAAAATCACCGATCTTGCGAGAACGATCGGCCCCAACTGCACGCTTAAAGAGGTCGGTATTCGCCCCGGCGAGAAGCTGCATGAAGTGCTGCTGCCGCGTGACGAATCTCGTCATGCGATCGAGTTCCAAAACCACTACACGGTCGAGCCAGCGTTCAGCTGGTGGAAGCGTGAGGAGCACTTGATGGATGGCGACGAGATCGGCCGCCCGGTTCAGGAAGACTTTGAGTACAGCTCCGAGACTAATAGCCAGTGGATAGGGAACGAGGACATCGCGAGTCTGATCGGAATCAGCCCGGAGGAACTGCCGGCTCACATGGTCGGATGAGTCATGAGTAGAACACATCTCGACGCAGGCTTCATTGGCTATGGCCGACAAGAAGTACGGGACGATGACGTGGAAGCTGTTGCCAAGGTCCTGCGCGGCGAGCGACTGACGCAGGGTGCCGCGTTGGATGAGTTCGAGGCGGCGCTGTGCGAAGCGACAGGGGCCGAGTTCGCGATTGCCGTGAACTCGGGGACCGCCGCGTTGCAACTGGCGATGGCCGCAGTCGGAATCGGCCCGGGCAAGAAGGTCGTGACGAGCGCGAACACCTTCCTGGCTTCAGCCACGACAGCCATCTGGTGTGGGGCCGAAGTCGAATTCATCGACATCGATCCGCACACGATGAATATGGACCTTGACGCGCTTGAGATCCGTTTGGCACAAGGCGGCGTCGACTGCGTCGTCCCAGTTCACTTCGCTGGCTTGCCCTGCGACATGCAGCGGCTGGTCGAGCTAAAGGTCCAGTACGACTTCAAACTGATCGACGACGCATGCCACGCGCTGGGCGGAACCTACGAGTGTGCAGGTGCGAGTTGGCGCATCGGTGAGTTCCCGATCTGTGACGCCACAGTGTTGAGCTTCCACCCGGTCAAGCTTATCACGACGGGTGAGGGCGGAGCGGTGCTGCTCCACGACAAAGATGTTGCCGAACGGGTGCGCAAACTACGCCATCACGGATCGCAGCGTGACGAGTCGGCGCGACCCTTCGCAGACTCAACCGCATGCCCGCCCTGGTTCACGCCGATGACCGAGTTGGGCGGGAACTCTCGCTTGAGTGATATCGGTGCCGCGCTAGGAACATCGCAGCTGAAACGACTGCACGACAACTTGGAGAGCCGTCGTTCGCAAGTCTTGCGCTACGACATGGCCTTCGCCAACGACTGTTTCACCGGTCTGCAGGCGCCCCCGCGCAACGACGGCCACGCATGGCACCTATACGTCATCCGTTGCAAGTATGACGAGCGCGATCAGCTGTTGCAGTATCTACTGGACAACGGGATCGGAGCGCAACTGCACTACTATCCTGTGCCTATGAATCCGTACTTCGTCGAGCGTTACGGCGTTCAGGAAGTACCGGCGGCCGAGGAGTACGCGCGACGTGGCCTCAGCATTCCGCTCTATCCCTGCCTACCGCTGGCCGATCAACAGCATGTGATCGAAGTCCTCGAGAAGTGGTGCTCGCAACGGGGAGCCACGCGATGAACGCGGCTGGCGGTTCTCACTCGATCCGCGCGGTCGCCGGCATTCAAGCGCGGATGGGTTCCACTCGCTTGCCCGGGAAGTCATTGGCGGACCTGAATGGCCTGCCGTTGATTCACAGGGTCTTTGAGCGCGCCATGATGGCTGAAACACTCGCTGCCGTCGTCGTCTTGACGACGGTTGAGCCCGTGGATGACCCGCTTGCTGAGTACTGCGACAGGCACGATATTCCCTGTCGGCGTGGATCCGAGCAGGATGTGTTCGCGCGCTACGCGAGCCTCATGGACGAGTTGGATCCGCGCTACGTCGCACGGATCACCGGTGACTGTCCATTTATCTGTCCCAAGCACATCGATGCACAGGTGGAAGCGCTTGAATTCTTCGACGCCGACTTTGCTCCCGCGGTCGGTTGTGAACACATCTATCCAGGTCAAGGAGTGATTAGCGCCCGCGCATTGCGCAGTGTGCAATGCTCACAAGACCCGGCCGATCGAGAGCACGTGGGCAGCTTCTGGTTCGCCCATCACAACGATCAGTTCCGTAGTGTCGCTATGCACTGCGAAACGCTCGAAGCACCCGAAAATCTGCGACTATGCGTGGACGAGGCCGCGGATCTCGAAGCGGCACGTTCTCTCTACCGCGCATTGGAGCCAACCTATGGCGCCGGTTTTCCGATTGAGGCGATTCTTCGGCAATCGAGTCGCGACCAAGCCGTGCGCGAAGCCGCCACGCTTGTCAATCACAGCGAGGCCAATCAGAGAATCCAGGACTGGAAGCAAACTCGGAGAGAGCCCTTCGTGGGTGAGTGGAGACGATGATGAGAGACGAGACGCCGCAAAAGTTCGTATTGCGTGCAGCCGGTGGTCCGGCAACGGGAGTCGGCCATCTGGTTCGAACGCGGTCGCTAGCTCAAGAGTGTGACCGACGAGGAATTGCCTACGACTTGATCGTCGACGATGAAGATTCGGCCCAGTGGCTGACGCAGCGTGGTGTGCCTGCGCTGGCCGTCGACACATGTGCGGACTGGGCGGACACATCGCCACGCGCCGTTTGGCTGGATGGCTTCCGCGATTGGCGTGACGAGCTGAACCGCCTGGACACAAAGACCACCTGCGTGATCTTGGCCGAGAACAGAATCGCCGAGCGCGATCGCGCGACATTCACCGTATATCCGGCGCTGCACTACACTGCGGATGACTGGGACTCGGCCCACTCCGGCCGCGTGCGTGGCGGCCTCGATTGGATCCCGTTGGCACACGAGGTCCTGAACGAGCGCGTCGCGACGCGTGATGTCGACTTGCTCGTCTCCTTCGGAGGATGCGATCCGGCGGGCCTGACAGAACGAACGCTTCTAGCCTTGGCCATGGTCGGCTTCACCGGATCCGTGCGAACCGTGATTGGTCCGCGGATGATCGATAGGGCAGACAAAATTCGACATGCGGGACGATCGTTAATCGACCACGAACTAGTCGACGGCGGTGGAGGAATCGCCCATTGGCAGGCGCGCTCGCGCACGGCGATCACGGCACTGGGTACGACACTATACGAGCTAGCTTGGTTCGCCGTACCCGCTCTGATCCTAGCCAACTATCCCGAGGATCGCACTGCACTGGACTGGTACGAGAAACGTGGATGCCACCTACCGCTCGGAGTCGCTAGTGAGATGAGTCAACTACAGCTGTGTCGCAGCCTAAGCTCAGCGCTGCATGAACTCGACAATCGTCCGCAGTCGACTCCGCTCGACTTGGCCGGAGGTTGTGCTCGCATCGTGAACCTACTGATGACGGAAGCTATCCATGCTTGAGACCATGAAAGCCCTCGATGACGGCCTTCACTTCGAGACACCGTCAGGTCCTGCCGAGCTGCGACGAGCCGAGCAGGGATATCTGTTTGCCTGGCCGCAACCAACGGCGGAGCAGTTGGCGAAGATGTACGGCGAGGACTACTACGCCTCTGATAAGCCAGCCTACTTCGAGAAGACCGAGCGCGAACTCGACTATTGGAACGCCGTGTGGGACATGCGCCGTCAGATACTCGAGCAGCATCTGCCGCAGGGGCAGCGCTCGATACTTGATGTCGGTTGTGCCGGCGGCTTCTTGCTCGATCGCTTTCGGCAGGGAGGCTGGCAAGTACATGGTGTGGAACCGTCAAAGCGCGCAGTTGCATTCGCCAAGGATCGCTACGACTTGGACCTGTTCTGCGGGCCGGTCGAGGACTACACCCAGAACCAGTCCGTCTCCGCAATTCATGCTTCCCAGGTGCTCGAGCATTTATTGGACCCCAAGGCGTGTCTGGAAAAGATGGTCGACCTGCTCGCTCCGGGCGGTCTGGTCTTCTTGGAGGTGCCGAACGAATTCAATGCACTGCAAGGTGCAGTCGTCGAACAGCTCGATAAGCAGGCTTGGTGGATCGCCCCCAAGCATCACTTGAACTACTTCGATCACGACAGCTTGGCACAACTCTGTGAGTCGTGCGGCTTGACCGAAGTGATGCGCCTCGGAAGTTTCCCAATGGAGATGCTGGCGCTAATGGGGATGGACTACATCGGTTGCCGCCAGACTGGCACGGACGCACACAGCATGCGTATGCAGTTCGAGATGAACCTCGTCCAATCCGGGCGGCAAGATGTCCTGATCGGCATGCAGCAGTCATTCGCTGCCCAAGGTCTGGGTCGCACCGCCTGCCTCGTCGCACGAAAGGCTTGATCATGCAGCGTAGTTGTTTTTTGTGTAATGGTGATGGCGAGACGCTTCGCTCCGCACGCTGGAGCTTGCCGCACCTGGAAGCGCATGACATTGGCTTCGGCTTGTGCGCGCGCTGTGGACTGGCAATGCAGACTGAGAGTGTCACTCCGAACGAGATGACGCGCTACTACTGCGAGAGTGCCGTCTATACCAACCCGGGCCGTGCGGGTCGTCCAGCGCAGGGCAAGATTCGCGGCGTTCAACGCGCAATCGATATGGTCGAGGCGGGTTTGGGTCACGCGGCCCGAAGCGTGTTTCAGGTCGGGTCATCGGATGGCTATACGCTGTCGCGTTTCCGTGAAGCTGGCGCCGAGACGGTGCAGGGTGTCGATCCCAGCTCCGCAAGCTGCGAGCTCGCGCGCGAGCGCTATGGTGTCGACACGATGCTTGGCGTTGTCGAGGACATCGAACTGCCTAAAGGCATCGAGATGTTCGTGCTGACGCATGTGCTCGAACACCTGTACGACCCGCTCGACGTAATGGCACGCATACGCGCGGTACAAGAGGCCGGCGACTGGGTGCTGGTCGAAGTGCCGCTACTCGAACAAGTCGAGCGTTTCCCACCGAGCTATCTAACCTTTGAGCACTTGAACTACTTCGACGAGTCGAGCCTCGTTCATCTGTTGACACGCGCGGGCTTTGTCGCAGAGGCCATCGAGAAGAGTTACTCCGAAGATTTATATCCAATCATCCGGGTGTTGGCCTCGGCCAGTGAGCGCGAGATGGGTTGTGGCATGCCGCCCGAAGGGGCCGTCACGCTCACGCGTGAGCGTGTCCTGCAACACATGGCGCGTGAGCGTTGTTCATGGGCCCGCGTCGAGGCTCGTGTGCGCGCAGAACTCGACCCGGGCACGCGCGTCTGGTTATGGGGCGCTGGTATTCACAGCTCACAGATGCTCGCCCAGACCGGACTCGAAGAGTACTTGGACCTTCAGGGCTTGGTCGATTCCTCGCCCATTCGGCATGGCCAAAGTTTCGGTGACTATCAGATTCATGACCCGCAGTCCGTCGACTTGCGGGATGGCTGCGCCATCGTTATTTCGTCGCACGCGGCGGAGCATGAAATTTGGAAGGCGCTCGCAGACGAACGAACAGCAGGTGTGCGCGTCGTTCGCTTGTATGCCGACCCAGAGGAACCCACGACAGAGAGTCGTGAACGGCAGGAGGTCGCTTGATGAAGCTCGTGATCGCTGGTGGATACGATACCCAGAACTTGGGAGATCACGCGATGCTTCAAGTCTTGATGCGAGACTTGAGGTGGCGCAATGTCGTCCCGCGCGTGACTGTGTTGTCGCGGCATCCGGACACCGACTTTGACCGCCACTACGGCGTCACTTCGATACCCAACCTAGATCACGGCTCGCAAGAGGCTGCGCGGGGCAAGGTCTTCCGCGGGCTGAATGGCGAGCAGGATTCAGGCGACTTGCAGCAACTGACGCAGCAGATTGCAGAGGCAGATGCCTTGGTGATCGGCGGCGGGCGCATGTTGGTCGACTACACGCATGGCTTTCAACGTGGTCACCTGTCCTACTTCGTGTTGCTCGCGACCTTGGCACGTTGCCACGGCACGAAAATAATCTTGTTTGCCCACTCTCTCGAGACTCTGAGCTCGGAGAGTGGTGCGGAGCACTTGCGCTTCCTCGTGCAGAATGCTGATCACGTCAGCTTGCGCGAGCAGTCATCGCTCGAAGTCCTGCGTGCCATTGACCCTTCATTGATTGATGAGCGCATCGAGGTGCTGCCCGACCCCGCACTCGGACTGAGCTTGGTTAGCCCATACTACGGCGAGAAGCTTCCTACGCTGCGCGATGATCTGCCGGTGTTGGCTGTCAATCTGCGCAGTTATGCGTGGCGTGACGGGTCGACCGCGAATTTCGAGGGGCGCGTCGTCAGCTGGTTGAATGCGTTGCGCCGAGAGCGCGAGCTGCAGCTCTTGTTCGTACCCCAGATGACCTATGACGTCGACTCGGGTGAGACTGATGATCGCGTGATCGCGCGTCGAGTCATGGCAGCACTGGAGCATTCCGAAGGAGTGCACAGCATCGAGAGCCCATTGCTCGTGGATGAAGCACTTGGTGTTTATCGCCACGCCGATGCAGTGCTGTCCATGCGGCGCCATGGCGCTGTCTTCGCCGCGACGCAGGGTGTACCTGTCCTCCCGCTGAGCTGCGAAGCAAACACTGACTATGTGTCCAAGTCGCTGGGGCTCGATGCCTGGCGGGTCGATGTGTCAGCCAATGACCATCGCCCCAGTGTCGAAAATACTCTGGCGCTGCTCGATAGTGCTTCTGAGGTCGGCAAGAAACTGCGCGCGCGATGCTTTGAATTTGGACAGCAAGCACACGGCTATGCGGACGCAATCGTTCGCGCCATCGAATCAAAGCCGACACCCAAGGAGGTCGCGGTATGAGTGCAGATAATTCGCAAAAAGTCGCTTTGGTGACAGGCGCGGGTCGTGGACTTGGTAGTGGGATCGCCGAGGCGCTCGGACGAGCGGGGTACCGGGTCGCTGCCGGATATAGGTCCAGTCGCGCTGGGGCCGAGGCGGTCGCGTCGCAATTCGAGGCGAGCTTAGCCGTTCAAGTGGATGTCGGTGATGCACGTTCGGTCGAGGACGCAGTCGGGCAAGTTCGCGAGCAACTCGGACCGATTGATGTCCTGATCAACAATGCGGGTATTGCTCAAGAGAAGCCCTTCCTCGAGCTCACGGATGAAGAGTGGGAGCAAATGCTCTCTGTCAATCTGATGGGCGGCGTTCGTTGTGTGCGCCACACACTGCCACACATGCTGGACAATGGCTGGGGCCGGATTGTCAACATCAGCTCTATCGGTGGCCAGTGGGGCGGCATGAATCAGTTGCACTACGCTGCGTCAAAGGCGGCGATGATTAACTTCACGCGCTCGATCGCCAAGCTGTACTCGAGCCAAGGCATTACCTCGAACGCGATTGCTCCCGGCCTGGTCGCGACCGAGATGAGCGCAGCCGAATTGACGAGCGAAGCCGGCCAGCAAAAGGTGGCCGGGATTCCTGCCGGCCGCTTGGGAAGTGTTGAGGAAGTCGGCGCGACGACAGCCTTCTTGTGCTCCGACGGAGCAGCGTACATCACAGGCCAGACGATCAATCTCAACGGCGGAATGCTGTTCGACTGAATCATCATGCAGCTCACAGGCGTCTTACTGTTTCATCTGAACCTCTGCTACTCCTCGATCTCCAAGGAGCGCAGAGCCGAAGTTATTCAACGCTGCTACTGGCCCATGTTGCAGCTACTGGACCGGGTCCCCGGGATCAAGTTGGCGATCGAGGCCAGCGGGCACACGCTCGAGATGATCGAGAAAATAGATCCCGCGTGGATCAAGGAACTGCGCGTCGAGGTGGCGACTGGGCGTGTCGAATTCGTCGGTAGCGGCGATACGCAGCTGATCGGACCCTTGGTACCAGCGGACGTTAACCACTGGAACCAGCGACTCGGCCAGACTACCTATGAGCGCTTGCTGCACAGTTCACCGCGCACAGCCCTCGTGAATGAGATGGCCTGGTCCCAAGGCTTGGTCGATCACTATCTCGATGCGGGCTATGAAGCCGTCGTGATGGAGTGGAATAACCCCCGCCTGCGTCATCCAGAATGGGAGGATGAATGGCGCTATCACAGTGTTCGCACTGCCTCGCCGGGCGGTGACGAGATCGCTCTGCATTGGGCGGACACGACCGCCTTCCAGAAGCTGCAGCGTGTGGCGTTTGGAGAGATTGAAATTGACGAGTACTCCGAGTGGGTCGGCTCGCAGATGCAAGACGGCCGCACGCTCTTCCTGTACTCGGGTGATGCCGAAATATTTGACTTCCGGCCAGGCCGCTATGACACGGAGCCGCCGCAGGGAGAGCAGAGTGAGTGGACTCGCATCGCGCGGTCGCTGCGACGCGTCATGGACCGCGGGGTCCAAGTGAAGACTCCCTCGGAGTTGCGTCAAAGCACGAGTCTTGCAGAGAGCCCGCTCGTCACTTTGACTAGCTGCGCCGACCCCGCACCCGTCAAGAAACAACCCAAGTACAACCTGACCCGTTGGGCTTTGAGCGGACGCGACGACCTTCACCTGAATGCCTACTGCTACTCACGGTTGGAAGAACTACGTGACAAGCCCTCGGGCGCGCGCGAGTGGCAACACCTGTGTCGCCTGTGGGGATCGGATCTGCGCACGCACCTGAGCTTAGATCGTTGGGTCGACTTAAAAGATCACGTTGGAAGCTTGGCTTTACCCCAGCGCGAGGTCACCACCTTCGCCGGTCGTCAAGCTGTGACCAACGTTCGGCAGCTGAACTCGAGCTTGACCGCGATGTCGAACACGCAAGCAAGTGTGCGCAAGAATGGTCGCCGTCTTGAGCTAAGGATCGGGGAGACGCAAGTCGATCTGAACTTGCGACGAGGTTTGGCCGTTGACCGCGCTGTCTTTGGTTCTCTCGACCCTGAAGCGATCTTTGGCACCTTGCCGCATGGCACCTTCGATCACATCCAGTGGACCGCGGACTTCTATAGCGGCCACACGGTGTTCGAGATTCCTGGCATGCGCCGGGTTGCGGATCTTGAACTGGTCGAACCTATCTACTGGATCGAGGAGGATGCGATTGTGGTGGATGTGGAAGTTCCAACCGCCCTCGGTCCTTTGCCCAAGCGAATCCGCGTCACGGAATCCGGCATCGAGTGGCACTATGGATTCTCCGCCTGGGGACCTCAGCCGCGAGGCAGCCTGCGAACAGCCCACATCACGCTCTTCCCCGAGATCGCACAACGCCCGGTCGAGATCACCTGCATTCAAGGCGGTGTTCCCGAGAGCTTCGCGTGTGACATAGACTGCAATCACGGCCAGGGCCTGAGCGCATTTATCTCCGCACGGGCGGCCTTCGGCGCAAGCGAGGGGCCGCTGCTACTCAAAGCCGGCAACTTGACTCTGCAGTTCGATTGGTGTCGGGAGCAGTGCCCCGCCTTGCCGCTCTTGTCGCGCACCACTGTCGATGGCAAATGCCTAACCCGTTTGGCGTTCTCGCTCGAAGAAGTCGATGACACAAGCGCGATCGATGGAACTGCGCCGCGGACTCCGCTACCCGACTTCGAGCTGAGCTTCAGTGCTCAGCGTGTACTCCAACCTGTATCTCAATGAGCCCGGCGTCTTTCATCGCAGAAGTCTCCAGTAACCACGGCCGCGACCTCAAGCGCGCCTGCGCTTTCATCGATGCTGCCGCTGACGCTGGCTGCGCCGGCGTGAAGTTCCAGCAGTTTCGAATCGACGAACTATTTGCACCAGAAGCTCTGGCTGCAGATGACGCGTTGGGACGCAGGCGTGACTGGGAACTGCCGGTCGAGTTCAATGCGGAACTCGCTGCCTGTGCGCGGGATCGCGCGCTGCTCTACTCCTCGACTCCCTTCTATTGGGACGCGATCGGTGAACTCGAGCCGCATGTCGACTTCTTCAAAATCTCGTCCTACCAAGTGCTGTGGCTGGACTTCTTGCGTGAGGTTGCAAGTACCGGCAAGCCAGTCGTCTTGGCGACAGGGATGGCGGACAGCAGAGAAGTCGAAGCCGCTGTCGACGCACTGCGTGACGGAGGGTGCGCGCAGCCGACTCTATTGCACTGTGTTTCGCTCTACCCGACGCCTGCCGAGGTCGCGGGCCTAAAAGCCATCGAGAGCATGCGATCGCAGTTCGGAGTGCCGATTGGATGGTCGGACCACAGCGCATCGCCAGAGGTGGTGGAGCGAGCGGTGCGACGCTTTGGCGCCGAGATGGTTGAGTTCCACATGGACCTGGACAGCTTCGGAGATGAATACCACTTCGGTCACTGTTGGTTGCCTGACTCGATCGGGCGAGTTATCGCAGCACTTGGTGCGGACCCGTTCAAGCCCGTAGCTGACACTGATCCGATGGATGGAGACGGTCGCAAGCAACCGATCGAAGCCGAAGCCCATGAACGTTCGTGGCGTACGGATCCCATCGATGGTCTGCGACCGCTCAGTGCCGTACGCGCATCCCTGACACCGATGATCCCCGCAGGAGATAGATGATGAGCTCGGATGCAAACACGGAGAACAAAGAAGTCAAAGACCTGCCGGCGGTTGGTGGCAGCGGTCTTCCTCAAGGTTGGAGAACGGATCGCGATCTGCTTGTACTGTTCGGCTGCGACCATGCGAATGTAGCACAGGGTCTGGCCGACCAAGGCCAGGAGCGCATCGTCATCTACATCCCGAAGGGACAGCCCGTGCCAACGGAAAGTCTCTTCCCGATCGTTCGCACCCACACGATGCTGATGCAGCACGTGCAGAACATGAAGGGGGTGCCACCTGCGCTTGCTCACCTGAAGTTGATGCCGGGAGCGGCGGTCGATCCGGTCATATTCACCTCGATGGGGGAGACGCTGACCAAGGCGCTGAAGTCATGGTATGTGAACAGGAACACTCTCGATAACTTCGGGGAGGTTTGGCTCAAACAGGTCGTGACCAATATGGCCGACATCGCCATGCGGCCGACGATTGACGAGTTGAAAGATCTGTTCGTAGACCGCCCCTGCATCGTGGTGTCTCCAGGTCCGTCCTTGGTCAAGAACATCGAGCAGCTCAAGGAAGTGGGCGAGCGTGCCGTGATCATGACTTGTCCGCACGCGCTGCACGCGTTGGACCAGGCTGGCATCGTGCCCGACATCGTCGTTATAGGTGATGCTCAGACCCTGGCTTGGCAGTACGGCGACTACGATTTCAGTAAGATCAAGGCTCTGGTCTTGATGGCAAGCTCATGCCCTGGCCTGTTCGAGATGCCTGCGCAGCGCGTGTTCACCTATGGCTTCAACCCTGCAGTGGATCTGTGGGTCTACCAATATGTGGGGCGGCAAGGCTTCTTGGCTTCCGGTGGCTCGGTCGCCTGTGTTGAGCTGAGCTTGGCAGTTCAGATGGGCTGCCCTCAAATCGCGTTCATCGGTCAAGACCTCGCATTCGAAGGCAACCGCTACTACGCGGCCTCTGTCCGGGACGGTGAGTCGACGGCAAGCCTGTCAGACGACGGCAACAGCTTCACGCTCGAGCGCAATCTGCCGGTCGACAAGTACAACCACAAAGGCCGACGCACGATCAAGGCGCGCGAACAGCAGGTCATGGATGTGCCGGGTTACTACGGTGATACGGTCAAGACATCGCACACGCTATCAGTCTTCTTGGACTGGTTCTCGATCATTCTCAACTCAGACGAAGTTTTGGCTCGCGTGTTCAACTGCACCGAAGGCGGCGCATACATTGACGGAATGATCCACGTGCCTTTGGCTCGCTTCATGCAACGCTTGCCCAAGAACGAGCTTGAAGGCATCCAGTTGCGTTTCGAGCGCGCGATGCTGCCGTGGAATAAACTCATGGCTTGCACGTACATGAAGCAGAAGCTGGCCAATATCCGACAGGATCTGGAACGCTGTGAGCAGACATCCAAGAACTGCATACGACTGGCACGCGGTGCGCGCGGCAACGACACGAAGTTGACCCGCCTAGGCAAAGAAGAAATGCGTCTGAGTCGCGAGCTAAAAGCCGTTCCCTTCGTCTCTTTGATCGCTCAGCGCGAGATACGTGAGGCGTCGGAGGCGGGCGCAGATCCGAAGAGTCTCGAAGACAGCCTGATCGCTGCGGAACGACTCTTCCAAGTGGTCCTCGATGCGACCCGGCTTGTCAAAGAACCGCTGCGTGTATCCCACGAGCGACTCTAGACAGATCGAATTCTGTAGGTGCAGTACGCTTCGCGTAATTCTGCCCACACGTAGTTGGCCAAAGTGACGGAGCTGCCGATTCAAGCTTGGTCCGGGGACGCTTCAGGACTTGCCCCGCACCCTCCTACTCAGCTCAGCAGATAGTCACATGGCAAGAATTCTAATCGTCGACGATTCCTTCCTTCAGCGTCGAATCCTGTCTGGTTTCATTCGCAATCACGGACACGAACCGGTCGATGTGGAGAGCGGCAAGGCAGGGCTTGAAGAGCTCACGAAGGGAGATATCGACATCCTGCTGCTTGACTTGCTGATGCCGGGCTTGAGCGGTTTCGATGTCCTCAAGCAAGTGCGCGGCAGTGGTCATGACCTGCCTGTCGTGATCGTCAGTGCGGACATTCAGCAGGAGGCACGATCGCGCTGCGAAGAGCTTGGCGCTACAGCCTTCTTGAATAAGCCTGTCAACGACGAGGGGCTCTTCACCGCCATCAATCCGTTGTTGAGCAGGACAAAGAGCGCGTGACCACGGTCGCCTGAGTATCCATCGCGGCAGAGCTGAATCAGTCACGCGCGACTCATTCAGCATGTTCAAGGCACTACGAGAATAGCTTGGCATCTCACGAACATGATAGGAGCGAGGACTCGAAGACCGACTTCGAGCTATTGCATGCGCTTCCGATTGGCGCATGTGTTCTCGATCGGAGTCTGCGTATCGTCGAGTGGAATCGGAGCCTTCACGATTGGACCGGACTTAGTCGGTCCGATGTGCTCGGGCATGATCTCCGCATTCAGTTCCCCGCCTTCGCAGGATCGAGGGCTGTGGCAGGGATCGACACGGCTTTCGAGAGCGGAGATACCGTCGTTTTTTCGAGCCGTACTTACTCAGGCATGATGCCATTGATTTGTGCGCAGAGCGCTTCGCGACCTACTCGAATCTGTGCTCGAAGATTGCCTGGCGGCGCGCACTTGCTGCTTACCATTCAAGATCAAAGCGAACTTGCCGGCCGTGCCCAAGAGTGCGATGAGCTGGAAGACAAACTAGCTAGCGAATTGGAACACAAGGTTCAGCTGCAGTCCGATTTATCGGAACTTCATGATCAGAGCAGGAACGCAGCGATGGCTCAGCGGGCGTTTCTGTCGAACATGAGCCACGAACTCCGCACTCCGTTGACGGCAATCCTCGGCTATGCAGAATTAATGGGCAGCGTGCAATTTGATGAGCAAGGGCGTGCATCGATGATTCAGTCGATTCGAGAGAATGGAGAGCAGCTATTGGGCGTACTCAATCAGGCGCTTGAGTTCGCGGACATCGATACTGGCCAGCCGGACCTCAAGCGTGAGTGGTGTTCACCGATGGCTGTCATCGAAGCCGTCGTCGTGAGGCTAAGCGATCGTGCGCAAGAGAGTGGCGTATCGATCGGTATTGAAATGGGGGAGCAGGTACCAAAGCGGATCTTGACGGATCCGGATCGCCTGCGGCAGGTCTTAGAGTGGCTAGTCGAGAACACTCTGAAGTTCACCTTCTCGGGAGAGGTGAGGATTGTCGTTCGTCACAAGGAAACAAGGCAAGCTGAGTCTCTGCTAGAGATCGATATCAGCACGACTGGAATTGGTATGTCCGAAGATCAGACGCAACACGCATTCACTCCCTTTACTCAAGGGGACGGATCAAGTTCCCGGGTGTTTGGCGGCATTGGCCTGGGCCTTCCGCTCAGCCGCAGCTTAGCTCGCGCCATGGGTGGGGACGTGGTCGCGATTCACGACGATGGTGCAGGGGCTACGCTGCGCTTCACACTCGTGGCCGAGGGTAATTTGTCTGGAGCACCTCCTGGAGAGGTTGTGGACGATTTGATTCCGATGCAAACTGCGATCGAGAAGCACGCAATTATCATCCCCGGCTGCCGCGTCCTATTAGCGGAGGATGACCTGGTCAATCAGAAATTGATCTTGAAGATCCTTGAGCTGGCCGAAGTCTCGGTTGACTTGGCCGTGGATGGACGCGAAGCCTTGAATTGCGCACTACGTGCACGGGACTGCGGCATGCCCTATCACGTGATCTTGATGGATATGCAGATGCCGGTTCTCGATGGTTACGAGACTACGCGAGCGCTTCGCGTGCAGGGATACGAACATCCGATCCTGGCGTTGACTGCAAATGCCCTGGCACCAGACCGCGAGCGTTGCCTGAGCGCCGGTTGCGACAACTACGAGGTCAAGCCCGTTTGCCGACAAGAACTGCTGCGCAAGATTCAGCAGTACTTCATCGAGTCGCTTGATCAAGCGGCGTGAGCCCTGAGTTCGTGCAAGATAGAACCGCAGCACCTCTTGTCTCTGCGACAACAGGTGCTGCGGCTCTGTCTTCTCTGCGGCGACAACAATGCGCGCTGCAGCGTCTCGCAAGAACTCAATCCGGCTTGGTCGGGATTTTGATCGCTGTGTAGTACGCAGCCTCGTGCAATAGCGGAAGTCCTGCGGTGGACCGCAGTCCGCGAGCGTGTAGCTCGTGAACATGACCGGCTCGCAAGTCATCGATCCCGAGGCGAAGCTCGAGGCCATCCGACGACAGCTCGACCGAATGTACCTTGTGCTGTTCGCGATCAACTTCGGGGCTGCCGTAGGGTGAGTGCAACAAGTAGGTGTAGCTCTCGAGCTCCCAGCCTTCGAGGTCGAGTGCGCTCTTCGGGTCACAAGCCTGCGTCAGACTCAGCTCGAAGCCGTCTGCAGCGACGCGCATTTCGCGAATCTCGAAGGGCATCTCGCCGTTCCACACGAGTCGCTCGAGTCCCCATTGCTTGCTTCCCAAGCCACCCCAACCGCGGGCCGTTTGTCCAGTCAGCAGCGCGCCTTGGTGCCATGCGAGACGGATGATTCCGCAGCCAAAGCCTTTGCGAAAGGGAAAACACGCGCCTTGCCAATGGCCATCGACCTCTTCAAGGAAGACGCGCATGACCGAAGCTTGGTACTGATCACCTACGAAAACTTGGCCTTGGAAGGGACCGAGCGCGCCCTCCTTATCCCACACGAAACCGGCGGGAGAACGTCCCATCTTGTCGTAAGGGAACCAGACCGCCGGCAGCTTGAAGCTCGGGATCGTCTCATGCACCTCGTGCATACGCTCGCCATCCGGAACATCCGTGATGGGGTCGTAAGGCCACAACGGCAGCTCGGTCGAGAACGCGCCCCAGGGATGTCCGTGGAAATCGCCGGGCTCGAGGTGCGATAGCTTGCTGGCTCCACACCACTCCCCTTGATTGTCGGTATAGAACATCTGGCCCTCCGGACTGGCCTGCACTCCAGCCGGAGATCGCAAGCCTGCGCAGGTTGGGATCATCGTTCCGTCCGGCGTGATGCGTAACGCGTAGCCGCGCCAATCAGCTTTGCCGAACGGCTGATCGCCGAAGGGCTTGTTGGTGGTGATCCACAGGTTGCCTTCGTGATCCAGGCGTGGGCCGAAGTTGTACTCGTGATAGTTACCACTGATACGCCAGTCGTCACAGACCGTTTCGATCAGATCGAACTTGCCATCGCTATCGGTATCGCGCAGCCGCGACAGTTCTCCGCGCTGGACGGCGTATACCGAATCGTTGTGGGGCAGTAAGCCCAGCGGCTCATGCAAACCGATCAAGGCCGTCTCGAAGCGAACCTCATCCGTGCCGATGCCATGGACGCGAAACAACTCGCCGCGACGCGTGCAAGCGAGCACGCTGCCGTCCGGCATACTGGTCAGGCCAGAGATTTCCAGGATGACGCCCTCGGGCGGATCGATGCGCTCGATCGTCCAGAAGTCGGACTCCGTGGGGCCTTGTGGTTCTGCCGGAGCCTCGGCCTTGGGGTCTTCCGATTCGGGCTCGTCTTGATCTTGCGCGTACGCGCCACTCCTCCCAAACAAGAGCGAGGCGGCGATCAGTGCCAGTTGCATTTGATTCATGATTCTCACCAGCTCAGCTCTACTTCGATCGTTCGTGTTAGGTGAGGAGTGCTTGACGGTTTGTCACTCGTAGGATCCGCGGGATGCATTACGACGGGGATGCGCAACTCGCTAGCGTCTGTTCCTTCGCGAACGAAAGCGCCCAGTTTGGGGTCAAGGCGTATGTCGATACGCTTGTCGACGCGGAAGTGGCCCGCATCCAGTGCCACGATCTCCTTACCTTCGATCGCACGCAGATACAGATCGTCGACGGGCGTAGGTGCGGATAGGTGGAAGCTACGTATGAGCGCCGCCTTCTTGCCTGCCGGGAGTTCGTCCGTGACCGCATCGACGCGTTCTTCGATCGTCAGCACGCCAATCTGATACTGGAAAGTCGGGTGCCCATCATCATCGATTCGCCGCCCGAGCGGCTGCATTCCCGCCTCACGACCGCTGTCGTTCGGCCAGCTTGCTCCGGCTTCCTCGAGGGTCGTGAAAACTGGACCGCGCGGGAAGTTGACGCTGTCTTCGCCTCCAGGCACTTCCTTCACACCCGCTCGGCCACGCCAGGTACCGACGGCATTGAAGAAGCGTCCGCTCCAAGCGCGAACGAGGCGCGAATTCTCGACATCGAATGCGGCGTGCACACCTTGCGGCATGCCGATCAACACGGCCCGTGCCGACACGCCTTTCATGAAGACGCTGCAAACCACCGTTCCATCTTTGGGCACCAGTTCGTACTCGCCATCGGTCGCAATCAAGCCCTCCGGAAGCGGCATGGAATTTTTCAGCGACAAGTACGTTCGAATCGCATCGACCTGTTGTCCCGGGTCGCCATCGAAGATGTGGCTGATCGGGCTCTGGCCTTCGATCAAGAACTCGGGCATGCGCGAATTCATGCCGACTGACTTTGGATCGAGCAACAGCTGTCGAAACCAGCCGGGTTGGATACGAGCGTGCACGTCTGCCAGGTCCACAGCAGGAATGCCCAGCGAAGGATAGCCCGCGAAGTGGTGGCATTGGATGCAGGACAAGCCACGCGTGCCGACGAGTTCTTGTCCCGCTTCGGCCATCTGCTGCGTGAAGACGGGCTCTTGCCTGCCCTCCGGTGTGCCATCGGTCGCTTGGAATAATTCTGTCAGCTTGTCCGCGACAGCATCACCAAAGTGCGGCATGCGGGTCGCTAGATAAGGCCTGATGCTCTCCCCGCGGCCGATCACGGAGTGCATCCAGTCCGGCCTTAGTTTGGCACCGACATGGTCCAGTGCTGGCGGAAAACGCTCTTCGTTTCCTAAGTCGAAGTCACCCAGCGAAATGAAATGTTCGCGGCGATTCGGGTGCGGAGCGTCATTCACTCCTCGTCGGTGGCAGCTGGTGCATGCAAAGTCTTCCAGCATGACCTCGAGCTCGTCTCGGGCGCTGCGTGGCTCCGTCAACGTCTCGAGTGATGAAAGTGCACGCGCGAGGGCAGCTCGCTCGTCCGCGCTCAGCTTGTAGTCCGGTAAAGACGGCGGGACCGTCTCTGCCATGCAGCCTTGCCCAGCCGTCAGGTCGGCGAGCGCGGGCACTTGTATCGTCACATCGAGCGTCGGTACCGCGTGGCAATTCACGCAGCCCAAGTCTTGAAATAACTCTCGTCCCTTCGCGATGCGCCAGTTGTCTTCGGTAGAAGCCCACATTCCAGGCGGCGTCCACGCCAAACCGAAGTGGCTCAGGACCTCGGTTTCCAGAGGGCGCTCTTCTTCGCCGGGCGGCTGCCACTTCACCTCTAGCATTTCACCACCACCGTTCTCGAACATCGTGACTTCGAGATTGTGCTGACCGGCCTCCAACCAGATCTCGCCTTCGACGCGCTTGGGCGCGTGGTTGCCGCCGTTGTCGACGACGGTCTCGCCGTCGACGTACAGCATCGAGCCATCGTCCGAAGTCGTCGCAAAACGATGCATGCCCTCGGACTGAGTGGTGAAGGTACCGCGGAAGCGGAATGCGAAGTTGTCGCTGCGATGGTCGGGGAGTTTGCTGAAGTCCGCGACGCTGCCACTGCGCGCTACTTCCAGGCTGTCGAAGTCGGCACCGGTAGAGGGCACATTGGCTTCGAAGTAGTCATAGCCCAGGCCTTGAACGCTCTTCAGCCCGCCCTTCGCACCCAGCGCTTGATCTTGAAGCAAATACAGTGAGATTGCCCGCGCTTCCGTCTCGTTCAACCCCAAGAACGGCATGCGGCCCGATGGACGTGCATGAGTCGGATTAATCAAGAAGGCTGTCAACGCACTGACGTGTGTCTTGTTAGCCAACTTGCCGAGCGGGATCGAGATGCCACCGTCAGCCGCCAGTGCTGCGCGTGCGGCTTCGACTTCCGCTCTTTGGTCACGCGCACTCTTAGAGTCCTCTTCATCGAGCATTGTCTCCCACACGTAGGCTTCCAGATCATCCGCGCTCTCGAGCGGTGCGTGACATGCGACGCAACCCACGGTGTGAAACAGCTGGCGCCCATTCTCGAGCTCCATCAGATCAGCGCCCGTCGGCTCGACAATCGTCGGCTCGCCCAGGGAGGCGAGGAATCCGATGATCCTGTGGGCGGTCGTATTGCGCTTGTCCTTCTCGAAGCCACCAAGAATGTCAGGCATCGATGTGCCTTCCTTCGTCAGGTGCGGCCTGCGCAAGAAGCGTCGCATGTACTCGGGCGACACGCGTTCGATCGCGCCAACTAAGTTCGGCGCTTGCAAGGAGCCAGTGCGCGCCAGGACTGCATCCGAGGCTGCGTGACAGTTCGTACATCCGAACTTGCCGATGAGCCGCGCGTCATGGTCTTTCTGGAGCGCGACGGAATCCGGCGCGAGCAAGCTGGTTACGATGACCAAGCTCGCAAATTGGATTGCGCGCGAGCGAAAGACCTGTGAAAAGAGAGTTCTGTGAATGCTCATGCCAGGGATCGGGTTGCTATCGAGACGTCGACGGCGGGCCGGCATCTTAGCGTTTTGATGCTCAGGGACTGCAGGTCTTCATTTGGGAGCAGCGCAAGGGGTATGAAACGACAACTGTCTTGGCGTATTGGGTGTCTAGACGTGCCGAGCAGCGATTCGGAGCGGCGAGTGCGTTTGGAGACGCGCGCGCTGATTCGACGGATGTGGGTGCGCTTCTTTGCATCGACCCAAGAAGGTCAAGCGTGGATGAGCATGGAAATGATCCGTCCGGCTCTCGAATTCGACTACGGCGACTTGTACCTGTTGCCCGGTGGGAGTGTCTCCGGTCGAATCGTCGACGCTGCTGGCTATCCAGCTTGCTTTGGGCAAGTTGTCGTTGGCACACCGAGGATCGACGAAGTTGGTGAGTCCGGCATGCCCGGCTCACTTGATCCCTTCTGGTTGAGAATACGTAGCGAGACGGATGGCAGCTTCGACTTCCGTTAGGTGCCGCATAGCTCTTTTCGAGTTTGGGCATCGGACTAACACCCCGTTGGCGGCATGAGTGCCATGATCTCCCTTCAACAAGGCCAGCGCATAGAGAATGTGATCGTCACCCTTCGAGCTGATGATCTATCGAGCGCGGTCCCTGCGCTAGATCGCCTGGATGTTCTTCGATCGGGACTCCTTCGGGCGTTGGATGCACCGCAGGCGAAGGGGGGATCGGGTCGAGAGAAGCTTCGAGCGGAAGAGCGACATCTGGTCGAACCAGCGTCGCGCCCAGTGCGTAGAGAGGGCCGCCGTTCTCTTGATAGCTTCCCGAGACCGAACGTGATTCGATTCAGAAGCTCAACCATAGTGCGCGAATTCAGAAGCTGTGAAACGCCTTCGCTCGGCGGAGCTGCAGTACAAAAGCGCTTGGGTCGACGATGACGCGCTCGGGTTCGAAGTTACACGGGATCACGAAATTGACTGTCTCGCCCTCTCCAATCGTGAGCGTGACGGACGCAGCGCTGTAGTCGGGTGGAAGCAGCTGCTCGTCGGAAGCCTCTTGCGTGTCATCGGTGGAGCTTTCGCCGCGACTCGCGAGGATGTCGACTTGGACGAGGCCGCTGCCTCTGTTTTCGAGCGTTCCAGTCACTTCCCAGCGCGCGCCAGCAGCGCCGGCCGCGGCTTGGCTACTGCGACGAACGTCGTTGAGAACGAACTCGGGAATTACGACGCGCCGGAACCATTGCTCAGTGAATGCATCATAGGCCGCAATGTCCGGTGCAAAGGGACGCATGTGATCCAGGAAGTCTTCGAGCAACGGATGGTCCGGATTGTCTTGATAGTGACTAATGAAGGACTGCAGGCCGGCCAAGTTCTGTTCGCGGCCCATCAGTTGCTGCAGCATCCAAAAGACCCAGCCCGACTTCTCGTAGGTCACCGTTTGATCGCCGGGCCTCGAACCATCGATTAACACGAGTTCGCGTTCGGAGTCGACGGTGCGGTTTTCGGAGTACTGATTTTCGAAGCGCTTGCATAGCTCGATGCGTTCGCGCTCGCCGTGCAGTTGACCCGTCAACATGATCGTCGAGAAGTGAGCCATGCCTTCCGACAAGATGTTCCCACCAGGACCACGCCCGGGCAGCAGCAGGTTGCCCCACCATTGGTGCGCGGCTTCGTGAGCAGTCACCATGAAGGCGGCTTGCGCCTCCGCGTTCGAGCGCGTCAAGAAACCGATGCTCTCGGAGAAGGTGATATTCGTCGGGAATCCCTGTGCGTAGCCGGCAATGCCGGGAAACTCGGACAGCTTCAACTCGCCCCACGGGTAGGGCATGAACCACTCGGAGTACCACTTGCGCGAACCGTCCAAGGCTTCCAGCATCTCGTCGATGTTGTAGTCGTGCTCAGGGTGGTGGTAAATCGCCGTTCCCACACCGCGCACTTCGGTCCAGCGCCCGCAGATGACATTAAAAAAGCGCACGGGATGATCGCTCTCCCATACGACCTTCCGCGTGCCGTCCTCAACCAGATCCTCGGTCTTCTCGCCGACGCCGTTGATCGTGTACTCCTCGGGTGCATTGACTTCGAGTCGCATGGGGAAGGCACGCCCAGATCCGAAGGCCGGCGGAGTGATTCCCTGGTGATGACCGATCGGATACTCGCGCGAGTCGGAGGCATTGTCCTCGTCAACGCCACGGCCCTGTTGGAAGCCAATGACTGGGATGAAGTCGTCAGCGAAGGAACGCAGCACGACTCCGGAGGGGAGCACGAATGCGCCGACAGCGCCTCCGTTCTTCGTGATACCGGAGGGGAAAATCCCGTTGAAGGTGAAGCCGACATCGTGCGTATCACCTGGCGCCATCGGATGCTGCAGAGTCAACAGGACAAGGCCTTCGCGATCGTTCACGACGACGCTCTCCCCGTCGAGCGTCCACTCGGTGTCCAACCAATGGACACCCCTCGACAATGCAATCCAGAACAGCTCGGCTTCGTTGTTGTTGACCAAGGTCAAGGTGCCACTGGATTCGAGCGAGCGTGTCTCCGGATACAGGCTCAGCTTGCCGTCAAAGCGCAGGATGTCCGGCAGATCACTATCCGTGAAGGTCGCTACATTGCGACTCCAGTAGCGCTTTCCGGCACCTTCAGCGCGCTTGCCCTGGAAGCCATCGTTGATCATGTTGCCCAGCGTGAACCAGACGACGAGAAAGGGAAGCAGGCTGGGGGCAAGCTTCAATGCACTCAGTGCCAATGGCTTGGGCTGGATTCGGTGGATGACGCGTGTCCCGTCAAGCTCGCGCCTGGGGAAGAGCCGAACGGTCAGCGCGATCAGAAAGAAGGACGCACATAGCAATAGCAGACGATTCGCGAACAAGGCCTCTCGATCGAGCTCGAAGACACCCATGTCGGTCCACAGCAAAGATCCCCATAGCGGCCAATTGAAGCGCCAGTCTCCATCTCCACCGATTACGTAGTTGGCAGTCCAGATCAAGAGCCCAAGCGCGACGGCATAGGTCGTGTAGCGATTGCGCGTGATCGAATACAGGGCCATCACAAGCGAGCACCAGAACAGCAAAGTCGGTGACAGCAGTACACCCCATACGAGTCCGAATGGCAGCAAGTCGATACTGACTGTGCCCTGATACAGAATGACTCCGATCGAGACGGCGAGGTTAGCCAGGACGATCGTGAAGCCGACGAAAGAGTTAGCGATCGCCTTGCCGAGCAACAAGGATCCGGTGCGCAAGGGGGTCGAGTACGCGATGGGTGCGAAGCCCGTACCCTGTTCTCGCCGCAGCGATTCGACTGTATAGAACAGCAATAGCAAACAGGTCATCGTCGTAAGTGTCCCGAGGGTGCGCGTCGCCAGCACGCCCGGTGTGGCCAGTAACGGCGTCTCGAATGGGCCGAGCAGGGTCGCGACCATCGAGCTCGTCACGAGCAGGATCAACGGGATGAATAAATAGAGACCGGGTTGCGTGCGCAGCTCGCGAAACTCGACTCGTGCCGATAACAAGGTGCCGTTCAGGAAGCCCGGCGGTCTTGCTGTCATCGCTAGGTCGGCCAGTGGTGCAGATACGGGGGCGGGCGCGGGGATTGCTGCGTGCGTGGGAGCGGGTGCAACCTTGCTCACACGTATAACGTCGGTCGCCTTCGTCTTCTTGCGCGCCCTGGTCCTTGGCCGCCCTTCAACGATACCGACACTCGTGCGCAAGATTGCAAGCAGGCCGATCAGCGCATACACCGAGCGGCTCATCCAGAAGGTTGCATCAAACGGGATCGACTCGTTGTTGTAGAACTCGACTCCGCGATCGACCACCAGATAAGTCTGCAGCAACCACCTGCGACCGACTGGATCGAGCCACATCATCGCGCGGTCCACTTGAGGGTCGAGCCAGCTCGGGGCCCAGTTCCACAATAGTGAGGTACACGCGAAGAAAACTGCCACCGGGATCAGGAAGACCAGGATGGGCTTGCCGAAGCGGCCACCGACCCAGAAGCAGACTCCGCTCAGGAATAGGAAGGTCGGCAAAATGAACGCGATTGTCGGCCAAGCATAGTTCGCGATTGAGAACTCGCCCACACGAGAAGGGGTGTCGATTATCTCAATGAGGCCGGCCGTCATGACAACGTGCAGCATGAAGATCAAAATCATGCTGCACGCGATGCCAATGAACTTGCCGAGCACGTATTCGCGCGGCGTGAGCGGCGTCGCATGCAGCAACTCAGTGATCTTGAGTTCCCGGTCCTGAAGAAGTGGCATGCCCGCCGCGACGGCTAGGAAAAACCCGTAGACCAGTAGCGAGAGCACGGAGAACCAATTGGCGATCGCGAACTCGGAACTGATGAATGACTTGTCGCCACCCGTAGTCGCATCACCCGATTCAATGACGATCGACCCATCCGCATAGAGCCAGGACAGAAGGCCCAGAATGATCAGAAGCACCCAATAGAGAGGGCGCCTGAGGTTTGCGACAAAATCGAGCTTGGCCGTCGCGAATGTTCGCTGCAGATTCACGCGTCCGTCTCCGTGGCGACTTCTTGTTCGTCGACCATGACGGATGCGAGCGTGGGGGGTGTGCAAAAATCGGTCGGCAGGTGCTCAGGAATGCGATCCGCACCGCCTCGCATCGCCAGCAGATAGGCGTCCTCGAGCGTTGGCTCGACCTGTTCAAAACCGGGGCGAGAATCACCTTCGGGTTCGAAAATACGCACGCGATGTCGTCCCTCAAACAACACGACTTGGGTCACCGTTGCTTGCTCTTGCAGCCGCTTGATCTCGTCCGCGTCAACCTCGCCTTGGATCATGCGACCTGCAAGTGCGCCGCGTGCCATGGGCGGTGTCGAGCGTGCCAGGATTCGACCTTCTCGAATCACCGCAAAGTAGGGACACAGTGTCGCGACATCTTCGACAATGTGCGTCGACAACAGCACGATACGTTTCTCCGCGAGCTCGGCCAGGATGCGGTAGAAGCGGTGTCTCTCCTCCGGATCCAAGCCTGCCGTCGGCTCGTCGACGATGATCAAGCGTGGATCCCCGGCGATGGCCTGTGCTATTCCAAGCCGTTGTTTCATGCCGCCCGAGTACTCCCGCACCTTGCGCTTGGCAGCGAAGTCCAGATTTACGCGTGCGAGCAATTCGTTTGCCAACTTGCGTACGCCACCTGGAGCATGCACTCCCTTGAGGCGCAACAAGTGAATCAGCATGTCGCGGCCTGTCAACTGTGGATAGAAGCCGAACTCTTGCGGCAGATACCCGAGTCGCTCCCAAACGCGTTTCGGTTCGTTCAGAATGTCGATCCCATCCAAGGTGATTTCACCCGAAGTGGCCTCTTGCAGGCCGGCCAGGATGCGCATGAAGGTCGACTTGCCCGCGCCATTGGGTCCGAGCAGCCCGAACATGCCAGGCGGAAGCTCGAGTCCAATGCCTTTCAAGGCTGTAACCGGACCGGGGTAGACCTTGACGAGATCGCGTACGCTGAGCATGAGATGCGTGTGGGAAGAGGACGTGGCCATACATTCGTGGCTGCGGACACAAGTGTGCCTTATTCCGCAGCGTAGACCGATTACCGATCGGCCGGGTGTCAGTCGTTACCTAAAGCTGGCGTTGACGAAGGTTGCAGAAGGTTATCGTAAGGCCGGACCCTCTCCGCTCGCCCGCCAGACTAGATCATGATGACGAACTCCTTCGCTCAACTCATCGCTCTCTGCGCTACGCCTCTCTGCATGCTTAGCGGCAGTGCAGATGCGGCACAAGAGGAGCCCGCAGTTATCGTCGTGAAGGACAAGGAATCGACTCAGGATAAGCTGAAGCGGTTGGCTCGTAAGTGTGCGACAGAATTGGAGTGGGCCGACAACTGGAAGCAAGCTGCTGAGCGTGCTCGTACGGAGGACCGCTTCGTGTTGACGTACGTGCGCGCGTATCCCGGCTTTCAGATGAGCAACGACACTTTTGCCTCGACCTTCATGGATGGCGATGTCGAGCCGTTGATCAAACGTCGCTACATTCCGCTGTTGTGGACGCCAGGCATGCCAGCACCCTTTGTCGAGGCCGATGGGTACGGCATGGGGGGATCGACCTTCGGTGAGGCCTTCTTGATTGTCGATCCCGAAGGTCAAGTGCTAAGTGAGATCGCGGGCAGTGCGTTCAAACCGGCTTTCCTCGAGTTCTTGCTCAAGGGTGTCGAGGACTTGCCCGAGCCTGAAGCTTCTGGGTCGTCTGGGCCCAATTCGAATTCGCTGTCTGATCCGGCTACGCGAGCACAAGAACTGCTTTTGGCAGGTGAACTTGAGCGTGCCGAGCAGTTAGTCAACGGCGATGATTCGTGGCGTGCGGATTGGGTGCGAGCATCGCTGTCACGCAGAAGATTGCATGGCGAAGTATCATTGGCCTCCTTCGCCTCGGCGCTCGCGTCTTGCCCAGATACTGAACGTGGCGCAATCGAACTCGAGCGCGCTGCTGTCCTGATTGGCTTGGGCAAGACCGAAGAGGCCGAAGCTGTGTTCCGCTCGCACAGGGCGCATGCGGGGGCGATTGGTGCAGAGGCGGCTGTCCAACTCGGCTTGATCCACCTCGCGCGCGCCGAACATGATCTGGCGAAGGCGATCTGGCACGAAGTCGTCGATCAGCATGAGGACTCACGTTGGTCTTGGATCGCGGCGGCGACCTTGACGAGCACCGCGCTCGATCACACGCAGGGCTTTCCGCTGACATGGCCGACCGAAGAAGCATTGCGCGCAGCTCGTATGGCCGAGGCTGAACCCTGGGCGATCGGCCGCGCTCGTGAAGCCCACCAGCAAGCCTTAGATTATTTGCTCAGCCAGCAGACCGAAGCGGGGGCTTGGTTGTGCGGCGGAGACACGGCTACACAAGAAGGCCCTCCGAATCGGCTCTCGCTCGGAGTGACATCGATCGCGGCCGAGTCTCTCTTGCCGCACCGATTGGACCCTAAAGTCAAGCGCGCCTTATCGCGCGGCTTGGACAACGTGCTTGCGACATGGGAGAGGAGCAAGGCGGACGAGAGCCCGAAGTTCTTCATGGACTATCAGGTCTGGAGCAATGCCTACATGCTGAGCTTCCTCGGTGCTTGCGTCGGCGATCGTTTCGGCAATCACGACCAGCTGCGCGAAGTCATGGCCGAGGTCGTCGCCGACTTGGAGGAGCGCCAGAAGAGCGGAGGAGGTTGGAGCTATTACCTGACTTCCGACCTTGATTCGGATGCGGATCCTTATGACATCTCGATGAGCTTCACGACGGCGGCGATTCTGATCGGCTTGCACCGTGCCCAGGAAGCGGGCGTGACAGTTCCCGAGTCTGTGCTGGGAGCCGCCCTCGGATGCCTCGAGCGCATGCGCAATCCGAATGGAACCTACATCTATATGATGAACCACGTCGCTGAGAGTGCGGGCCGCGCTTCTGGCGAGGGTGGGGCTGCCGGGCGCGGACCTGTATGCGCGCTGGCGCGCTATCTGCACGGTCGCAGCGATCGGGACGAGCTACGGTTGACGCTGGATATGTTTGCTCGGAACAAGGAAGGGTTGGCCCGCGAGCGACGCAAGAGCCTGATGCACTGCGGAGTCGAAGCTCAGGGGTCTCATTACGTCTTCTTTGATTACATGACGACGGCTGCGGCGATTGCTGCCTTGCCGGAGCAGGAGCGCGAGGAGTACCGGCGCATGCTGTTAGGGGAGATTTTGGCTTCGCGCAATGTCGACGGCAGCTTCATCGGAAACTCGTTTATTGGTCCGAGCTTCGGGACCGCGGCGGCAATTCGCAGCCTTCATCAGCTGCAATGATCCGGCGCAGATCCGGTCTACCCATCTCTGGAGTCTGGCAGAGTGCTCGGATGTGAGTAGCTAGCACAATCAGGATTCGCTCGCGCGAGTCTGTGAGCTTGCTCATTGCGTGAACGCACGGCGGACGAAGTTTTGAACGACGGCTCTGCCTATTGAGTCCGCGCGGGCGGCTCAGCCGCTATAATCCCGCGCCCATGACTTCTTCCAGGGTCGATCTCTCGTCGGTTATCGCAGGCTGGCAACAGAAGCTGTTGCAACTGGACCGTCGCAACAACCTGCTGTACTTCAAGCTGGGTCGCGGCAGTGTGCGTATCCTCGAGCACTCTCCGGACGAGATCGACGAGCGATTGCTCTCGGCCAAGCGTGGACTCTCGTTCCCGCATGGAGAGCGGGTCCAGATCCGTGAAGATGTGAGCGGCAAAGATGAGCCGGCGAAACGCACTGATTCGGAGACTGTGGCGGAGGATCCTTCACCTGATGTCGAGTTACCCGAATCCGACTCATCCGGAGCTTCGTCACTCGAAGCGGCGCTCGCCGCAGCGGGCACACCCCTCGCGACTGAGCCCAAGAGCGAGGACCCAACATCCGGTGACGGACAGGCTCCGCAGCAGAATCAGCCGGAGGTAGTGGCTGAAGCATCGGCTGCGCCTGACGCACCCGCTCTCGAGCAAGCGGCCGATGCAAGTCAGCCGAAGAAGGCGACAAGTGACTCCAAACAAGGTCGCTCGCGCAGTCGGCGATCTCGTTCGACGCAGAAGGGGCAGGCCGAGGAACGCTTCGAGGTACACATCCTCGAAGGGGATCTCTCGACGCCCGACGATGTCTTCGAGATTGAAGAGCGACTGAAGGCCATCCAGCGCCGCGAGCGCGAGTGGCAGGAAGAGCAGGGCATCAATGTCCTGTTCCTAGCGACTGGATTCCTCGGTTGGGTGGACGAGGATGGAGAAGAGGCATTGGCTCCACTCGTACTGATGCCATGCGACCTGGTGCGCCGCTCTCCACGCGATCCATTCCGATTGGTTCGCGAGAGCGACGAGCGCGTCTTGAATGCGACCCTCGTCCACAAACTCGCTACGGCCGGTATCGACCTGCCGCCCCTCGAGGACGGCAAATTGGACGAGTGGTTCAGGCACTTGCGCGAGAAGGTCCTACACGAGCGACCCGGTTGGTTTGTCGAAGAAGATGTCGTGCTGGGCATCTTCTCGTATTCGAAGCTCGCGATGTGGCAAGACATGGAAGACATGCGCACCGAAGGCGTGCAGCATCCATTGGTTCGTGCCTTGGCGGGAGACGATGCCGGTGTCGAAGCCAGCGACGCGCAGTCATCACTCGTTGCACTTCCACCGCCGCATGAACTTGCGGGCGGCGGGCTCGACGACTTGCTGGGCGTGCATGATCGCTTCGAAGTCCTCGACGCGGATCATTCTCAGCTGCGCGCGATTCACTTGGCGCGCTCGGGTAGCAACTTGGTGATTCATGGCCCGCCGGGAACCGGTAAGAGCCAAACGATCGCTAACATCATTGCCAGCCAGATCGCGGACGGTCGGCGTGTGCTCTTCGTCAGCGAGAAGACTGCTGCACTCGATGTCGTCAAGCGGCGCTTGGTCGAGTGTGGGCTGGGTACCTTCTGCCTCGACTTGCATTCAGAGCGAGCGAAAAAGACTTCGGTCTATCGTCAGCTGGCCGAATCTTTGGATGCAGAACGACCGACGGTCGGGAGAGATCACGATGTTGCGCTGGCACGCCTGACCGAGTTGCGGGGCCGCTTGAACGACAGCATCCGCGCATTGCACCGTGAGCGCGAACCCTTGGGCTTGTCGGTTTACGATGTCTGCGGGCGCTTAGCCATGTTGGTGCAGATGCCACGCATCGAACTCGACGTGCCCGACATCGCAACTCTCGACCCGCAACGCATTGCGGTGTTGGAGGAACTGGCGGGTCGCGTCGCTCGGCGTGAGGCCTTGTTCCGTGAACATGCGACGAGTCCCTGGCGTCCGCTGTTGGCGCGCGAATCGAGCGTCGAGCTTCCTGACCGTGTGCGTGGGGATATGCAACGCATTCGGGCTGCAACCGAGAAACTACGCGAGCAGTTGGATGCGATCGCGTTGGAGCTCGGCGTGGCTGCCCCGCATGCTCCTGTCTCTGCTATCGCCTGGACGCCGGTGCTCGAGCATCTAGCTGCGGCGAACGCCTTGCCGGGTGGTGCGGGTGTACCGCTTGAGTGGCTGTCCCATGAACGCATCGCGTATTTGCGTGGCGTTGCGAAGTCTGGGTCCGAGGTGGCTACGGGCCGTGCCGAACGCATGCTGCGGATCGGACGCGCGTTGTCACCCGCAGCACGCAAGCAATCGACAACGAGTTCAGGTGCGGGCGATCCGTCTGCCTCTTCCGACGAAATGCTGAATTTCGACGAGCTGTCCGAGACTCTTGTCGTGCAGTCATCCGAAGCCGATGTGATGCAAGAGTTGTTCGGGCTGGGCTGGAGCGCTCGTCTCGTGCCGAGTCCGGAGGAGTTGCGCGATCGTGTCAGCGGTCTGCGCGAAGACCTTGCTGAACAAGAGCGCGCACTGAGCGTGTGGAACAGGCAACTCGCGACCCTCTCCCTGCAGTCATCTCAGGCACCGACGCTGCCGGAGCGCTTACCGGAGCTGGATGCCTACGTGCAGATGTTGCAAGCCGTCGTCGAGCTAGGGAGCTTGCCGGCACCGTGGCTCGAGGCGGGACGGATCGAACGCTTGCTGCCGCGCGTCGACGAAGCCGAGCGTCGCCTGAATGAAATGCAAGTCGCGCGCGCTGCACTCGAAGCCGAGTTCTCGGATGGCATTACCGATGTCGTCGATCACGAGATGCGCGTGCGCTATCGGACGGATTGGCAAGGCTTCTTCCGCCGCTTGGGCGGTGCTTATCGGCGTGACGACCGCTTGTTGCGCGGCTACTTGAAGCGCCCGCGCAAGCTGTCGCTCGAGGAAGCACTCGACCTGATCGAACGCGTGATGAAGGTCAAAAAGCTCGAGGAAGAGTGGAAGCTCGACGCGCGCCAGTTCGAGGAAGAATTTGGCACGCGCTTCCAAGCAGCCGACACCTCGTGGCGCAACCTGCGCCGGGATCTGAAGCGTACGCGTGGGCTTCTTTCCGAAGGGCGCTTGGACTCCTGGTGCTTACGCCAAGTGCTGGCCGGCAGTGGGGTCAACCGTGAGCTGCGCGAAGCTGCGGGGCGTGTGCAGCAGACTCACGAGCGTGTTGGGCGGGGGCTGCAAGAGTTAGCCATCTCGACCGATTTGATTGAGGGTGGGACGGTTGACGAACTCTTCGCATCGATCGAAGCATGTGTACCTCTACTCGATCGAATCACACTGGCCGCCGAGCCGTTAGAGGGCTTGATTACGCCCGAGGCCGAAGATCTTGAGAGCGTGCGAAGAGCCTGCGAGCAGTCGCTCGAACTGGATCAACTCGAGCATGAAATCTCGAAGCGAGCGGGATCCCATCGTGCCGACTTCGGAGCCCGTTTCAACGGGCTCGACACGCCATGGAATGACATCGCGCGTGTCCTCGATTGGTGCGAGCGCTTGTTGCTTCTCGCCGGCTACGAAAACGATGACGCGCTGCAAGCGCATCGCATCAAGGCCCTGGCTGCCCAGGCCTCGGCGCCGCGTGGACGCGACGAGCTGGCTGCGACCGAAGAGGGCATTCGCGCGAACATTGATGTCTTCGTCAGCGAACTCGCTCCTGTCGCGCTGCGCTTCGACGAGAGTGCATCTCCGTGGGGCGAGTGGCGTAAAGCACCCTTCGAAGAGCTCGAGCGTTGGACACGTGATTTGGAAACACGTGCGGGCAGCGCTGCGGACTGGATCGACTATCGCCGGGCATGCCTCGAACTGGAGAACGTGCTGGGTGACGGACTCGTCGACCGTATCCGCGATGTCTCAGGCGATGCGAGCTTGATCCCACCGATCGTGTTGCGTCGCATATGGTTAGCCTGGATCGAGCACAGCTTCTCGCAGGAACCTGCGCTCGCGATCGCAGCAGCCGACTTGCAGGGCATCGAAGCCGACTTCTCTCGCTGGGACCGAGAACTCCCGAACATTGCACGTGCTCGCGTTCGAGAGCGCGCGTTCAGCTCCTATCCCGAGACTCATTCGACAAGTTTGCGCGCGGGTCAGCTAGGAACCTTGCGCGGCGAGTTGTCGAAGCGGCGGCGCCAGCTTCCAGTTCGTTCACTGGTCACGCGCATCCCGGGCTTACTGCAAGTCTTGAAGCCTTGCTTCCTGATGAGTCCGTTGTCGGTCAGCCAGTATCTGCCGCGCGCGGAGCGCGATCGGCGAGGCCTCGAATTTGATGTCGTCGTCTTCGACGAGGCTTCACAGATCTTTCCCGAAGATGCGGTTCCTGCGATCGCACGTGCCGCGCAAGTCATCGTTGTCGGCGACCAACAGCAGCTGCCCCCGACCCAGTTCTTCCGTGCCGCCAGTTCGGCCGACGTCGAACTGGAGCCACAAGAGTCATCAGCATCTCAGGAGGCGGAGCCCGAGGATCGTTTCTTGGGTCGAGAGAGCATCCTCGATGTCATGGTTGGCCTAGCTGGCCAAGGAGTTGCGGCCGAGTATCTGACGGTGCACTACCGCAGCCAGCATTCGGACCTGATCCGCTACTCGAATCATTATTTCTACGGAGACCGGCTGTTCACTTTTCCCGGTGCCGCGCGCGACGATCTGCACTTGGGTGTTCACGGCCGCTACCTGGAAGACGGCCTCTTCGACGCAGGCGGGAGTCGCACGAACCGGCGCGAGGCGGAGGTCGTCGTCGAGCGTGTGTTCGAACTCATGCGCGCGCGTCCGTTCCAAGAAAGCATCGGCGTCGTGACGCTGTCGCGCACCCAGGCCGACTTGATCGAAACACTCATCGCGCAACGTAGGCGCGGCGAGCGCGAGTTCGACGAGCGCTTCGCACTGGATCTGCCCGAGCGATTCTTTGTCAAGAACCTGGAGAACGTGCAAGGCGACGAACGCGATCACATCTTGTTGTCACTTGGCTATGGCCCGAGTGAGATCGGCGGCACGGTCGCCAACCGCTTTGGTCCGATCAACCAGCCCGGCGGTGAGCGCCGTTTGAATGTGGCCGTCAGTCGCGCCCGACGCAGCATGACGGTCGTGCACTCGATGCGCCCCGATCAGGTCACGGCTCAAAACGAAGGTGCGCGTCTGCTGCGTAGCTTCCTGGAGTTTGTGCACGACCCGAACTCGGCCACCAGTGACGAGGCTGCACAGCGGCCGGCGGGGGATCGTCACGCGTTAGTCAGTGCAGGCGTGCGCGCCGCGTTGGAAGATGCCGGCCACCACGTCGAAGAGCGGGTCGGTGTCGCGGGTTACTTCATCGACCTCGCTCTGCGATCAGAGGAAGGGGCCGGGCAATACGAGATCGGTCTCGAGTTGGATGGCCCACAGTGTTATGCGACACCAGCCGCGCGCGATCGGGATCGATTGCGGCCCGCGGTTCTCGGCGCACTCGGCTGGACGCTCTACCGATTGCGCGCCACCTCGTGGATTCGAGATCCGGAGGGGGAGTTGGCACGCATCGAGCAAGCGATCGCCGCGGCGCGTTCTCAACGCGAGCAAGAAGCACAAGGGCTGGCCGATTCACAGCCAATGGGGCGAGGTGCCCCGGATGCGCCGCAGCTCGATACTGATCAAGCCGAGGCGTCCGGGATCGACCGAGCCAAAGCAATCGGGATCGACCGAGCCAAAGCAATCGGGATCGACCGAGCCAAAGCAATCGGGATCGACCGAGTCGATGCAGGCGGGATCAACCAAGTCGATGCGGCCGTGTCATCGGAATCGAAGAGTGATCCGGAGGCAGAAGCACGCTCGAGCGCACAGTCTGGATCCGCTGCTTCCATCGCGGCATCTGGCGAAAGTAATACTGATCACAAGGGCAGCGCTGCGGAAGACGAGGCGCCTGAAGGCGATGCGGCCATTGACGATCCGGCCGACGAAGGCCTGCTCGTGCCCTACCTCTCGGCTCAACTCGAAGACCTGGCAGGGAAGAGTGAGTTGTCCGAAGAGGACGATCTGAGTTGGCTGCGCTTGACGCATCGCATTGTCGAGGCCGAGGGGCCGATCCACCGCGACCTCGTCTTCGATCGATTGCGCGAGAATTTTGGATCTCCGCGCTCGACCCCCAAGCTGCGCACACGCTTCGACAAGGCTCTCCAGATGGGTTTGCGCGGCGAACAGTTCGAGTGGTTGCCAAAGACTGACGAGGACGAGGATCCGAACAGCTTCTTGGTTGGCAAGGGGGCTCCTTCCATCGTTGGGCGACGCCCCAAAGCCGGCGAAGCAGCACGCAACATAAAGCTGGTAGCTGGCCAGGAACTCGAGGCAGCGCTGCTGCGCGTCGTTGACGCGCTCTTTGGCGCCAGTGACGAGGACGCGCTGGGGGAGTGCGCTCGCCAGCTGGGATACCAGCGCATGGGGCCTGCAATCGCACGCCGGCTCGAGGCTGCGCGCGACAGATTGCTCGCTTCGGGCAGCTTGGTGAGGCAGTTCGATTCTCTGACTTGCGTCACGCCCTCGCGATAGCCAGGATTCCAACTCCGGTATTCATCGATTCCATCAGAACGCGACCATGACTCTTCTCGACACGATTCTCGCTCGCCGCTCCGTCAAGCAATACGACACCGAGCACAAGCTCACGGACGACGAGTTGCAGCAACTCCTGAAGGCGGCAGTGCTGGCGCCGACCTCTTTTAACATGCAAAACCGTCACTTCGTCGTGGCGCTGGATCCAGAGGTACGAGAGAAGTTGATGGGAGCTGCTTGGGGTCAGAAGCAAGTCAGCGAGGCTGCGGCGCTTTTTGTGATCACTGGTGATTTCGTGGCTCACCGCAATGCGGCGCGTTATCTGCGCGACGCTCCGAAGCCGACGCAGGAAGCTCTCGAGCCGATGATCATGAAGTTCTATGAGGGCAATGACGCGCTCGTCCGCGATGAGGCCTGCCGTTCGGTCGGCCTGGCGGGCATGAACATAATGCTGATGGCCAAAGATATGGGCTACGACTCGTGCCCGCTGATCGGGTTCGATCCGGCCAAGGTCTCGGAAGTGCTCGGGCTCGACGAGAACCATCCGCCGCTGATGATGGTCACTGTCGGTCGCCAAAAGGAAGCGGCGCGACCGCGCATGGGATTGCTCGACCTCTCCGAACAAGTGTCAATCGATCGCTTCGGGAACAACCCGATCGAGGGCGCGCCCGACGCGTGAGCTGAGGAGTACCAATCTGATTCGCGGGCTGAACCCGCAGCGGCGTCTACGGACTTCGAACACTCGGCCCTGTGCGTACGGATGCACAGGGCCCGTTCTCTATGCAGGCTGGGGCCGTTCTCGGTCGACGCGAGAGCTTCGTTCGAGTTGTTCTGCCTCAGTGTCGCGAATGGGTCGCGAACGCAAGGGAAGTGCTATGCGCGTCAGTTCTCGACCGGGGACTCATTCGCGGCTGGCCTGCAGGACGATACTTGAAAACTGCTCGCCCCGTCTCGGGCCCGGACCTTTGCATGCTTAGCTGGCTGATTTACTTACTTCGTGGCAAACGCCCGAACATCGTGCGCGTCGTTCCCAAGACCAAGGGACCGCGGCGGCTCGAAACCGAAGCCAAGGCTCAAGACGAGGATGAGTCCTCCGATGAGATGCAGGCAGACGAGGACGAGGAGCCCGAACTGATCGGCGGGATCGACAACCTCGACCGAAGCAGTAGCCTGCAGGGCATGCTGAAGACGCGAGAGCAGGTGCTGTTCGAGCGCGTCAGCTGTTGGGTCGAGAAGGGCAAATTCGACCTGCCCATGCTGCCAGCGACGAATGTGGCGGCCATGAATCTGGCGGCCAACCCCGGCGCGGACCTGTCGGAGATCGTCGATCTGATCGCGAGTGATCCGGTGCTGTCGAGCGAGCTTCTGAAAATCGCCAATTCGGTCGTCTATGCGACCGAGGAGCCCGCGGATACGCTGCATGCTGCGGTCATGCGCATCGGAATGCGTGGGCTGCGCTCGCTGATCTATTCCGTCTCGATCAAGGGCGCGATCCTGACCAACAAGAGCCTCGCACACTACAGCGAGGAAGTATGGCGCCAGTCGTATTCTGTCGGAACGATCGCTCGCAAAATCGCGCCCTTGACGCGTGAGGATCCCGAAAAAGCCTTCTTGCTTGGACTCTTGCACGATCTGGGCAAGGTCGTGCTGCTGTCCTTGCTGGGCAAGGGAGCTGAGCGTGATTCCGAGATTACACCCTCGATCGTCGGCCGCGTCTTTTACCAGTACCACGAGCGCGTCGGCGGCATGGTGGCCGAAAAGTGGAAGTTGAGCGACGAGTTGATCTCGGTTGCCGGCAATCACCACGACTTCGAGAACAACGAGGAATTCGGCCGCAGTGCCGCTCTTGCGAACCTCTCGCACCGAATCGACCTGTACTTATCGATGGGGCAGGAGGATCAGTTCCGTGGCTTAGCGCAGAGTGCCCACATGGATGTGTTGGGACTGCATGAATCTGATCGGCACCGCGCGCTGAGTGTGGGACGGCAGGCCTTCCTCGATTTGCGCACCAAGATCGTCAAGCAGGCCGAGCTAGAAGAGCAGGGGCGCGAGGCGGCCTAACCGTCACGGGCGTGACAGGCGCACTTCGGGCAAGTGGCCACGCGAAGTCGAGTCGCCCAATGCGAGCTCAGATCGCGCGCTGATCCTTCGAGTCGTCCGTGCTCTTTTTGAGATTTTCGGGCAGCACTGTCTCCTCGTCGCCGGCCGCCTTGCGTTGACCTTTCTTTAGCAGGCGTTTGAGCTGGCCCTCCTTCGGTGGACCACTTGAGAGCATCACAGCGACTGGGTGGGTGAACTCGTTCGATGCCAGCACGATCTGCACAGCAGATGTGATAGGCACCGCTAGGAAGGTTCCGATGACCCCCCAAAGACCGGCCCAGACTACGACCGAGACGATCACGACCAGGGGCGAGAGGTCGAGTTCGCGGCCCAAAATGCGCGGTTCGATGAAGCTGCCGAGCGACAGGTTGACCGCCAGATAGGTCGACATGACCGACACGGCCTTACCCCAGGACGGCTCGACTGCGAGCGCCGTCGCGGTGGCCAGGCCCCCGGCGATGATGCTGCCGAAGGTCGGGATGTAGTTCAGCAGGAAGGTCAGCAGCCCGAAAAGTGCAGCGTACGGGATCTGGAGGTAGACCAGCATCGCGTAGCAGATCGAGCCCGTCGCAAAAGAGACGAGCGTCTTCACGCCGAGGTAGCGCTGCACTCCGCGGCCGATGCGGTCCAGGATCTGCATCGTCTCTTCGCGCCTATCGTCGCCGGCCAGAGACAGGATCTTGCGCCGGAAGACGGCCTGCTCGGCAAAGATGAAGACCATGTAGATCAGCACCAGCAACAGGCTCTTCATGAAGCCGAAACCGCTGCCGACCAGGCCGACGCCCACCGACTGCGAATCGACCTCGCGCGCTGAGTCAATCATGTATTTGACCAGCGGCTTAGGGACGGAGGAATCTTGCATACGCGCTGCGATGCCGTCGACGACGCCATCCCAACCGCCAATGTCAGGTGGGGCCTCGGCCTCGCCTTCCTCGTTTTGAACCAAGGTCGGCCGCGGGGGCGCCGTGCCATCAATGAAGGATTGCACGTTCGCCTGCAGCAGCAAGCCGAGCTGGGCTAAGCCGACAAATAGCATCACGATCAACGTGACGACGGTCAGCACCGGCGGGATATGCCAACGTGCCAGCCCGCGAACGACGGGCTGCAACATGCTGGCCAGGAGCAGTGCGATCGCCAGTGGCTGCAGAATGCTGGCGCTGACGTGCAGGACCCAGCCCACCAAAATGGTGACGAGAATGGCCAAAAGGCCCAGTTGGGTGCGGTTCGTCGGCGGCATGACTGCAGGGGTTATATGCGTCTGATCGCTGCTTGACCACGGTTGGGGCGGGATCAATGAACGAGCCGCCGTGGTTTGTGCACTTGCGTCGCTCTTCGCGGATGTACGGATGTGGATCGCGGCCCGAGACCCTCAGAGTCGGAACTTTGTTCATGGTTCGAGGAGGGCCGCGTGTGCGGCGAGACTGCGCACGCCTCGGCCAACGCGAGGAGGCCGGATCTGCGGTCCATGCATGCGGGGCATTCCGTGCACTCATCTGGCGTCCAGTACACTCATCTGGTTCGTCTTCGCGCCCGACTAGCACCAAGGCGCGGGCTTCGAATCTGCAGGTGCGGCTCCGCAGTACTCGCTCGGTACAGGGTTTAGGACGGGTACCGCACGTGTGTGAAGAAGATCGGAACTGAGTTCAAGGATCGTATCGGCCACGAGCGATAGGTGTGCTTGAGGAAAGGTCCACCCAGCCTCGACGGCGCGAGCCACAAACCTCCGCTCTCGCCACGACCCGAAACCGCGTTCCCCCCGGAGCGTTACCAATCGAGTCACCCCGAAACTTGGGCGGATCCCACAGCAGCGTTTCAGTTGTTGTGACCCCAATGAATTACTCCCCCAATTCACCTACATCTCAACCTCTGTCTGTGAACTACTGTTCGGCGGATGAAGGATTGAACCAACCGAGACCCAGGCTTTTGCACCCCCGAACTTCAATCAACAATTCGCGGGCCGCGGTGTGTTGTCGTTCATCGCATTCGTTACGAATGCAATGGGGCTCGGTTGTACTCGACGGTCCGTCCTACCCGGCAGCTATTGCAGCTGTGAACCTTCTTCTTAATACCGTCTCCAGAAAGAGATAACGATCCATGGGATTGCGAATCAATACCAACGTCGCCTCGCAGACTGCTCAGCGTAACTTGCACAATGTTACTCAGCGTCTCCAAGGCAACTTCTCGCGCTTGTCCTCAGGCCTCCGAATCGCGAGCGCATCCGACGATGCTGCCGGTCTTGGAGTTTCTGAGCGCATGCGTTCTCAAATCAAGTCATACACCGTCGCTTCGCGCAACGTTCAGGATGGCATTTCAATGGCACAAACGGCTGAGGGCGCATTGAATGAATCCAGCAACTTGTTGGTTCGCATGCGTGAATTGGCCGTTTCTGCCTCAAACGGAACGCTGAGTACCACTGACCGAGCGACGATGGACAACGAGTTCTCAGCGCTCAATGACGAATTGGGTCGAATTGCGAGCACCACCGAATTCAATGGCATCTCCTTGCTAGACGGCACGACGAGTTCGACATCAATTCAGGTCGGCATCAATTCGTCAGATACGATTTCGATTGCGAACCAAGACGCTTCGTCTTCTGCATTGGGTGTCGAATCTTTGAGCGTATCCTCCACCTCGGGCGCGTCGTCTGCACTCTCCGCTATCGATGCCGCTATTGCTACGGTTACGACTGCTCGGGGCACGCTTGGATCATCGGTCAACCGTCTGACTAGTGCGTTCTCGAGCATCTTGAACACTCGGGAAAACCTGTCTTCCGCCGAGAGCCGCATCCGTGATGTGGACGTCGCATCAGAAACGGCTGACTTGACTAGAAACTCAATCATGCAGCAGGCGGCGACCTCGGTGCTGTCACAAGCAAACGTACAGCCACAATTGGCGCTGTCGCTGCTCGGATAATGAATACGTCTATCGGGTAAGTGGAGAGCATGGAGGCTCTCCGCACCGGTCGACGTGATGTGATGCAATTTAGAAGAGAGTGTGCGGTCGCCCTTCGGGTCGGCCGCACATTTTTCGTTAAGGGGGGGCGCGCCGCGAGCGGTGATGAAACGGCTTAGGTGGCGCTCATTTTTCGCTCGTATCCTCGTCCTTCTTGTCGGACTCAGGCTTCTTCTTCGGTGTGAATGGCTCTCCGAACATGCCTTCGTAGACGGCTTGCGCAAGTTCGCCTGCCTCCTTCGCCTTCTTGACCTTGGCGCGTGGTTGCCTCCCGTCCAGCGGCAACGTCTTGCGCAACAGGCGGCCGCCGCGTGACAGCAGCAGCTCGATCGAGCCCTCGTCTCGCAGACGCTTCAGTGTCTTTTCCCATGTTCCGGGTGAGATGCGAGCCTCTCCGATGGCGATCAGTTCGTCGCCCGGAGCGAAGCCGGCATCCCATGCTGGCCCATTGCGGTCGACACTGCGCACGACGAGGCTCGGTCCGCTGGTCGAGGTACTCCACCCGAGGTGCGGGGCCTTACCGTGGTCCCAGGGCTTTTTCTCTTTCGAGTCACTCTTGTCGTCCTCGCTGGCGTCGTCCTCTTCCTTTTCATCGTCGGTCGTGAAGCTAAAATCGAGACCGGCATAAGCCAGGAAGTGCGCAAAGTCGATCTCTTCCAAGCCATACACGTGCTTGTTCAAGAAGGTGTCCGCCTCCTCACCTCCGCAACGAAGCAAGGCTTCACGCAGGATGTCGGCGTTGATTGGCTTGTCGAGAGCGCCGAATTCCTTCCACAAGATGCGCAACACGTCATCCAGCCCGAGCTCGTTCTTCGAGTGATGGCGTACGATCAAGTCGAGGCACAGTGCGGCTGTGGATCCTTGACCGTAGTAGTCAACCGTAGAGTTGCGCGTCGTCGGTGTCGTTTGATAGCGCTTGATCCAGGTGTCGAAGCTCGACTCAGCAAGCGTCTGCACGAAGCGCCCGGGACGTGAGAAGTAGGACGAGATCGAACTCTCGATACTCTTCCTGCGATCGGAGGCCGTGTAGAAACCCGCGCGGCGCATCAGAACGCCCGAATAGTAAGTCGTCCATCCTTCGTGCACCCAGAGCAGATCCGTATAGACCTCCTTCGTGTAATCGAAGGGGCCTAGCGGCTCGTCACGAATGCGCTTCACGTTCCACGCATGGAAAAACTCGTGCGCGATCAGGTCGAGCAGGCCTTCCCATCCGCTTTCGCTATCGAAGCGGAAGCCGTTGGACATCAGAGAACAACAGTCCCTGTGCTCGAGCCCACCCCCGCCGCGCGGATCCATGCGCAGCAAGAACAGGTAGCGTTCGAAGGGGAAGCCATCGAAGATCTCCTCGGTCACGCCAACGATCTTGGCGATGTCGGCGCACATCGCATCTCCATCCAAGTTCGTGTCGCCGTTGACAATTAAGGCGAAGGAAGTTCCATCGACCTCGAACTCGTGCCGCGCTTGCGTGCCGGCTTGGATCGGACTGTCGACGAGTTCGTCGTAGTTGCGTGCAACAAAAGTCTTGTCGGCGACTGAATTCAGGGTTGTGTCAACGACCCAATCTGCGAAGGGCGGGACGATTTCGACTTGATACTCGCGATCCAAGTGTCCTTCGACATAGGGCAATAGAGTTGCCGCCGTCATGAATGCTTGCGTGTCGTCCAGGTAGCTGAAGCGAACCGACTTTTCGATAGCAAAGGCGTCGTAGCGGATTCTGACAGTCCGCGCATGTGCGCGCTGGATCCGCCAACGGTTCTTCTCGATTTTCGTGCTGTGGAGGGTGTTCCCCGACTCGTCCACAATTGTCATGCCCTCGAGTAGCTGCGAATAGTCACGCACCTTGTAGGAACCTGGCGTCCAGACTGGCATGACAAGCTCAAGTGTCTCCTCGCCGAATCCCTTGAGAAGCAGATCAACGTGCAGGAAGTGGCGCTCGGGCGACTCCATCGATACGCGCGCGTGAATTTCCTGGGCTCGCACTAGATCCGAGGAGAACAACAGGAAAAGCAGGCCGATTCGAAAGGTATGTCGCATGGGCGCGTTCATGAACTTCTTGGGCATAGGTCGCTGACAGCATAGCGATGCTGCGAACGTATGAGAGCCTGGGGCTTGTGAGTTGCCGTTCCAATCATGCCCCGACCGGTGCGAGTCAATTGGATTGTTGCTTCTGAGGCGCGATTGTGTTTTGGCGGTTAGCCTTTGCGGACCGTAAGTCGAGCGAACGGTTCGTTCGGCTACCCGAAACACGGATTGCACGTACGCCACATGACACTCAGGATTTCGTCGGGCATCGCTGCCCTTGCGTTCACTCTCACGTTCGCCTCCTCCGAAGCTGCGTCAAGCATGACGCAAGCGTTGAACAAGCTCACCAGGCTCGAGCAAGGGGAGGGCTGGGAGCTGCTTTTCGACGGCAACGAAGCTTTCGGCTTTCGCGGCTACAAGCAGGAATCGATGCCGACAGAGGGTTGGGTTGTGGACAGCGGAACGCTGCAGAATGTGGCCGGAGCTGGCGCTGGTGACATTGTCACCAGAAAGAAGTACCGCGACTTCGACTTCCGCTTCGAATGGAAGGTCGCGCCAAAGGCCAATAGCGGGGTGATCTATCACGTGACGGAGGATCACGGCGCAACCTACGAGACAGGACCCGAGTATCAGGTGTTGGACGATGCCGGGCACGCGAACCTGAATGAAGCGACCGGCGCAGGTGCGCTTTACGGGCTCTTTACGTCAAAAGTCAAGGCGCTGCGAGCAGCGGGGCAATGGAATAAAGGACGCATCCTGGTGATCGGCAACCGTGTGGAGCACTGGTTGAATGGCATGCGCGTCGTGAATGTGGTGATGCACGACGATGCGTGGCGAAAGCGCGTGTCTGAGACCAAGTTCAAGGATATGCCTGACTTCGCAACGAGAGCGAGCGGGCACATCGCGTTGCAGGACCACGGCGACCAGGTGTGGTACAGGGCGATGAAAATTCTGCCCTTGGATCCGGTAGAGGATCAGAAGATGGCGTTCGGCATAAACAGGAAGCTGGCGGGCTGGGAAACCTTTGAGCGCAAAACCGAGGGGGCCGTGACGGGCGAGAACCAGGGCTGGATATTGGAGGATGGTGTCATCCACCATGCTGGAGGACGATCTGGCTACCTGCACACCACGGCCTCTTATGGGAATTTCGTACTGCGCTTTGAGGTCATGAAAGGAACTGAAGACTGGTCCGGGCAAGGCCCTGGTGTCGTGATTAGGAGGACTGGGGAACACTGTATGTCCCCGCACGGGATAGAACTGGGGCTCGGTGGAGGAGTGATGGGGGATCTGATTGGGAATCAGGGATACCCCATGACAGGGCTCGGCGAGGACAAGGGCGAAGGGCGCTCCTCCCGGATGAGGGGCCCAAAGCAGGAGGCGGGGCGCTGGATCGCCATAGAAATGACCGCCTACCGAAGCGAGCTTGTCGTCCGTATTGATGGAGCAATCGTGAACCAGGCACAGGGATGCATGGAGGTGCCGGGCAACATTGCCCTAAGGACAGCACCTGGGGGGACGCGGTTTAGGGGGTTCGAGCTCTACAGGCTGGGACTTGATGGATATAAAGGTAGTGCGCAGAAGGTTTTGGGCCGGGGGAAAGGAAAATGAGAACACACCATTGACCCCAGGGGGCCAGGCCCTATCATCCCCCCTCCAAAGCGCGAGCGAGCGCAGCACCGACTGCCCGAAAGTCAGCTGCTAACGCACCGCAGACGGATGCCACGCGAGGAGACGAGGATGGCGTATGCGCACTCCGACGAGCCCCAGTGGCAGTTCTTTGAAAACAGGGTGACTTTTGAAAGCCTGAGCGAGCATGGCATCGTGCTTTGTAACGTCCTTCGGGGCGAAGCGAAGTAGTGGTGCTGTACTCAAAAAAACCAAGACTCAAAACTTCAATTGAAGGGTTTGATCCTGGCTCAGAACGAACGTTAGCGGTGTGGATTAGGCATGCAAGTCGCGCGAGAAAGCCTTCGGGTTAGT
>JBLFWN010000003.1:0-143864 GCA_047611405.1 Planctomycetota bacterium | reverse complement strand
TTTCTGGGGCATGGCCCGGCTCCCGCGGCCAGTAAGGACGCGCCGATTTTGGTGGTTGGCATGCCGCGCAGCGGAAGCACCTTGGTCGAGCAGATCCTTGCCAGCCATCCCTCGGTCGTAGGCGTCGGTGAGGTTTCCGATCTGTTCGACACTCTTGCGCCTGTCAGTAAAGACTCCGAGCGCTATCCGGAGGCGATTGCTGCATTGAGCCCCGAGGCAATCGCTCGCTACGGCAATACATATGCTGACAAGCTGCGTAGTCGACAGCCGAACGCCGAGCGAATCGTGGACAAGTTCTTGTTCAACTACCCGCACTTGGGATTTCTTGCGCGGGCGTTGCCAAACGCAAAATTCATCAACTGCTTGCGCGACCCGATGGATACCTGCTTCTCGACTTACAAGATCGAGTTCACGGCGTCGATCCTGTTTGGCTACGACCTAAAGGATCTTGGTGCTGTCTATCAGCTGTATCGGCGAGTCATCAATCATTGGCATGAGGTGATGCCCGGTCGCGTGCTTGATGTGCAATACGAAGATCTCGTCTCTGATCAGGAGGGCCAGACGCGGCGCCTGCTTGAGCATTGTGATCTGGAGTGGGATGACGCCGTGATGCGCTTCCACGAAACCCGTCGCCGCGTCACATCTGCGAGCGCCGCGCAGGTACGCGAGCCGATGTACAAGGGCTCGGTAGGCAAATGGCGCCCGTACGCAGCTCACCTGGGTGAGCTGCGTGATGCGTTGGGGCCGTACGCGCCTGAGGCATAGAGCGGGAGCTGAACTCTCGCTAGGAGGGCAACCTCAGGCCGGTTGCCTGAGGTTGTCGCTGGCAGAGATTACTAGCCCTTGCGCAGCGTCAAGCCCATCTCGGTCAGCTTGCTCTTGAGTTCGGCCAGACTGGTCGCACCGAAGTTCGGCATGCCTAGCAATTCGTCCTCAGAGTGCTGGCAGATGTCCTGCACGGTCAATGCGCCGATGTTCTCGACTACGCGCCGCGCACGAATCGACAACTTCAAGATCGAGATCGGCTGAGCCAGTTCGTCTTCATCGTTGGCGCTCGTGGCCGAATGAGTCGCGATACTTGCGGCAGCTTCCAAGCGGTTCATGCCGAGCCGCAGTCGCTTGCTGTTCAAGATCTCTTTGATCTCGTTCAGTGAGGTCTCGCCGAAGTTCTTGACCGACAGAAGTTCGGGCTCAGTCTTCACGACCAAGTCGCCCAGCGTCAGGATGTTCATCTTGTTCAAGCTGTTGCGCGCGCGCACGGACAGCTCGAAGTCGGTGATCGGGATGCGCAAGACTTGGTTCAGAAGGTCTTCCTTCTTCTCTTGATCCTCGTCATAGAACATCTCGGTGGCAGCGCGCGCATCTGTTAGGTACAGCCGCGCTCGCGTGTTCGTCGGATCGCTGGCGACGACAGTGTCGTAGCAGGCAGCTGCTTCTTGATCGCGACCCATATCTTCGTACAGCACGCCGAGATTCATCAACGTGCTGTGGTCGATCGGCAGCATGCTGATCAAGCTCTCGTACCCGTCGAGCGCGAGCTCATCCAAACCTGTGCGCTCGGCGAGGTGTGCCAAGTGGAACAGGTTCGGCCGGTGCGTCGGGTCGACTTCACGAGCTGCGCTGTAATGGTCAAGCGCGCTCTCGAGATCGTTGCGCAGCTCCGCCGCGCGTCCCGCCAGGTAGTGGTACTCGGCACTCCCGCGCAAAGATTCCGTGGCAGCCTCAAGGGAAGTGGACAGCGTAGCGAGAGCAGATTCCTCAGCCTCTTTGCCGCCCAACAGATCGGCCTCGAGCTTGGCAGCAACCAAGCCACCCCAAGGGCGAGGCTCTGCAGGATAGTCACTGGCTAACCGCGCGAAGAGCGGCTGTGCGTCGGCGGGACGTCCGAGCGACAACAGAGCGTTGGCACGCGTGAAGCTGGCGACATCGTCAGTGGGGAAGGCCTCAAGCGCAGTTGCCGCTTGTTTAAGCTCACCGACGAGCCAATGTCCGAGGCCACGTCGCCGGCCCGCCTCACCGTCAGATCCAAGTTCTTGAATCGTGCGCTGGAAGCTGTCGTAGTCCGAGCGCTTCGAATAGAGCGAAGCCCGCTGCTCGAGCAGGAATGCAAAGCTAGGAATCGGGTCCTTGGCAATGTCGAAAGGCGGGGGAAGGAACGCCGGTTCTTCCTCGTCTTGCGGGTCGCCTGAGAGGTAGGTCATAACGGTCGATTGCGCACCACGAGGTGGAGGGCGGGGGCGGTCCCCAGTAGGGGCCCGGACGGCTAGCTGCAACGCTATCGGACGATGAGGGATTCCCGCAAGCCTTCGAACCTCGCACTGCGGAATTCACTTCCCAGGGCCTCAAATAAATTGAGGAAGCAGGCCTTCGCCGGGATTGCCTCCTGCCGGACTGGGCCCGAGGAGTCGCCCGGGGCCTGGGCCATGCCAGGGTGCTGCGATTGAATCATAAATCAAGGGCCCTGGAATCGACCGATGCCGTCAAATCTGGCAGCGCTCATCAGTATGCTGTGCGGACCCTTCAGCGAGAGTCGCTCGCTGCCGTTCTCCGCAATCGTTTCCCAACTTCTTGCCCCATGCGCGCCCTCACCAACGACCCCTGTCCCTGCGGATCCGAGAAGAAATTCAAGCGCTGCTGCCTCCCCGTCCACAAAGGCGAAAGCGTCCCCGACCCCGAAGAATTGGTCCGCTCGCGCTACTCCGCATTTGTGAGCGGTGACTACCGCTACATCATTGCCAGCACGCATCCCGCCGCCCCGCAACACACAACGGATCAACAGATCTGGATCCAGGAAATCCGCAAGTTCAGCGAACTGACGAGCTTCGACGGCCTGGAGTGCTTGGGCGTCGAAATGGAAGAGGATGAGATGCAGTGTTATGTGAGCTTTCGAGTGAAGTTGACGCGTGAGGGGGAGGACGTGTCCTTTGGTGAGCGAAGTCTGATGCGCAGATTTCAGGACCGGTGGATGTATCTGTCGGGTGCCGATTTGTAGGTGAGCGGGGGGCCTTGTGGGGGTGACACTGAGTTTGATCTCTGTGGGTTAGGGGACGGGCAGAAGGGCGAGTGCGTGCCATTTCTGCTTCGATCCTGAACCTGAGCGCCACCCCCAGACCCCAGACCCCCACAAATCAAAACAAGGCCGTCAGCGTTGCCGCCAACAGCCCTGCATATCAATCACAGCGCGAACCCCAAAGGCCCGCGCGACAAGCGTCAATCAGTTACAGAACTCGACATACAGTCCGTCCGTCAAACCGATCGCAAAGGACGAACCCGGATCGCGGAACAGGAACTGGTAGTAGCGCTTCACTCCAACCATCGGTGCCGTCACCGCAATCGGGATGTCCATGCCGCCACTCGGGTCAACCGAGAACACCGGGCCTCGAACAGGATTCGTAACCAGCAAAGACGCGCCGAAGAACGGCAGGTCGCGGGCGGCATCGCCCCAGAACAAGGCGCCGAAGTTGCCGGGGCGACCGTTGTTCAAGCTGACGACGAAGTTGTTTGCCGAGACACTTGGGGTGCCGGTCGAACTGATAAACGCGCGTTCGCCGAAGGAGTTGATCTTGCCGAGGCCGTAGGGAATCGTCTCGGGGCAATCCAAGGCGCTCAGGCCGGTCTGGATTAGAGCCATTTCGACCGGAGCACTCTTGCCGAACAAGTCCCACATGTCCCAGGCCAGCTGACCGGCGCCGTTGGTGGTGTTCTCGTTCTTCAGGAAGTCGATGTATTCCTTCGAGGTCGTCTGGTGGAAGAGTCGAACCTCGACCTTGGTGGCGCCTGCGGGAATCACGAAGTTCGTGTCGTCCCAATAGTGCTGCTCGTCGTAGCTGTGTCCGACGGGAGACGCCTGGATGTACTCGAAGGCAGCCGAGTCATAACCACGCGGCGGGATTCGGTTGTCGAATTCGACGACGTTGTTAAGCACGAAGTGGAAGCTGGTTCCCGGCGTCAGGCCGGCAGTTGCCGCCTGCGTTGCATCCATACCGTGATGGATCTCGTAGACCTTCGTGTTTCCTGTCGTCAGGTCAGCTGTGAAGTCGTCGTAGTGGCCAAACTCCTGAACGAGCTGATCGCCCGCGTCGAGGAACTGCACATTGAGCCACATGCGACGGCCTTCGCCGTAACCCGTGGGCAGCTTGTGGCCGCTCATGTTCACGATTCGCACGGCTAGGTCGCTTCCGTCCTGGTGTACGGAGACATCGGCGGCAGCTTGCAGCATCGCGACGTTACGCGCGATCGCGTCGTCCACGGTCTGTGAATCGAGGCCGGTGTCGAGGTCCGGGTACAACTGGCGCACGGCGCGCAACACCCAGCTGTTGGCTCCGTTGAAGTTGTGCAGCGGAAGGTCGTCGCGCTCGATGCCACCAAGTCCGTCCATGCAGGCGGTGCCTGTGGTGTCCGGCATGTGGCAGTCCTGGCAGGATGCGACTTCAGGCTTGTTGCCGCCGAAGCGACCGCCCATGTCCAACTCGCCTTTGGCGAACACGCTCTCGTTCCACTCACTAAACGTACGCTCGATCGGGAACTCGTGACGCTTGTTGTGCGTGTTGTGCTCGACATTCAGCGCGTTCAAGGCGTAACCACCGCCGGGCTGACGCGAGATGGCCGGATTCGACACATCGTGGCAAGTGGCACACATCGCGGACTCACGGTGGAAGGGCGACTGCTGCCAGTCATGCCAGAAGAATCCGGGGCCGAGGTCGAAGGGGCCGCGGCGGTTGTCGTTCGGGTCGAAGACAAACTGACCCGAGTGCGTTTCATGCTGCGGCGGGTGAGAGAGGCCGGCCAGGATGCTTTGGTCCATCGCGGGGTTTTCCGGGTCGAAAACCGGGTCCACCATGCGGTGACAGACACTGCAGTTCACGCCGTCGAAGTCGCCTTGCGAGGGGTCCATCGCCGATCCGTCCGTGGGGACAGTACGGCCGGCCAGCCATGCGGTCGGAGCGTGGCAGCGCAAGCACAAGTCTCCAGCGAAGTCGGCGTCCTGCTCTGCAATCGCCAATGCGGCATGGAAGATAGGGTCTCGACCCGCTTGCGCCATCATGGAGGCGGCCCAGCGACGGTAAGGCTCGGCCGCGTAGTTGAAGTTGCCGTGGCAGCCGGAGCAATCGTCCGAAGGCAGCAAGACTTGATTGAACTCGCCCGGCTGCGATCCGGGCTGGCGGAAGTCGCGCAATGTCGTTGCTATCAGGCCGTTGCCGGGCGTGACCGCAGATCCGGCGGCAGCGATACCGACAGAAAGCAATGCGAGCCCCAGAATCTGGCGGGAGCGTGAAAAAGCCATATGAATTGAAGCGGGTTCTGCCGGATGGCAGCTAAATCAGGAGCCGCGAGCCCCCCCGGTGAGTGGCGGGAGTGGGCCTACGGGCTCTACGAGGAGATGGAGTCACATAATACTCCCTCGCTGGGACTGTTTCGTCAAGTCAGCCCATGTCTCGGGATTGAGAGAAACCTGCGCGATTGAGGGCAGTCCAGTGATTGTGAGCCGCGCAGGTGCGGCCCAAACGATCTCAAGCATCACCCTGGATGGCCAGCAGGAGGCCTCAATGACTCTCAACGACCTAAATAGTTCGACACGAATTCCGTCCCGCGCCCTCGGCAATAGCCTTTTGGCTCTCTTGCTGCTTACGGGCAGCACGCAGGCCCAGAACCCCTGCAGCCCGAACGGCAGCAGCGCGCCTCATCTGTCTCTGCGGCCCGATGGGGCAGGTGGCATCAACCTGGTGCTTCAGGATGGCCCTGGAGGCGCTCAGGCTTTCCTTATGGGCATTGACCCTGGTGGAGGCGGCGCGTCTCCAACGAGGCCGCTGCTGCCCGCCTGTGCTGGCCTGGTGGAAGGAGACCTAATGCAGACGATCACTCTCGATGCGATGGGGGCGTTCACGTTGCCGCTTGGGCCGACAAGCATCGGTCTCGATCGTCCTGAGCTTTCCGCGCTTTGCATTCCGGTCGGCGGAACGCTGGTGGACAGTGTCGTCTCGAACCGCGTGGCGTTCGAAGCTCACACGGGTGACGCGTCCACTCAATATGGCAGCGTCGTTATCAGCGAGTTCATGAAGGACCCGGCGGTTGTCAGCGACGCACATGGAGAGTGGATCGAACTGATCAATCTGACATCACAACCGATTGATATCGAAGGTTGGATCTTGATGGATGACGGCTCGGATGAGACCTACCTCGACAATGGCGGTTCAGGAATCGTCATCCTGCCGCAGGCGCACTTTGTTGTGGGACGGGATGTCGACATGTCGACGAATGGCGGGGTTGTTGTCGATCATCAAATCTCAGGCTTCACGTTGTCGAACGGTGATGACGAAATTGTCATCTGGAGCACGAACGGCGTCTTGATCGACGAGCTTCGCTACGACGACGGAGTGAGCTGGCCGGATGATGCGGGCGATGCCCTGTCACTCGATCCGAATAAGCTGCAGCAGTACTTCAATGACGACGGAGCGGCCTGGTGTTCGGCGACGACACCCATTGTCAGTGGGGGATCTGACATGGGATCGCCTGGAGTGCTGAATCCCAATTGCCCTTGACGCTTTGGCGATAGCAACTGCGTGTGGCCTAGGGCGAGGATGATGACGGTCACACGGGAGTAGGGGGGAGCCGGACCGCCCGCGAGAGCGGGCGCCGGCTGGGGAGGGTTCGGCGCGATGCAATGCGAGCCCTCCCCATTTCCCTCCGCCTAGTTAGGGAACGCTGCGTGTTGTCGCTTGCCAATGATCCAGGTGGTCGCCTGCTGGGGGGGGGCGACCGCGCTGGAGCCTATTTCAAACAGGCGCGGCAGCTTCCGCAGAGCGATCAACAAATGAGCAAACCGACCTGGCTCAGGAAGCGCAGATCGGTCAGCAGTTGCCGAGCGTGCTGTATCGCAGCTCGGCCAATCGTTGCATGGACTCGCTAAATGAAACTCACAAGGGAGTGTCGGGCGAGTCCAGTCCGATCAGGGCATCAGAGCGTTCGACAAGTTGTAGGAGTCGCCGCACGCTGCGAGGTTCACGGGGTCGCGATACCAAGCCTGAATGTTGATGGTGGTCGCACCACTCATGTCAAAGCCGAGGCCAAGCGCCTGGTTGCCGACCGGAACGAAGATGCTACCGCGCACGGTGGTGCCGCCGACGCAGCGACGACCGCAACCGAAGGGCAGGTCGGGCATGCCGTCACCGGAGTACAGGAGGCCGGGCTGGTTGGGCATGTCGGTCAGGTCGAAGGACGCGCCAGCGGTACCGTAACCACCGGTGCTTGTCAGCACTGCGCCGCTCGCCGAGATCGAGTTGGCGTTGGCCGGGTTGCAGTAGGGCGTCGGGCCGGTGCCGGGGCATGCGATGTTGGCGGCACCGGGGGTGCGGTCGGCGCCAAGGTTGAAGTCAAGCCATGTCGTGCACCAGGCGTTGGGAGCATCTCCGCCGCGGTAGACACCGGCGGGGAAGAAGGTGCCGTCGGGGCCGAGCGTAGCTGCGCCGTCGAACACCTCGTCACCGGAGCCGAAGCCGCTGTCGACCATCGCGATGATGTCGACGATCGTGCTCATGGATCCGATGTCAGTGTTGCCGTCGTCGTCCGGGTCAAGGTCGGTACCCAGCAAGGCAGTGATGCCCGCCACGTCTGCATTCGAGACGAGGTAGAAAGTCTCGGTGCCGTTCTCGAACAGGTTGTCATTACCGTAGTCGAGGTCGAGGTTCGCGACGGCCGTGCAGCCCATCACAAAGTAGCCGTCACCCATGTTATGGGCGGACAGGTCAATGACGTCGTCGAGGGTGCCGGGGTTCGAGCTGTCGCCTTCGACGATTAGAACCATATAGCCGGCTAGGCTCGTGTTCATGGGACCCGAAAGTTCGATGAACTCCTGGTCGTCCGTTCCGGTGTGGGAGATGTACATCTCGTTGAGGCTGACCTGTGCAAAGGCCGGGCCGGCGAGGGAAAGGAGGCTTACGCCGGCAATCAGTTGGCTAATACGCATAGCTCGATCTTGATAGTGAGTGGTTGTGTGGGAGCTGCGAGAATCGTTACGCATGCATCAGGACTAGGCCGTTCTGAATGTGAAGCGATCCCCGTGAGCCGCCGAGACAGGCGGGCTGGGACACATGGGAGCGACGAAAGGCGAGGACCGAATCCCTCCCGTGTGAGCCTGGACAATAGGCGCATTCCTGGAATCCGTCCAGCCCTGGCTGGAATCCCACAGACTCTTGATGCAGGCTTGGTCAGCGAAGGGCCTTGCCAGCGGCTAGCAGGTCAGGGGCTCCTTGCTCCGGTGGCACGCTATTTGGCCACTATTTTGCTCGAATGAGCACAGGGATGCCTTCGCATTCCGGGCAGCGGTCGCGTTCCGGCCGCAGCGTTTCAGGATGCCGAGGGCACACCCAGCTCCAGTCGATATCGCTCACGCTTCCCTCAGCGTAGCCGAGGTTCTCCAGCGAGGCTCCCATGCCTTCTGTGTTGGCGCCCTCGTCCGGAAAGGGCTGCAGCACCCACGGATTGCGCTTAGCCAACTCGAACATCAGCTCGTGCACTTTCTCTGTGTGCGTGCCCTTGGGCAAGAGATTGTCGAGCTCGGCCGGGTCGGTTTGGAGGTCGAATAGTTCGCTCTTGACCGGATCGTGGGGCCTGTACGTCAGCTTCCAGCGGCCGTCCGCGACGCAGAACAAAAATTTAGCGTCTGGCCTACGAACCACCATCTTGGCGTTCGTGTCGTAGCCGTTGATCTGGTCCGCATAGCCGATGCGAAGCTCGTCCGGATTGCCCTCGAGCAACGCACGCAGGCTTCGTCCATCAAGCTCGCGAGGGGAGGAGACCCCACTGTAGTCCAAGATGGTCGGCACGATGTCCGCGGTGCGCACGAGTTCAGGTACGGCCTTTTCCTGGCGACCCGAGGGGCCAGGCGTGCGCACGATCAACGGTACGTGGATTTGTTCCTCGTACACCATGCGGTGCGACCGCCATTGGTGATCTCTGTCGCCATCGCTCAACCCCTCGCCGTGATCGGAAGTGACGACGATGGTCGTGTCCTCGTACATACCGAGAGTCTTCATGCCTTCGAACAAGCGTCCGATTTGGGAGTCCATGTAGCGGACCTCTGCCGCGTACACCTTGTCGCCCCAGGTCAGACGTTCGGTATCGTTCCTCGGTTCCCCCTGGGGCATCCACTCGATGGGCGGACGAAGGATCGGGTCGTGCGGATCCCAGTAGTGAATCCACAAGAAGAAGGGCTCGTCGCCGTCTTCGAGGAACTCGAGCGCCAAGTCCGTGGTCTGGTCTGAGCGCCGCTGGAGGCCATGCGTGTCCCAGCCCGTGGTGTTGTTCGGCCGGTCCTCCATGGAGCCGTTCATGTCCTTGAAGGTGTCAAAGCCATGCTCGAAGCCGAAGAACCGCGAGACCGGGAATGCGCTGTGCACGGCGCCGGTGCGATAGCCTTCCTCCTTCAGTGTGCTGGCCACGCTTGCGTGCTCGCGGGGCAGCGAGAAGCCACCCTTGGCAGACAAGACCCTCAAGCCGTGCGTGTACGGAAACTCGCCCGTAAGGATGGTCGCATGAGAAACCGGCGTCACAGCCGATGCGCTCATCGCGTGATCGAAGCGAGTACCCTCAGCAGCCAGATTGTCCAGCGCAGGCGTGGAGGTTTGACGCTGCCCGTAGGTGCCAAGGTAGTCGGGCCGCGTCGTGTCCATCGTGATCAACAACACGTTGGGCCGCTCGGGCCCTGAGCCGCCGCAGCTCGCCGCGACGAGGGCCAGAGGAAGCGTCCAGCGAGTGAAAGGCGGGGTCATGGCACGGAGATCTTGGAGGGACATGTCGGGGATGCTATCGGCTGACGCGCCCAATTCATGAATCGAGCGCGCCAAAAATACCTACGGCGCCGGTCCGGAATCGGTGGCGGGCCGCTCCCCGAAAACGGGGAAGCGGCCCTCCATTGCTGTCGATTGTGCTCGCTGGCGGCTCAGGCAGTCAGCGAGGCGAGCCTCACTTGACCAGCAGAACCCAGTCCTCGTCCGGCTGAACCGGGGGCGGATCGAAGCTGACGGTGGTGCCGCCGTCAAAGATCTCGGAGTTCGGCAAGAACTCGCCCGTACGCGGATTGAACCAGCGCGCGCGCAGCGGGCCATTGGCGTGACTCAGGTTTAGCGTGCCACCGTTCGACGCGTCAGGCAGGTAGATCGCGTAGACCTCGCCTAGCTTCGTGAACACCTCGCCGCCACCGAAGGCCGTATCCTCACCCGACAGCAAGCTGTCGCGCGGCTCCATTTCCCAGAACGGCAGATGCGACTGCATGAAGTTACGTGCGTGCCACATGTCTTCCCACATCTCTTGGCGAGTGCGGAAGTCCTCGGCGCGCATGTCGCCTCCGAGCGGAAGGTTGTGATAACCGAAGTACCACTCGACCTGGCCACCTGAGAAGTACACGTCGTACATCATGCGCTTGCGCAAGTCGTCCGTGTTGTGACTCATCAAGCCCGTGTTCCACGGGTTGTTCTCGTCCATGTCGATGATCCACTTGCGACCGTTCGCTTCGGACTGTTCACGCCACAGTTCGACGTGATCGTCGGCTTGGTCAGGATCGAACTGAATTGAGGTAGACGTGAACAGCGGGTTCCCAACCAGGCCGAAGTAGTCTTGGAAGTTATTCGGGTGCGTGTGCACCGCGATCGGGTGGCTGTACGGATCGACGGCGTCGATGTAGGTAGCGAACTCTTCCAGTTCAGAGATCGAGTAGTCGTTCTCTTCACACAAGTTCCACTTCAGAGCCAAGCAGCTACCGAAGCGAGCGATGAGCTCGCGGAAGAACAGCTTGCGCTCCTTGCCGAGATTACCGTTGTCGAGCCAGTTCTCGTTCGCAGTCTCGGTCTCTGCCAGCACGAAGTGCAACAGGATGCCTTTGCGCTGTGCGTGCTCGAAGACCATGCCCCATTGCTGCATGCGGCTGATGTCGTAGTGCGTCTTGTTGAACTCGTTGTTCTCGATGCCCAAGAAGGGGTGCGTGTCTTGTCCGTCACCGCCGAGGTTCATCGGCAAGAAGTAGACGCTGTTCACGTGCTGCGAGCCAAGGTAGTTCAGCGCACCGATCAGGCCCTTGCCCGTGACACCGGTGTTGTTGGACTCAAAGGTCGGATCACCGACCTCCCAATCCGAGACGTGGTTCGCATACTCGTGCAGAATGCCCAGGCCGCCGGCATCTTCGATGTCGTCGAAGCCTTGGAAGCCAAGCAAGTTTTCGGGGCTATCCGTACCGCCCTTCAGGTAGTAATCGCCGTCAGCATGCTTCATGTAGTGCTCGCCGACGTACTCCAGGCGCCCCTTCGAGAGGAAGCCCGGTGCTTGATCGTCGCGCGCTTGCACTAAGAAGGAACCTGTGGCTCCATCGAAGGTCGACGAGGGCTCGCCCGCAGCGGGATCGAGGTCGATTGCGATGTTGTTGCCTTTGCGGAAGCTGGCCACGTAGGACCAGATACCGGGCGCGTCCGGAGCGAAGTTTGTCTGCCAGATGCGGCCTCTGCCATGACCTTGACCATTGCCATTGAAGAAGCCAGGCACGACATAGCGCTGCCCCTGCGGACCCTGGAAAGTCACATTCAGTCGGCGGTCCAGGAAAGGGTTCGGAGCGTCGTCGCTCTCCTCCATCATCGCACCGCGAAAGGTCAGCTTCAGCGTGTGCCATTTGACGAGCGGTCCATCCAGGCGACCCTCGGAATCTTGGATGTTGATGACGGTGTGCGCAGTGTTGCGACGCACGATATCGGCATTGTCTCGGACCTCGAGTCGAATCGGGAAGGCGTGGCCGCCAGGAACTGTGATCTTAGCGATCGGATCGGTCGCCCGTGTGCCCTCGACGAAGCGAGCGCCACGTGCTTGCCAACGGAAGCTAATCTGTTGTCCTTCGTCCAGATCGATCGATCCAGTCGAGTCGAGTGTGATCACCGTCGAGTGATTGTCGTCCTCTGCGATCATGCTGGGCGTGACCGAGATGCGCGGCAGCGGGCGCTGGTTACGGCGCACTGTATCGGACTCCGGAGCGTTCTCGTTCTCGCCATCCGGGTGACCCGGAGTGAAGAGGTGGAAGCGGTCCATAATGAAGTCGAGCGAGCGACCCGAGAACTCGAGTCGGTGAACGCCGGCGCTCAAGTTGTACTCGGCTTGCGGATGCCCGCCGTCGATTTCGAAGCGCGTGCCCCAGGTCCACACGTTGTTCTGTGCGGAGAAGGTCTTTTGCCAGTCACCGCCATCCATGCGCGTGAAGACATCATTGGCCTCCGTGCTATCGGGATGGTCGTGGCGGTTGCGAATGCGGAGGTTGTAGGTGCCCGCTTCGTAGATCTCGATGTTGACACCGAAGGTGTCGTGTCCGGGTTCGTTGAAGTAGTTGGGCCCGTCCCAACGCAAATAGCTGTCGCCGGTGTATCCATCGATCGAGCTTTCGGTTGCCCAGTGCCCACCTGAGGTGAGCGACTCAAACTCGATCACAACGAGACCATCATCTGTTTGGTAGATGGGCTCGTTGGACGAGGCAAAACCGGAGCTGGCGAAAAGGATGGTGGCCACACCGGCGCGTGTAAACGCCGGCAGGCTATGTGTCCAATGGGATATCGGATTCATGATTGTGTGCTGAGACTCCTCCGAAGGGTGCAAACTTGCTCTCCCCTCGATCCGTACTAGTCGGGTCCCCCGCAGCTAGCCGTCTTGAACTTCAACAGCTGTCTGTGTACGAGACTCGTACTCGATGCACACATCGAGCCCACCGTGACGGAGACTTTAGCTGCTCCCGATTCTTCTACTCAAGAGTCGCTTTTCGGCTGCCTGAGGCGCATCTGATACTCAACAGCATAAAAGCAAGGCCCAGAGCGCTGCAATGAGCCCCCATTGGCCGATAGGATGGCCACCATGAAGACTGCCTCCATCTCCTCACCGGCTCAGAAGCCGCTTCTTACCGCCTCGTCAAGCCACGAACTCGCCTCAAATTGGCGATTCGGCCGAGGAACTAGCTCGCGCTCACTCGCCTTTCGATCTCTCGCCGTCGGCATCTGTCTCGCGATCGCGAGCAGTTGTGGGGGTGATGGCGATTCGACCGGTGGCAAGACCGGCCTGCAGGACGTGACGAACTATCATGACCCTGCGACCAAGATTAAGCGGCAGTCAAAAGGCCAAACGCACTACGGCCGCAATGAGGGTAACTGGACGTTCTGGTTCGAGAACGGCCAGAAGGAGAAAGAGGGGAGCTACGCGGGCGGCCTCGAAGAGGGGAGGTGGGATTTCTACTACGAGTCCGGTGCCCATTCGAGTGCGAAGGATTACAAAGCCGGCAAGCTCAGCGGATCTGTGGAGACTTGGTTCGAGACTGGAGCCAAACGTACAAGTGAGTCTTGGCTGGATGATCAGCAGAACGGAGTGTTCAAGACCTGGGCCCAAAACGGTCAGCTCGTCGCGCAGGTTAGCTTCGAGTCAGGTCTCGCTGTCGGCATGATCGAGGGTTGGCACGATAATGGTGACATCCGCTATAGGGTTGCCTTCGAGAAGGGCAAGAAGCACGGCCTCGAGCAAGAGTGGCACGAAGGCGGAGAGCTCGCGAAGAAGATCACCTTCGTGAATGGTAGCCGTGAAGGCGAAACCTTCGGGATCTACCCGAACGGCCAACACCAACTCGATGGCCAGTACAAGAACGACCTCCCGGTTGGGCAATGGACCTACTACTACCCCAGTGGCGCCAAGCAACAGGAAGGCAGGTGGGAGAAGGGGCGCAATGTCGACACCTGGACGCGTTACTTCGCCGATGGATCAGTCAAGGACCTGATGCCCTATGTGAAGGGCCAGATCGAGGGCCAGGTCGTCAGCTTCTTTCCCAATGGGCAAGAGCGACGGTCGATCGATATGAAAGCCGGCGTACGTGATGGGAAGGCCCTGGCCTACCTCGAGAATGGTGACTTGGAGAGCCGCGGGAGCTTCTCCGCCGACCAGCGCGTCGGCGAATGGATCTTCTGGGGCGAGGAGGATCAGCTTGACCGAGAACAGTCAGGCATCTACGAGGCTGGCAAGCTGACGGCAGCTCTGACCGACGGAGTCGTCGCGGAATTGACGCAGGCTGGACGGCCTTCGAATCCGACCCCTGGAAGCAAAGCGCCGGCCGCCGCTCCGACCGAGGACGCGAGTGAGGGTGAGGACGAACAAGCCGCCAACAACAACGAGGATGGGGCCGAAAGCGGTAGTGAGTGATCACTCACTTGCCAAAGTGACCCGGGCGGGTCGTGCTTGAAACGGCTCGCCAGCATGGTTTCCGGAATCGGCGCCCCTCGACGAGGGGCGTTTTTTTGTATCCGGCCATTTACTTGCCTGCGCCGTGTGCCCGTGCGAAATCGCCTCAATTCCGGAGCTGAGGATTCGTTGCCTTGCTCATTTCGTTCCAGGCTTAGTCGAGCAGGAGCTGGGACTCCCCTGTTCGGAATCCCATACTGCGACTCCAGCACAAGGGTAGGCCGAGGGCCGAGCTTGGACGCCACTTAGTCAAGCGCGGCCATCCTGCTCGATCCAATACGTGATCCGATCTGAACGACATTGCGATGACCACCGAAACCGAATCGAACCTGCATACCGACGAAGAACTATGGGCGGCCGTCGCGGCCGAGGGCGAGCGTCAGGAGCGCCAGCTCGAACTCATCGCATCAGAGAACCACACTTCGCGCGAAGTCATGTTGGCCATGGGAACCGTCCTAACCAACAAGTACGCCGAGGGCTACCCGGGCCGGCGGTACTACGGCGGATGTGAGCATGTAGATGGGGTCGAGGACTTGGTTCGCGATCGTGCCAAGGCCCTCTTCGGTGCTGATCGAGCCAACGCGCAACCGCACAGCGGAACGCAAGCCAACATGGGCGCGCTGATGGCGCTGTGTTCGCCGGGCGACAAAGTACTTGGCATGTCCTTGGATCATGGTGGCCACCTGTCGCACGGGCACCCCAAGAATTTTTCCGGTGTCTTCTACGACTTTCAATCCTACGGTGTCGAGCGCGAGTCGGAGCGCCTGGACATGGACCGCGTGCGCGAGATCGCGCTCAAGACTCGGCCTGTCGTCTTGTTGGCGGGCGCTTCCGCTTACTCGCGCGTGATCGATTTCGAAGCTTTCGCATCCATTGCCAAGGAGATCGATGCGCGCCTGATGGTCGACATGGCGCACATCGCCGGTCTTGTCGCCGCCGGGGTGCACCCATCGCCTGTGCCGCATGCGGATGTCGTCACGATGACAACGCACAAGACGTTGAGAGGCCCACGTGGTGGCCTGATCGTGTGCACGAAGGATTGGATCAAGCAGATCAACAGCGCCATATTCCCGGGTGGTCAAGGCGGCCCGTTGATGCATGTGATTGCCGCCAAGGCTGTCGCGCTGCGTGAGGCTGCGCGCCCGGATTTCGTTACCTACCAACAGCAAGTGGTCGCGAATGCGCAGCGCTTGGCCGAGGTACTGAGTGAGCGCGGCCTGCGCATCGTCTCGGGCGGAACCGACAACCATGTGATGCTGCTCGATGTTGGCAGCGTGGGCCTCTCGGGTGCGCGCGCGGAAGATGTGCTGCACGCGGTCGACCTGACGGCGAATAAGAACCTGATCCCGTACGACGAGCGGCCTCCGATGGAGGCTTCCGGCGTGCGCCTGGGGACGGCGGCTGTGACGACGCGCGGCTTGGGATTGGCCGAAATGGAACGCATGGGCCATTGGATCGCCGATGTACTAGCTGCGCCCGATGACGCCTCGATTCAGGATCGCGTTCGTGGCGAGGTCGCTGAAGTCGCTCGCGCTTGCCCGATTTATGCGTGAGTTTCTCGGGTTGTTCGAGCCATAGGCATGATGAAGCAGGAATGTCGATGAGTGACGCCAGCTTGACTGCAGGGGCGTCTTGCGCGGTGCTCTTCGATCTGGACGGAACGCTGATCGATTCCGTCGATCTGATCTGTCGCTCGTGGCGGCATGCGCTCGCTAAATTCGGCCTCGGGCAACTGCCGGATTCTAGCTTTTTGTCCCAGATGGGTCGGCCGCTCGAGGGCGTGATGCACGACTTGCTTGGAGGTGAGAGCCAAGTCGCGCAGATGGCCGCTTGCTATCGTGAGTATCAGCACCTCGTGCACGATCGTTATCTGCGGGTCTACGACGGAGTGCATACAGCAATTCAGCACTTGGCCAAGACGGAGATGCAACTCGGGGTCGTTACATCCAAGCCCGTTGCCATTGCGCGACGTGGCCTCGAGTTCGCCAGTTTGGAGGGCTTCTTCAGCGTCGTGATTGGTGCGGACAGCGTATCCCGACACAAACCCGAGCCCGATCCTGTGCTGGCTGGATTGGCCGCGCTAGGAATCGATGCAACGAAGGCCGCTTATGTCGGTGACGCACCCGTCGATGTGCTGGCGGGGAATGCAGCAGGGACGCGCACGGTGGCCTGTCTCTGGGGACCGTTTTCACGAGCGGACTTCAGCGCGTGCTCTCCGGATCACATCATCGAGCATCCGGACGAGCTCTCGATTCTGTTTCGCTGAGCGGGTCAGTCGACCGTCGCAATCGGGTCAGCGGGCTGACGGGTTGAGTCGCGGAATCACGCATTCAGAACGAAGTCTGAAGTGCCTGTTCAGGAGACATTGCTCTTCTCGTAGCCAAGCCCTTTGATGACTTCGAGGATCTCTGTCCAGCTAGGGAACGGGCGCTCGTTCTTGCGCTTGTAGTCGTCGATTGCGGTGATGAAATCAAGGACTTCAGGTGACATCTCATCGGGCCGTGGGGCACTGATGGGTTTGCGCTTTTTCGGTGCCGTCTCGGGCGTTTGCCCGGAGTCGGTTGTGTCTTTATTCGGCGTGGAGGCCATTGTGCTAGGTGGTACAGAGTGTGTGTTGGGGGGGGGCGTGCGCAGCTCTCGCGCTTCAGCCCTTTCTTCGGTTCTCCACACTGTCCGTCTTTACACGAAGCCGACTCTATTGGAACGACTCAGGCACAACCGTTTTTCGTAGTCGAAGCATTGTGACTACAGCGATCATTCAGGCCATGTTCGCACTCGCTCCGCCATCTAGACTAGGGCACAAGGGAGGTTGGGCGCTTCCAGCCGGCTCCCAAGCGAGGACCCCCACCCCATTCTTCTAAGCCGGTAGCCCAAAGCGTCGGAGGCCGTCAGCTCAGTCCGCGGACCCGGTTGCGTCAGTCCGCGGACCCGGTTGCGTCAGTCCGCTGACCCGGTCCGTCAGTCCGCTGACCCGGTCCGTCAGTCCGCTGACCCGCTGCTGCTCCCGGCGAACTCGACTCCACCCTTTTCGAGGGCGGCTTCGACTTTCTCCATCGTTGGGTTCTCGATCAGACCGACCTCCGTGATGATTCCCGTCACGAAGCGTGCGGGGGTGACATCGAAGGCGGGCGCGTAGACCTTCACGCCTTCGGGAGCCGTGCGCTTGCCGAAGCCGTGGGTGACTTCTTCAGCCGGGCGTTCCTCAATCGGAATGCCGTCACCGGAGTCGAGGCTGGCGTCGAATGTCGACAGGGGCGCGACCACATAGAAGGGGACGCCATGCTCCTTGGCGGCCAGAGCAACTCCGTAGGTGCCGATCTTGTTGCAGACATCACCGTTGCGGGCGATGCGATCCGAGCCTACGAACACGGCATCGATGCGGCCTTCGAACATCACGCGCGCCATCATGTTGTCGGTGATCAACGTGACATCAATCCCGCCCTGCATTAGCTCCCAAGCGGTCAAGCGAGCGCCTTGCAACAGCGGGCGCGTCTCGTCGGCATAGACCGAGATGGTCTTGCCCTGCTCCTTGGCGCAATACATAGGAGCGAGAGCTGTGCCCATACCGGCAGTTGCCAGTGCCCCGGCATTGCAGTGAGTCAGTAGGGTCCAACCATCCTGGATCAAGTCGGCCCCGATCTCGCCCATTTTGCGGCAAGTCGCGCGGTCGCCTTCGTAGATCGTATTGGCTTCTTCGAAGAGCGCGTCAACGATGCCTGCGCCATCCGCGCCACCCGCGTGTTCCCGCTCAGCGCGTTTGCGCATGCGATCAAGAGCCCAGAACAAGTTCACGGCCGTCGGCCGCGATTTTGCCAGGGTCTCGCACACTTCGCCCGTCAGCTTCAACATGTCGCCGGCGCTGGACTGCTTGTGATCCTGCACACCAAGTAGGACACCGAAAGCGGCGGCGACCCCAATGGCAGGTGCGCCACGAACGGCCAGCCGATAGATCGCATCGACCATGGCCGGGACTGTCTTGACCTCGAGGTCAATGTGTTGAGCGGGCAGCAAGGTTTGCTCGATCATGCGGACATGACCGGGTTGACCGCCGACCCACGAGAGAGTTTCTACAGGCATGAAAGTGTGGCGAGATGTTTGGGGCGGTGATTCAGCTGGACTTGATGGCCGTCTTGGCGCGTACGCGTTCGTCCTTCTTGAGGACTAGTTCGGCCTGCTCTTGGACAAAGGTCAGCAAACGTTCTTTCAGCTCGGGGTCGGCTAGAGCCAGGATGCGAGCAGCCATTAGAGCAGCATTGACCGGCCCGCCGGCGCCGGCTCCGACCGCCGCGACGGGTACTCCGCCCGGCATTTGTACCGTCGACAGCAACGCATCGAGCCCGCCCAAGGGCGGGTTGTCCATCGGGATGCCAATCACGGGTCGAATCGTGTGTGCAGCCACGACTCCGGCAAGGTGTGCGGCCCCACCGGCGGCGCAGATGTAGACGCCGGTTTCGGGCGCAGATGTTTGGACGTACTCGATCAACTGGGCGGGTGTGCGGTGTGCTGACAGCACTCGTGCCTCGTGCGGAATGCCGAGACGCGCGAGAATATCGAGCGTCGTTTGCAGTCGGGTGAGATCGGAATCCGATCCCATCAAGAGAGCGATTTTCATGGTTGCTTGCTTCCTACGTGAGACGGATGGAGTGGCAGGGATTCAGTTCACCCCAATGGGTGCAGAACCGGTGATTCGCTCGCAGATCTCGAGGTAGCGCTGGCCGACACGTGCCAACATTGCCGGATCGAGCTCGGGCGCGGGGTATTCCTTATTCCAATCGAGCGTCTCCAAGTGATCACGCAGGATCTGCTTGTCGAAGCTCGGCGGGCTGATGCCGGTTCGGTAGCCGTCGTTGGGCCAGAAGCGAGAGCTGTCCGGCGTGAGTGCCTCGTCGATCAGCACAATCTCGCCGTTGACCAAGCCCAATTCGAACTTCGTGTCGGCGAGACGAATGCCTAGCTCGGCCAAGACTTCTGTTCCGCGAGCGAAGAGCGCCATGCTGACTTCCTCGGCGCGATCGTAGTGCTCTTGACCAACCAACTCGGCGGCCTCGGCTGGAGTGAGCGGGCGGTCGTGGTCCTCTTCCTTGGTCGTCGGCGTCAAGAGCGGCGTGTCAAGTTGCTGAGCGAGCTCGAGACCTGCAGGAAGCGGAATGCCACACACTGTCTGCGACTTCTGATATTCCTTCCAGCCAGAACCGGCGATGTAGCCGCGCACGACCCACTCGACCGGATCCGGCTTGGCCCGCTTGACCAGCATGATGCGGCCTTCAAGCTTGCGTCGCCACGCGTCAGTCAGCGCGTCAACTTTGTTGACATCGGTGCTGACCAGGTGGTTCGGCACGATGTCCTTGGTTCTCTCGAACCAGTGAGCGGCGATCGATGTCAGCACCCGCCCCTTGTCAGGGATGCCGTCGTTCATCACGACATCGAAGGCTGAGACGCGATCCGTCGTCACGAAGAGGAGGTGATCTGCATCGACCTCGTAGATGTCGCGGACTTTCCCGGAGGCGAGCAGGGGCAGCTCTTCGGGACAATCCGTGCGACCCAGATATGTACTTTGTTGGCTCATGATAGGACTCAAGGGAGAGAGTATGGCAGGCCGCTGGCGCAACGACAATCGAGAGCCCCTGGTCCAGGCTCAAATGTTCGCAGCTAGCCATGGCCCGCTCGTTGAAGCCGATCCCCGACTCCTATTTCTGGCCAGCCGCGCCCCTCTGGGGGTACTCGAAAACGGCTGTAAATCCCGCTCTGAGGTGCGCAGCTCAAGCGCAGCGAGTGCTGGCTCAGGTGCAAGCACATCGAATCCGACTTGAGGTGGCTCCCTCAGCCCTGCATGCTCGTCGGGCGCCCTCCTCGCAGGCACCCCCTTGTTCAGCAGGACCGATCCATGAATCTTCAGCCAGACGACACCGCCACACCCCAGGGGCCCATCCTCGTAGCGGGCGGAGCGGGCTACATTGGCAGTCACGCGACCCGCCTGCTGCAGCAGCGCGGCGTCCCGGTGGTGGTCTATGACAATCTCTCTACAGGGCACGCTGCCGCGGTCAACGCACCGCTGGTTGTCGGGGACCTCGGCGATCGAGATGCTCTGAGCGCGGCCTTTCGCGAACACAAGCCTCGCTCGGTGATTCACTTCGCAGCCAAGTGCTACGTCGGCGAGTCGGTTACCGAACCGGCCAAGTACTACCGCGAGAACGTGCACTACACGTGGAACCTGCTCGAGGAGATGCGCAGCGCGGGTTGCAATGAGATCGTGTTCTCGTCCACCTGCGCGACTTATGGCGATCCGATCGAGGTCCCGCTGACCGAGTCGCACCCGCAAAATCCGATCTCGCCCTATGGCCGTACGAAGCTGCACATGGAGCACATGATGCAGGATTATGCGCACGCCTACGGCCTACGCTTTGCTGCGCTGCGTTACTTCAACGCGGCTGGCGCGTCGACCGATGCCAGCATCGGTGAGGATCATCAACCCGAGACGCATCTGATCCCGCTCGTGTTGCAGGTCGCGCTCGGTCAACGGGACAAGATCTTGTTGTTTGGGGATGACTATCCGACGCCGGACGGCAGCTGTGTGCGCGACTACATCCATGTCGAGGATCTGGGTGATGCACACCTACGCGCCTTGGTTTGCTTGCAGGGCGATGTGGAACAGATCTCGTGCAACTTGGGGACGGGTACGGGTTACTCGGTCATGGATGTGGTCGAGGCCGTCGCGCGGGTGACCGGCAAGGATATTCCGGCCGAGGTCGTGGCACGTCGTCCAGGTGACCCGCCCGAACTTGTTAGCGGCGGCACACGCGCCTTCGACCTTTTAGGTTGGAAGCCGAAGCGATCGAAGTTGGAAGACATCGTTCGAGATGCGTGGGCATTCATTAAGTCTCACCCGAATGGGTACGAAGGATGATGCTGCGACTCGCGCTATTTAGATCCTTGAGGCGCGTACGTGTGTGCGTCTTGCTGACTACGCTTGTTTCTGCGAGCGCTTCCAGCGGAACGCATGTCGTCGGCGAATTGGACGCAGCGCTGAAGAGCGTTGATCAGGACGATGTCGAAACGGCTGTTCGCTACTTGGCTTCGCCCGAACTTCAGGGTCGCGACTTCGGCCGCGGACTCGAGCTCGCTGCGCGCTATGTCAGTGATCGCTTTGCCAGCGCCGGGCTTGCACCTGTTCCCGACTCGGCCGCGGCTTGGGGGCGTGTATCCGACTCGGATCCGCCGGAGTGGGCCAAAGCCGATAACGGCGGTCTTTGGGTGCGTCCTTATTGGGGGAAGAATGGCGGCAAGGAGGTCTTCCAGCAGCCGGATCCCGAAAGCTGCGCGCTCGTGCTCGAGTCCGGAGGCGAGTCGACGAAGTTCGAGCTAGGCAAGGACTTTATTCCGATCGAGGGGTGTGAAGGCGATATCCGCGGCGACCTCGTTTTTGCCGGCTTTGGAATCATCTCAAAGCGCGATCGCTACAACGACCTGAAAGACGTACGCGTCGCAGGGAAGATCGTTCTGATCCTGGACGGAGAACCCCGGCACAGGAAGAGCTTCGAAGGTAAAAATATCAGCAAGGCGGCTTCTTTGTGGGAGAAGCTCAAGACCCTCGGCGATGAAAGGGCAGGCGGCGTATTGGTCGTACGGCGTCCAACCGAAGTCGACCCGAAGAGCAAGAATAAGATCAAGGCGCCGGCTGACGAGTCCGGGGTCAGGCTCTTCTTTCGCGAGAGCCGAGCGTTCTGGCAGGGCGAGGACAATGACAGGCGCCACAACGGCCTGCCTCCGGCTCTTGAGATCACGCCGGAATGCGCTGATGTAATTCTCGGCACCGATGTGCTGGCGCTGGCCAAGCGCATCGACAAGAGCGCTCGGCCGGTCAAGGAGAAGGTCAAGGACCGCAAGGTCTCGGTCAGTTCCGGCACCAAGAGCGAGCGCCTGATGCTGCCGAATGTGACGGCTTGGATCCCGGGCAGCGATCTAGCGGAAGAGGTCGTGGTGATCGGGGCTCACTTCGATCACATCGGAGTCGGCCCGCGCGGCCGCATCGGTCATGGTGCCGATGACAATGCGTCGGGCACCGCAGCCTTGTGCGAGATCGCCGAAGCACTTGCTGGTACGAAGCCTCGTCGCAGCATTTTGTTGGCCGGCTTCTCTGCCGAAGAGGATGGCCTGGTTGGATCAGATCGCCTATGCGCCGACCTACCGGTGGCAAGCAGCCGCATCGTCGCCATGGTGAATTTGGACATGATCGGGCGCGGACCGACGACCGATGTCGTGGTACTGGGTGTGGATCAGAACCCAGGTATGGCCGATGTCTTGAAGCGCGCGAAGAGGCTAGGGAGAACGGGCGTCAAGTCGATCGTCGAGTGTAATGACCGCGGGCTCTTCCAACGCTCGGATCACTACAGCTTTCACAAAATTGGCATACCTACGATTTTCTTGTTCGAAAACTATCCGTTGTCGAAGAACAAGGACTATCACACTTGGCGCGACCTGCCGGAGCAGGTCGACATGAAGAAAATCGTTTACACCGCTCGACTCGCGATCTGCACCGCATGGATTTTGGCCAACGACGACGAACGCTTGCCCTCTCCCGAAAAGTGATGCTGCTGGGAGGCGGCGGCCTGTTCACGCTGGGCTTTTTGCTCGGAATGCTCGCGACCGGAGATGGGTCGGGAGGGGTTCCCTCGTCACAAGTGCGAGCCGCGGACTCCGAAGTGATCCCATTGGACTTGTCCGTCGATGGGAGGCCGTCCACAGCCTTTTTGGTTGGGGAGGGCGGGGTTGCGCTTCCTCGCGCGGCAGCTCCTCTGTCAGATGCCGAGCCGGAGCGCGTCGATGCGCGCTGGTCGACACTGCGCCAGCAGATCGAAGTTACGATCGGTGCTGCCATTCGGGGTGCGTCTGAGCGCTCCAAGGGCAAAGTGAATGGATCGAGCTCAGCGGTTTCGGTTCATGTGCGACCGCTCGAGAGCCCCGATGGCGAGCTGGCGATCCAAGCGTCACTAGCCATGCGACCCGCCTCCGTGCTGAAGCTGGTCACCTGTGCCTCGAACCTTGTTTGCCTCGGCGAAGACGGCACCTTTCAGACTCCCTTTGAGGTCACGGGACGTATCGATGATCGTGGCACTTTGCAGGGCAACTTGATCGCTCGTGCTGGCGGCGATCCGATTTGGGGTGGGGACGATCCACAGGCCGCTATTGACGGTTTTGCCGCGCGTTTGGCCGAGCGTCTACGCGCGGTCGGAATCGAGCGCATCGACGGCGCGCTGGTGCTCGACGAGGGCAGCTTTGCGAAGCCGGCGCCCGGTCCTGCCTGGCCATCAAGCAACGAGTACTGGAAAGAGCACTGTGCGCTAGCCGGTGGCTTCAGCGTTAACGCCGGTTGCTTGACCGCGGTCGTGCGATCGACTGCGAAGGGATCCACGGCACAGTCGCATTTAGTACCCGCCGGTTATGGATTGCCACGGCGGGGGAGTGTCACGACGGGAGCGCCGCGAACTCAGTTGGACATACGCATCGGCGCGACGACGACCGCCGCAACCTTGCGCGGTTCTATTCCGGAGAAGCAAGGTACTTGGCGCGCACGCTTCTCTCATCCTCAACCCGTGATTCACTTCGGCGGAGCATTGCGCGAGTCTTTGGCTGCTCATGGCATCACGATTCGTGACGGTATCGACCGCCAACGCAATGCAGCCGCAGGGCAGAAGCTATGTGTGATTCGATCCTCGATGGTCGATACTTTCGAGTCGATCCTGCTCGACTCGAACAACTCGCTCGCGGATCAATTATTCCTTGCGACGGGTCATCAGATCGCAGACGCGGGGACGCGTGAAGCGGGTGCAAGAGCCGCGCGCGCAGCGCTGCAGTCGCTCGGCGTAGACAGCGAAGGTTTCGTCCAGGTCGACGGCTCTGGCCTGTCGCGCGACAACCGCCTCAGCGCAAGGCAAGTTACAGCCTTACTGGCTGCGGTTGACGGTGTCGGGGGCGAAGTCTCGTCCCTGTTTCGTGGTTCCCTGGCTTTGTCAGGTGAGAGTGGCAACCTTAGCCGGCGCATGCGCAGCGGGCCCGCCCGCGGACGGATACGCGCGAAGACAGGCTTCATCGGTGGCACCAGTACTTTGGCGGGTTACGCGACAACACTTGCAGGGGAACGTTTGAGCTTCGCGATCCTGGTCGACTATCCGCGCTTCGACGGATTGAACACACACTGCTTCAAGCCGATGGGCGACAGCATCTGCGATGCCATCGTTGAAATGCCGCTGGGAAGTGGTCAATGAATGCCCAAGAGCTAGAGCAGATCATGATGGTCGCACACACGGCGGCCTTCGAGGCTGGCGCGTTGCTGATGGACAAGCTGGGTCGCCTGGATAGCGGCTCGATCCGGTCGAAGAGCGCTGCGCGTGACCTAGTCACCGATGCTGATGTCGCGAGCGAGCGCTTGCTTGTCGAGCGTCTGCGTACTGCCTTTCCTGGGCATGCGATCGAAGCCGAAGAAGAAGTGTGTGATGCGCAAGACGATCGTCCCCGATGGTTCTTGGACCCGCTCGACGGCACGGTTAACTATGTGCACCGCTTGCCGGCCTTCTGTGTGTCAATGGGGTTGTTTCAGGCTGGCCAACCTCTGATCGCCATAGTTTATGCGCCGGTCCTGCGCGAGTGCTTCCTGGCAAGGCTCGGTGGCGGAGCGACCTGCAACGGTCGTCCGATGCAGGTCTCGAGTGCGAGCACACTGGGAGAATCGATCTTGGCGACGGGTTTCCCGTACCGGCGCGGTGAGGTCGAGCATTCGAATCTCGAGAACTTTTCATCCTTCTTCTACGACGTGCGCGGCATGCGCCGCATGGGCTCGGCCGCGATCGATTTGGCCTATGTGGCGGACGGTCGCTTCGACGGCTACTGGGAGTTGCACCTGTCGCCGCACGACATCGCCGCGGGCGCTTTGCTGGTGCGCGAGGCCGGCGGAGTCGTCACGGACGCCAGCGGGGGCGATGATTGGCTGCGCCAAGGCCACATCGTGGCTTCGGGGGCGGGGATTCACGGCGCGATTCAAGAGCGTCTAAGGCACTGATCGAGTAACGATACGCGTGCTTTGGGGGTCGCCTCAGCACAGATCGCTCACTCATCGCCGTGCGGATCTTTCGCGGGCACGTCTGCGCTGCTAGCATCATAGGCTCGCCTTCTCCGTTCCTGAGCAAATACAAGGCTCCTGGAAGGAGGGCGATATGTTCACAAATGGATACCAGTAAAGGGTTTACCGCCGCCGAGCCTTCGCGCGCGGGTGTTCGCACCAGCTCGCCAGGCATCGTCCCGGAAACGGGCGAGTCGAGTATCCGCATCCGCGGTGCTCGTCAGAACAACTTGGTAGGCATCGATCTGGACCTCCCGCGCGGAGCTCTGATCTCAATTACCGGCGTTTCCGGGTCTGGCAAGTCCTCCCTGGCGTTCGACACGCTGTTCCGCGAAGGGCAGCGACGCTTCCTAGAGACACTCTCTGCCTACGCCCGTCAGTTTCTGGGCGATATGCAGAAGCCGGATGTCGAGTCGATCGAGAACTTGTCGCCGGCTATCGCCGTCGACCAGAAGACGATCGCTCGTGGAAGTCGCTCGACGGTAGGCACGCTGACGGAGATCGTCGATCACCTGCGGGTGCTCTTCGCTCGCGCGGGCCGCGCGCACTGCCCGGGTTGTGGCACCGTGATTCAGTCACGAACAGCCGAGTCGGTGGTGCAAGAGATTCTGCGCGACCTGGCCGGTAAGCGCGTTCAATTGCTGGCGCCGAAGATTCGCGATCGCAAGGGCTTCCATACGGCCTTGCTCGACGAGTTGCGCAAGAAGGGCTTTGTGCGTGTACGTGTCGATGGCGAGTTGCACCGCATCGAAGAGGTGCCGGAGCTCGCGCGTTACAAGAGACACACGATCGAGGTTGTCGTCGATCGATTGAAGCCAGACCCCGCCGACCCGGGCCGGCTGCGCGAGTCCGTAGCTGAAGCTTTGCAACACGGCGAAGGAGACTTAGTCGTGCTCTCACCCGATGGTGAGATCCGCATTTCGACGCTGCGTTCTTGTCCCGACTGCGGATCGGAGACGCCACCGCTCGAGCCGCGCTTGTTCTCATTCAACTCACCGCACGGAGCTTGTGAGCGTTGCGAAGGTCTGGGCAGTCTGCGCAGGCCGACCGAGGCTGCGGTCGTGAAAGACGCCAGCCTCTCGATCCGTGATGGTGCCTTAGGCGTGACGCGCGCATCGGGTGGCGCCTTGCTGTTCCCGAAGGCCAGTTTCGAGTTATTGGGTCGTGTCGGTGAAGCGCATGACTTCAATCTAGATACACCCTTCGAGATGCTCAGCGCGCAGGGGCGCAAAGCCGTGCTGTATGGCACGGGCGACGATCGCTACAAGGACACGGCCAGCTGGAATGGCAATCGCTTCTCGGGTCAAGTGGATTGGAAGCGCAAGTATCGCGGCGTGCTGCCTGCGCTGGAACGCGCTTGGCGTAAAGGCAGCCGCGCCAAGTTGATCGAACGCTTCCTGTCGGTTGCAACCTGTGAAGCTTGCACCGGCAGCCGCTTGAACGCGGCCTCGCGCGCGGTGCGTTTTGGCGGGATGGCGTTGGCCGAGCTGACTTCAATTCCGGTTGAGCGCTTGGTCGAGACACTGGATGGTTTGACACTCGACAAGCGCGAGGCGCGCATTGCGCGTGACTTGCTGTCCGAGATTCGACGCCGCACTGATTTCCTTTTGCGGGTCGGCTTGGGCTACTTGTGTCTCGAGCGTAGCGCCGATTCCTTGTCGGGCGGCGAGGCACAGCGGATTCGTCTTGCCGCACAACTTGGCTCTGCCTTGCAGGGCGTGTTGTATGTGCTGGATGAGCCGTCGATCGGACTGCACGCCGCCGATCACGATCGATTGCTGGGCGCACTGGGTGCTCTGCGCGATAGCGGCAATACCGTGGTCGTGGTCGAGCACGACGAGGCGACCCTGCGCGCCTCCGATTGGATCGTGGACATTGGCCCCGGCGCGGGTACCGAGGGCGGCGAGTTGGTAGCTCAGGGAGCGCCCTGCGATGTCTTCGATGCCGATACGCCAACCGGACGCCTGCTGCGCGGCGAGATCAAGATCCCGAAGCCGGAAACCCGTCGCACCGGTAATGGACTTCATCTCGAATTGCGCGGCGCGCGTGCCTTCAACCTGAAGGGCGTCGATGTACGCATTCCGCTTGGAACGCTTACGGTCGTGACGGGTGTAAGCGGGTCCGGCAAGTCGACCTTGATCGAGCGTACCTTGCGGCGCGCCGTACAGCGTCATTTGGGTCGCGAGAGCGCGGATCCCGGGCAGCACGATTCGATCCTTGGCTTGGAACACATCGACGAGATGGTCGCGATTGATGCATCGCCCATCGGTCGCACGACGCGCTCGAACCCGGCCACCTACACGAAGGTACTCGGCCCGATTCGCGACCTGTTCGCATCGCTGCCCGAGTCATTGGTTCGTGGCTATGACAAGTCGCGCTTCAGCTTCAACATCGCTGGCGGCCGTTGCGAGGAGTGCCATGGCGGCGGGGCACGCTACGTTGAATTGCAATTCCTGGCGCCTGTGACTGTCCCTTGCGAGGAGTGCGGCGGACACCGGTTTCAGGCCGAGACTCTCGATGTGCGCTACCGCGAGCACTCGATCGCAGATGTGCTCTCATTGCCAGCGCGCGCGGCTTTGGATCTTTTCAAGGACCACCCGCGCATTCGTCGTCCGCTCGAGTTGATGGTCGAGATCGGGCTCGGATATCTGACACTAGGCCAGCCCTCTACGACGATTTCGGGTGGCGAGGCACAGCGCCTAAAGCTGGTTACGCATCTGTCGAAGCGACCGAAGGGACACACGCTCTATCTACTCGACGAACCGACCACCGGCCTGCACATGGAAGATGTCGGGCGCCTTGTCGCGTCGCTGCAGCGCTTGGTCGACATGGGGCACTCGGTCGTCGTGATCGAACACAACCTGGAGCTTGCCTCCGCGGCCGATCACATGATCGACCTGGGGCCGGGCGGCGGTGAAGCTGGGGGCGAGTTGATCGTGGCCGGCACGCCGGAAGACATCGTTGCATGTGCCGCGTCGGTGACCGGTCAAGCGATGCTCTCGCTCGATGGCAAGCGCCGACGGACGGCACGCCAGAAGAAATCGAAGCGCAAGAACATTGCGAACGCTCCGAGTTCAGTGCTGCGCATCACGGGTGCGTCCACGCACAATCTGGCGCAGGTCGATGTCGAGATACCGCGCGATAAGCTGACGGTCATCACAGGACCTTCGGGGTCGGGGAAGAGTTCGCTGGCGCTCGACACGATTCACACCGAGGGTCGTCGACGCTTCGTCGAATCCCTATCTACCTACGCTCGACAATTCCTAGGCACCAAAGATCGCCCTCCGGTCGAGAAGATCGAAGGGCTAGGCCCGTCAGTCGCAGTCGAGGCGCGCACGGTCGGCAGCCACCCGCGTTCGACCGTCGCGACAACGACTGAGATTCACGACCACATGCGCGTGTTGTGGGCTCGCGCGGGCACCGCGCACTGCCCTGATCACGGCGAGGTCTTGTCTCGTGGCGATGCATCGACAGTCACGCGTCAAGTGTTGCAAGACTTTGCCGTCGAGGACGAGAGTAAGGCCGACCGTGGTTGGATCGTGTCACCGATCTTCGGTCACCGGCGCGAACGGCCCGCGGAGCTGTCGGGCGATCAAGCCGAGAAGGGCATGCGCAGCCGCATTACGGCTTGGCGCGGGGCGGGCTTCGCGCGTTTGTTGGCCGACGGAGAAGAACTGCGTTTCGACGGGCCCTGGCCAGCCTGGAAGTCGGTCGAGGCGGTCGACTTGGTCATCGACCGCTTGTCGTTTAAGAAGAGCGCACGTCCGCGGGTCGCAGAAGCTGTCGAGCAAGCGGCTGCTATTGCGCACGGTCGAGTCAGTGTCGTCGCGCGCGGCGGCAGGCGCTTGGAGTACAGCCTGGGTGGAGCTTGCACGCAGTGTGGATTCCAGCTGGCGACCGAACTTGAACCGCGTCACTTCTCGTTCAACACGCACGTCGGTGCTTGTCCCGATTGTGACGGCCTTGGCGCACGCGTGCAGTGCTCGGCCGATTTGCTCGTGACGCGACCGAGCCGTCTTCTGACTGAAGGAGCTATCGAAGGCAAGCTCGGCACATACCTGACCAAGGGCAAGGGTTACTACGAGATGCTGCTGCGGACCGTGGCCAAGGAGCACCGCATCAACTTGGATCGTCCATTCTCTAAGCTGACGGACAATCAACGAGAGTTGATCCTGGACGGCAAAGGCGCACGCGAAAAATATACAGTCAAGATCGATCGCCAGACCGAGAACACGAACATCCACGAAGAGTTCCACTCGGATTGGGTCGGCCTCTGCGGCACGATCGACGCATGGCATCGCAAGACCGATGATCCGGATTGGGCCAGGCTGCTCGAGAAGGTGATGATGCGGCGCACGTGTACCACCTGTGTAGGTGAACGCTTGGCCCCGCAGTTTCGCTTCGTCACTGTCGGGCGTAAGCGCCTTCCGCAGTTGCTCGGGGCGACCGTCGGCGAGATCCTGACTTGGCTGAAGGGCCTGAAGTTGCGCAAGGCGCAACGCGAAGCCGTTGGACCGGTGCTTGACGAGTTACGCGCCCGGCTTGAATTGCTGGATCGTGTGGGACTCGACTATCTGACGTTGGACCGCCCGACGCAGACACTTTCGGGCGGCGAAGCGCGGCGCGTACGCTTGTCTGCGAGCCTCGGTTCACAGCTCGTGGGCGTCTGCTATGTGCTGGATGAGCCGACGGTCGGACTTCACCCACAAGACATTGATCGTCTGACGGATGCGTTGCTGGAGTTGCGTGATCGAGGCAACACGGTCATCGTCGTCGAGCACGATGACTGCTTGATGCGACGCGCGGATTGGCTGATCGATATGGGCCCGGGAGCAGGATCCCTGGGTGGCAAGGTCGTCGCGAGTGGCCTGCCTGCAGAAGTGATTCAGCATAAGGAGTCACGCACGGCTGCCTACTTGCGAGGTGAGCTCTCACTCGTCGCGATGCTTGCACGCGAACGGGCGCAACGCGCATCCGATGGAGATGATGACATCGCCGAAGTCGAGGATGCGGAGGTCACCGAGACGGCCACACCGATTCGCTTGCAGGGGGCGCGCACGCACAACTTGCGCGACATCGATCTAGAGCTACCCTTCGGCCAAATCACCGGCATCTGCGGACCCAGTGGTTCGGGCAAATCGACTCTCGTGCTGGACACGCTCCTGCCCGCCTTGCGTGAAGAGTCGCGTGATGGACGCTGGAAGAAGCTGACGGTGCCGGATGAGGGTGCACTGCGGCTTGTCGTGGTCGATGCGAGCCCGATTGGTCGCACCCCGCACAGTGTGCCTGCGACTTATTGTGGCTTGATGAATCCCTTGCGCGAGCTCTTCGCTCGCACACCTGAAGCCAAGATGCGCGGCTTCACGGCCTCGCGCTTCTCCTTCAACTCGACCAAGGGTCGTTGTCCCGCCTGCGATGGACGCGGTGCGACTAAGGTCGAGATGCAGTTCCTGGCTGATCTGTGGTTAACTTGCGAAGAGTGTGACGGGAAGCGCTTCGGTCCGGAGGTGCTCGAGATTCGCCACCGTGGTCGCTCGATCGCCGATGTGATGGATATGACCGTGCTCGAGGCAATGGAGTTCTTGGAGCATCAGCCGCACTGCCTGCCGCCGCTGAAGGCGCTGCACGATGTTGGTCTCTCTTATCTACGCCTGGGCCAAAGTTCGACAACGCTCTCGGGTGGCGAGGCGCAACGCGTCAAGCTCTCGAGCGAGCTCTTGCGTGCGAATACCGGCCTGAGCCTTGTCGTGTTGGACGAGCCCAGCACCGGTTTGGCTGCGACAGACACAATGCACTTGGCGCGCGTGCTCGATCGCCTGGCGCGAGCGGGCAACGCTGTCTTGTTGATCGAGCATCACACGGAGTTGCTGGCGATTTGCGACGAGCTGGTCGAACTCGGCCCCGGAGGCGGTGCCGATGGCGGCCGCATCATCGCGCGCGGTACACCAGCCGAGTTGTGTAACGATCCCGCTTCGGTCACAGGGCCTTGGCTGCTACCTGCCGTGCTGAGTGGTCGCGAGAATTCGAAGGAAGTCACTCCCCAAAGCAGCAAGTCTGCTCGAGCCCGTTCGGCTCGATCTGCCAAGGCCGGAGAGGCCATCAAGTCTTCGCCGGAAGCGAAGGCGAGCTCTCGCAAGAAGGCTGCCGCGCGCGGCAAGTCCAAGAAACCGTCCAGTAAGTCCGGAAGCGCTAAGAGGCAATGATGAGCGAAAATACCTACATCGTGCCCCGGCCGGATAACCCACTGATTGTGCAAGCGGATCGTTCGATCATGCTGCACACGGTGCGCACTCTGTTCGACGAGAAGGGGATTCCTGTCAAGGATGACGAGGGGCGCCCCCTGACCGAGGAGCACCCGCGCTATGTCGAAGCGCGTGATCAGCTGGCGCTCTTTGCCGAACTCGAGAAGAGTCCGGAGTATTTGCACACCTACCGCATCACGGCTGTGTCGATTTGGAATGCAGCTGCACTGGGCCTGGTTCCGGAGGACATCGAACACACGCTGCACCACCTCGCGTGTGTGCCGGTTCCGCAGAACGTGCTCGATGAGGCTCGTGCTTGGATGGAGCGCTATGGCCTGCTGCGTATCGAGCGGGTGGAGGATCGATTCGAGCTGGTTTCCGACGAGCCCGAGGCCCTCGTGGATATTCTCGGTCACACGAGTATTCGCAAGTTGTGTCAGCCGGGAGACGATGGCCGTGTCTGGGTCTCGGAGTTAGAACGTGGATCGATCAAGCAAGCCCTGATCAAGATCGGTTTTCCGGTCGACGATCGCGGAGGCTATATAGATGGCGATCCGCTGGCAATTCAGCTGCGCGAGACGACGCAGGGCGGCAAGCCCTTCGTTGTGCGACCCTATCAAGAGTCCGCGGCAAAGGCCTTCTATGCCGGGGGGACAGTCGCAGGTGGCAGTGGCGTAATCGTGCTGCCCTGTGGAGCGGGAAAGACCGTTACCGGAATGGTCGTGATGGGGCTGGTCGGCACCAAGACTTTGATTCTGACCACGAACACTATCGCGGTGCGGCAGTGGCGCGAAGAGCTGCTCGATAAGACCGAGTTGACCGAGGACGAGGTCGGGGAGTACACGGGTGATCAGAAGGTTGTCTGCCCCGTGACGGTAACCACCTATCAGATGCTGACGTGGCGGCGCTCGAAGACCGAGGCCTTCGTGCACTTCGGTCTGTTCTCACAACAGAACTGGGGCTTGGTCATCTATGACGAAGTGCACCTGTTGCCTGCTCCAATTTTCCGCGTGACAGCCGATCTGCAAGCACGCCGTAGACTTGGGCTGACTGCCACCTTGGTACGTGAAGACGGCAAGGAGGACGAGGTCTTCTGTTTGATTGGGCCCAAGCGCTTCGACATGCCGTGGAAGGTGCTCGAGTCACAAGGATTCATCGCCCAAGCTCGTTGTGTCGAGGTACGCGTTCCGCTGGATGAGGACCAGCGCTCAACCTACGCAGAAGCTGGCGCGCGTGCCAAGTTTCGCATCGCGTCCGAGAACCCGGCCAAGGTCCAGGTGCTGAAGCAGATCATTGCCGGCCACCCGGATGGCAGGATCCTTGTCATCGGGCAATACATCGATCAGCTCGAAGATTTGGCGCGCCACCTTCAGTCACCACTTATCACCGGCCGGACTCCGAATCCGGAACGGGAGCGACTCTACTCGGCCTTCCGCGATGGAAGTGAGCGAGTGTTGATCGTCTCGAAGGTCGGGAACTTCGCCATCGATCTGCCGGATGCAAACGTGGCGGTGCAAGTCTCGGGCACCTTCGGTTCCAGGCAAGAAGAGGCGCAACGCCTTGGGCGTATTTTGCGTCCGAAGTCTGACGGCTGTGGGGCCGTTTTTTATTCGATCATCACCCTCGGTTCGCGGGACCAAGAGTTTGCCGAGAAGCGGCAGCTCTTCCTGACGGAACAGGGCTACACATATGAACTCGTCGAGGCCGCGCGTCTCGACGTTGTGTTGCAAGCAGGAGCTACACCTTGACCCCGTCTCGTTCGAATGGAGCGCACTCCAATGGACGCTCCAATGGTTCCAAGGATATTGCGGACGCGAAGAGCGGCCGCAAGCCTGGAACAGCGCGTAAGTTGTCGACGGTGGAAGCATCGGTTGCTGCACTTCCGAAGTCCGATCTGTCCGAGTTGTTCGATTTTTGGGCGGGTGATGGCAGGGCTCGGCCCCCGGCGGCGCAAGTGGCTCTGCGGGCCCAGGTTGTCAGCTGGATGCAGGAACCGGAGCGAGTCGTCGCGCGCATCGGTGAACTCGGCAAACGGCTGGGCACTCTGTTCGATGTCCAAATCGCGGCCAACCGCTTCGAGTGCACGATCGCGCAACTCGTCGATAGCAGGGAGCTGTCCTACCTGTCCAACTACGATCTCGAAGCGAGCTTGGCGATGCTCGTCAGGCGCGGCTTCTTGACGCCGATTGACTCGCGTGAGATGGCGCACCATGGCGCACGAGCTTGGGCGGTTCCGGCAGAGTTAGGGGACATTGTCCTGAAGAACCGCCGCGCGGAACTGCGCGGCATCTTCGATACCTTCACGCTCAAGGGTTATCTAGACCGCCTGTATGAAGATCCAGAGCGAGCGCGTCGCACGTCTCCGAACCGCGTGCGTGAGCTGTACAAGCTGTATGCGAATGACAGTGCCGCTGTCGCGCGCATGGAGCGTCTGCCGGAAGGCCTACGTGACTTGATCGAGAAGGTCGTGCTCGAGTTTGGCGGCATCCTGCCGCGTGGTCTATTCGACAGGATGGAGACCGAGCTGCCGCATTGGAACGGACGGCGTTGGGCCAAGATTCTGGAAGAGTCACTCGTCGGCACGTGCCAACCGCTTGATCTCGGGCGCTATGGCATCCTTCACAAGGACGATTCACTGATCGTGTTCAACGAGGTCTCGCTGGCTTGGCTCAAGCGCGTCGCGGTGCCTGGTGACCCTGACAAACCGCATGACGAGGCTTCGCTGGGAGTTGACCTCGTCTCGAATATCTCTCGCTTCTTGGCCTTCATTATCGATCACAACGTGCGCTTCACTGTGCGCGGTGAGATCTTCAAGACGACCGAAAAACGTATCCTGAGCGATTTGATTCCGAACCCCGGACGCGAACTTGAGCGTTCTGAGGTGCTGGACTTCATCTATGGTTTCTGTCGCGAACGCCGATTGATCGAAAGCACGGGTGAGCGCACTTTCGCTCTGACCAAGGAGGGGCGCGAGTGGGAGCCGCAGTCCCTCGAGGACAAGCATGGCACCTTGTTTCAGTACGTCATGGAGGAGCGTGATCTCGGTGGCGAGCTGTATCACCAGATGCGCATGCGTCGCATTCTGATTCGCTTCCTGAAGCGCGTTGAGCCCGGTACTTGGTACGACATCATGTACCTGCCGTTCTTGGCTCGGAACAACTATCTGTCGAGCCTGGACGAGCTGTCTGTCAGCGAATACTTCGAGTCGCGCGTCTCAAGCGGCCAGTATGCGCCCTCTGAAGATTTGCAGCGCATGGCGTGGAACTTGGTCAGCTGGCTGCGCAGGCGACTGTACTTGCTCGGCATCGTCGATTTGGGATATGACGCGGATGAACGTCCTGTTGCGATGCGTCTGACTCGTATCGGGGCGCGCATGTTGGGCGTCAGTGAACCGGAACGTGAAGTGCCCGCTGTGGGCAATCTCGTCGTTACACCCGACTTCGAAGTCGTGTTGTTCCCGACGGGAGACGACGGTGAGTTGACCCACGATTTGGATCGCTTCTGCGAGCGTGAGAAGAACGGTCAGTTGCGTCACTTCCGCATCAACGAGCGTGCGGTGCACCGTGGCTTGGCTGAAGGCATGAGCCTGGGGCGCATGTTCGGAACACTCGAGCAGAACGCTCGTACACCAGTGCCGCGCAACGTGTTGCACTCGATCAAAGACTGGGCGCGGCAGGCAGGCTTGCTGCACTTGGATCTGAAGAACATCGTTATGTGTACCGATCCGGAGCTAATGCGCCGCTTCGCGCAGGACCCAGGTGTTCGCCCTTATGTGACGCGCCGACTCGATGCGGGACGGATCCAGTTGGACAAGGCTGTCAGCGGTGCCCGTCTGCGGTCTATTCTGCGCGACTTGAATTACTTGGTTGAGCTGAGCGAATGAAGGTGCGCAACGGCCGCCGACGGCTCGGTATGGGGACGCGACGGCTTGGCTTTTCGGCGGGAAGCGGGCGAGAGTGAGTGTGGTTCTGCCGCCGCGCCTAATCGCGCTGAGTCCCGGCGACCTAGGGTCACGCGCGGCTTCCGGTGAAGATGACCGTGGAATTCAGCTCTTTCTCGATCGTGCAAAGGCGGCGATCGAGTGCGGACTTCGCGGAATCATGCTGCGAGAGTCTGGCTTGGGTGATCGCGATCTGTTGTCGCTCGCTGTGCAACTGCTTGCCTCACTTCCACAGCGCGATTCCTTGTGGTTGTGTATTCACGACCGCGTGCACCTGGCGCGAGCGATGGACGCAGATGCCGTGCACTTGGGTTTTCGTTCGCTGCCAGCACTCGCTGCGAGACATGTGCTCGGGGAGGATGTTGCGATCGGGCTCTCGACTCACGCGAATGATCCAATCGATCTCGATCCGTGCGTCGACTACGCGTTTTTTGGCCCTGTCTTTTCCACGCCCTCAAAGGTTGGTTTGCTGGACCCGGTTGGACTTGATGGGCTTGCGGCTCGTTGCAGAGGTAGCGCGACGCCCATCTGGGCCCTGGGTGGAATCACACCGGAAGGTGTTGATGCGGCCGCCGATGCGGGAGCTAGGGGAGTAGCCGTTCTCTCTGGCATCCTTGCTTCGAAGGACTGCGCGGCGCGCACGCGCGACTACCTGCGAGACGTGTCCTAGCGCGTCGACGCATGCGCGGCGCAGCAAGGGTCGCAAGCATGCAGTGATTGTGACTTAGTTCGACACCAGGGCCGTCAGTGCTCTCTATTCGCGGTTTGGCCGGGACCCTGATCCGCCAGGCCCAGTCCGAGGCGAATCCTAAGCTCGGCGCCGAAAGGCATGCCGCAGCTGACTATTTGCACGGAATCGGTTGCCTGGGGCCAAAATGGGCTGTTTTCGAGAAGCGTTCCCGACCTCGCGGTCCCTTATCAGGATACCTTGGACCGTCAAGGACTCCATCTTGACAGACCAACCGCCCGCAGATCACCCCTCGCCGCCCCAGCGGTCAGAACAATGAGAATACCCCTCGTACGCTTCTGCAGTAGCTTTCTTCTCGTGGCTTCCGCGGCATCTCCTGCGACTGCTCAGAGCGTAGTCCTGCCGAGCAACGCCGCAATCCGGGAGACATTCAACGTGGATGCGTGGAGCATTCAACGCCTCTCCATCCCGGCCGAGCTGACGCATCACGTCGACCTATCCGTCCGCATCGACGGGCAGGATGTCGACCTGGCGCTTAGCCATCACAATTTGAGAGCGCACGATTATGAGACCCTCGTGATCGGCGCCGACGGTATCCCGGTTTCGACGGATGTCGGTCCTTCGCGGACCTTTCGCGGTCCGGCTCAGCAAATTTCGGACTCGCTGACCGTGGCTTCGATCTGGGGTGGAAGCTTGCACGCTGTAATTTACGTCGAGGGTTCGACCGGTTGGGGCATTCAGCCACTCACCGAAATAGATCCGGGGATGGACCCCACCTTGCACATTGTGTATGCGACCCAAGACATCTTGGCTAGCGAGTTTAAGTGCGCTACGGAAGAGACCTTCGTGTCGACGAATGCAGGCGGTGCTTTCTTCGGGACAGGCTTGAGCATGGTCGAGATTGCATTCGACTCGGATGTTGAGTTTTTCAATCTGAACGGTGGTTCGGTGACTAGCACGGTGAACGACATCGAGTTAATCCTGAACAACATGACAGCGATCTATGAGAGTGACATCCAAGTCACATACATGCTCACAACTGCTGTGGTGAGGACTTCCCAACCCGATCCCTACACGACCGCAGATGCCCTTGCTCTTCTGAACCAGTTTGGAACGGAGCTTGCCACCGGCTTGTCATTCATCAAGCGTGACGTAGCGCACCTGATGACTGGCAGAAACCTGCAGGGCGGAACACTGGGGATTGCCACTGTCGGAACGGTTTGCAACGACGCCGCGAACCGAGGATTGTCTCAATCACGATGGTCAAACAACTTGGTCAACCGAGTTAGCGTTACTGCGCACGAGGTTGGACACAACTTTGGGTCCGGTCACTGTAATGGACAGGCCGGCGCCTGTCGTATCATGTGCTCCGCAGCTGGTGGTTGCGCGCCCGACATTACGCGCTTCGGACCCTGGGCGATTGGCGAGATCACCGGCAATGTGCCAAGTCTTGGCTGTCTTGCGGAGCTTGGCGATCCTTTGACGGTTCCCTTCTTGGACACCATCACTGGCAATATCAACCTCGACAATTGGCCAGTGCGACAAGGCGCAGTTTCGAACAGCAATGGTGTCAACGAGCCGAGCGGCGCACGCTCCCTCAATCTGGACGCTGATAGTGCCGTTGACCTGGCCGACGATTGGATTCGCTCGAACTTCTTCCTGCTAGGCGGGCTGTCTGGCCTGACCTTTAGCTATTGGACCGAGCACATCGGTGTCGAGGCAGGCGAAGAACTGGTGCTCGAATTCACAAACGCCCAAGGCAACTGGATCGAGTTGGATCGCATCACTTCGAATGGTTCCAACCAGTCGAACTACGTGCAGCAGAGCGTCACGATTCCGGCCGCGGCTTACCACGACCTGGTGCAATTCCAGTTCCGAGCCGAAGTCAGCGACCAAGGCGACGATTGGTTCATTGATAATGTCGCCATTGGCAACTCGTGCCCGGCACCGACTAATTTTTGCATCACCTCGGGTAACTCCCTTAGTGTGTTTGGTGCCTTCTTGACCTCGACCGGGACGTCGAGCCTGGGCGCCAACAATCTGTCGCTGATCTGCAACGACGCTGTGCCGACGCAGTTCGGCATCTTCTACTTCGGTCCGAATCAGGTGCAGGCCGTCTTCGGTGAAGGCTTCCGCTGCATCGGTGGTAGCACGACGCGTATGTCGCTTCAAACTGCTGACGCTTTTGGAATGGTGACGCGCGTCATTGATGTCAACAACCTGCCTGGCGGAGCAAGCTTCAGCGCTGGACAATCCGTGAACTGGCAGTACTGGTTCCGCGATCCGGCCGGCGGCGGCTCGGGCTTCAACCTGAGCGATGGCATTAACACGACTTGGTGCCCCTGATAGAGCAAGAGCGCAGCATGGGCAGCACTTGACTACTGATCGAGTGCCCGCACTGCCTTGAAACAACAACGGGCCTCCGTATCTTGTCGATGCGGAGGCCCGTTGTCTTTTCGGCCACTGCTGGCCGATGACTCAGGCACTCGACACTCGTCGGATTTACTTGGGTCAGGTGGTTAGACGCTTTGCTGATGCGCCATCAAGGGGCGTGTGCTGTCACTCCAACCGGCCGCCCGGCTGCGTTAGCGGCATTGGTGAGCCGTGCGCGGATCGTCAACGCATGCCAGTAATCTCGGTACCTTCGAGATTGATTTCCATTGCTTGGGGTCGGCGCGGCAGACCAGGCATGCGCAAGATACCGCCAGTCATTACGACCAAGAAACCGGCCCCTGCATTGAGCTGAATGCCGCGTACTGTCACCTCGAAGTCACGAGGCCGGCCTCGCAGCTTCGGATCATCGGACAGTGAGTTCTGCGTCTTGGCGATACAAATCGGAAGGCCTCCGAACCCGAGCTTCTCGATCATGCGCAGGTCGCGTTCGGCCTCGCGTGTGAACGCGATGTCGCGCGCGCCATACATTTTCTGGGCTATGGCGCGCACTTTGTCCGGAACACTCGCATCGAGCGGGTAGAGCGGTTGCAGCGGGCTCGAGTGCTGCTTTGCCTGCTCAATCACGATGCGTGCAAGGTCAGTGGCACCGTCGCCTCCATGCGCGAAGTGAGTCGCAGCGGCGAAGGGCGTCTTGTTTGACTCGCAGAAGTTGCGGACAACCGCGACCTCTTCATCGGTGTCAGTCAGGAATCTGTTCAGGGCAACGATCGGGCGCTCCCCGAAGTGTGAGATGTTCTCGATGTGCTTCTCCAGATTGACCAGGCCGCGCTCGACGGCTGCAGGGTCCGGAGCCTCAAGATCGTCGAGCGGCTTGCCTCCGTGCAACTTGAGCGCCCGTAGCGAAGCAACTAGAACGACGGCCGACACATTCAAACCTGCACTGCGGCACTTGATGTCGAAGAATTTCTCGGCGCCCAGGTCGAAGCCGAAGCCGGCCTCCGTCACGACCCAATCCGCGCAGTGCATCGCAGTCTTGGTGGCCATTACGCTGTTGCAGCCGTGTGCAATGTTCGCGAAGGGGCCTCCGTGTACGACAGCTGGTGTACCTTCTAAAGTCTGTACGAGGTTGGGCATCATCGCGTCTCGTAACAACGCGAGCATAGCCCCGGTCACACCCAGCATACTGGCGGTGATCGTGCCGCCCTTCTGATCGTAAGCCACGACCGTACGGTCAATGCGCTTGCGCAAGTCTTCAACATTCTCGGCCAGACACAACATGGCCATCAGTTCAGAGGCGGCGGTGATGTCGAATCCTGATTGGCGCGGCACGCCATGCGTCTTGCCACCGAGACCAAGCACGACCTCGCGCAACGCGCGGTCGTTCATATCGATCACGCGCGGCCAGAGCACTTTGCTCGGCTCGATGCCCAGCTCGTTTCCAAAGTGCAGGTGATTGTCGATCGTGGCTGCGAGCAGGTTGTGCGCAGAGGTTATCGCGTGGAAGTCTCCTGTGAAGTGCAGGTTGATGCGATCCGAAGGAGTCAGTTGGGCGCGACCTCCGCCCGTACCACCACCCTTGATGCCGAAGCAAGGACCCAGCGAGGGTTCACGCAAGGCCAAGCAAACGGATTCACCGAGCTTCGACATGGCGTCGCCCAAGCCGATGGTCGTCGTCGTCTTACCTTCACCCGCAGGCGTGGGGGTGATGGCAGAGACCAAAATCAGCCGCGCGGGATTGGGGCTAGTGCGTGGGCCGCTGAGAAACTCGGGGGCGATCTTTGCCGCGAAGCTACCGTAGGGGTGGTAGACGTCTCCGGGGATCGACAGGCGCTCCGCAATACTGGCGATGTTTTGCATGTGCAGAGTCTACGCATCGACCGCGCGCACGGCGAGCCGTGCCTGCAGACGACTGCTTGAGTGAGGGCTGGATGCGTGTACCCGTCAGTCCAAAAGGAACTCTGCCGCTGCTCTAGAGGAGCCTCGCGTAGATCGTCTCCCACAGGCCAGCACGCTGTGAGAGAGCCGGTTCAGGCAGGACCACTGGCGCCTGACCGGCCTTCATCCTGAGGGGTCCAGCTCAGTCTTTGGGCCCCGCGTCGACGCTTCAGCGCATACTCGATGCGCTGTGCTTCGGAGCGTGACTCGAATGGCCCGTGCACAATGCCAATGGTCCAGGGGCGGCCGCGGCGTGTGCTCTTGGCACCACCCGGGATGCTGCCGTTGTGTTGCTGCAGCCTACGCTGCGGGTCTGTTGTGATGCCGACATAGGTCACACCGAGGGAATCGGAAGTCAGCACATACACGTGCCAGACAGAGTCACTCAATGGCCTGCTCCTGTGGCTCGATCATGGCGGCCATCCGACTCCAGGCCTGCCCCCCAGCCGCATCCCCTTGTCGCTGGCAGTACGACTGCAGCGAATTGGCCAATGCACTCGACGGCAGTTGCAGAAAGGCCTGGTGCAGATCTTTTGCGGCGGCAGAGTGCTGACCGAGCGCGTCTTTCACGATGGACCGGTTGCGGAGCGCACCTTCTGCGATTGGATAGCGCTCAAGCGACAAGTCAAGTACCGCTTGAGTCGTGTTGCTGCATACAGATGCATGTGCAGCATTCGTCGCTGCCGTGGCTAGCGTGTGTGCATGACAGCGGTTGCATGCGTCACGCATGCGCTTCCTTTCGCCCGGCTCCTGAAGGGATCGGTGGGGATCGTGACAGGTAGAGCAGATCATGCTCTGGTCAACTCGATAGCAGGCCGACTCGACCAAGCGCTCTGTCTGCGAGACAAAGCCGAGCTCGTCCGTCACTTTGGCGGCAACGAAAACGGCTCGCGTGTTCATCAGGTCCGTGCCGGCGAGAGGCGGCCCCAGTGCGCCCGGCTCGTGTGCGATCCGCGCATCGCCTTGCAAGTGGCAAGCCGCACATAGTGACATGCGTTGATTGCGACTCAAGCTACCGAGCGATATGACGGGATCGTTGCCGCTGCCTACATGACCATCTAGATCTCGTTCTTGCCAGTCGATATGGCCGGCTTTGCCAGCATGGCATGCGGCGCACGATATGCCGTGCGGGCTCCAACCCTTGCTGGTCGCGTCGATGTTGAGCGGGTAGTTTGCGGGCGGCGGATTGTCGGTATGACAGCCCAGGCATTCACTCGTGATTGGCGCATCGAAGCGCTGCCTGGCATGCATCATGTGCTGAGGAGCCATCGCAGCTTTACGCCCAGCTTGAAGCGAGAGAATCTCTAACGGAGCGAACCATTGGTAGCGCCCGACCTGGACCGCGTAAGAACGATCGAGCACACCTGCTCCGAGCGCGAACAGCAGTGGGTGGCGTCGAACGAAGGTACTGTCGCCTTGATGCCGTTCCACCAAGTAGGCCCGCTGCTCGTCATTTTCGAAGGCGTATTGGAATCCGCTTCCGCCATCGGAGACAGGAGGAAAGCCTACAAACTCCATAGGGTCCAAAGGCCCCATGCTGCGCGCCATGGGTGATCGGCTCCAGGTGTCGACGAGATCTGAATGGCAGTCCGCGCAGGCCTCTGAGTGTTTCCTTTGATCCGCCACTCTCCAGTACGCTGGCTGCGTTGAAGTTTCGGATCCGCATGCGCTCAACAGAACGCAAGTAGCCAGGAGCAGGAACGCAAGGTCAGCCGTGCGCGGCCTGCGGATCACGGACCTGCCTCGTTCAATTGATCACGAAAGGTCGGCAATAGGTGCCGTGCAATCTGCCTGTGCCCCTCGCGCGTCGGGTGCAGACCGTCTTCCAGATTCAGCTCGGGCACGCCCCCGACGCCCTCGAGGAAGAAGGGGACGAAGGCAAGCTCGTACTCTTGCGCTAGACGCTTGTAGATCGCTTCGAAACCGAGCGTGTAGTCCGCGCCATAGTTGGGCGGCATCCGCGCACCCAACAAAATCGCAGCGCTGCCAGCCTCTCGAATTTTCTCGAGGATGGCTCGCAGATTCGAATCGATCGAATCGAGCGGAACTCCGCGCAGGCCATCGTTGCCTCCCAGTTCGACGACCACGTACTCGGGTTGTTGCGCAAGTAGCCACCCAACACGGCGCAGGCCACCGGCCGTCGTGTCACCGCTGACGCCACCGTTGATCAGGCGCGTCTCGATGCCTTCTTCGGCCAACAACTCACGTAACACGGCGGGAAAGGCGTACTCCGGATCATGGTGCAGGCCCGCGCTGATGCTGTCGCCAAGATAGGCGAGAATCGGGCCAGTCGATTCGCTTTGCGTCTCGACTCCAGCGCCTCTGGTCTCGTCAACTGGATTGCCCTCACGCTCCGCCTGCTCGCTTCCACAACCGTAGAAGAGCAGGAAAAGTAAGGGCGCGAGACGCCAATGGAACAGTGAGCCGTGCATGGTGCGGACGTTGGTAGACTTCGCGCATGCTACCGCGTCGACTCTCGATCCAGAAGCCATGACTCAACCGCGCATCGAATGCCGAGCAGTCTCGAAGGTCCTACAAGCTGCAGGCGAACGCCTGCAGATTCTGAATGGGATCGACTTCAGCGTCGAGGACGGAGAGTCGATCGCCATCCTGGGTCCGAGCGGGAGTGGCAAATCGACTCTCTTGGGTCTGATGGCGGGCCTCGATCGAGCCACGACTGGCAGTGTTCTGCTGGATGGCGTTCCGCTCGAGGACAAGAGCGAGGATCAGCTCGCGCTGTTACGCCGTGGGCGGGTCGGTTTTGTGTTTCAGGCCTTCCATTTGCTTCCCAACCTGAATGCGATTGAGAACGTTCGCATCCCGCTCGAGCTGATCGGCCGTACGGATGCGCGCGAGCGTTCTGCTGAGTTGCTGGAGCGCGTTGGCCTGTCCGATCGTGCGCTGCACTATCCGAACCAGCTCTCGGGTGGCGAGATGCAGCGCATTGCGATTGCGCGTGCTTTTGGCGCCCGGCCCAGCCTGATGTTCGCTGACGAGCCTACCGGAAACCTGGACTTCGCGACCGGTGGCAAAGTTCTGGACCTACTAATGGAGTTGCGCGAAGTGGACGGCATGACGATGGTCCTGGTGACTCACGATGAAGCGGTGGCCGCGCGTGCCACGCGCCGGATCCATCTGCACGCCGGGAGCATCGATCGGATCGAGTCGTGAAAGTGCGATCGCTGATCCAGTTCGTCGCACGCGAGACGCGCGGTGCTGTATGGCGCAGCAGCTTCTTTGCCGTCTGCATTGGGATCGGTGTCGCCGCCGTTGTCGCGGTCGCCGCCTTGGCGGACGGTATCGAAGATGGTCTGCGTTCTAACTCGCGCGAGCTGTTGGCCGCGGACCTGTCGATTCAAGCGCGGCGCCCGTTGCCGGATGAATTAGACAGTGCGATCGCGGCTGTCTTGCCTCAATCCCAGCGCATCGATGTGCGTGAAATGGGCAGCATGGTAGGGGTGCCGTCGCAAGGCGGCGAAATACTGCGCAGCTCCTTATGTGAGTTGAAGATCGTCGGCTCTGGCTATCCGTTCTTCGGCGATCTCGAGCTCGTACCTCCACGTAGCTTGGACGATCTGCTGTCAGCTTCGAGTGTGGTCGTCTCGCCCGCGGCTTTGAGTGGATTTGGAGTGGACCTAGGCGACGAACTCGTCGTTGGTGGGGCGACCTTCACCATCGCTGGCGTCGCGCACAATGAACCGGATCGGCTCGACTTCGCGCTGACACTGGGACCGCGCGTGTTCCTGTCGGACGAGGGCTTCGCCGAGACTGCATTGACTGCCGTCGGGAATCGGGTCAAGTACAAGGCCTTGCTACGCACGCAGACCGATTCTAGCGAGCTGGAGCTGGCGAGTCTGCGGCGTCAGATTTCGGGACAGCTCAGCGATGCGAGTTACCTACGCATCGAGTCTCACTTCGAAGCCCAACCTGGTGTTCGGCGCGGCCTGCAACGCTTTCGTTCGTACCTGGGCTTGGTCGCTTTGTTGTCTTTGTTGCTGGGGGGCATCGGTGTCGCGCAGATCGTGCGTACATGGTTGCGCTCCCGTATCTTGAGCATCGCGGTCTGGAAGAGCCTTGGACTTCAGAACAGCGAGATCATTGCGCTGCACTGTGCACATGTTCTGCTGCTTGCCATTGTCGGTAGTGCATTGGGAGCGGTCTGCGGTTCGCTGATCCCGCTCGCGTTGACCAAGCTAGCGCCGGAGTACCTCTCGGCTGACTCGCTACGAGCCTTCCCACCAGGGGCCGTGCTGCGCGGAATAGGACTGGGGGTCGGGATCGCTTTGTTGTTCGCTCTGCCCTCGCTGAGTGTTCTGATTAGCATTCCGCCGGCCGCCGTCCTGCGCCAGATTGAGCTACCGCCAGCTAGCTTGCGCTGGCGTATCTTCAGCGCTGCTGTAATGGTCGTCGGCATCTTTTCGAGTAGTTGGGTACAGAGCGCGGATGCCGAAGTCGCGGGCGCCTTCACGCTGGGCCTAGCCGTCTTCGCTACTGCACTTTGGCTCGCCGCAAGGGGATTGGTGCACCTGGCCGGACGTTTGCCGCGGCATGCATTGAAGCCCTCGCTGGCGCACGCCTTGGCCGCGCTGGCTCGACCAGGGTCCGGCACCGTCGGCAGCATCGTCGCTTTAGGGCTGGGTGCCATGGTCGTGACAGCGATGGCGTTGATTGAGTCTCGCTTGGGCGATGCTCTGCGTGGAGCCCTTCCGGAGAACGCGCCGAGTGTGTTCTTGGTTGATGTTCAAACGGATCAGTGGCCTGGTGTCGAGCAGCACTTGAAGAATGCCCAAGCACAGGGCACCAAGGCTTTGCCTGTGTCGATGGCGCGACTTAGCGCGATCGATGATGTGCCTGTGCGAGATCTCTTGAGTACGGGACAACGCAGGGATGGCCGTTGGGGTCTGACACGTGAGCAACGCTTGACGTGGTGGGACGAACTGCCGGAGTCGAACCGTCTCGTGCAGGGCAGTCTATGGCAACAGCCGGACGTCGCAGAAGCGAGTCTAGAGGTCGACTTCGCCGAGGGCATTGGCGCGAAGCTCGGCACGCGCTTGCGCTTTGACCTTCAGGGAGTGCCGATCGAGGTCGTCGTTACCAGTCTGCGCACGGTCGAGTGGGAGAGCTTCGAGATCAACTTCTTTATCGCGGTCGAGCCGGGATTGCTCGACGAGGCACCACAGGTGCGCCTGGCAGCGGCTCGCGTTCCAGTCGAGGCCGAGGCGCAGTTGCAGGATGCGTTGGTTGCCGAGTTTCCCAATGTGACCATGCTGCGCGTGCGTCCAATTCTTGAGAAGGTCGCAGGCTTGTTGGAACGCATCGCGCTCGGTGTCCAGGTCTTGGGTGCGTTCACGATTCTGGCCGGCATTCTGATCCTTGCAGGTGCTGTCGTAGCGACAAGGCTGGGACGTTCTCGTGAAGTTGCGTTGATGAAGACGATGGGGCTGACCCGTATGCGCATCATCGGATTGTTCTCGAGCGAATTCGCGTTGACCGGCTCAGTTGCCGGAGTGCTCGGTTCGCTTGGAGCTGCGGCCTTGGCCTGGGGTTTCTTGGACAAGGTCGTGAAGCTGGAAGCCGATTTGCCGGGTCGGGTGTTCGTGGTTGCAGTGCTAGGCACCATATTGATGGCCGTTGTTGCGGGCTTGGCGGCGAGCCGTCAGGCGATCGGTGCACCACCCGTGCACACCCTGCGCTCGCGCGATTAGGCGTTGGACACTGCGCCAGGGTGTGAATCTCCGGCGCTGGCCAGCAGCCATACGCGGGCTGCACGGGCTGCCAGCAACCCGCCCGAACAAGGCTGGTTCATGGATTGACTTCTGGCAACGCAGCCAGAGGATTCGGAGGACTCGAGGCATGGATTGGAGTTCTTGAGTCGGGTTGCTAGAGCAGTCTGGGGTGCGAGCTGGCACCGACAGGCTTTGCTCTTGATTGATCTGCCAGCTACATTGTCGGCATGCTCGAACTTCGGCCAGGCTGCGAAGGATGTGACAGGGATCTTGCCCCGGATAGCCCGCATGCCCGCATCTGTTCCTTTGAGTGCACCTTCTTTGATGACTGCACTGATGGAGTCTTTGTTGGCATCTGTCCGAATTGTGGAGATGACTTGGTGCCTCGTCCGGTTCGGGCCGAGAGACACTTGAGTAAGCGCCCAGCCTCGACGGAGCGTGCCCTTTGTCCGCCATCCGGAGGGTGTAGCTCGCGACAAATCGTCGCGCATGAAGCACTGACCTCAGCAGAACTCGATTTCGCACTGCGCAGCGCATGACAAAACAATCGGACGCTCAATCGTCGCCTCGATACATATGGCACGAGAACTGGGCGCGGATTCCAGGGCCGGTTGACTCCGATTGGACCGGCAAGACACACGGAGTCTGCATGTCCGATTCCGGCACGCTTATCGTCTTTCACCAAGCGCATGATGCGCTCCTGCACTTTGATGCCGGAGGTGATCTAGTGGGGCGATTCGGAGGCGAGCAGTGGAGAGGCGCACACGGTTTGAGCCGCGTTCTGCGCGATGGGGAAGAGTTCCTATGGCTGACGGATCAGTTCAGTGGCCAGGTCTGTCGGACCACCTTGGATGGAACTGTCATTCAGGAACTAGCGCGGCCGAAACATGCGGTATACGCGTCGGCTGAATACAGCCCGACATGGGCGGCCGAGCATCCGATCGATAGACGTGTCTATGTGGCCGATGGATATGGTGCGAACCTCGTGCATGTCTTCGATACGAACGGCAAGCAGCTCGAGTCTTGGGATGGTGAGCGTGGCGCGGGTCGATTCAGTGAGCCGCATGGGATCGCTTGTCGCTTGGGCTCTGATGGGGTTGAAGTCTGGGTTACGGATCGTTCGAACCATCGCATTCAGATCTTCGATGCGGAAGGAGATCTTCTGCGCTCATCGCTCGTGTGTCACAGCCCATGCATGTTCGCGTTCCATCGGGATCAAGTCATTGTGCCTGAGCTCTTCACTCCTGTGAGGATTTTGGATGTCGAGAGCCTCGAGCCGGTGTTCGCGATCGGTCACAACGATCAAGTTCAGCCGCATGCTGATCCCCAGCAGTGGTGGCCGCCGGTTGCTCCTGAGGGCTGGTCCAATGTGGCATCGGATCGACTCGAGCCCGGAGTGTTTAACAGTCCTCACGCGGCCTGCTTTGGTACCGATGGTGATATCTACGTTGTGGAGTGGATCGTAGGCGGTCGCATCACCCGACTCGAGCGTGCCCGTGCTTGATTACGGAATCAGCTCCGAGCCTGTCAGCGATTGGCTCGCAATGCCGACCTTGCCCGGCGATTGGCAGGGTCTGGCCTTGTCGCAAGCCCAAGTCGATCAGTTCGACCAGGAAGGTTTTCTGAGTGGCGTCGATGTGCTTACAACGGGCCAGGTGGAATCTCTCTGCTCGGAACTTGGCACGCTGATGAACCCTTCGCCGGAGCAGCGCGAGTTGTTCTACGAGTTTCACGCGGACGAGTCCGATCATTCTGATCAGGTGCTCTTTCATGCACTCGGAGCGTGGCGTGTAACGCCGCGTTTCCATGACATCTTGTGGGCGCCACAGTTGCGCGTAGCCAGTTTCCAACTGCTGGGGGGCGTTGGCGTGCGTTTCCTACACGACCAGCTTTTCTGCAAACCAGCGGGATGTGGCGGAGCCGTTGCGTGGCATCAGGACTATTCGTATTGGACGTGGACGCAGCCCATGGCACATGTCACTTGCTGGATTGCGCTGGATGATGTCGATGAGGAGAACGGGTGCTTGTGGTATGTGCCCGGCAGTCACCTGTGGCCAGACTTGCCTATCACTGGGCTTACGGGCGACATGGATGCTGTGCGGAGCCGTTTGAATCCGGAGCAACTCGAGGCCTTCGAACGGCGAGTACCGGTCGTGCTGCGCGCAGGCCAGGCGGCCTTCCACCATCCGCGCACGATGCATGGCTCATATCAGAATCGCTCGAAACGGCAACGGCGCGCGACTCTGGTCAACACCATGCGGGATGGAGTGCGATCGGCTATCGGTGATGACCCCCGCGACCTGCGTCGATTTTTCAAGGCTCCGCCCGATGGCGCGCTCTTCGCGGGTACTTACTTCCCGCTGTTGTTCGAGCCGGGGCTGATGGATGCGACAACGCCACTGGCTGCGCGTTCGGCCTGGGATTGAGAGACATCGAGCAGGGGAATAGCCTACCTGAGTTAGCTTCTTTGCTCACGATCGCTTGTGCCTCGTACTCATCCGACTCTTTGGATCAGCAGCGCGTCATAGCCGTTGCTCGCCAAGTAACCGTGTCGCCAACATCGGAGAACTGGGGTTCTGGAATCAGAGCCGCCGGAGCGCTCCCTCTTTTGAAGGAAACACTCCGGCGATTCGAACCGCCAACTTAAGTAGCTTGGGCTACGAGGTTGGGGGTCTCAGCTCCATTGAGTCAGGGGTGAGAGCTGAACGGAGAACGGAAGATCCGGAACTCGTCAGCACCCATGTCGACGCGACCGTGCGAGATGCGGGAGGCCAAGTCGATATCTACATGGCTCGGCAGGATCAACGCAGAGTTGCCTTTATTGATACATGGCGACTGGAAGCTCAGGTGATAACCATCACTCTTGAAGCGCGGGTCGGCCGAAATATTGCGGCCATGGTCCCATTCGGGGTAGGGCAGGCTGCCCTCGATGTTGCAGTGAGAGAAGCTGAAAGTTTCCTGCGGGCCACCGAAGTGATCGCTTCCAGAGTTGCCCCAGAAGATGCTGTTCGAAACATCTGCACCCCAAGCGTACATCGCTGAATCAAAGTTCCCGCTGTTCTGCACGAAGGTGCATCCACGAACGATCAGAAGCGTGGAACTGAGATGCTCGATTGCGCCGGCTCGCGTCGTGCCTTCATTGCCGATAAAGACGCTGTTGATGATGGTCGGAGCCGATTGGTTCCAAGAGAAGAAGCCGCCGCCACCGTCACCGGATACGTTGTTCTGGAACAGGCAGGATTCGATTAGCGGGCTGCCGCCGTGGGCGCTAAAAACCGCGCCGCCCCAGCATCCCGCCGAGTTGTCTTCGAAGACGCAGTTGCGAATGATCGGGCTCGAACCCAACATGCGAATGGCTCCGCCATTGAATTGGTCCGCGATCGCGCCTGGGAGCGTATCTCCACCGCTGAAAGTAATGCCTTCGATGACGGTGGCCGACGTTTGACCGCCTTCAATCATCAATCCCCTAAATGGCCTCTGGGGTGTACCTTCGCACTCGATGCGGCACTCGCCCGGCCCAGTGGCGCTGCGCAGGATCAGCTCCTTGCTGCCGAAGTTCAAGTCGCGGTTGCCATGCCCGAGGTAGCGACCTGGCTCTAGGACTATGACATCGCCTGATTGAGCCGCGTCGACGGCCTCTTGAATCGTCCGAGCCGAGCTCGGGCTGATGTTGTGGATCGACTGTGCCGTGACCGCCGACGAGAGGGCAATTGTCATTGCTCCGGCTACGAACGAGGATCGAGACAAACGGATGTTCTGTGCGGGATTCATGGGGACTCCTGCTGAATTGTTGCGGTGGTTGAAGAGCTGCGTCTTCCGCGCAGCGAGCGCACCTCGCGTTCAAACAGAGCAGTGTCCTTGCGAGCGTGATGTTACAGCGCGTCATGACAATTCACATAAAGGAGCCGCGATGAGCCCTCCGCGTCACACGCCTTGGCGCTGACTCACTCGGATGAGCTTATCGCGGCTCCGTAATGAAGTCGCATGGGGCGCTTCCTGCCCTACGGCACGAAAGATACTGCCAAGGCGTTCGACAGGTTGAAAGCCGCGCCGCAGGGGCCTGCTGGATCGCGGAACCATGCCTGGAAGTTCCAGCTGGAGCCAGCCAGGATTTCGCCCGCAGCTGGGAAGCTCGTCTGAGAGGTACCAACGATGCCCGGGCCGAGCACGATGGCTCCAGCAAAGCCGGAGCTCTGCACCGAGAAGCGGAAGACTCCCACGCCACCGGCACCGACGCAACGCAGACCATCGCCGAAGGGAGACGCGGTCTGGCCCGCACCCATGTAGATCAGGCCGAACTGTTGCTGCGGCAAGGATATGGCGGTGATCACCAGGTTGTCCGTGCCGATACTGGCATCACCCAAGCTATTAATCAAATTGGCGCCGACACCGGTCGAGTTCTGGCAGCCCGCGAAGGGATCGATATTGCTGCAGGGGCAAGTTGCGTTGCCGAAGCAGTAGGCATCGACGGAACCGGGTGAACCGCAGACACCGTTGTAGATACAGTCAACCCATTCGGGGTGATCGACAAAGGGGTTGCGGTTGCCCTGGAAGGCATAGACCGTATCGTTGCGATCGCGCTCCCAATCGTCGACGGGATCATCCGCGTGCCACTGCAGCAGGTCCGACAACATGCCCATGTAGGCAATCGGCAGGTTGTTGCCTGTATTGGACGCCTGGATCAGAGTTTGGTTGTCCGTCAGAATCAGATCCGGCTCGGAGATGTTGGTCACGCTGTGATTGCCGCCCTCGTAACGAAGATCTGCATATAGCATCGAGCGCGCAATATCGCCGCGACGTTCGATCCATACTTCCCAGGTGCCGTTCGTGAATGAACCGCTTGTCCAGTTCGAGTTCCCGGGATAGGTGCCACTGCCACCGCCCATACCGTTGTGGCTCAGGGTCGTTTTCTCTGAGCAGTTCGAGCTGCAATAGCGGTAGGGCTTGTTGCTACGTGAGGAGTTGTAGCTGTCGTTGCACAGCCGCAGCATGTGGCAATCGGTGTACGGATAGTTCGACGAGTTGTCGTCGGGGAAGCCGTACGAACTCGGCCAGATGTGTTCGCGGTTGTAGAGCGAGTTCCCGCCGCCTTGCTTCGGATAGCACGCGTTCAAGTAGATATCGACGATGTTGGCAGCGTTGTTTGGGTCTTGCTGAGCCAACTCTAAGACGTTCCACGTATCCGTCGCGCCTGAGGTGTAGGGGAAGCGCAGGTGATCGTCGATGACCATGTGCAGCGTCTGCCGCAAGTTGGCGGCATCCGTCGTGATCACCGAGTCGTAGTAGCCGGCCGGTTCCCCAAGAGAGAAGGCCGAGGAAGCGAGAAGGGTCAAGCCGAGGAGTAACCCACCGTGTCGCGAGGCAGTGAGGCGGTTCATGCCTCAGAATGTACACGAGGTCCGGTCCTGCCGGGGCCGAATCGATCGATTAGAGCGCGCCGCGGGCAATCTACCGCGGATGCGATGCCTAAGTGCGATCTGATGGGGCGTCAGCGCGGCAATCCAAAACTCTGCAAGCTCCCCGTTAGCCTGGGCTGGTCGTCGTGGCCAGGGGCTCCAGCCAAGAACTCGGGGCGCCCATCGCCATTCCAATCTCCGAGCCGTGTCAGGGACGCGCCCAGCCAGGCGTTGCCACCGGCACCCCCGAGTACTTGCAACGGCAAACCACTGGCGCCGTCCATGAACAACAGGCTGCCCGATTCCTGGCCGTGTCGATCGCTCGACGGCGCGCCGGCGACCCATTCGGATTTGCCATCAGCATCGAGATCGCCCAGCAGAGCAACCGTGTGCAATCCGTCTCCCGCAGCTTCACCGTCGATCGCGTGAATCAGGGCACCGTCAAGTCCCGAATGCACCCGTACGCGCCCTGCATCGATGCCGCCACGATCCGCACCCGGAGCACCGAGGGCGCAATCCGCTATTCCGTCGCCATTCACGTCCTGACCACCCGCGACGTGCGTCCCCAGCTGGTCCCCGATCCCGCTCCCGTGGAACGCCAGGAGTTCGCTGCCGTCTGCTCCAGAGTAGACATATGCGCTGCCCGCATTGAAGTTCGTGACATCCGAAAACGGGACACCGACAAGCAGGTCAGTGATTCCGTCCTGATTTGTGTCACCTGTCGCAGCGAGCGAGGAACCGAAGAACTCCCACGCCGCCCCCTCGCGCGTACGCAAGGTCGAGGCATCGCGGCCTGAGATCCACGACACTCGGCCGCACTTGCTGCCTGCAGAACCGTCTGCGAATGGCGCGGCGATCGCCATGTCCGGAATGCCATCGCCGTCGACATCTCCGACACCAGCTAGGGCCGTCCCGAATTGTTCGCCGGGCGCTGAGCCGGTCACACGCCAGATCAATTTGCCGCTTCGGCCGGACAACAACCGCGCCTCTCCGGCAGAGTTCGCGCCCATGGGGGCACCAACAAGCACGTCCGCGGTGCCATCGCGGTCGACATCACCGGTGGCTGCGATTGCCCAGCCGAAACGCGCCCATGCGCGCTGTCCATCTACACGCCAAAGGATGGAACAGTCGGCGCCGCTGTACAGCGTCACGGAACCTGCGCCAGGGGCGCCGCGCGAAGCCTTGGGCGATCCGACTGCCCAGTCCACGCGCTGATCGAAGTTTGCGTCGGCAATTGCCGCGAGTGCATGACCGAAGCGATCGCCAGCATCCTGGCCGACTAGCTTGAATAATGGGCGCACCTGGCCCGGCACCGGATCAGGTTTCTGTGCAAGGAGCGGTGCGGTGGTGATCAAAAACAAGAGAGCCAGCGCGGAGGCCCGTGATGCCGCTGTTAGCACGTTGGGTCCGCGAGCAAGCATGGCTTGCAAGGGCGCGGCGATAGGCAGCAGGAGAGTGAGTACGCGACTACGGCGGTAGGAATCGGACAGCATAATTTCGCTTCCATGGCGCGCGGACCGAAGACCGATCGATCCTCGAGGATGTCCTGCGCGCTACGAAAGCTAGACCGGCTGCTTCTCGTCGGGTTGCAGCTGTTGTGCCTCTTTCTGTTGGCCCTTGGTTGCAGGCGCCACTGAGGGCGCGTCGATCATCGCCAGAGGGGCATCACCCACGTCGGTCTGCGGCGCTCGCTTCGGCGCGGGCATGTTCGCCTTCGTAAGTTGGAAGGCCGACATACGCGCCAGCCAGCCCCCGATCTTCGTGATATCCCAGGCTAGGCTTGGTGTCCACGCCAGCCGAGAGACCTTTGGGTTCCACTCGAAAGTGTTGATGTCCGACGCCAATTGAATGTGCGGCAATTTGGCAAACAACCCGAACAGATGCGGGCTTGAGACGTGAATGTCGACCGCGCCGAGGCGCTCACCACCTTCGACGGAATAATCACGATTTAGCAGCCGTTCCGTGTCTCCTTCATATTGCACACCGATTACGACAGGGTGGCCATCGCGGGCATGAATACGCAGGCAAGCGCTATCCATCTTTCCGCTATTGCCGGATCCCGCGGCTCGCTCGCAAGTGCCAGCAGCGGAGATCAAAGCCTGGAACAAGCTCTCCTCACACTGAGTCTGCGAGTGCAAGGGGTGTACGATTCCGACGCGTGCATGCATCAGCAGTATTTCAAGCACGCGCCCAATCGCACTTCAGGTCGACTTGATGCCGAGGCCCTTCCTAAGGCGCTTGCTGGTTTCCTTGTCCGGACTCTCGAAGCTGCCTAGCTCGGGCCAGCGATCGCGCATGAAGCGTGTGATGACTCCATCGGCATCCCTGTCGAGTGGCGACACCGGTAGGTTCAGTTTGGTCACAGGATCCTGGATGACTGCGGCCAAACCTGCGATCTCGATCGTGTCCGGCAGGTCGTACTCGTGATTGGGCGGGATCGACTGAATCACATAGCCATCGTCATCGAAGTGCGACGGCTTGATTCAGATGATGTGGAAGTCGCGCTTGCTCATCGCCTCAAATTCCGAGATCCAAGAGGGAAGCCTCCATCGATTCAGCCCACAGACGATAGCCCTTGGGAGTCAGATGTAGCGCATCAGGCATGAGGTCCTCGGGCAGCGAGCCGTCTTCGCTAAGGAATGCATCGCCGATGTCGAGGTAACTGACGCCAGGCCCGGTCATGCGGCGCAGCATTTGGTTGACCGCGATGTTGTTCTGGCGCTTTATGTCGGTCGCTTCGCGCCCACGCGGGAATATGCCCAGCAGTAAGACATGGGTCTCGGGCCAATTGCTCTGCAGTTGGGCCAGGATTTCGGTTACGCCGGCGGCGATCTCGACCGGGTCTTGCAGCTTGTGTCCCGTGTTGTTTGTACCAATCATCACAACCGCGACCTTCGGGTTGATCTTTTGAATACCTCCGTACTCGAGGCGCCACAGCACGTGTTCGGTGCGGTCACCACTGATGCCCAGGTTCAACGGGTTGCGGTCGGCATAGAACTCTTGCCACACATCCTTACCGGGACCTTCCCACGCTTGAGTGATCGAGTCGCCGATGAATACGAGCTGCGCCGTGCCTTCGGCCGTGTTCGTCTTCTGTGCTTGGAAGCGTTGCTGCCACCAGGCCTCTTCGCCTTTCGTGGCCGGAATGACGGCCGAGTTGACATCGTAGAAGCGACGCAAGTCGTGGTAGCGCTTCTTCAGTGCTGCCAGTACGCCCGCTTTTTCCGGCGCGGCGTGCACGCTTAGCATTTCGTCTGGGTCGTTAACAAGGTCGAACAGCTGCCACTCGCGCGTGCGCGGAATAAAGGCCAACTTGTGGTCCAGCGTTCGTAGGCCGTCATGCTCCGGTACATTGTGCACCGAAGCGTTTTCGTAATAGGCGTAGTAAATGGCGTCACGCCAATCGTTGGTTGCGCGGCCCGCGTTGTGCAGGACCGGCAGCAAGCTACGACCCTGCACGGCTGCGGGCGTCTCTGCACCGGCGATATCGAGGAAGGTCGGCGCGTAGTCGATGTTTTGGATCAGAGTCTCGCTGCGTACACCGGCTTGTACGACGCCGGGCCAGCGAATCAGGAAAGGCATCTGCAGCGACTCTTCGAAGATCCAACGCTTGTCGTACCAACCGTGCTCACCCAAGTAGAAGCCTTGATCGGAGGAGTAGATGACGATCGTGTTCTCCGACAAGCCATTCTCGTCGAGATAGTCGAGGACGCGCCCAACGTTTTCATCCACGGCCGCGATGCAGCCCAGGTAGTCTTTGATGTAGCGCTGGTACTTCCAGGCCGTGACTTCCTTCTCGGTCATGTCTCCGTTGCGGACAGCTTCGATGAAGCGCTGATTGAGCGGCTCGTAGTGAGCATCCCACGTGGCCTTCTGGGCCTCGTTCATTCGCTTGTATTCACCATTGCCATGCACACCTTGGAAGTGCTCGGGGAATTGGTTTTCGCCATGGAACTTTGCGTCATGTCCCCAATGGAAGTGGTGTTGGAGACTCATCTCGTTCTCCTTCAGCAATTTGCTGCGTCCCGAGTAGTCGTCATACAACGACGCCGGTTCAGGAACGGTGACGCCGTCGAACATGCTCAGGTGGCGCGGTGCGGGCGACCAGTTGCGATGCGGCGCCTTGTGTTGGCACATCAACAGGAAGGGCTTGTCGTCGTCCCGCTCGGTCTCCAACCATTCGAGCGCGAGATCCGTCACGATGTCGGTGCAGTAGCCTTCGTAGCGTTTCTTCGAGCCATCCATCTGCAGCAGATCGGGGTTGTAGTAGCTCCCTTGGCCCGGCAGCACTTCCCAATAGTCAAAGCCAACCGGGTCACTGCTGAGGTGCCACTTCCCGATCATCGCGGTACGATAACCCTTTTCTTGGAGCACCGGCGGAAAGGTCCATTGATTGCCATTGAAACGCTGCCCATTGCGTCGGAAGCCGTTCACATGACTGTGCTTGCCGGTCAAGATGCAGGCGCGTGATGGACCGCAGATCGAGTTGGCGCAGAAGGAGTTCAGGAAAACCGCTCCTTCGGTTGCCAGGCGATCTATGTTCGGTGTCGTGTTGATCACCGAACCGTAGGCTCCGATCGACTGCGTGGCGTGATCATCCGAGAAGATGAAGACGATGTTCGGTTGTTTGTCGGAAATCGTCGCGCGTGCGGATGGGCTTGCGAACGAGAGCGTCAAACAAGCCAGCAAGACAGCATGCACTACATGGCTGGTACGGCGTCGATGAGATTGCATGGTGGGTGAGTGCACGTGAAGGGTGGACCGGAAGTTCATGCTCAATGGGGATGGGTGGCGACGCGCGAAGAGGGGGGACGTTCGGATGTGGCTGCTTCTAGTTAGCGATCGAGACGGCTGAATTCACGGAGCGGATGCGACCACTTGAATCTCGACCGCTGCACCGGCTGGTAGCTCTCGCACAGCGACGCAGGTGCGAGCCGGATAGGGCGCGGGGAGGCGCCTCGCATAGATCTCATTGAACTCGGCGTAGCGCTGCATATCGGTCAGGTAGACAGTGGCCGAAATGACATCGCTCAGGTCCATGCCACTGCGTGCCAACTCGGCCTCAACGGCGTCGATGGCGGTTTCGACCTCGCGTTCGAAGCCTTCCCCGCGTACCCCGATTTTGCCAGCGGCGAAGCAAATGCCATTCAATGCGACCGAGCCTGAATAGGGGCCGATCGCGCCCACCGCTTCAAAGTGGATGATCTCGCTCGGCGTCATGGAGCTCGAGGGAGCCTGGCAGGCCCCCAACATTGAGAGCAATAGGGAAACAGAGAGTGCCCATGTGTTGTGCATGGGATGTATTGGAGGCCTCACGTCGGATCAAGTCCAGTGAGTGGCCGCATTTTGAGAAGGGAGGCTGAGGTCGCGCCGTACATGGCCTAATGAAATTGACCCATGAGTACGGACGATCCGATCAGCGCTCTCGAGTCAGCTTTGGCCGACGACATCGCCCGCCGCGAATCGGGGGAGGCATTGCCTGCAGAGGCATTCACATACGAACTCGGCCCGGCCGGATTCGAAGGCGCGAGTGCCGTGCAGCTGGTCGAAGCCCTGAGCCTGTTAGACCAGACCGAGGACATGTTCCCGGGCGTGGACCTGACATCGGGGAGGAGCATTGGGCCTGACACAATTTTGATCGACTTGGGGCTCGCTACACAAGAATACTCTTCGACGCTGACGAACACCGGCGACCTGATCGGTACACCGCACTACATGGCGCCCGAGCAGGCGCGCGGTGAAATCGCAGACGAGCGCGTCGATGTCTATGCGCTGGGCGCGATTCTAGATGAGCTATTGTGCTTGCGAGCACCGCATACGCACTTTGACTTAATGCTCGTGTTGGACGCGATTTGAACGCGACCCGCCGGTTCGGTCAAGCGTCTGGAGGCTACGATTCCCGCGCCGCTGATACGTCTCGTTGATCGCGCGTTGTCGCATCGTCCGCAAAGCAGATACGAGAGCGCCGAGGCCCTGGCCGAAGACCTCGAGGCCTTCATGGAAGGGCGTGCGGTGGCTGCCAAGTCGATGTTCGGCTAACGCCTGCGCATGCGCCTGGAGCGTCAACACAAAGCGATGGTTCTCGTGGCCGCACTGCTGCACATAGCGGGGCGCACCGAGTCGAAGCCCGCCCGCAAGAATCTGGGCAACGAGCCGCAGAAGTTCGAGGAGGCCGGAGCCCAAAGGCGCCGCCGAGACCCGAGACCTAGGGAGTGCCGTCAGCTAGCTCGTCCCGGACTGCTGCAATCTTGTCGTCGATGCCCTGTTCCTTGTCGACCCGAGATCCCAATCGAATCGTGGTCGAGATGCGTGCGGCGCCCTGCGCGTGCAGCTCTTGATGAATGCGCTTCAAGGCAGCAAAAATCGTGTCGTAGTCGCCTTCGACGTTGGTGCCGTAGCCGTGCAAGAGCACCTTGGCGCCGCTCTCTTGCAGGATGCGGTGCGCGAGCGCGACCTCTTGCCGCACACTTGTTCGACCCGTGTTCGGAATGACGCAGATGTCGGCGATGACGTTCATGTTCTGAGGGTAAAGCATTCGCACGCGAGTCGTGTGCGCGCTGGGCTCATTCGCGTGCTGCTGCTCGACCAAGAGCGTTCAGGGGGGGCCTAGACTGTCCGCGGTTGCGTGAGGCGGCTTGTTTTGGTTCTCCGAAGCCTGTGGTGGGCGCCCTCCGGTGACCCTGGCTGGGAATCCGTTTGTGTTCTTGCTCATGACCTGTTGAACATGATTTCGGATCGCCTCGGCGACAATGGCATTGCCGACTTCAGTCAAGTGCCCACTGGCCTGCCCGCCCTGGAACAGACTCTCGGCCTCATCATGCAGGACACGCTCGCGGAAGACCGGCGCTAGATCAAGTACATCGTGCCCGGCAGCAATCAGTTCCTTGGTGATCGGCAGGCTGCCATGCTCCCCGTACCGCTCGAGAAGATCCTTCATCGGGAATAGGATCACGAGTGGGATCGAGCCGACATCACGTACTCCAGTTCGGAATCGATGCGCGATCGCCAGGGTGACGGCCAAGGCTTCAGGATTGTGACCGTCATAGATTTGCTGGCGCAGGTCACGACGGTGCTTGTAGTTCCAGAGACTGACCCCCATACGCAAGAGGCGCGAGTTCATCCAAGACGCATAACCCGGCTCATGCGCCAACAGCCAAGCCTCATGCGACAAACTCGTCGCATCGAGAGGGTTCTTGAGGGTCGCGCATAGGCTCTCGACAGTCCACTCAGGCGGCTCGATCAGCTGGAAATTCTCTTCATCAAAGATGAAGCGCGGCTTGAAGCCATAGTCCGGGGACAGAGTCAGGTAGTAGCGGTTTTGATTGAGGTTGCGGCACAAATTTTCGGGCCAGATCCCAAGCGCGACGATGTGCGACGCGAATGGCCGACCGTCTCGTTCCCAGCGCAGCAGTGACTGGTCCGTGCCGTAGCCCGGCACGCCCATATTTACGACCTCCAACCCAGCATCGAGTCGCTCGAGTTGTGTTTGCCAGGTCGCTTCCAGCGGTCCATCATCGGAGTAGGTGAAGGAATCACCGACGGTCATGATGCGTACCCGGTCGCTTGGCAGCGAGTGATCAAAGACGCGCTTAGGATCGGCGCGAATCGCTTGTGCATTGGAGCGATACCAAGGGTCGCTGCAATTCGGACCGATCGTCCAGCCGAGTTGCGGATCCAAGACGATCTGATCGTTTGAGTGCATGCCAGCGGACCAGCGCTCGATCGAATCAGCGGTTGGCTGATAGGGCAGCAAGGTGAAGCGCTTGAAGCGGGCAGGTTCACCTTCGGGCGCGCTGGTTAGAAGCCGGGCGGCGCCTTCGCCAAGCAGCAAGCTGAGGCAGATGGCAAGCGTGACTTTTGGGAGCCAATACGCGGAGCGCGTCTTGATTCGCTGGGCCGCAAGGGCGCTATCCCCTGGGGAATTCAGGGTCAATTGAACAGGAAGAGGAGTCTTCGTCATCGATCGAAGGGCCGTTCAGCGTGGGGCAGCCGGGTTAGTCCTATCGGAATCCTTACGTTGCGGTCTGAAGCCTTGCCGCAGAGTCTTGTCTCTGGAGCCGTGCCCAGGCTGGTGTGGGCTCTGTTGGCGGATCTATAGTGGCAGACCTCACCGCACCGGCCCTCGATCCGGCCATTTGGAGCTGACTATGCGTATCGCTCAATTCTGCCTGCCTACCTTGTTCCTCTGCCTCCTAGTCACCGACGACGCCTCTGGTCGCGATTGGAGAAATTGGCGCGGACCGAACCACGATGGATCCGTCACTGCGACGGGGCTGCCGACGAGCTTCGACCAGGAGCAGGGCGTGCGCTGGATGACCGAACTACCTGGGCCCGGGGCGTCGACCCCGATCGTTGTCGGCGATCAGATCTTTTTGACTGTTGTCGAACCCGAAGCGGGCGAACTGCTGGCTATCTGCATCGATCGGACGGATGGCTCTGTCGTATGGGAGGCCCAGGTCGGTAGCGGATACCGGCCGGCTGGGAAAGGCGAGGCGACCTCCCTACACAATCGCAGCAACTACGCTTCCTGTTCGGCGGTCAGTGACGGCGAACGAGTCGTCTTCCTATTCGGCAATGCCGATATGGCTGCCTTCGACTTGGAGGGCAAGCGGCTCTGGTCACGCAACCTGCAGAAGGACTTGGGTGACTTCTGTTTCCAATGGACCTTTTCCGCCAGCCCGACTTTGTGGGAGGGCAAGCTGTTTTTGCCGGTCTTGCAACGCAACGAGTCTGTGGGCGGGATCGGCGAGACAGGCGAGCCTTCGTACTTGCTCGCGCTCGATCCGAAGACTGGCAAGACGCTGTACCAAGTCGAGCGCCCGTCGGATGCGAATAAGGAATCGCTCGAGTCCTATGCAACGGCGACACCCTATATCGGACCGGATGGCCGTAAAGCACTGCTCATCGTAGGCGGCGACATCGTCAGTGGGCACGACCCAGAGACGGGCCGTGAATTATGGCGTTGGGGAACATGGAACGAAGGCCACCGCGAACAATGGTGGCGCGTCGTGCCGTCTGTTGTCGTCGGTGGCGGACATGCACTCGTGTGTGCTCCCAAGCGCGCACCTGCGTATGCAGTCAAGCTTGGCGGAAGCGGGACCTTGGACCCGAGTGGCGTGGCCTGGAAGAGCGAGGGCGCGCGCAATCCCGTGTCTAGCGATGTTCCGACGCCGCTGTACTACGATGGCGACTTCTTCGTCTTGAGCGATGTGCGCGAAGCCTTGTCGCGTGTCGATGCCGAGACGGGAGTGGTCGAGTGGACGCTCGACATGCCCGGGAAAGAGCCCTGGCGCGCGTCTCCGACTGGCGCCGATGGCAAGGTGTACTGCATGAACCACACCGGGCATGTGGTCGTTGTCGATGCGGCGAAGGGAACGATCTTGCACGAAGCCCAGATGGGTGAAGAAGATGCTGCGCGCGTGCGGGCTTCGATCGTTGTGTCAGATGGCTGCTTGTTCATTCGCACCGCGCTGCGGCTGTATTGTATCGGCGGGGCGAAGTGACGTGAGGAAGTCAGTGCGCTCCTGAGCAGGAACGCACCTGGAAACGCCCTTGTCGCAGGTCGCTGGTTGGGCGGATCGCGAAGGACACTTTCGCGGGCAACAGATCGCGACGAAGCGGTTCGCGACGAAGCGGTTCGCGACACGGCTGGTTGCGACGTAGCGGTCAGCGACGTAGCGGTCAGCGACGTAGCGGTCAGCGACGTAGCGGTCAGCGACGTAGCGGTCAGCGACGCACCGGGTTGCCAATAACGAACCGAGGCCCGGCATCGCTAGGATGCCGGGCCCCTCTCATCCTCCTTCGGTCGGCACTCAAGCCGAAGCGAAGTTGTGCTCTACTTTAGAAGTGCCCTGTAGTGCATGAAGCGCTTCTTCTGGCTGTTGTCGCGTGCTCTCCACTTTCCACGTCGCACCACTGAGTTCAGCTTCTCTACGCGTTCCTGTGCGGGCGGGTGCGTGCTCCACGCGTGTCCGACGTGCCCACTCTCTTGGTCCTTCAGGACATTCAAGAAGCGCATCATGCCGCGGTGGTCCCAGCCGGCGCGCGCCAAGTAGCGCATGCCGTATTCGTCGGCCTCGAGCTCGAACTCGTGGTTCCAGCCGCCGGTGACGGTTTCAAAGGCGCCATCTGCCAAAGACTGCAACTCGCGGATCAGGGCCGCGTCATCGGGGTCCATAGGGCCGTAGTACTTCTCGATCACTCGACCCATCTCGGCACCCATCATCTTCTTCGAGATGTTCAGGCGGTTTTGGTCGAGCGTGCGCAGGCCGTGACGGCGCGCGATGTGGGCGATTTCGTGTGCAATGACGGCTGCGAGTTCGGCTTCGTCCTCACAGGCCTTGATGGCTCCGGTGGTGATGAATATGTAGCCACCCGGCGCTGCGAATGCGTTGATGTCGTCCGACGCCAAGATGGTGAAGACGTAGGGGATGTCGGCGCGGTCCGAGTGCTGGAGCAAGGCTGAACCGATCATGCTGACGTAGGCCGATAGCTCCGCGTTGTCGAGGATCTTGCCGGCAGCCAGGCGGCTCGCGATCGCGAAGCCCATTTCTTCTTCTTCGGAATAGGTCATATTCCGAGCGAAGTAGTGCGGGTCGTCAGCGATCGCCTTGCTGAGTTTCTTGAGCGCGATGCCCGCCTTCATCTCATTGAGTGTGTCGTCTTCGCCGAAGGGGCTCTTGTCGCCAAAGGGATCGCCTTTTGGCCCCGGGATGGTCTTGCCTTTGGGCTTGGGCTCTTGCTTCGGCTCTGACTGCGCGGCGGGCGCGCTCGACTTTCCGCGGCGGCTCCCTTCGAGGCTGGCTGCACCTACGAACTTGTCGTAGGTTTCCATGTCGAAGTTCGGCGTAGTGAAAGTTCGTTCGAGAGATGCGGACTGCTCTTCCTCGATCCCGTGACTGCGCGCGTACTTCTTCGAGAAGCCTTTGGTTACCAAGCCCGAGCCGTGCTTGGCCACTGCCCTTGCTCTGCGATACTCGAGGCTGACGGTCGTTCCGGGCAGCTTTGTATTTTTGGAGCCAAGAATCCATCCGGCCAGCTTGTCGCCCTTGACCTCTTTCCACGCGCCACGAGTGGCGACCACGGTCAATTCCGTCCCCTTGTCGAGTCGTCCATGAATCCCGTGGGTCTGGACCGGCTTGCGAAAGAGCGGTTCGCGGTCGGCCACGGTCGTGTAGACCTCAGCAGATTTCTTGTCCTCGTCGGCAAGCCCAAGTGCCAGCAGCATGCTGGTGGCAATCGCTGCAGATAATATTCGCTTGTTTGCAATCATTGTCGTGTCCTCGAGAGTGAGCCAGTGCTGGCTGCGCATCTGCTCCGAGCTCTGGGGTCTACTTGGTAGTCATCGTGAATACACCGTTCCAGTCCTCGGGCGGAGGCGTGGCGGTGAAGGATTCACAGCGTTTGCGATAGGTGTCGGAAGGGCCGTCCTTGGGGACGATAGTGAGTGCGTTGCGGAACTTTTCGAGAGCTTGCTGCCACTCTCGAGCACGGTAGAGCGCCACGCCTTCTTCGTACACGCTGCGCAGCCGTTCGCGCGTCGTGTCGAGTGCGCCCTTGCGGCTCATCAGCTCGTACACCTGGACGGGCTTGGACTTGCCCTTGACCTTGATCCAATCGAGGGTGCGAACTTCGATGGCTTCCTTGGCTCGTTCGTAGGTCAACTCGCCGATCATCAGGTAGCTGCCGTATTGCTTGTTGGCACCTTCCAAGCGTGAGGCCAAGTTGACCGCATCACCCATGACCGTGTACGAGAAGTGGGAGTCGGAGCCCATGTTGCCGACCAGCATCTCACCGGTATTGATTCCTATGCGTGCGTGGATTTCTGGCAGGCCCTGCTCGACGAATTCTTGGCGCAGCTTCGTCAGTCGATCGTTGCAGTCTAGTGCGGCATAACAGGACTGAACCGCACCGTTCTCGACCGGCAGAGGAGCGCCCCAAAAAGCCATGATGCAATCACCGATGTACTTGTCGAGCGTCCCGCCACTACGGCTGACGATGTTCGACATTTCGCTCAAGTACACGTTCAACATGCTGACTAACTGCTCGGCTTCCAGGTGCTCGGAAATGCTCGTAAAGCCTTCGATATCAGAGAAGGACACCGTCAGCTCCAGGCGGTCGCCACCCAGCTTGAGCTGGTCGATAGGCACCTTCAGGACTTCGTTAACAACGGTAGGGGGCAAGTAGCGCTGGAACACACTGCGAATCTGGCGTTTTTGTCGACCCTCCGTGAAGTACTGGACCGTTTGGGCTTCCGCGAAAATAAGAACCAAGCCCACGCCCGGGATGACCATGTCGAGCCACATGCCTTGTGCCACGAACAGCCACACGGATCCGCCCGTGGTCGCGACCAGCAGACCGATGAATGCTAGAGCGGACAATCGCGCGCTCTGCTTACGCACAAAGAAGGCACCAGCGATGAGAAAGAGGAGCAGCGCTCCCGCATGCCGGGCAAGAGCGTCTGGGCGATGGATGAAGTCTTCGTTGAGGATGTTGTCGAGCGCGGTTGCGTGAACCTCGACACCGGGCATCAGGCTGTTGACTGGAGTCGCCTTCAGATCACCGAGACCCGTGGCGGATGTTCCGATCAGTACAATCTTATCTTTGAAGAACTCGGGGCCGTTGGCTGGCGACACTCCATTTTCCCAGTCTTCGAGGTCGAGGAAAACTTTGTGCAGACTCATCGTCGAGTAGCTCGTATTGAACTCTGCATCGTTTGGATGCCAGTTGATGAGCAGGCGTCCTTGCCGATCGACAGGGATGGACACGTCACCGACTTGCACAGTCCTTGAGTCACAGTCCCAGCTGGTTTCAGCCATCGGAGGCCCCATGCTCGTGCTGGCTGAATCGCCCTCAATTGGTGTGATCACATACTCGGATTCACTTGGCGCCCAACTTTCCTTACCCTCGGCCAAGTGTCGCCGCGCGAGCGCAAGTGGGATGGAGCCGTAGGTGTCTTCACCGTGTCCATAAAGCAATCCCACTCGCCGATTGATGCCGTCATCATCTTCAGCGGCATTGACAGCTCCCAGCCCGGCAGCCGCCCGAGCGAGTATTGGAATCGGAACTTGCAGGTACCGATAGCGCGGGATGGCACCTGGTGGGCCAGCAACTGTGGATGCACGCAACTTATCTGTTGGGCACACTTCTAGCAGCGCAGATGTGACCTTGTCGTGGACAGACTCTGATTCCGTGTCAGCGGATTTATCGCCGGTGGATTGTTCTTCTTCGAAGAACAACGGAAAGAAGACGATCTCGGCTTGGCCTGCGTTCTTCGCTAGCAGGTCACTGTCGCCCTCGTAGCCATCCCAGTCGTATCCTGAACGTGCGGTCCAGAGGAAGTCGAAAAAGACCGACTCGGCCCCCATCTCTGCCAGGAAATTTGCGAGCCTGCCGTAACGGTCACGCTTCCAGGGCCACGGCTCATTAAAGTCGAGTTCGTCAAAACCCTCGGCCAAGTTGCGGTGCTCCATGTAATCGAGCGCTTCCTGATCAGCGGTCAGGATCATGATCCGATCGTCCGCAACCGTTGGCGCCCAGTCCGCACGCAACTGAAAGCGCGAGTCGAGCGCCTTATTCTCGAGCTGCTCGATGTAGGACGCGCTGGGGGAATTCTCCCCGAGCTGAGCCAGGAACAGCACAAGCCAGGTTCCACCGCCAATGATCAGGCCCCAGACGCGGCGCGGGAGCCCCTCGTACTGCTGTTCGCTTTGTTCACTCAAGGCTGTCTCCGAGTCCCGATTCGTGCTCGACGGGAGTGTAGCACGCAGGTGGAGTCCGATTTCTAGGCCCGAGCGCCGTCCAGATTCCTCTTACAGGCCTACAGAGCAAGACTTCCTCTCGCCGATCCTTGCGGAATGGGCTAGTGTCTCGGCCCAGTGGGCTAGCAGTCCGTCCGGAGCCCACGCCCCGTACCCTGCCTGCGCGCCCGCAGCTCCTCGGACCCTCATTCGAACTCCCGTCATTCGTTTAGATTCTTCGGTATGAACTCGGTTGATTGCAAAGCTTGCCGACACTTCCGAACGGCTCCGTATCAGGCCCGCAAGACGGGCTGCTGGAACCCGGCAAATATGCCGGTGAAGCAGAAGGAAGCCTTCCTCGATGAGCAACAGACTCCCGGTGACCATCGCCGCATCAACATGAATGCGGATTGCGAGCAGTTTGAAGATGTGCCGGCCAAGCCGTCACTGTTCAAGCGCTTGTTTTCGTTCAGCTGAAGCCGGCCGGTTGCGGCAGATGTGAGCACCTGCGCGAGGTCGTGGGGGATGCGGTGCCTTGCGAGCCAGGCCCCGGTGAGCAAGTGCCCCACGGAAGGCGCTAGAAGTGCCATCGTGGCCGCTGGAGAGCTAACCAACGCATACTTTTGTTATGGGCTCTCTCGATTGCAGGCGAGGCAGGCCCTAATGAGATATTCTTGGACTCACTGGTCCGCTTCGATATCTCCTAAGTCCTCGCTTCAACATGACTCTCCGTGATCGCTTTTGGCGTCCTCTCCTCGTCGTAGGTCCGCTCGTCTCGTTCGCCGCCGCCCAGGGTGCTGACGATTGCGTAAACGCCGACATCATCGCCGGCACCGGCGTCTTTGCATTCGACAACACGGCCGCCACCGTGGATGGCGTGCCGGATTCACTCTGCTACTTCTTCGGTCTGGACGACATCGATTTCGACGTCTGGTACAGCTGGACCGCGCCGCTCGATGGCTTGTATTCGCTCGAGACCTGTGGCCAGACAGCTGTCGACACGAAGGTCGCGATCTACGATGGCGCCTGCGGCAGCCCGATCCTGGCTTGCAATGACGACAACTGCGGACTGCAGTCGGGTGTGGACTTCAACGCGATCTCAGGATCGGCGTACACCATTCGACTCGGCACCTTTCCCGGGTCAGCGGGCGGTCTCGGGACTTTTGAGATCAAGGACAACCTACCGGTCTTGAACCCTGCCAACGGCCACTACTACTTGGCCGTCGCCAGCCAAGGCATCCTGTGGAACGATGCCAAGTTGGCCGCCGAAGCCGTTAGCTTCGGAGGCAATCCTGGACACTTGGCCACTGTTAGTGATGCGGCCGAGAATGCCTTCATCAGCGGGAACATGACGGTGGCTGGCTCGACTGGCTCCGAAGAGCTCTGGCTCGGTGGATTCCAAGACCTGACCTCCGGTTCCTATTCGGAACCGTCTGGTGCCTGGTCTTGGGTGACCGGCGAGCCGTGGATTTTTGACAACTGGGCTGCTGGCGAGCCGAACGATGCACCGGCGCCGGAAGACTTCCTGATCTACATGCCCAACTCGAATCCGAACGAGTGGAACGATGCGCGCGAAGATCACTGGAACATCCGCGGCTACGTCATCGAGTTTGATGGTGGCGCCTCCATCGGGTCGAACTACTGCTTGGCTGTTCCTAACTCGACTACCCAACCTTCGGTGATCTCGGCTTCAGGGCAAGACAGCGTCTCTGCCAACAACTTGACGTTGTCCGCTGAGCCGCAGCCGATGAATCAGCCGGGCATCTTTTACTACGGCCCGAACCAGGTCCAACAGGTCTTCGGCAACGGCTTCCGCTGCATCGGTGCTGGTGCAACTGGTATCGCGCGTCTGCCCGTCGTCAACTCGGGATCGGGTGGCGTGATGAGCCATGCGGTTGACTTGTCGAGCCCGCCGACACCTTCCACACAAATCACCGCCGGTTCGACTTGGAACTTTCAAGCCTGGTACCGCGACCCGTTGGGCGGCGGCGCTGCCTTCAACTTGTCAGACGCGTTGGAGATCACGTTCACGCCCTGATCTGAGGGGAGTTGCTCGTGGCAGGCTCATGTGGGCCGTGCGGCAGCTCGCTCGCCATTTCACTTCATCGGCCGATTGAAGGGCCCAGCGGCACAAGACGGCTCGATGCGTTCTGCGCACGATCCGGTCTTTTTCATGTTGGTGCGGGGCGGCGGAGAAATGAAGTGCGCAGCATGGACTCCGTACTTCAGGGCGCTCGGGAAGCATGCCAGAGGGCGGGTTCTGGAGTCAGTACGAGTTTTTGGAAGGGGTGTCCGATTCCAGTCAGACGCCTGCATGACCCGACTAACTACTCTTGGTAACCCAGAGCCACTAGCAGGCAAGGGCCGTGTGCTATGACGCTCAATCCTGCCGCTCGGGCCTCTTCGATGGCTTCTTCGTGTTCAGACCCAGGTTGGAACCATAAGTGTCGAATCCCGAGCTCGATCGCCTCGCGTACCACATGCTGACTGACGGCGGGCGGAGTGATGATCGACACCCCGTGCAGTTCCTCGGGAACCGCGGCCAGGTTGGCGTAGCACGTGACGCCCTCGATCTCGGATTCCTTCGGATGAACAGGGTAAGCCTGCCGGTTATTCTGGAGGTAGCAACGCAGCACCTTGTTGCCGTACTTGTCGCGATCGCGCGAGGCGCCGACGACTGCGAAGGGCGAGCCGTCGAGGAAGGTCTTGATGTCGTTGGATTCGTCCATGATTGGCTTGGCGGAGGAGGGATGGGCGGCGACATAGTCATCGCCGGAAACGCCTTCGTTTGCGGGGCTAAAGACTTGTACGCTACGGCTGGCGCGCTTCGACATGAAAGCTAGTCGAACTGCAGCAGGAGTCCATAGCCTGAAGTCTTCCCTCTCATCCACGCCAGGCATACGCATGCGCGCGATTTTGCTGATGGTTATGCTGCTCAGCTGGCTGCCGTTGGCGCGAGAAGGCGGAGTCGCAGGAGTCACGGTCGACGGCTTGTTGTCGAGTGCGGAGCTGCAGCGCCTGGAAGAGGTGCGCGCTCTGTTCTCGGCCGAGAGCGAAGTCATGCTAGTCGGTGTAGCAGGCGAGCAGGATGCTTGGAGCGACGATCGCATCGAGTCCCTTTGTTCCGACTTGCGTGACATCCCAAGCGTCAGCCGTGTCGATTCCCTGCCCGACGCGCTCTGGCGCCAAGCCGGGGGCAGTGGCGAGTTGCGCATCCTGGTTGCGTTGCTGGATCGTGACTCGCTCGAGATCGAGCGCGCACGCCGCATCAATGCCGCCTTCCGCTACGCTCTACAGCGCGCGAGCATGCTTGGGGACAAGTTCCACTATGTGGGCACGCCACGCCTGCGAGCAGAGTCTTGGGGCTTGGCACGTACCGATTTCTTGCGGCTGCTGCCCGTCCTATCGGTGATCGCACTCGGTATACCCTGGCTACTTTTTCGATCGTGGACTTCCGGACTGTTCCTGTTGCTATGCGCCGCTGGAACGAGCTCGTTGACCCTGTGGTGTATTCGGATCATCGAAGGCGCGATCCCTGCCCAGGTGCTGCTTGTCTTGCCGGTCTTGTGGGCCGCGGCTGCCATGGATGCCATGCATCTGTTGGCGCGCATGACATGGCCAGATCCGAACCGAGCGTCTGATCAGCCTCCTACCGTCCGCGAAAGTTTGCGCGAGATACGGCGGCCATGCATCACGACAACCGTGACGACGGCTGCTGGGCTGGCCCTGATCGGTGCCGGTGGCGAATCCGAATTATTGGTGCGACTCGGCTTGTGGGCTGCGACTGGGGTCATCCTCGCACTCGCGTTGACATACCTGCTGGCCCCGTACTTCCTGTCCGATCGCGAAGCCTCTAGCGCTGCACCGCAATGGCCGTTGCAACTGGGCACGCGGCTCGGAGCTTGGACCAGATCTCACCCGCGTTGGATCCTGATCGGCACCCTTGTGGCGTCTGTCTGCTGCTTGCCGCTGTTGCGTCAACTGAGCATCACGACGCGCTATCCGCATCTCTTTGCGCCCCAGCTCGAGCTGAGCCAGGACATGCGAGCCATCGCAGACTCGATCGGCTCTGATATGAATCCCGTGCAGCTTCTTATGCGGCGCGAGGAGGGTGGCGACGAGCGCGAGATTGCACTGCTGCGTTCACTATTCGCGTTGGAGGCCCAGCTGACAACGCTTCCGGAGTTCGCGTTCATGCTCCCGTCGCCTGCGCTCGTCTTGGCGGCGCAGCTCAGCTCCCAAGCTGCAGTAGGCGGGTCGCAGGTGGGCTCCATTGTCCCGTCCCGAGGGTTTCTCGAATCACTCCCAGGAAGCGACGCGTCGGCTATCGAGCAACTGGATCAAGACAGGCTAGCCGCTTGGATCGATCGAGCCCAAGGCCACGCTCGCGTGCAACTCCACTTCCGACAGATAAGCTGGGGGCGCAAGAACGCAGTGCTGCGGCAGCTCGAGGAGTTCGACCGTGCGATGCTCAGTAACCACGAGCTCGTGCCATGGGGCAGCGGCTTCACCACGCATCGTATAGAACAGCTAGGTCTCGGGGATTTACTCGAGGGCAGCGCGTGGACGGCGCTCGCGATGTTCGTGATCTTGACCCTGGCGTTGAGGAATCTGCTGACCGGCCTGCTCGCGTTGCTCGCAAGTGTATGGCCGATGCTGTTCGTGGCCGCAGCGATGGGGGGCCTAGGAATCCCATGGAGTATCGCGCTGCTGCCGCTGCCGGGTGCGCTGCTGGGCATTGGTGTCGACGATTCAATTCACATGTTGTGGCGGCCGGGCCAGTCGCGGCCGGAGCATGCACGCTCGCGCGCTTTTCCTGCCGTGCTGGGTACGACCCTGCTGTTGGTGCTATGCGTGCTCTCGTTGCGCTGGACATCGATGCAAGCGAACCGCGACTTCGGGCTCTTGCTGGCCATTGGCATGTCGGCGGCACTATGGATCGATGTCTTGGTACTACCGATCATCGATCCACGACGAGCGAATGGACAGCGCCCATGAACGCGCCGCCGCGGCCCTACATCAAATCTCTTCCACGCACAGGAACACGATCTGTGCGGTGCAGAGCACGTTCCCACCAGGTGTGTCGAGGATGTCCAGCTGGATACTGTTGGACGGCAGCGCATCGATGATGCCGGTCAGCACGTCGTCGTGATCGGTATCCGTTCCATCGATCTCGTACCCGAGTGTGTCCTCCAAGTCACTTGGGACCGCAATCGCCTGGCTTGCAAAGGTCACACCCTCGGCATCGCCGCTAACGACGACACGAATGCGGACTTGATAGGTGACCCCGAGGTGAGAGACCTTGAGTTCCTTTCGATAGGTGCCCGCGACAGGAAAGCCAAGGTCCGTACCAAAGTTCGAGAAGTCTTCGGAGCAGATGCCAGCATTGCCAGTTACGAAGAAGTCCGAAAGCACGAAGTCATTGGAGCGGGGTGGAATCTCATCCGTATTGTTCGCCGGATTCCACAAGCCTTCGAATCCACACTTGCGTTGATAGATGTCCGGGTCCGCGCCATTGAAGGGCACATCCATGTACAGAAAGCTGCCTTCGCTCATCGCCGTCAGGAAGGCGTCGAACTCGTCCCCAGGCGCAAGGTGCTCTTGATTCGGACAAGGCGACACGAGCGGGAAGTCGTCCGATGTCATCGATGGAAAATCGTCGTCGAGGATCGTGAGAGTGTGTGTCGTCTCCGAACCTAAATCTGCTCCCGTCGGAGCTCCAAGCACTACGGCAACAGCCTCCGAAGCTTCCAGCGAGGTGTCCGATACGACGGTCAATGTGATGTCCCCACTCTCGTCACCGGCTGCTATCACCAGTGGACTAGCACTTGCCGAATAATCATCCGGGTCGATCGCCGCACCCGAAATCGTGAAGGGGACGCTCACCGAAGTGGAGCTTGCCGGGGTGACTGTCACCGTTAGGGTCGCGGTGCCTCCAGCCTCTGTTATTGACTGCGTCCTAAGCTCAAACTCGACCTCTGGGTCTTCGTTGCCGTTCGAGTTGCCATCATTGCTGTCGCTGCTCGGGCAGGCAGATGCCAACAGGACGAGGGGGAGAGGTAATAGCTTCCACTCGAAATTCATGATGCGTCAGGGCTTGGGTAGGGCGGCAGGGGCTCGGGGCCGAAGAACTGGCTGGCTACCGTAGCGGATCCACAGCCCTTCAGGCGAGTCTCGCTTTGTCCACAGTCACAAAAGAAGAGCGGGAACGCATATCTGCACTCCCGCTCATTGATTCCGACCGTAAGGCTGGGATCAGCCTTTGGCGACTTTCTTGTCAGCCTTCGGCTTCGGGAAGTTCTTGGTCGCGTCTTCCTTCATCGACTTGTACTTCACGCCTACTTTGTCGAGCACCTTTTTCAAGTTGGCGTCGTCAAGCTTGGCGTTTTTGTTCACATGGAGAACGATGCTGCTACCGACGAAGGCGTCGATGACACCGGCTTCTTTGCGCAAGGCCGCACGGGCCTTACCTGCCATGGCGGCTCACGTGACCGGCTTCACATTAAGGCTATAAGCGCGCGTTGCGTACTCGCGCTCTTCCTTCTTGAAGCTGACCAAACTCAAACCCTGCTTCTTCAGCAGCGACTTGATCGTGGCCTCTTCTAGCTTGGCACCGCTCTTCAACGTCAGGACTGCCGCCCCGCCGTTTTGGAAGAGACGATCGACACCTTGGATACCATCAAAGGCCACACGGGCCTTACGCATGGCGCTTCAAGCACCGCCCTTGCTCTCGATCGTGAAGACCGTATGAGTCAAGGGCTTTGCGGCACTGGTGGCCTCGGTTGTTTCTTCTGAGATGACGAAGGAGGTGGCGCTTGCCACTCCCACGAGCAGCATCGGGGCACTCAGGACGAGTGAGGCGATGAGGCTAGTTTTGGTCGCTTTCATACTTGTTGGATCGTTGGATTCCCTTGGGTCTTTTGGATGGTGCCGCCGGCAGTCGAGGAGGAGCAGGTTTCCTCAAGTTCGGATTCGATAGCAATCTCGATCCGTGACCCAGCTTACGGCTTATGGCGTATCGCGTTTGTGAAAGGCGTGTCTTGTTGGCAAGGCGATAGGCCATATTGCCAATAGGAAGGGCACCAGAGCCCCGCCTAATTACGCCGTGAAGGCCTGCGGTTGCCATCACCCGGTCAACGAGCGCTGGCGAATGGGCGCAGGCGCTTGTGTCACTCAGTCGTTTGCCGAACGGACCGTAATGTCGCCATTTACCTTGAACTGACAGGAGAGGCGCGCACCTTCGACATCGGTGACCATCTCGACGGTCTCGCGCTCTTCGTCGTCAATCTCTGACACATTCTCTGCGCCGGCCTCGATGATGGTGGCGCAAGTCCCGCAGCTACCAACGGTGCAACCGAAGGGGATCGGGGTTTCGGTGCTCTGGCAGGTGTCGAGCATCGATGCTCCTGCCTCGACTTCGATTGTCTGTCCGTTTGCTGAAAAAGTGACTGTGGGCATATCGAGAGATAATTTTTGCTGGAGTAGTCGATGGTCAAAAAGGGACCACATCGTAGAGGCTATCGGCCAACGAGAGCCAATAGTGATGGCGAAGGGTAGCCGCGAGCGGTGCTGCCGTCACCCCTCTCGTTCGTCGGCTATTCCAAGTATCGATATCTAGCAAATTCGGACACCGGGGTCATTTTTTCGGGAGCTCTCTTGGGCGCCAATAAAGGACATAGGCGTCGACAAGAGACTTTTCGTGTTTGTCAGCGCCTGCTTGGCTAACTCAACAAGTGACATGCCGTCGTTTTGATCAATGCGACTAACTTCAAATCTGAACGCAGACCCAACGCGGCTTCTGCGGAGGGCGTCACTCTTGCCAGCAAGTTTTGACCGCCAACATCCAAGTGTACGAGCCGTTCACGATCAATTCCCTCGAGCGCAGTCACGCGCGCATCCAATGCGTTGCGCGCCGAAATAGCGGTGGGGCGATCTAGGCAGAGAATCACATCCTCCGCGTAGATGCCAACGTCGACGTGTTCGCCAAGTTCTGCATCCAAGAATGGGACAGCGAGCTCGGCGCTACCCAACGCGAGCAGTGTGATTCCACCGGTTTCATCGTGTGCATGGACTTGGAGCCGCAGCAGGTTGTCGACACCTGCAAGACGCGCCACGCCTGTGGCGTGCGGCCGTGACAACACATCCATCGGGGCTCCCTGCGCGACGACCCTGCCCTCCTCCAAGACCACGCAGTCGTCAGCCAACGCGATCAACTCGGATGGCCTGTGGGTGACGAAGATCATCGGGACTTCCAATACGCGCTTCGCTTCGAGCAGTAGGGCTAAGACACCGCGGGCGAGTTCGTTGTCCAGGGAAGCTGCAGGTTCGTCGAGTAAGAGAAGTCTGGGTCGGGCGAGAAGTGCGCGGCCCAAGGCCACTCTTTGCTTCTCGCCACCCGAGAGATCACGCGGTTGACGATCCAGGAGTGGGCCTAACCGCAGCAGTGATAGCAGTTCCTTGGCGAAGCTCGAATTCAGGCCATTCTCGATGTGCGGCGAGTACAACAAGTTGTCCCTTGTGGACAAGTGAGGGAAGAGCAGCGCTTCTTGCGGCACGAAGCCGATGCGCCGCTGATCGGGCGGGACCCAAGTCGAGCCCGGGCGCTCCACCAAAGTCTTGCCACCAACGATTAAGCGTGCTTCCTTGGGGCGCAGCATGCCGGCAATGGCATGCAACAAGCTGGTCTTGCCGCTGCCGGATTGGCCGAACACGCCCAGTACCGGGCCGGAGGAACGGAAACTCACATCCAAGTGGAACTGGCCGAGTGTCTGTCGTAGCAGGGCTTCGATCATGCCGGATCACCCGCCAACCCTCGGCGCCCAACCAGCCAGGCTGCGGCAGCGAGCACGAGCAAGGAAAACAACACACTGACGAGAGCCAGACGCATTGCTGCCTCTTCACCATTCGGCAAGTTGAGAAGGCTGTAGACCGCAATCGGAATCTGGCGCGTCTCGCCTGGGATGTTGCCCGCGAGCACGATCGTCGCTCCGAACTCTCCCAGACCACGACCGAAGGCAAGCACGAGACCCGCTAGCAAGCCAGGACTCGCGAGTGGCAGCGTGATACGCATGAAGGTCTGCAGCCGTCCGCGTCCCAGCGACAGGGACACGAATTCGAGCCGGCGGTCGACGCCAGCGATAGCGACGCGCACTCCTTCGACGAGCAGTGGAAAGCCAACTACGGATGCGGCAATCACGCAGGCGGCAGTCGTGTAGGCAATGTAGTTGCCGGTGATGGCATGCCAAGCTCTGCCAAGCGGACCGCTTCGACCGAAGACTTGCAGCAGAAGGTAGCCCGTCACAAGCGGCGGCATGACGAGCGGCAGCATCACGATGCCATGCAGTAAGTAACGCCAGCGAGAACGCCAACGCGCAAGTATCCAACCGACGATTACGCCGGGCACGACGGAGAGCGCGACGCTCGTGAGCGCCACGCCGAGTGCGAGCCGAAGCACGCCCCATTCCTCAGCGTTCAGCAAGAGACCCTTTCGACTTTGAACGTACGGTCCGATTCGGCGTTGAACGATCCTTCCGCTACGAAGGTGCTCTCCGGCAACTCGAAGCCCGAGTCACGCGCGCCCTGACGCACGGACTGCTTCAGGAACGGCAACCCGTGTCTGCGCGAGCGAGAGGCATTCCCCGGTCTCTTCGAATAGTCTGCGTGTTCCCTTGAGAACGAGTCTTCGCTTCGAGCAGCAAAGTACGCTGTCATCCCAACGCGATTAGCCTGGCCACACGAATGGAGTGAAGCTTGCTCTTTCGTCTGTGTTGGCTCGAACCCGGGCGGCGCGACCAACTCGCGCGTGCATGAACCGTGCACTTTCTCTGCGGGCGGGTCGAAGCCTGCCTGCTGCAGGATCGATTGGGCTACTGCCTCGCTCAGAGTCTTCAGGAATTGAGCGGCACGCTCGGTATGCGGTCTGCCTGCAATAGCTGCGGCCATGTACTCGATCGAATCGTGACTATCTGATGCGAGTTGAAAGAGTGGCTCGATGTTCAGGGCCCTGGCGTCTGTCGCATAGACGAAGCCGGCGAGCAACTCTCCAGCAAAGACGGATCGCAGTACGGCGCGCACATCTACCTGGCTCACGAGCAAGGGCTCGTAGGCTGCCAGCACGCCTGCGCTGCGCATCGATTGGCGCGTGTAATCACCCGACGGAACGCCTTCGGTTGCGATCCCGAATCGCTCGCCCGCGGGCCGCTGTTCGAGCAGCGCCGGCAGATCGTTCGGTGGGGGACCAGACCAAGAAACCCAAGGGGCAGCAATGCACACCAGGGTGCCGCGGGCAAAGCAAAGCGGTTCGCCGTCCAAAAGCCCCGCAGTGTTCAAGTGTTCGATCCACGCTCGATTGGCCGATACCAATACATCGGCCGGCGCACCATCTTCGATCTGTCGCGCGAGTTGACTGGTCGGGCCAAATACAAGCTGCAACTCTTCGCTCGATGAGGCGATCTCAGTCATCACATCACTCGCGCTGGCAGCTACGAAAATACTCAGCTCATCGGAACTCGAAGGATCGCTAAAGCATCCGCCGAGCATGAGCATAGACGCGAGCGCGATGAGAAGGCGGCCCGCGCTCCCTCTCATTGACCCTCTCCGCGATACAGCACGCGTCCGCCGACGATTGTCAATGCGACGCGAGCTTCGCGAATTTCGTCTTCAGGGCAGGTCAGGATGTCACGCGTGAAGACCGTGATGTCCGCCAGTTTGCCGGCTTGCAAACTTCCCTTTACGTCTTCCTCGAAGGCTGAGTAGGCGGCTTGAATTGTATAGGAGCGCAGTGCCTCCATCCGGCTCATACACTGGTCAGGATAAAACTGACTACCATCCGGCAGCCTGCGGCTGACACTTGCGTAGAAGGATTTCAGCGGATCGACATCTTCGACCGGAGCATCGGTGCCGTTCGTGACGACGGCTCCCGAATCGATCAGCGCGCGCCACATATAGGCACCGGAGCGTGCTCGTTCACTTCCCAAGCGGCGAATCACCCACGGCGCATCCGAAGTGCAGTGGACGGCCTGCATCGATGCGACCACGCCAAGTTCGGCGAAGCGTGGAATGTCGTCGGGGTGCAGATGCTGCGCGTGTTCGATGCGCCAGCGCATGTTCATCGCCTGCGGGAACAGTGCGTAGGCACGTTCGTACAAATCCAGGACTTCGCGGTTCGCGCGGTCGCCGATGGCGTGTACACAGAGTTGCAACTTCAGCTTGGCGCACAGGGCAGCACAGGCTTCAACATCGGAGACTTCGACCGTGTTCAATCCTGCGCTCTCGGAAAGGTCTGCATAAGGCTGCAGCAGCCAAGCACCATGCGAGCCTAATGCGCCATCGATCGAGCGCTTGACGCCGCCGATGCTCAATCGATTGTCACCGAAACTACGCGACGGAAGTCCCTTGAGCGCGTGCTCGATGTTGTTCACGCTATCGCGCAACATCAACCATAGCCGCACGTCGAGTTTTCCTTCTTGAGCGAGCTCAGCCAGCGCCAAGGCCTGGCGTGTGGTGACGCCTGCGTCCTGGAAACTAGTGATGCCCTTGCGCAAGCACTCCTTCTGCGCCAGCTCCACCAAGCGACCGAGGTCCGGCTGGCGTGCGCTGATGCGCGCGGCATCCAAGAGGCCCGACGCTGTTTCGCGGAAGGCTCCGATTGGGCGCCCAGCCGAGTCACGAACGAGTTCTCCACCTTCGGGATCCGGCGTCTCACTCGTGATGCCGCACATGTCCATCGCCGTCTTGTTCGCGAAGGTGGCATGTCCACTGGCGTGCACCAAGACGACGGGATTATTGGGCGAGACTTCGCTCAGCGATCTGTGATGCGGCAAACCATCGATCGCGTCAGCCGGTGAGCGGTCCCACTTTTCCTGGTGCCAGCCCCTGCCTCGAATCAGTTCGCCTGGCTTGGCGCGCTTCACGGCGCCAGCGACGAGTTGGATGATCTCACCCCAGTTTTTGGCACTCATCAGGTCCAGCTGCATCGCGGAATCGCCAATGCCAAGGAAGTGTGCGTGGCCTTCAATCAGGCCGGGCACGGCCAGTTTGCCGTGTAAGTCGATGACCTCGGTCTCTTCGCCGATCAAGGGCCAGAGTTCACTGAAGCCACCGACCCTAACGATTCGATCACCGCGGATCGCAAGGCCGCGCACTTGGGGGGCGGCCTCATCGAGCGTTATCACTTTCCCGCCGATCAGCACGAGATCGACCGCTTCGACTTGCGCCAAACTAGCGCTGCTGAGCGCGACCATCCAAGCGATGGCCGGCAGCACTCGCGCGCCCCGCGGCGGAGCTAGGTTCGCTCGCGACGGGCTGACACTGGCTGATGGACGGGCAAAAGAAGGACGGCGCATACTCCAGTTCTGCATGCGAAGAGCGTACCGAAGTTCGACCCGCGCGCGCCGCGCACGGGACCGATAACTTGGCCGGCGCCTGGCATGGTCCCAGGCCCGCCGCAAGAGCCCGAACTCTAGACGGGGCTCTAGCCGGAGGCTCTAGCAGCACGCCCTAAGAACTTCTATCCATGTCTCGGCGCCTTCTGATCGTCTGGCTGCGTTGCCATAACTCACGAAGAGCATCCAATAGTGCACGGAAGCTGGAGTCTTGCCGGTCCTTCCAGGCAAGCCAACCATGAATCGGCTCTTTCAACTGGCTGCAAGACGAGGGCCATCATGGAGTGCATCAATTCGACTGCCCGACCATCGAGATGCCGAATCGGCACAGCTAGCGGCAAAGGTAGGTCGCACAGATAGACGGCCGACTCAATCCCTCCCGTAGGAGCGCTAGGAAACCGGACATTTCGCTAGTCGCCTCAAAGTGCACTCAAGGCCACGCCTGCGAGAAGATAGCGCTGGGTCGAGCCCTATCGGCGCGCCGGTCCGCCTTGACGCTTCAATTCGAAGTCCAGCTTCTTGCGCATCTCGTCCTTCAGCTCGACATAGAACTCGACCATCTCGCTGCGCACCTGGGCGGCCTTCTCGATCGATGCATCGATCTGCCGGCTACGTCGGGAATAGGTCTCTTGCGTAATCAGACTGGCGTTGTAGTCCATGCACAGCTTCTTGCTCTTGACGATCAACAACTGCGAGGAGCGACCATAGTCGAGGCCCTTGTCTTGGGCCCAACCGACTTCAGGGCCAAAGTCGAAGAAGGATATGTGCATCGAGAGGCGCGTCTTCACACTCTCCGCGATGACATCGGTGTCGAGCTCGGAGGCGATGATCTTCTTGGTACGCGCGTCATCGACCCAGACTTCAATCGCATTGGCCGGCCGCTCAATACGAACCTCGCCGCAGCTCTCTACGAACTGGTCCCACGCGGCCATTTCTTCGCGGTGCTTGTTGCTCAATTGCCCAACGACGGAGGGCTTCCTCTTGGCGTTGAGCTTCTTCTTAGTCTCCCCGCGCTTGCGCTCCTGCATCTCGCGCATCTCTTTTTCGAAGGGCGACTCATCGCGACCGAGCAATTCTTGCAGCTGTTCGCGCATCACTTCTCGGCGCTCGTTGAGGCGCTGGCTCATCTCTTCACGAGCACCATAGGCACGCTTCTCGGCCTCCATCAGCTCGGCCAGTCGCTCCAAGTAGTCTTCTTGTGCATGGATCCCGCTGTTGTATTCGAGGCACAGCCGGCGGTACTTGACGATCAAGCCTTTGGCAGCTTCGTTGTAGCGCGCCTTCGTGTCCAAGCACCATGTGATGTCGGGCCCTACATACTGTGAGACCAAGGGCGCGGAGTACTTCATTTGCACGCACAGGCTTGCCTCGAAGTCTTCGACAAGGTTCTCGACATCGAGCTTCGGAACCTGCACTCGCTTCGTGCGCGCTTTGTCCTTCCAAATCGTGACGGTCTCGACACCGCGTGTGCTGCTCATAGGCTTCACGTCGAGAGCGGTGTTCAGTTCTTTCAGTCGGGCCTGGACGGCCTGCCGACTCCGCTCGGCAGCTTTGACCTCGGCCGCATCGAAGACTTCGTTGCCGGTGGGCACTATCACTTCATCGGGCGGAATCGAGGCGACCAACGACCGGAAGTTATCGAGTGCGCCGCCGATGCGCTTCTCCCAGGCCGCGGTGTCGGCTGGCGGCAGACCCAGGAAGGCGTCCAACTTCTGACCCATCTTGCTGGACTGCAAGGTCGTGCTCGTCACGAGTTCCATCTTCGCGAGGCGCGCGGTTTCGATAGCCGTGAACAGGTTGCGGTTACGACGTTGGTAGGTCTCGAGGCTTAACTTTTCGTCGTTGAAGTCCTCGCACAGCTCGCGAATGTCTTCAATCAAGCGCTCGACCGCCTTTTCGTAATCGACTCCTGCTTCACGCGACCACCCAAAGGAAATGCCGACTTGGCCGATGCCGCGACCGAAGCCGAACTTGAAAGAGGAGGGATCCGCGATCACATCGGGATCTAGGGTCTCGACCTCTGCCTTCGTTGTGTGCGCATCGTCGACCCAGATCACGATCGTGTCGGCAATCGCTGCGACAGAGAGGGCGACCGTTGCGAGGCAAGTCGTGGCAATCTTGGTCGTGGTGGTCAGGATGCGTCTCATGGAAGGCTAGGTGTGGCTGAAGGGGGCAGGATCGAATTGGTGCAGCTGGCCCCTCATCAGTGTACGTGGGCACTCTTCAGGGGCCTAAGCGACAATAGCGCACGCTCCCCCTAAGAAAATGGGCTCAAAATAGGTCTTCGCGGCTGCAAGGGCCATGGTTGGAGGTACGCGACTGTTCAACCACCATGTAAGTAGCCCTTGACCGGACTTCCAAGCCAGAGCAGGGCGGTCTGCTAGCTCTCAGCGAGAGGACGGTATCCGCGAGCTGGCCCGAAACCTGAATCGGAAGCTGAGTGACTACTGCGCTAACCAAGCGGCGACATCGAAGCCGGCTGGAAGCGGACCTGAGCGCACGCCCTCTGAGTAGGCTCCGCAGCTTGAGTCATCGATCGAGCCGTCCTCTTTGAAAGCAATGCGCACGCCGTGTACCTTGCCATTCGAGTACTCGCTTATCTCGCGCCGCTTGCCGCTGGAGTACAACCACGTCCAACGCCCGATGCGTTGGCCCGTTGCGTACTCGCCCTCTTCCTGCTTTTTCCCGTTCTCGTGCCAGTAGGTCCAGGCTCCGATGCGCTTCCCTTCACGGTAGCTGCCTTCGGCCCGGGTTCCATCATCGAGCCAGTGACTCCAGTGACCTGTTTCGCGTCCCAGCTCATAGTCGCCTTCGGCTTCCTTCTTCCCATCGTCGTAGAAGAAAGTTAGACGCCCATCTTTGCGCCACTCGCCGTCGCTGTAGACCTCTTGTCCTTGGGCGCGAACAAGATCGTTCTGCCACTTGACCAATAGTTCACGCGAACTGCCTTCATCCGGCCCACACGCGAATGCGAGAGCGCACACAGCAAAAAACATCCAGCTGTATTTCCGGCGATTACTTTCGGTCGTATGCATCAATGTGTACGTCTCGCAAATGGAGAAGCGAGAGGTTGTTTACGCCAGGAGTGCGATCGAAGCGCATCTCGCCGTAGCCTCGTCGTTGTGAGGAGGAGCAAGGCTCTTAGTAGTGCGACTTCAGCCAGTGCGCCAGGTGGTGGCCCGGGCATTCGGTTTTTCCGAACGAGCGATGAGCGACGACGCGCGAGCGTGAAATTCGATGCTCTCCTCGAAACTGTTCGATCACGGACTCAAGAGTCGCGAGTGCTGCAGGCGTCGGACGCTGGCCCTCGAAGTTTCCGAGCAGGCAAATGCCGATGTTGCCGACGTTGTTCGCGCCTCCCGCGTGTGCGCCTTGCCATTGCCGCGGCCGGCCTTCAAACACGCGCCCGAAGGGGTCGATCAAATAGTGATAACCCACATCGCCCCAGCTGCGCGAGACCGTGTGCGCGCGCTGGATGCGCTTCACGACTGCGATGGATTCCGACAGCGGACCGCGCATCGGCAAGGGGGCCTCCATTGCGGAGTGATGGACGGTGATGCGATTCCACGATCCCTGATGGGGTGTCAAACGGCTCAGTTTCGGAGAGCTGGCTCCCCATTGCTGGCGCGGGATGAATTTCCCGACCTGACCCAGGGGCGATGAAGCGGGGCGCACTTCGATGGAATCACTCAGATTGCGGCTCGCATCGAGGCCCTCGTAAGCGCGGTTCGACTGGGCGATGTCGCGCTCCGGGTCGATCAGCACTTGCTCGAATCCGTGTCGAGCTTGAGCGAGGCGTTTTTTCAGGACCGGAATCTCGGTCCCGCCATCATTGAGGTCACGCCGTGTGAAGGTCACGCGGCCTTCAGAGAGCTGCAGTTGGGCTTCGACGCGCCAATATCCGGTGCTGTCCGACTCCGGGGTGCCGAGCCAGTAGATGATGCTCTCGAGCTTCTCCCAAGTCAGACTCTCGCGCGCCCAGACCGGCATGCTGCTGACCCTTTTGGACCCGGAATGGGGCTGGAAGCCAGTTCCAATGCAGCCAGCGAGCCCACCCAGCAGTAGACAGATGGAAAGGATGGAGGTCCGTCTCCCGCCCGAATCGGACCGTTTTTTATCGATTTGGTCGGCGTTTAGCGACGCGGTGCGGCAGGGGAAGGCGGATGGCTTGACACGACTAAATTGACCGAGCATCCCTTCCAGATACAGAAGCGGAGCAGCCGGTTCAATGAGGCACAACGATTCTCTGACTTGGCGTAAGGCCTATCGGCTGTCAGGCTGCGGGGATGCAAGCCATCTCGCTCCTCGTACTTTGCACGTTTTTCATGCTGCCCGCGGCCCCTCCCGTACTCGCTCAAGGCGACCCGGGCATCGAAGCTATCCTGGGTGAAGAACGTGCCGAAGCTGATCTACTCCGAAGGCGCGGCAAGGTACGCGAGGCACTCCGGCTGTTGAGTGAGCACCTGAAGGACGAGCCAGGGGACGCCGCGTCGCGCGAGCTCCGTGCGCGTTGCCGGCTCGACATGGCTCACTATGAACAGGCGCTAAGTGATGCGGAGCGTGCACGCGTGGATTCACTCGCGAACGAAGACCCACGCGAACTTATTGCGGCTTGTGTTCGCACCGAGATCGACGTACTGCTCGCTTTGGGTCGCAGTGCCGATGCTCTGGTGCGCTGGGATGAGGCGCGCGATGCGATGAGTCCGACGCTCGAGGCGCGCGATGCGTGGAGCCTGGGCCGGCTGCTTGCGGCCGGAGGCGATCGCGAGGGCAGCCGCTTGGCTTGGGAGGGCGGGGTGACCACGCCCGACGAGCAAAGCTGGCAGGCATTGCTGGCGCGCGCGGCCTGTGAGCGGGCGGTCGGTAGGCTAACGCTAGCGTCAAAGACGGTCGTGCTTGCAGATCGTTTGGCGCAGAAGCAGTCGGGCGTCGAGCCGGATGTGCTCGTCGCTCTGGCTGACCTGTACTTCGAGAGCGAGCGTGAGATCGACTCGCAGAGCAAGCGCTCAGCCAGCGCGCTTTACAAAGATGCGCGTCGTATCCATGAAACACACGAGGGGGCTCTGCTTGGGTTGTTCGAGTTGCATCGTTTCAATCGTCGCCGCCGCAGCGAGACGCCTGAAGAGATTCTGGCTCAGCTGCTCGATCCGAAGCCCGATCACATTGACGGCCTGATCGCGCGCGCGGCAGCGGATATCGACGACGGCAAACTCCCCAAAGCTCGCACCGGTCTGCGACGCTTGGATGAATTGGCCCCGGCCCGCAGAGAGGTGCGCACGTTGCTGGCCACCCTGGCTTGGGTTGAGCATCGCCGCGATGACTGCCGCGCAATCCTCGACGAATTAGCGACAGTCGCCCCTGATGATGGGCGGCCCGAGCGCGAGATCGGCCGGCACTTGATCGAGCTGTATCGCTTCTCTGAAGCCGTTCCTTTCCTGAAGGCCGCGGTCGAGCGCGATCCTACGGACCATCAAGCTTGGACGCGTCTCGGTGGGGCCCTGGCCAATGCGGGTGACGAAGAAGCTGCACTCGAGGCTTTTCGCAAGGCAGAGAGCGCGGCCTCGGGCCGACGGGATGCATGGCGCGAGAACATGATGATGGTTCTCGAGCGCATGGATCGCGAGCAAGTCAAGCACGATGCGGGCGAGCTGCAATTCCAGTGGATGCCGGATGCAGCTGATGTATTGATGACCTACTTGGTGCCCTTCTACCATGAAGCGCGCACTGAATTCGCGGAGCGCTATGGGCACACACCCAGCAAGACAAAGATTGAAGTCTTCCGCAGGCACGAAGACTTCTCGGTTCGTTCGGTCGGTTTCCAGGGCTTCCCGGCGCTTGGCGTTTGCTTCGGTCCTGTCGTAACCTCGCTCTCTCCGCTGTCCGCGATGCGTGGAAACTTCTCGTGGGCGCGTACGGCCTTTCACGAGTTCTCTCACGTGATTCACTTAGGTCTCTCGCACAACCGCTGCCCGCGCTGGATTACCGAAGGCTTGGCGACTTGGGAAGAGGTCAACAAGCGCCCGATGTGGACGCGCAACATGCGTCGCGAACTGGTCGACGCTTTCTACAACGACAACCTGATTCGTGTGCGCGACCTGAATCGTGCGTTCCGTGGCCCGCGCATCATCTTCGGGTACTACGAGGGTGGTCTGTTGTGTGAGATGTTGATCGAGAAGCACGGCTTCGCGCCGATGATTCATATTCTCGAAGCCTTCGATCGTGGACTTGACTTGGACCAAGCCTTCGCCGAAGTCTTCCACACCACACCGGAGGCGATTGACGACGCATTCAATGATCGCGTCGCGAGCATCGTGTCCGAGCTGGAGATCGAGCCGCGCTGGGATCCGACCCGAGTGCGACGCTCGCGGCTTGGCCTGAGCGAGACTCCACCTGATGATGCCGAGCTGCGTGAGGCTTGGGCGGAAAAGTGGCTGACCATCGGTTGGGGCTCGTGGCAGCAAGGACGCCGCCTCGATGCCGAGCAGGCCCTGCGCCATCTGAAGGCGGCAGACATCGAAAGGCCGCGGCTGCTCTTCTTGCGCGGCGAGATGGCACTGACGGATAAGAAGCGCACGCTCGCGCAGCGCCTGTGGACCGATGCCATTGATGCGGGCGGCCGCGACTACCGCGCGTTGATAGGGCTCGGCAGCTTGCATGCGATCGACGGCAACGACGACAAGGCGGAGGAGTTCTACGAGATGGCCGAGCTGGCCTTCCCTGGTTACGACCAGCCCGACTTTTCGGCGGAGCTCCGACTTGTCGAAATGCACCTGGAGCGAGGCGACGAAGATGCAGCTATGCGCGCGCGCGAGCGCTGGCTGGCTTGGAATGCAGGCGAATTTGACCTGCGCATGCTGGTCGCGAGTTGGCATGGCGAGAAGGGGCGTTTCGCTGAGGCTGCCGCTCTGTACGCGGAGGCAAACGAGGTCGATCCCTTCCGCCGTCGGCATCACCTTGATTGGGCTGAGGCTCTATTCGAGATCCAGGCCTACGAGGAGGCTGATCGGGAGTGGACCGTCGCCGCCTTGGTCCCGATTCAGCTGGATGCGGACGAGCCGCAGGCCGCCACGCCGAGCCAGCGCGCAAAATGGCTGTGCCGCCGGGCGAGCTGCGCTGTCGCACTCGACGCTCCCGAGCGCGCCGCGGAGCTAGCCAAGGAAGCCTTGCAGCTCGATCCGTCCTGCGATCAGGCACAGGCTTTCATTCGCTAAGGCCGAGCCGCGAGTTACGCGCGCGCCTGGGTGAGCGCCTCGACGAGCGCCTGGGCGGAAATTGCGCGCCTGGGCGACCTAGCGCACGGTGAATTTTTTCACAAGCCAACGATTGTGCGCCGTGGGGCAGCACGGATGCCGATGATCTGGGTTCTGAAACTCATCGAAGCCGGCCGACTCCGTATCTGATTCCACGACCAGTTCGCGCCTATGCCCCTGCCCGGGCTATGCTCTCTGCTTGTCCCGCCCTCCCGCCCTCCCAACACCCTTCGCATACGCCTTTCTTTTGTTGCGCCAACTCCTGCTGCTCGTCTGCTGCACCACGCTCGTGTTGCACTCTTGCTCGAACTCGGCGTCAGATTCGGGTGCGGGGCTGGGGGCGCAACGCGTGCAGCACCTCGATCCACGCCTGGTCGATGGTCGCGCCGTAGCGGATGTCTTAGGGCAGAAGCGCGAGGAGCGCGATCGCTTTACGCTTCAGGGTCAGGCTAGCGTCGAGGAGGATCTGCCCGGCTGGGAGCTCGTCAACGCGCGCGTGTTGAAGCCGGCCAGGAAGCAGAGCGGCGTTCACATTCGCGGTGAAGTTTTCAAGCCCGAGAGCAAGCTCACGACCGCCAGCCTGAAGTACGTTGCCGGGATCGATGCGGCCAAGATCAATGTGATCGAGGTCGACATGCGAGCCTACAGTCCAGGCTCTGCGGCGGTGCGCTGGAACACGCCGCGTGGATTCAAGGGTGCTAATCGTGTCGAGCTCGCGCTCGACGATTCGCGCAAGTTGCAGACGGTGCGCTTTCTGGTCGGCACAAACCGCAACTGGTTCGGCCAGATCCCGATGCTCGAGATCACGCCGATGTCACGCGGCATGCAGAGCTTCGATGTGGTCGAAATCCGCTTCGTGTCGCTCGGCTACTGTTTCGGCCCCGAGCCCTTGTCGCGTGAGGGACCGGAAGCGGCCGGAGATGGCGGCTTAGTCGGATTCCAAAAGCGGGCCCGACGCGTCTGGCCTGGCGACCTTGAGGTGCCGATGTACGAGAAGGTCACGGTGCCACGCGGCGGCATGGTCTCGACGCGCATCGGACTTCCGCCGGCCATGCAGCGCGAAGAGGAACGCTTGAGCTTCGCCATCGACGCTCGCCTCGAGGGCGAGTCTAAGTGGAATCTCGTCGAGCGGATGGCTTTCGTACCAGACAAAGCAGATCCCGAGAAACCATGGCATCACTTGCTGGGTGACCTCGGTGAGTGGGCTGGCAAGGAAGTCGAGCTGCGCTTGCGCGCTTGGGAAGAAGGCAATGCACAAAAGGACAACAAGGCTGGCCCCGGCATCGGCAAGTCCGAACCGCAGAGCTGCCGCGTCTGGTGGGGCGAGCCCATCGTCTACGGTGATCCGGCCGAGGACCGCCGTCCCGATGTCATCTTGGTCACCTTGGACACGACGCGCACCGATGCGATCGGTTGCTATGGCGGCCCGAAACGAACACCCGAGATCGACAAGCTCGCCTCCGAAGGCTGGGTATTCGAGAGCGCCTGGAGTGGGTGCAACTCGACCCTGCCCTCGCACACTTCGATCTTGACCGGGCTCGAAGTTCCGGTGCACGGCGTGCTCGACAACCGCTCGATGCTCGCACCCGACCTGCGCACCTTGGCGCAGCACATGCGAGCGGCAGGATACCTGACAGCCGCAGCAGTCAGCGTTGAGCATTTGCAAGCCGGCTACTCGGGCCTGGGTCGTGGCTTTGATCAGTTCATCGATGTGCAGCCTGGATCCGTGAATAATGGAGCGCTGACGCTGGATGGCGTCGAAGAGTGGTTCGACGAGTGGGGCGATGATGGGCCGCACCCGATCTTCTTGTGGGTGCACCTCTTCGATCCGCATACGCCCTATGGGCCGCCCAAGGATTTCATGACGTCGTACCACAAGCAGTACGACATCGAGATCCCGTCGCGCCAAGCCGAGCCGTCCACCGTCGGACCAACCGACTACACGAAGAAGGGCAAGTTCCTGGACGGCGTGACGAACAACGACTTCGCGCACTACCTGTACGAGGCGGGCGTCAGCTACTCGGATGATCTCTTTGGCCGATTGCGTGAACTCGTCGTCGACATGGGGAGCGACGACGAGACCTTGTGGATCCTTACATCGGACCACGGCGAAGCCTTCGGCGAGATGGACGTCTGGTACAACCACGCCATGCTGACGAAGCCTGTCATGGAAGTGCCTTGCATCGTGCTGCTTCCAGGTGAGGCCCCGGGGCACCGCATTAAGGGGCGCGTCTCAACCGTCGAGCTGGCAGGCAGCCTGGCACGCTATCTAGGCTTGGACCCGATTGGGACCGGTGAACCGCGGCTGTTTGAGGGCAAGGAGCCCGACCCCAGCCGACGCATTTGGTTCTCGCACAGCCACAAGGATCAGATCGGTTTTCGCGATTCGAAGGTGCACTTCTTCGAAAACTTCAACCGGCCCTACGGTCACCTGGGCAAGGATCGTCAGCAGCCGCTTGGTATGCGCTACATGTTCGATGTCGAGGACGATGCGCACAGCTTGACGAACGTCGCTGCGGAGCGTGAAGCGGAGGCCGCGGAGTTTTCCTCCCAAGTTCATCAATGGAGCGAGGTCATGTCGACCGGTCTGATCCTGAAGAAGGATCTGACACCGGACGAGCAGAAGCAGCTCAATGCACTTGGATACGGCGGCGGCGATGAATGAGGAGTGGGTGTGACGAAGGCTGATGGCCGGGGTTTGTTCCTAGTCCTCGACGGCGTAGATGGTTGTGGCAAGTCGACGCAAGCGCACTTGTTGTGCGAGTGGTTGACGGGGAATCAGGGCATCGAGCCGCTGCATGTGCGCGAACCGGGCAGTACCGCCGTTGGCGAACGAGTGCGCGCTTTATTACTGGATCCAGAGGTCGAGATCGCGCCAGCAACCGAGACGCTGCTCTTTGCCTCAGCCCGGCGGCAGCTACAGGAAGAATTTATCTTGCCCGCCATCGAGCGTGGTCAAAGTGTCGTCTGCGAACGTTTCCATCCGTCGACCTACGCCTATCAGGCAGTCGCCGGAGAGCTCGATCGCGATGCAGTGCTGCAACTGTTGAACGATTGGGCGACGACGATCCAGCCAGATTGCATCGTCATATTGGATATGGGGCTTGAGCTGGCGCTCGAGCGACGCGGTGCTCCTTCGGATCGCATCGAGCAAAAGGCGGCTGACTATCAATCGATGGTGGCCGCCGGCTATCGCGAATACTGCGAACGTCACGAACATGCGCGTCGCGTGGACGCTTCTGGATCGAAACAAGAAGTATTCGAACGCATCGTGGAGGTACTACAAAATGTCGTCTGACGCGCGACCCGAATTGATCGGCCATGCCGAGACGCTACGCCGACTGTGGCAATCCGCAAGCGACGGGCGCTTGGCGCACGCGCTGTTATTCCGTGGCGCGCGCGGCATCGGCAAATTCCTCGCGATGCAAGAGTTCGCCTGGGGGCTATTTTGTCAACACGGACCGGGTGCGCCCTGTAGGACTTGCCCGCCGTGCAAGCGATTGGCGAGTGGTAACCACGCCGATCTATCGCTGAGCGACGTTGCGGCTGACGGAGAGGAGCAGCTCAAGGTCGAGCGAATTGTCCTGCGCCCGGAATCCAAGTGGAAGGGCACACCGATCGACATCTTCCTGCACCTGAAAGCGATGGATGGCGGTTGGCGTATAGTCATCATGCGCGACGCTCACCGTATGACGGAGAGTGCGCAGAACGCCTTCCTGAAGACGCTCGAGGAACCGACTCCCTCGACCCTGTTGTTGCTCGAAACATCCGAGCCAGAGCACTTGCTGCCGACGCTACGCAGTCGCCTGATCGATGTGTTGATGGATCCGTTGACCGGTGAACAAGTCGAGCAAGTGCTTGCGCGCGAAGGCGTCGCGCCGGAAGAGCTGCCAGCACTCGTGCGCTGGTCGCGCGGATCACCGGGTCGTGCGCTCGAAGATTTGGGTCGCGGCTTGCCGCTCATGCGCGCCATTTTGGTGAGCGGGCTCGAGGGCCAGGGGACTCCCGGCGAGCTGAGTCGCGCCTTGTTCGAGGCGAGCGGGAAGTTCCCGGGCAAGACACCCGCGGCTCAGACGCGCGTTCGCGTGCGGTCCATCCTGGAGCTCGGGCTCGACATGCTCGCGGATGGGTTGCGCGCGAGTCAGGGTCTCAGCACCGCTAGTTTGACGCATGGCGATATCGCCGACCGTTTCGCGCGGCCGGGGCTAGCTGCAGCCTTGCCGACTGTGATCGACGCTTGGCTCGATCTCCGGCGCGACATCGATCTGAACCTGAACCCTGAAGCCACGCTGCATCGGGCTCTGGGGCAATTCATGCCGGTGCTGCGCGAGCCTTCGGCGCCCTGACGGGTCTTGCTGGCGTAGAATCTGTCCTGCATGTGCGCCAGAACCGCTTAGTTCGACGCCGGGAAGGATTTCGACGCGCGCGAATTCGATCCGCTTCTGTTCCTGCGCTACGCTACGCAGGTGACTGACCATGTTCGAAAACTAGCGCTCTCCGATCGGCGCTATGCACCCGAGGCATATTCCTTCTTATTCGAGTCGCTCGACCATGCGGTTCGCCTGGCGAAGCGTGCTGGGACAGAAGAAGGAGCTCGCCACGTTACAGGCCAAGAACTCCTTAACGGAATGCGCGAGTACGCTCGCCGCATCTTCGGCCCGATGGGGGCACAGGTGTGGCGCTCATGGGGCATTCATAGCTCCCTGGATTGGGGACGTGTCGTCTTCAAGCTGGTCGAAGCGGAGTTGTTGAAGCGTCAAGACAGCGACACAATTGATGATTTCCGCGAAGGCTTCGACTTTGATGAATACTTTGTGAACGAATACGAACCGGAGCTTCCGCACGAGCTGGGTTCGATCGAAGGCGAGTAGTTGTAGCTGCAGCCCGTCCCGCCTGACTCGCAGTCGATGGCTATGGCCGTTGCGATCCGCGATTCTTACCAAGAGCGTCCCCGATCATGCTGGAGAGACTGACACCCGCTCGTCGCAACTTCGTCCTCGGACTGCTGGGCGTGATCGTTACCTGGAGCGCGTGGAGCGTTCGATCGGTCTTGAACCCTTTGTTGCTCGGGTACCTATTGGCGTACATCGTGCATCCGATGGTGTTGCACCTCGAGCGTGGTGGCTGGCGCCGGCGTTCCGCCGTGAACGTGATTTTCATCGCCGCGGGTTTGATCGGCATGGTTGTTGGGACTGGGCTGTTCCTGCAGGGCCGCGATCTGACCGTCAAGCTTGCTGGCTCTGACTTGTTTCTCAATGCGGAGGTGCAAGTCCAGGAGAGCCTGGTCCACCTCGATTCGTGGCTCGACAGTGGTGGTGATAAAGAAAGTGAAGCGGGCGAGTCTGACGCGCGGAAAAGTGGACCCGATGCCAAGCAAGGCATGGGCGCGACCGCTCCCGGTTCCGATGTCGATCAATCGCCTTCACAAGATGGCGACGCATCAGCGAGCGGCCTTCCGCCGTCTACAGAAAGCCCGTCTGAATCAACTGCGCAGGTCGAGCCTGAGCTTGGCGAGTCCACAGCTGGTAAGGGCGCTGCGCCAGCTGGTGAACTCACGCAGCTACAACGCGAGGCGACCGAACTCACGCAGGGCGCGACGCCGACCGAGCGAGAGGGACTTGCGGTCTTCTTGTCCGAATTTTGGGCGCGCTTGACCGAAGAACAATCTGCGACAGCAAAGACCGCCAAGGAAGCGGCCGTCGCTGGCGCCGGTGGTATGTGGCGTTTGTTGCGGGCCCTATTCGGGTCGCTGCTTGCCTTCGGCACGCTGGTCGTGCTGCTGCCCGTTTACACCTATTTCTTGCTGTTCGAGCTCGGCACGATTCACGCCTTCGTGAGGCGCTACCTGCCGGTCCGCGAGCGCGCACGACTGGCCCGTGTTGGGCACGAGTTGGGAGAGGTGCTGTCGAGTTTCTTCCGCGGCCGCTTGCTGGTGTGCTTGTGCAAGGGCTTGGCCCTCTCGGCTGGCCTCTGGGTTTGTGGTGTCGACTACGCGTTGTTGCTTGGACTTACCTCAGGCTTCTTGGCCTTGATCCCATTTGTCGGTCCAATGATCGGCTTCCTGGGCGCCTTCTTGGTGGGCCTACTCAACATCCACCTCTTTGGACCGCTCGGCCTCGTGCTGCGCTTGGTGTTTGTTTTTGGGATTGGGGAGCTGTTGGAAGGCTATGTGTTGTTGCCGAAGATCATCGGAGACACGCTCGGCTTGCATCCGGTCGTTGTGTTGGCCTCGATCATGGTTGGCGGCGCTGCACTTGGAATGTTTGGCTTCCTACTCGCGCTGCCTCTGATGGCGGGCGCGATCCTGCTCGTACGCGAGTTCGTGCTGCCGGCGCTCGGCGCCTTCGCGGATGAAATCGAGCAAGAGGAAGCGCGCGGGAAATCGGCTTCAGGTGAAGAGATGGACTCCGGGGGATCACCTGACGGCGTCACGGATTCGGCGGTTGCTGACCATAGGCCGGGTGCTGCCAAGCAGCCGGGCCCGGTGAAGGAGGCAAACGAGGCCCGCTCTCTCGCTGACGCGAACGCACAGGCTGCGGAGCTAGTGGCGGGGCAGCCTGTCGCGGATGCTTTGGATTCACCTTCGAGTGAGGGCAAGAGCTCACGCGCGGAACTGCAAGGTGAAGCGAGGGATGCCGCGCAAGCGGAGCAAGCTCCAGTCGAGAGTCAGAAGAGCGAAGGAGTTGACATGCTTCAGCCTTTGAAGCCCGCGCCTGATGTCGCGCCCTACGCAGACTCAAAGGCGAGCGCGACTGGCGCCAGCTACACGCCGGACAGCTCTGCTTTCGGGGCCGGTCTCTTTGGACCTGAAGCAAGCGAGTCACGGACCACGGATAGTGATCGCAGCTCCGGGGAGAAAGCGTCGACCAAGAAGCGTTCGCGGCGCCGTGGGCGTGGGCGTGGGAGCAAAGGGCGCCCGAGTCGGCGCGAGTAATTCTCTCAGCGGAGCCTACGCTCGCAACAAAAAACCAGGTCGTCCATTGGCAGCTTCGCTACAGGAGCCGCAGTAGCGAGAGCAAAGTAGCGGGATCGCACGCAGTTTCCCGCTCGATCGAAGGGCGCGCACGATGCAGGCTGGTCGAGTAGAGTCCCGAACGGCTCGTGCTCTCTCGCCAAAGCCCGATGGGGCGACGGTCCCCGATCAGCGCCGCAAGGGCAGGCCGGCGAGTCGCAAACGGTTGATCAGCCCATCGATCAGGAATTTGCCCTGATCCGGCGTCTCCGAACCATAGACATCGGTGCGCTCCGAGCGCCAAATCACTGTGCCGTCCGTAATGCGAGTCGCCTCGAGCAGAGCTGAGACGCGTTCGGGTCCCGCTTCCAGCATCGTGATCGTGATCACAGCCTCGGCGTCGAGCTCGATGGCAAGCTCTTTGCGCTCCTTGCGCGTCCAGGCCGCAGGGATCGGGTCGACGGTAGAGAGTACGGCTCCGAGCTGCTCGCGATCCGTCAGCGTGAAGCCAGCGTGCTTGAACGCATCTTCGAGTTCACGGCGCAGGTGAACCGTCAGCGACAGCCTGCGTTGGGTGCGCCAGGGGCCGAAAAGCTCCTCCGGGATGGCGTTTTCCTCGAACTGGACTGGCAGAACCGCGTAGCGCAGGTTGGCCAGCGCCGTCGTTGTCGGAAGGACCCAAGCCTCGGATTCCGACGTCTGATATCCGGCCCCAAGGCACGAGGAAGCCACCAGCAGCAGGGCCAGCGAGAGTTTGTGAGCTATTCGAAGTTGCATTTAGGAATGTCAGGGTACCCGCGATATCTCACGGCAGATCGCAAAAGACGGCAATCATGCGGCAGCAGCCCTTAGCGGGGCGTTCTAAAGAGTCCGGTTCAAGGAATAGGGGTCACCGGATTGACAGGCAAGGCGCCCAGCTTCCGCGCATAGTGGACTGATATTTGTGAGTCCTGGCAACGCAGCCAGACGATTCGCTGGGCCCGAGGAATGGATCGGCATTTTTAGGGCAGCCTACTAGTGCAGCGCCGGCAATCTAGCCCAGGAGAGTCCACGGAGGAATGCTCTCTGTCAGATCTAGCCGTTTCTGACGATCGATCAGTGGGTAATCGAGAGGCTTCGGGAAGAAGTTTGGGGCGCAGGTATTACCCAAAAATCAAACCGCCCGAGCAGCAGGGCTGCCCGGGCGGTCTCGATTTGGTGGAAGAGCCAAAGAGGCCGGAGGGTCAATGCCCGCCACCTCATGAGGTTCCCGCGCTGTTCAGTTCTCTTCGCCTTTGATGGCTTCCAACACCTGATACAGCTCTTGCAAGTTCTCGCCACTGAGCCCAATGCCGCCCTCGGCCTCGGTGATCAGCGCCATGGCTTGATCGATGCGACCACCGAGCTCACCGGCAAACAGTGTTCTTCGAGACGGGCCGAGATCGTCGACGGCGTCGGCGTCGTCGAAGGTTGAAGCGTATTCAATTATTGAGTCCACGCCGTGCTGGCCGCCTTCTTCGAGTACGACGCGAATGGCCTCTTGCAGTTGCAAGTCCTCTTCGTAATCACCCTGAGGGAAGGCTTCGCCGCGACGGTCCTGGACGAGTCGGCGGACTTCGAGGCGCATCAAGTAGCGCACGTCCTCTTCCGGCAACACTGTTTCCATGCTGCTGTAGAGCGCATCGAAGCCCGGGTAGGAGCGCGCCTCGCTGCGATCGCTATAGGCCAAGCGCTCGAAATCGGCCATGTGATCCTTGGACTTCTCGGTCGCCCAATCACGAATGACGCGTTCGCGTTGTAGGCGACGCATCTCGGCCAAACGCCACTGAGGCCAGCGACGTGCAGCAACCTCGGTGTCGGGGGAAACACCGCCCGGGTTGACGATGTTGCCTTCGTCATCAAGTTCGCGGTGAATCGAACGGCCCGTGGGAAGCAAGTAGCGCTCAATCGTCAGCTTGATACGCGGGGCATAGTCGAACTCGCCGTCACCATCCCAATCCTTGGTGATGGTTTCCCAGTTGTCGTGGCGGCGGTTGCCATTCTCGTCGGCGTACTGGTCGTCATCCTCATTGGGTAAGCGAACCAGGTTTTGCACGGAGCCTTTACCGAAGCTGCGCTGGCCGATCAGTTTGGCGCGCCCGTGGTCTTGCATGGCACCGGACACGATCTCGGCCGCGGATGCGCTGAAGCGGTTGATCAATACCACCATCGGCAAGTCTTCATCGATAGCGGAAGGCATGCGCGTCTTGAGCGACTTGCTGCGACCCAAGCGGTTCTCGGTACTGACGACATCGATGCCCTTCGGCATCAAGATGTCGACCACGTTCGCGGCTTCCGAAAGCAGGCCACCTGTGTTGTTGCGCAGATCGAGGATAAGGCCTTTCATGCCCTTCTTGTTGAACTCCATCACGCGCGTCAGTAGCTCTTGGCTGGCGACGCGGCTAAAGGTCGTCAACTCGATCAATCCAATGTCCCCGGGCAGGTATTCAGAGTGGACCGGGGGAATCGTGATCTGCGCACGCTGCAGCGTCATCGCCATGTCCTCAGTAGGACGCTCGATCAGGCCCGGATCCATGCCGTGGCGCCAAACGAAGAGTTGAACGTCTGTCCCTGGCTTGCCCTTGAGACGCTTGATGATGTCGTCGGTTTCTTCGCCGATCGTCGGCCAGTCACCGATGCGTACGATCTTGTCGTCAGTCGCCAGACCGGCCTCGTAGGCGGGACCGGAATAGATCGGGCGTGTGATCGTGAACAAGCTGTCCGTGCGATCGATGCCGACATAAGCACCGATGCCACCATACTCCGCTTCAAGATCTTGCTCGAAGCGCTTGTAGGACTCGGGTGAGAAGTAGGAAGAGTGACGGTCCAAGCTCTGCAGCATGCCGTTGATCGCGGCGCCGATCAGTTCGTCGCGCGTGACCTTGTCACCTTCCAAGTGCAGCTCGCGCACGAGTTCGATCACCGCTTCGACGCGTGCCAAGTCAGGGCTGACTCCACCGCCGCCACCTGCTGAAACCAGCGACTTCGCGCGTTCGCGTTCGCGTCGCAGCTGGCGTTCCATGTGCCGTCGCACTTCCTGCTGCTTAAGGTACGAGGCAGCCAGTTGCCCACTGATTCCGGGCAGGCTGGCCATGCGCGACAACTCGTCTTCGACGTTCGGTACTTCTTCGATCACGCCCAAGCGACCAAAGGCTAGGGCTCCCGCTGCGCGCAGCTTGGGATCGGCAGAGTCCATGAAGTCATACAGCACTCGCCGACCGGTCGAGATGTGTTGACCAAAGCCAACTCGGTGGGCCGAGATTGCACTTTGCACGCGAAGGTCGGTACTGCGACTGCCATCGGTTGCGACAGCGCACAAAGCATCACCGAGAGCCTTTAGTGAATCTTCGTCTGCACCGCTGCGAACATCTTTGTTGCCAAGTAGGTCCGCGGCGCCGATGCCGACTGCACCTTCTTCTTTGAGCAGCGGAATCAAGCCCTTCGTCCACAGCTCCCAATCGATCTCTTCACCTAAGAGGCGGGCGGCTCCGATCAAGAGGCGGCCCTTGTTGGCGCCGCCGATGTCGGCGCGCAGTGCGCGGTCGAGCGCCGCATCGAAAGCGGCACCCTCTTCGTCACCAACCAAAATTGCCAGCTCGTGGGCTTCAGTCCAGATGGCTTGGATTTCCAAGCTCTCTGCCGCGCGGATGCGTTCCTGCACCAGGTCGTCGAGTTCGTCCAGAATCGATGGTTGGCTCGTCGGTTCGCTCGTCGGTTGCACCGGAGCGGGGGCGGCGGAGCTCAAACCGGCGCTGATCAAGATGACGGGCAGCAGGAGATGGGCGCGAGTGGTCGTTGTCATAGGTTGTTCCGAGATCGAGGTGGGCTCGTTCCGCTATCGTCGTCCGCTGGGTTTCAGAAGTAGGGCTGGTCTGTATCGATGGCGCGAAGCCGCCTTCGCGCGGCGCATGTTCTAGGTACGAGAACCGTTGACCTGCGTGTACGGCACTCTACGGACGAACTTCCGTTGTCGGAGGGAAGCTACCGAAGTCATACTGCCCGGACTACCCCATGTATGATTCTCCTCTCCAGTGGGCCTGGCCTTCTGAGAGCTCGAAGAGGGTTTCACGCTCGTAAACCTTCCGCAGGTATAAGCTCCGACAGTTTTGGCCTACCGCTTCCATTAGCTCGGACCTGGCTCCGACTCCAACGATGACTCCGGATTCTGAATCACCTGAGGCTGGCGGCAAGCCCGCGCTAGACCCTCGCCTAAGTCATTTGCGCAAGGGGCCGCAAGGCGTCGAGGCACGCATGGTCGATGTGGGTGGAAAGTCCGTCACCCGGCGTGAGGCCGTCGCACGGGCGCGGATTCGCTTCCCCGCTGGGGTGCTGGCCGATGTTCTGGCAGGGCAGGGCCCTAAGGGGGCCGTGCTCGAAGTGGCCCGAATTGCTGCGATCCAAGGCGCAAAGCGCACGAGTGACCTGATTCCCATGTGCCATCCGCTGTCTTTGGACGCGATCGATATCGAATTCGAGGAGTGCCAGCAGGACATGCTCGAAGTGCGCTGCCGAGTTGCGTGCAGCGGACCGACAGGGGTCGAGATGGAGGCCATGACGGGGGCGAGCGTCGCCGCATTGACGATCTATGACATGACCAAGGGCATTTCGAAGGGGATTGAGATCTCCTCGCTCGAGTTGCTGGAAAAAAGCGGCGGGCGTTCCGGTCATTGGCGTCGCGACTGACTCGCATTTAGCCCGCCTTACGCTTCCTGTAGGCCATCTAGGCGAGGGCTAGACCCTACGCTCGCCTAATACCAGCGGATTTTTGAGCACTTTCGGCCCGTTTATGCGCTGTTTCCGGCCAGAACCAGCCGGGAAGAGCCGTGTTTGGGCTGTGAAGGCACCTCGCCACCTGGCTATGCTGTCGCGCCGAAGACCGCGACTGCGCTTCATGCGCACCTCTGCCGGAGGATCAGCGATATCTTCCTTCCCGCACAGCCCTAGCCTCCCCCTAAGAGTCACCGCATGGACCTGAAGCTGATTCGAAACCTAGTCCGCCTGATGGAGCGCGGAGAGGTCACCGAACTGGAGATCGACGATCAGAACGCCGGCATGCGCGTACATCTGAAGCGTGGTGGGAACGCGGATGCTGCGACGCCCGTGGCCGCTCCGGTCGTGATGATGGGGGGAGCGCCTGCCGGGGGACCGCCCGTCAACTGGGGTGCAGTACCTCAAGCTGGACCCGCGGCTGCGAGCGACGCTCCTGCCGAGCGTGATCCTTCCATCCACGAGATCACAAGTCCGATGGTCGGTACCTACTATCGCGCCGTTTCGCCGGAATCCGATCCCTTCTCGGAGGTCGGTCAGCGAGTCGATGAGCAGACAACCATCTGCATCATCGAGGCCATGAAGGTCATGAATGAGATCAAGGCCGAGTGCCGCGGCGAGATCGTCGAGATCTTGGTCGAGAACGGTGATCCCGTCGAATTCGGTCAGCCCATCTTCCTCGTCAAGAAGGGCTGAACTGATGTTCCGAAGGGTCCTGATTGCCAATCGCGGAGAGATTGCGCTGCGCATCATCCGCGCCTGCCGTGAACTCGGCATTGAGTCCGTCGCGGTGTATTCAGAAGCCGATGCTGACGCTCTCTATCTGCGACAAGCAGACGAGACGATCTGCATCGGGCCGGCTGCGAGCGCGCGCTCGTATCTTGATATTCCAGCGGTGATTTCTGCCGCAGAGATCGCCGATGTCGAGGCCATTCATCCGGGCTATGGCTTCTTAGCCGAGAACGCACACTTCGCGGAAGTCTGCAACTCTTGCAAAATCACGTTCATCGGTCCGGATCCAGAAACGATCGCATCGGTTGGCAATAAGGCACGCGCTCGTGAGATCGCGATGAATGCCGGTGTGCCGACCGTGCCCGGATCGGATGGGGAGGTGCCGGACGAAGAGACCGCAATCAAGGTCGCTAATGAAATCGGTTACCCCGTACTGATCAAGGCGTCATCGGGTGGTGGCGGACGCGGCATGCGCGTCGCATCGAACGAGCCGAGCCTGTTGACCGGTTTCCATTCGGCCCGCGCCGAGGCGAAGGCGGCCTTTGGCGACGAGACTGTCTACATCGAGAAGTTCGTCGAGCATCCGCGCCATATCGAGATTCAGATTCTGGGCGACAAGTACGGCAACATCATCCACTTGGGTGAACGCGATTGCTCGATTCAACGGCGCCACCAAAAGCTGATTGAGGAGGCGCCTTCTCCTGCGCTGACGAATCAACAGCGAGTCGCGATCGGTGAAGCAGCTGTTCGGATGGCGAAAGCATCGAACTATCACAACGCTGGAACGGTCGAGTTCATCCTCGCACCGGACGGTGCGTTTTACTTCATCGAGGTAAATGCTCGAATCCAAGTCGAGCATACGGTCACTGAACTCGTGACCGGAATCGACCTGATTCATGAGCAGTTGCGCCTAGCAGCCGGTGAGCCGCTGGGCATGACGCAAAGCGACATCAAGGTCACCGGTCATGCGATCGAGTGCCGAATCAATGCCGAGGATCCCGCCCGCGACTTCCAGCCATCGCCAGGCTTGCTGGAAGCCTTCGTCCCGCCCGGGGGGCCCGGCGTCCGCGTCGACACTCACTGCTACAGTGGATACAGAATTCCGCCGAACTACGATTCGATGATTGGGAAGCTATTGACGCACCGCAAGGATCGCGACTCCGCGATTCAGACCATGTTGCGAGCTCTTGGTGAGTTCGTGATCACAGGGCCGAAGTCCACCATTCCGCTTCAATACGACATCCTTCAGCACTCTGATTTCAAGCTGGGGACGCACGATACGGGCTTCATCGAAAAGTACTTCAGCTCTCAATCGGCTAGCGCTGGAGATACCAGATGAAAACTTGTTTCCCGGATACCAAGATGCTGCCACTGGCTGCGGTCACGCGCCTACGCAGGAGCTTCACGCGTGTAATCGCGCCGAGCTTGTTATGTCTGGGAAGCAGTTGTTACCTGAGCACGCAGCGACTGCCGGGCCCCATGTCGGGAGTAACCGATCCGTTGCCGAAGGGCAGCCTGGAGTCGTATCCGCCGGGTACGGAAGAAGTGCTGGTCGTACGGCACGCAGATCCAGTTCAACTGCGGCCAGCCGGCCGCGCTTCGTCCTATCCCTTCTCGTACTATCGCAAGCAGGATCGGGCCAAGGCAGGCAGCTGGGTCTTCGTAGGAGCCGGCGGACGCGGCGAGGTGATCTGGCCGAATGGTTCGGCGGTGATCTTCTTCGGACGTGGTTCCGGAATTGTTGGTTCGCCGAGTCGAAGCGAGCCCCATTTCATCATGCGCGAAGTCACGCGCATGCGGGTGAACATGGTTGAGGGTGATCAGGTCGAGTTGATTGGCGGCGGAATTTTGTCTGCCGAATCGGGCCCCATCTTGGTCGTTCAAAAGACGCCGGAAATTCTGCGCATTCAAAACCAGTCCAAGGGCATTGCTCGACTCGCGTATCGCGAAGAGCGGATCGAGCTCGATCCTGGGAACGTAATCGACCTGCCGCTTATCGCCAGTGGTGGAGCGCCCGTCTTCGATGATCCGGGCTTCGAGAGCGTCGATGGTCCGGCAGGTCCGCTCGAAGCGCGTGGCGATGTTGCGATCGAACAATTGCACGCCGGCGTGCGCTTCACGGCCCAGGGTGATCACGAAGTGCGTGGCCAAGGCGTGCGCATCGAGGTCGAACCTGGCGAAACCTTCACCTTCTTGCCGCTGGGTGAAGTGGAGCCGCCGGCCGACACCGAATCCGCGACAGGATCGACTGAGGAGGCGAGTGGCGGCGAGCCCACTGCCGACTCGAACCCGTGACTTTCGCTCCGCCCGCAGCACTTCGCGCATCTCACTCCGCACCGAACGACTCGACGGACAACCCTGTCGAGAACCAGCACTCATGATCCGTAATCGCGTACTCATCACCGGCGGCGCCGGCTTCCTTGGCAGTCACCTCTGCGAGCGGTTCTTGAATGAATCCTACGAGGTTATCTGCATGGATAATCTGATCACCGGTCACCTCCGGAACGTCGAGCACTTGTTCTCGCACCCGACCTTCCACTTCGAGAAGCGTGACGTCACCGAGTACATCCACGTGCCCGGCAGGCTCGATGCGATTCTGCACTTCGCGTCTCCTGCCAGCCCGATCGACTATCTCGAGCTTCCGATTCAAACGCTGAAGGTTGGCTCGCTAGGTACGCACATTGCGCTCGGGTTGGCGAAGGCCAAGAACGCTCGCTTCTTGCTGGCATCCACATCGGAGTGCTACGGCGATCCCTTGGTTCATCCGCAGTCCGAAGACTACTGGGGTAACGTCAATCCGGTCGGTCCGCGCGGTGTCTATGACGAGGCCAAGCGTTTCGCAGAAGCGATGACGATGGCCTACTATCGCTACCACGATGTCGCGACTCGGATCATTCGCATCTTCAACACCTACGGACCGCGCATGCGCTTGCGCGATGGTCGCGCACTGCCGGCCTTCATGTCGCAAGCGTTGGCGGGAGAGCCGCTGACCGTCTTTGGCGACGGCAGCCAGACTCGATCTTTTTGCTATGTCGATGACCTGGTCGAGGGGATCTTTCGCCTGCTGATGTCGGATGAAGTGCTGCCGACAAACATTGGCAACCCGACCGAGATGACGATCCTTCAGTTCGCCGAGAAAGTGATCGAAATGACGGGTTCGCGCTCGGTCATCGAATACAAAGAGCTGCCGGAAGACGACCCGAAGGTACGTCAGCCCGACATCACCAAGGCTCGGACGATTCTCGGCTGGGAGCCAAAGGTCGATTTGGACGACGGGCTGCGGCGCACCCTCGCCTACTTCCAACAACGAATCGAGTCGGATTCCTCAGCCAGGTAGCTCCGTATGTGTGGCATCGTTGGAACGATCCGGCAAGCCGGAACCGTCACGGATGGGTTGATTCGCGGCTTGCGCTTGTTGGAGTACCGGGGCTACGACAGCTCGGGTCTGGCGCTCGTACGCAATGGCGCGGTCGAGATCACCAAGCGTGCGGGTCGATTGAATGAGCTGGAAAAAGCGCTGAGTGGCGCGGATACCACGGGCGCTGAGGCAGGGATCGGTCACACGCGTTGGGCGACGCATGGCGCGCCGACCGACTTGAACGCACACCCGCATGGGGCGACGCGTCCGGACATGGCGCTGGTGCACAATGGCATATTCGACAACTACGCCGAATTGAAGGCGGGACTTGAAGCGGAAGGGGTCCAGTTCGCATCCGACACGGACACCGAAGTGATGGCCTTCTTGATCGAGCGCGAACGCAGTCGCGGGAAGTCACTCGAAGAAGCACTGCGCAGCAGTTTGGCGTTGATCGACGGCTACTACGCGCTGGCCGTCGTCACGATTGGTGCGAATGGCACGGAGCTGATCTGTGCCCGCCAAGGCCCGCCGCTCGCTCTGGCAGTTGAAGGTGACGCGGCGCACTTGGCCTCGGACCCGCTCGGCCTGCTGGAGTACACGGACGAAATCATCTTCCTGGAAGATGGTGATATCGCGACCCTGACGCCGGGCGCAGTCAAGATCACCAACGCCTTGGGCCTCGTCGTCGACCGCATGCCGATCCACATCGAGTGGGACGCCGAGGAGACCGGCAAGGGTGAGTTCCGGCACTACATGCTCAAGGAAATCCACGAGCAGCCCGCAGCCATTGCGCGCACGGTGGCGGAATACCTTGATGACGAGGCGGGGGATGTGAACTTTGGTTCGCGAGCGGACGGTACGCCGTTCTTCTCCGACGAAGCCTTGGCCGGGGTTCAGCGCATTCAAGTGCTGGCATGCGGCACTGCTTTGCATGCTGGTTTGGTTGGGCGCTATATGATCGAAGGCCTGGCCGGCTTGCCGGTCGATGTCGAGTATGCGTCCGAGTTTCGCTACCGCGACTTGCACCTGGTCCCTGGAACGATGGTGCTTGCCATCAGCCAATCTGGCGAGACGGCAGACACGCTGGCGGCGACAAGGCGCGCACGCGAGCTGGGCTGTTCCATCGCAGTGATTTGCAATGTTGACGGGAGCACTCAGGTGCGCGAGGCAGACCACGTCATTCTGACCAAGGCCGGACCCGAGATTGGTGTCGCTTCGACCAAAGCCTTCACTGCTCAGGTTGCAGCCGCATTCTTGCTCTCGATCCGAATCGGGCGCGCCAAGGGTGCGATCGACAAAGAGCGCGGTTTGGAACTATTGACCGAGCTGCGTCGGCTGAAGCCCAAGGTCGAAGAGCTGCTGACAGCCGACTTCGTCAAACGACTCGGCGAGATCGCCGAGATCCAGCAGAACGCGAAGGGCTTCCTGTTTCTTGGGCGCGGCATTAACTATCCGGTCGCGCTGGAAGGGGCTCTGAAGTTGAAAGAAATCTCGTACATGCACGCCGAGGGTTACCCCGCCGGCGAGATGAAACACGGTCCAATTGCACTGATCGAACCGCGCATGACGGTCCTGGTTGTCAATTCGCTCGGTCGGTTGCACGACAAGGTGCGTTCCAACTTGGAACAGGTGAAAGCGCGTGGCGGCTTCATCATCAGCGTTGGCTCCGATCCATTGAGTCATTCTCAAGCAGATGAAGCACTGTCGATCCCTGAGACAAGTGAGTGGCTCTCGCCGATTTTGAATACAATTCCGTTGCAGATTCTCTCCTATCACATCGCCGATTTGCGCGGATGTGACATCGATAAGCCGCGGAATTTGGCCAAGAGTGTGACGGTCGAATGACGACTCATACTCCCATGAAGGTCGTCGTGACAGGCGGTGCGGGATTCATCGGCTCCCACCTATGCGAACGTTTGCTCGCACGTGGTGATGTTGTATGGGTGCTCGACAACTTCAACGATTTCTACGATCCCGAGATCAAACGCGATAATGTGCGCTCCATGCAAGCGCTGGCCAAGCGCGAATCGCGACCCCAAGCCTTGCGTGTGATCGAAGGCGATATTCGTGATCAGCAACTTGTCGCCAAGATCTTTAAGGAGTTCCAGCCGGATGGAATCGTCCACCTCGCGGCCATGGCCGGGGTGCGGCCCTCGCTTGAGGATCCTCTGCTCTATGAAGAAGTTAACGTACGCGGCACGCTGCTCTTACTAGAGGAGCTTCGCAAGCGCCCCGAGATGCGCTTCGTGTTCGCGTCATCTTCTTCCGTTTACGGCGGCAACGAGAACGTTCCCTTCCGCGAGACCGACGACATCCCGCATCCGGTGTCACCCTACGCAGCGACCAAGCGTGCCGGCGAGTTGCTGGCCTACACCTATCACCATCTTTACGGCGTCGACACTACCTGCTTGCGCTTCTTCACCGTTTACGGACCGCGGCAACGCCCCGAGATGGCGATTCACAAGTTTGTGCGTAAGACGCTGGCCGGCGAGCCGTTGCCGTTCTTCGGCGATGGGTCGACGCGCAGGGACTACACCTATATCGACGACATCGTCGATGGCGTGGTCCGCTCGCTGGATCGATGCAAGGGCTACGAGATCTACAACCTGGGCGAGTCGGCCACGACTAGCCTGGACGAGCTAGTCCGCGCCATCGGAATCGCTTGTGGGAAGGACCCTGTCCTGAACCGTCTTCCTATGCAGCCAGGCGATGTCCTCGTTACTTATGCCTCAGTCGACAAGGCCCGCGAGGGCCTGGGCTATGCTCCGTCGACGACGGTGGAGCAGGGTCTGGCTCAGTTCATGACCTGGTATCACGCCCGCGCAGTGACCTCTGCAGCCTCGAAGGAGGCCAGTTCGGGGTGAAAGCAGAGTTCACAACCTGCCAAAGCTCCATGAATGCCTACCCGAACGCCTAGTGTTCGGTAAGGTTTCCGGCGTCGTCGGACGATGCAGCATGTGGGCCTTAGGCCCTGGAAGCCAGCAACCGCTGCGCAGCCTCATCATCAGCGACGCAATCACCTGTCGATCCTGTCAGATACACGGAATCATCAAGAAGCCATGAAGGGCGTCATTCTCGCCGGCGGACTGGGCACGCGCCTGTTTCCGCTGACCAAGATCACGAACAAGCACCTCCTGCCGGTGTTTGACAAGCCGATGATCTATTACCCGATCCAGACGCTCGTCAACGCCGGCATCGACGACATCATGATCGTTACCGGTGGGCGCAAGTCGGGTGACTTCCTCTCCTTGCTTGGCAACGGGAAAGACTTCGGTCTGAAGCACCTGAACTACACCTACCAAGAGGGCGAGGGCGGCATCGCCGAAGCTCTTGGCTTGGCCGAACACTGGGCCGCAGGTGATTCGATAGCCGTCGTATTGGGCGACAACCTGATTGAGAAGAACATCGGGGCGGGTATCGCGGACTTCAAGGCGCAGGGCAAAGGCGCCAAGATCATGTTGAAAGAGGTCCACGACCCCGAGCGTTTCGGTGTGGCCTATCTCGACGGCGAGAAAGTGGTCGAGATCATCGAAAAGCCGACCGAGCCCAAGTCTAACTTGGCAGTGATCGGCATCTATATGTACGACGATCGCGTTTGGGACATCATCAAGACACTCGAGCCCTCCGGGCGCGGTGAACTGGAGATCACTGACGTGAACAACTGGTACATCAAAGACGAATCGATGACCTACCAAGTCTTGGATGGCTGGTGGACGGATGCCGGAACCTTCGAGTCACTGCACTCGGCCGCCACCTTGGTTCAAGAGACTGGCGCGAACCTCCTAGATTGACGCTTCCGTCTTGCACGAATCGATGCGGGCGCCTGCCACTCTGACCCGCTCGAAGCGAAGCACCTGTCCAGCAACCCATCGAGCCCCGATCCAATCGATTGAGCGAATTATCCGAAACCCATAGTCTGCGCCGCGTCCTTGTGACAGGGGGTGCTGGAATGCTGGGCAGCCAAGTGTTGCTCGGGACGCCGGACGGAGTCACCGCAATCGGAACCGACTTGCTCGAGGCCTCTGGTGTCGCCTATGTCGGCATCGACCTGACCGACCAACAAGCCGTCGACAAGCTGTTCGCGGACGCCGGTCCATTCGATGGTGTTATCCATACGGCAGCCTACACGGCGGTCGATAAGGCCGAAGAGGACGAAGAGCTCGCGCTCGCGGTCAATGGACGGGCATGTGGTGTCTTGGCGAGCGCCTGTGCGCGCGCAGGTGCGCCCTTGGTCTTGGTAAGCACCGACTTCGTGTTCGATGGCACGAGCGATGTGCCCTATGTTGAGTCCGATGCGGTCGCACCTTTGTCCGCTTACGGCCGCACGAAATTGGCTGGAGAACGTGCAGCCATCGAGGCTTGGCCGGATGGCACGCGCATCGTTCGCACACAATGGCTCTATGGGCCGCGCGGCAAGAACTTCCCGCGCACGATGCTGGCACTCGCTCGCGAGCGCGATCACTTGAAGGTCGTCTCTGACCAAATGGGCAGCCCAACCTCGACTCTCGAACTGGCGCCCGCGCTCTGGGATGTGCTGGATAAGGGCGAATCTGGGATCTATCACGGCGCTTGTGAAGGATCATGCTCTTGGTTCGATTTGGCTGTGGCCACGCTCGAGTACTCCGGTATAGAGGAAGTGGAAGTCGAGCCGTGCAGTACCAATGAGTTTCCGCGCCCTGCCCCTCGTCCCGCCTACAGTGTGCTTGACTGCAAAAAACTAGCCGAACTTCGCGGCGCGCCGCTCGCGCGCTGGCAAGACGCCCTGAAGACCTACCTGGGGATCGAAGACGCATGAGCAAGACTATTCTCGTCACCGGTGGCGCTGGCTTCATTGGCGCCAACTTCGTTCAGATGCTGGCCCAGGACCGTCCGAGTTGGCGCATCGTCAACATGGATGCGCTTACCTATGCGGGCAACTTGCAGAGCTTAGCTTCGGTCGAGAAGCACCCGGGATACACTTTCGTGCACGGTGACATCACCAACCAAGAAGATGTCGCGGGTGCCTTCGAGGCAGCTGGTGCTATCGACTACGTCATCCACTTCGCCGCCGAGAGTCATGTCGACCGCTCGATCCTCTCCGGTCTGCCGTTCGTGCAATCGAACGTTGCTGGCACGCAGATCCTGCTGGATGAAGCGCGCAAGCGCGAAGTCGGCCGCTTTGTTCATGTGTCGACCGATGAGGTCTACGGCAGTCTGGGCGCGACAGGTTTCTTTACCGAGGATACGCCTCTGGCTCCGAATTCTCCGTATTCGGCGAGCAAGGCTGCCAGCGACATGCTGGTGCGCGCAGCGATCCACACGCATGGAATGAATGCGTGCATCACGCGTTGCTCCAACAACTACGGTCCGTACCAGTTCCCGGAGAAGCTGATCCCGCTGATGATCCAGAACGCGCGCGAGGACAAAGCCTTGCCCGTGTATGGCGATGGGATGCAGATCCGTGACTGGCTCTATGTCCGCGATCACTGCGAAGCGATCTTGCGCGTGGCCGAAGCCGGCGAATCAGGCGAGGTCTACAACATCGGTGGGCACAACGAGTATCCGAACATCGACATCGTTCGTCGCATCCTCGAGGGCCTCGGCAAGCCGGATTCCTTGATCAACTACGTAACAGATCGGCCGGGACACGACCGACGCTACGCGATAGATGCGGCCAAGATGGAGCGTGAACTCGGCTGGACTCCGCGCTACACCTTCGAAGAGGCGCTGCCAAAGACGATCGAGTGGTACCTTGCGAACGACGAGTGGCTTGAGGGCGTCCGTAGTGGCGCCTACCGCGAGTACTACCAACTGCAGTACGGCGGCCGCGGATGATCGCTGGGGCTGGTTGTCGTCGGTGGGGGCCGATGCTGGGATTCCGCCACCGGGATTCCGCTAATGGAGTCCTGACCCTTGTCCCTTCAAATGGGCGCTGTCGGCCCGGCCATTCTTGATGGCTGCAGACTGTGACTTGCTCTTTGTCGCCACCGTCAACTATCGCTTCCAGCTTCCAAGCTTGCGGTGGGGACTCGCGAACACCAATCTGGTTCAGCGTAGGACCGCATCGCCGCTGAGCTCTTTCCTGAACTCGGTCCGGCACATCGGTAAGAAGCACGGACTGGCTCGGATTCTTGGTCTCCTCGGCCGAGACCTCTGAGCGCCGCCGGGTTCAACTGCCGGAGTCGCCGGTGATCATCCGATCCGGACGACGATTCCACCTCTGCCCAATCATGGGACATCGCCTCCGCTCACTAACCACTCCCACCTGCAGGCTGCTGATCGCTCTCTCGATCCTGGCGGCCTGTAGCTCTGCGCCCGACAAACGCCTCTTACAGTACCTGAACACTTCGGGCTTCGGTAAGGACTACATCGGGGACGTCGAGGAGGAGAACTACGTCACGATCGGTGACACGGTCGAAGTTCACGACGTGCTGCACCCCGACGAGCTGACGCTGAGCCAGAAGGTCGACATTGACGGCACAGTCCTACTTCCCGAGATCGGAACGACCCACGTGGCCGGGTATACGCGCAACGAACTGCAGGCGCTCCTGACCGAGAAGTACAGCCCGTACTACGACGAGACGAACATCCAGGTTCAGATTCGGACCAAGGGCAAGCTGTACTACATTTACGGTGAGGTCGGCAACGAGGGCCCGACCAAGTTCGATGGCGATCTAACGATCTGGCAGGCCGTCATGAAGGCGCGCCCGGACAAGTTCAAAGCGAACTTGGGAAGAGTGCGCCTGATTCGACCTGACCCAGTCGATCCCTTCATCATTCACGTCAATATCGACGACATGATTCAGTTGGGAGATTCGACCTGGAACGTCGAGGTCAAAGAGCTCGACATCATTTACGTACCGCCGACCTTCTTGGCTGAAGTCGGTTACTTCATCCAGGCCCTGATGACCCCGTTGACCTCAGTCATATCAGGAGTCGGCGGCGCGCTGTTCGGAATCCAGACCCAAGGTGGAGGTCGCGGCCGTAATAGACGTGGCGGCGGTGGCGGTGGCGCTGGCGGATTTGGCGGCACCGGTGGCCTCTTCGGATTCTGATCGGGAACATACACGAGCCCAGAGATGGCAGTCGAAGTCGAGAGCAATAGTCAGGTCGAGGAATTCGTCGGCCTCCTGAAGCGAAGGTTGTTGTGGATCATCCACCCAGCCTTGCTGATGGTGAGCATCGGCGTCTCGGTGGCCGTCATCATTCCGAAGAAGTACGTGACCGAGACCAAGGTGCTCGTGCGCGATACTTCATCGACTGGCGGTGGACCCGCGCACATGTCCTCCGATACGACCGGCGAAGCAAAGATGGCGGATCACCAGATCCGATCCATCAATCGAATCCATTCGGTCCTGCTCGACTTGGGCTGGCCGGAGTTCATGGAGATCAGCCGCAGCGAGAAGCTCGACTTCGTGAAGAAGGTCCGCGAGAACGTCAAGGTCGACGTTCCTTCCACGCCAGGCTCAGGTCAGGTCATCGTCAGTGCCAAGTTCGCACATACGGATCCGCAGCGTGCATTCGACTTCTTGACTAAGCTTATCGATGCGTGGAAGTCGGAAGTCCTCGAGCAGGGCATCAATGCCGAGACCTCGGCCTTCTACGAGCTCAAGCAGCGCAAGCTGAACCTCGAGAAGGATCGAGAGAATCTGACGGACCAGATCACTGCGCGTTTGAAGGAGTACCACATCCCCGTTTCAGCGCCCACGCAGCGTGGGCGTGGCGGAGAGGTTCAAGCTCCAGTCTTTGACAAGCTGGCGGATAGCCAGGCCGAACTGGACGATCTCCTGCTCGAGATTCAGAAGCTCGAAACGAAGTTGGCCGCGGATCGTGAGCAGTTCAATCGACTTCCCGAGATGGTCGCTGTTCCTGAGCCGGAGGGTAAGGATGTAACCGCCCTCAAAATCGAGAAGGCGCGCGAAAGCATCCTCACACTCCAACAAGAGCGTCGCGAAAAAGGCTACAAGCCCTCGCACTCGCGCTACCAAACCATCACCGACAAGATCGAGAGCTACGAACAAGAGATCCGCATCTTGGAGGAGGCTCCGATGGCCGAGGTGGCGACTGTCGAGCTGACCTCAAACAAAGCTAGGCTGCGCCTCTACGAGTCGATCGAAAAGGAAGAGAGTCTGCTGAACCAAATGCACACCCAGCGCGATGCGCTGAGTTCGGCAATCGATGACGCCAAGGCCGAATCGGCCGAGCTACAAGAGGTCTACGCGGAAATCGAAACGTGGAAGTCTCAACGCGACCAGCTTGAAACCGAATTGAATTCGGTTGCACAGCTGGCATCACAGAAACAACAGACTGTGCAGTGGGTCGAGGGGCCAGGTGGTGATCCCTTTGAGGTTCTCGAGGATGTGGAGTTGCCAACGCAGCCCAGCGAGCCGAACCCGACTTTGATCGTGCTTATTTTCCTGTTCCTCGGCTGTGGCCTGGGGATGGGACTCGCGTTGCTCGGCGAGCTGACCAAAAACTGCTTCCGGACCGTCGGCGATGTCGGCCGTGTGATGTTCGTCCCCGTCCTCGGCACGATCAATGCGATCGAGACGCGCGGCCAAAAAATGCGCCGGATGTCTATCAGGATCTTGGCCAGCAGTGTTTCTCTCGGTGCTGTCGGCTTGTTCGGATTCATCACTTGGGCTTGGACTGCGCGCCCCGAATTGCTCTCTGACCGCGTGTTGAATGCGATCGATGGCTTCAGACAAAACTTCCTCTGATGGCAGTGCGCCTCGTTGCTCTGCAGACGGTGGATAGTCCTCTCACGCGGGTGACGAGGATCGGCCGCGGCACGCTCCGTGTCTGGTGCGCTCCTCCGACGCCGTCGCCGCTTGCGACACGCTCGATCCAGGTGGGCAGGTGCGGGACCTAATAGTCGCAGCCATCGTCCTCTCGTCGCTGCCGTTCTGTTATCGACGGCCGATCCTGGGGTTGTTCATGTTCTCGATGCTCGCATACATGCGACTTCAGGACTTGGCCTGGGGTTTCGCGCGCTTCGAGCGCTGGTCGTTCTATGTCGCGGTCGTCACCTTTGCCGGCTTCTTCTCGGACCGCAACCGGCGCGCGATCGTTGTCACAGGCAGGACGGTCCTGATTGGCTTCTTGCCACTTTGGATCTTCATTGGGATGTTCTTCGCTCAAGGAAGTGCGCCCAAACGCTTCTCGGACGTCATCGAATACGCCAAGGTCGTCGGGGTGGCCGTATTCACAACTTCCGTTGTGTTCAATCGAGCGCAACTGCGGATGATGATGTGGGTCATCGCGCTGTCGTTCTCGTTCTATGGCGTGAAGAGTGGCGTGGCTGGCATCGTCTCACTCGGCAGCATGAAGATCATCCAGGGACCGGGTGGCATGCTGGCCGACAACAACGACTTTGCGTTGGCGCTGGGAACATCCATTCCAATTGTCTTCTACATGGGGCTGTCCGAGCGAAGGCCCATTTTGAGACGTGTGGCGATGATCGTAGTGCCACTGACCCTGATCACGATCATGGCCACGCACTCGCGCGGTGCCTTCCTGGCGACATCCGTTGGAGTGTTTGTCATGGTCTGGCGCTCGCGCAACCGCATTGCCGGCCTCGCTATCGGAATGTTCCTTGTTCTGGCAGCGGTGGCTTTCGCGCCTTCTTCGTACAAGGACCGGATTTCGACGATTGGCGATTACGAGTCAGACGGATCGGCCCAGGGCCGCTTGATGGCTTGGAAGGTGGCGCGCAACATGATCGAGCGTCACCCCATGACCGGAGTCGGTTTTGGTCGCTTCAAGGGCAACTACTTTGCGCATGACACCTCGCCTTGGCGGTCCAAGGATCACTCGAAGGTTGCGCACAATAGCTATCTACAGATCTGGGCTGAGTGCGGAACACCAGCCTTCCTGGTCTACTTAATCTTGCTGTTCTGGTCCGTGCTCGACGTGCAAGCCGTGCGCCGCCTGGCGAAGCGGCGCTACCATGCGAGCTGGATCTTGAACTACTGCACGATGTTCGAGGCGTCTCTGTGCACCTTCATGATCGGTAGTGTCTTCCTTAATCGCGCCCACTTCGACTTGATCTATCACTACTTCATGATTGTGATGATCTTTGGCCGCATCGCACGTGAGGATATGAAGACCCTGGATGCGACTTCTGACAGCGTGCTGGTCTCGCAACATCGCGGCAATCGCCGAGGTGGCACCTTGGTGGCGAACTTCAAGCCAGGCTTCTCGAGCGTGAGAGTCTCCAAGCCAGGATTCCGGAGTAGCTGAACGAATGTGTGGCTTCGCTGGTTTTGTCTCCGTCGATCGGGACGCCTTTATCGATAACTCACTGCTGCAAGCGATGCTCGACACGCTTGTACATCGAGGACCCGACGACGAGGGGCTGTGGTCCGAGGCTCCTTTTGCGCTCGGTTTTCGCCGGCTGTCAATTATCGATGTGAGCGGCGGGCATCAGCCACTCTTCAACGAGACAGGCGATGTAGCAGTGGTCTCGAATGGCGAGATCTACAACTACCGCGAATTGCGGGATGGCCTGATTCAGCGCGGACATCATCTGCGCACGGGATCGGACATGGAGACGTTGGCGCATCTCTACGAAGAGAAGGGCGCCGACATGGTCCACGATCTGGTCGGCATGTTCGCCTTCGCGATCGCCGACCGTCGTGATCCTGCCCGCCCGCGCCTATTGCTCGCGCGTGATCGTGTCGGCATCAAGCCCCTGTACTGGGGCGAGACTCCAACTGGCCTGGCGTTTGGCAGCGAAGCCAAGGCTTTGCTCGCGACAGGATTGTTCGCGCGCGAGATGCGGCCCGAAGCCTTGCTTGATTACCTTATTCAAGGCTACGGTTTGGGTGCCGAAAGCGCCTGGAAGGGCATCCATCGCTTGCCTCCTGGGCATGTCCTCGAGTGGACACAGGAAGAGGGGGCGCGCACACGACGCTACTGGGATCTGCCGACCGATGGCTTGCGGGGACCCGCCAAAAACGAAGAAGTGCTCGAGCTCTTCGACCGCGTGGTGCGCGACCGGCTCGTCAGCGATGTGCCGCTCGGGGCATTTTTGTCGGGTGGCGTCGACAGCACCGCGGTCGTAGGCAGCATGGCGGAAGCACTCGACGAGCGCGTGGTGGCTTGCACGGTCGGCTTTCACGAGCGAAGTCACGACGAGCTAGCGCAAGCGCGCGAAACCGCGAAGGCATTGAACGCAGTGCATCACACGGAGGTGCTCGAACCCGATCCGCGTCTTGCAGTTGATGTGCTTCCGTGGCATTTCGACGAACCCTTGGCCGATCCATCGACTGTGCCGACCTACTTGGTATCAGAGGTGGCGCGGCGACACGTGACAGTCGCGATTTCGGGTGATGGGGGCGATGAGGTCTTCGCTGGATATCGTCGCTACGTCCATGACCTGGCTGAGAATCGCGTACGCCAAAGCATTGGTGCTCCTGGACGCAGAATTGCTGGAGCGCTTGGCAGCCTCTATCCAAAGCTCGACTGGGCCCCGCGCGTGTTTCGCGCCAAGACATTCCTGAGCAATCTGGCGCGTGATCCTGCCGCCGCTTACTTCGACAGCGTTAGCCAACTCAGTCGAGTAGGAGCAGAACGCTTGCTCGCGCCGGATGTTCGCGCCGCTCTGCGCGCCTACGACCCGCTCGATCACTTCCGCGATCTCTATGATCGACCACGCGCAGTCGACAGTCTGTACCGCGCACAGTACGCCGACTTTCACACCAACCTGCCGGATCGGATCCTGGCCAAGGTCGACCGCGCCTCGATGGCGGTGTCGCTCGAGGTGCGGGTGCCGATTCTCGATCACCGTTTCGTCGAGAGATTCGTGCACTTGCCAGCCAGCGAAAAGGTCAACGCCAATCGAGGCAAGCACCGGCTACGAGAAGCGCTGCGGCCGCGCTTGTCAGCAAGCGTGCTTGATGGAACCAAGCGCGGATTCGACACGCCACTCAAGACTTGGATCCGAGGACCGTTGAGTGACATCGTTCACGATACGATCGAGACGATTCCTGAGGACTGGTTCGATCGGAGTGCATTGCGAACTCTCGAGCAAGAACACGCTAGCGGCCTGCATGATCACTCGCGCTCGTTGTGGGGGCTCTTGGTTCTTGAGCACTGGCGCCGACGTCATGAGGTGAGCGGGCTCGCATCGGTATGAGTCTCCCGCGCAGACTGCTGGACATCGTCGTCATCACAACGCTTTACCCAAGCGAGCTTCGGCCGCACGAAGGCATCTTTGCGGAGCGCCGCTGGATCGGAATGACGCAGCGTGGACACAGAGTTCGCGTGCTCCATCCGCAACCTTTCGCTCCACCGTCTTTCCTACCGGGCATTCCCGAAGCCTGGCGCGAGAGCTCGCGTATGGCCGCACAGGAGCTTCGCTCAGGTTTGCTCGTCAGCAGACCTCGTTACCTGCACGTACCGGGCCGAGCCGTCGGTAATGCGGGACGCCTCGCCAAGCGCTGTCTAGCGAGCTTGCCACCGTCTGCCAAGGTCGATGTGTGTGTATTGGACTATGCATGGCCAGCAGCAGCCTGTGTCGCGGGTCTTACTTCGCGCGGGGTTCCGACCGTAGTGTCCGGCCGCGGGAGCGACATACTGCAAGTCGCGGAGATTCAGGATTTGCGCCGCGAACTGCAAGCGGCGCTGGCGCAAGCGACTAGCTACTGCGCAGTCAGCCACGACTTGGTGGGTGTGATGGACGAGCTCTCTGGTCGCGCAGGCGCGGGACGCTTGGTTCCGAATGGTGTCGATACGACCGGGTTCTTGCCAGCGCAGCGCGAGCCTGCTCGAGCATCACTCGGCATTGCGGCAGAGGGCCCGATCGTCTTGGTCGTCGGACACTTGATCGAGCGCAAGGATCCGATTCTGGCACTGCGAGCTTTCGCCAGCGGGGCTGCGGCGCAGGCGCGTCTGTACTTCGTCGGACGTGGACCCTTGCAAGCAGATTTGGAGCGAGAGGTGCATAAGCTCGGCCTCGACGGGCGCGTCGTCTTGTGCGGGGAACGGCCACCTGAAGAACTCGCACGTTGGTATGCCGCGGCTGACCTGCTGCTGCTGACAAGTACGCGCGAGGGCCGTCCTAATGTCGTGCTCGAGGCCTTGGCTAGTGGCCGGCCTGTTCTGGCGACGCCATCAGGGGGCACAGCCGAGTTGCCCTTGTCCGAAGAGATGCTGTGCGACTCACGCGATCCGCAAGTCCTGGGTCGAGCGCTCGAGTTGATCTTGGCCAAGAACTACGAAGCTGAGGAGATCGCAGCGCGCGCTGCGCCCTATTCTTGGGAGGCCTCACGCGTCGCGCTCGAAGAACTGCTGCTCGAGGCGGTCGACCGCGGCTGCGACTGGCCCTCGGCATGAAGATCCTCTATCACCATCGCACGCAGGCCGAGGATGGCCAGGCCGTCCACATTCGGTCAATGATTCGCGCGTTCGAAGCAGAGGGGCACTCCGTTAAGGAGAGCGCGCTGGTGGCCCGCAGCGGATCACTCGATAACACCGCTGGACATGCTGCGGATGCGCCGTCGGAAAGTTTGCTGGGTCGGTTTGCCGGCCTGCTACCCAACTTCGCGCGCGAGTTGGCTGAGTATGCGTACTCATGGCCGGCGACCCGCCGGCTGTGTCGTGATGCACGTGAGTTCGAACCTGATGTACTTTATGAGCGCTATGCGTTCGGCAACGCGGCTGGGGTGCGAGCAGCAGCTCGGCTGGGCTTGCCATTGGTCCTGGAAGTCAATTCGCCGATGGTGCTCGAACTCTCACGCACTCGTGGGCTTTCTTTCCCGCGCATGGCGGCACGTGTCGAGATTGGCATCTTTCGTGCTGCAACTCGTGTCTGCGTTGTCACGCAGGTCCTGGGCGACATGTTGGTGTCTCTCGGAGTCGAGCCGGGTCGGATCTTCGTGACTCCCAATGGCGTGCACTTGGACCAGTACGAATACCAGGATCGCGAAGCTGTAAGAGCTTCCGCGCTGCGCGACCTCGGAGTGCCGGCTGGGGAAGCGGCAACCGACGCGCTCGTTCTCGGTTTCGTCGGGTACTACCGCGACTGGCATCGGCTGGACCTGGTGATCGAGGGACTCAGGGACAAAGAGCTAGCGAAGGCTCGCTTCGTCTTGATCGGCATGGGACCGGCAGAAGAAGAGTTGCGCGAGAAGGCGCGCGCTTGTGGTGTCGCTGAGCGCGTCCACTTCGCGGGCCCGCGCCCGCACGACACGATCCCGGCGCTGTTGCCGGCTTTTGACATTGCGCTTGTGCCCGCGATCAATTCCTATGCTTCACCACTGAAGCTGCATGAGTACATGGCTGCTACATTGGCGATCATTGCACCAGACCAAGCCAACTTGCGTGAGGTATTGAGCGATGAACAAGATGCGCTGCTCGTGCCGACGGGGGATGGTGACGCGTTGCTGGAAGCCGTCCTTCGTCTTGCGCGCGACCGCGGCATGCGCTCGCGACTCGCGCGAGCTGCGCGAGAAACGATCGAGACTCGCGAGCTGACATGGCGTGGAAACGCACGTCGTGTCGTGCAAGCCGTAGAAAGCCTGTCATGAGCCAAGACTCCGGATCTCTGCACGCAATTTCTTTCGATGTCGAAGAGTTCTTTCAAGTTGCCAACCTGCGCGGACACTTCGAGCGTGATGATTGGGATGCTGTTGAATCGCGTCTCGATGTAGGGATGAACGCGATTCTTCGTGCCCTCGAATCCACGGGGTCACGCGCGACGATGTTCTTCTTGGGTTGGGTGGCAGAGCGCAGACCGGATTGGGTCCGGCGCTGTATTGACGCAGGATGCGAAATCGCGAGTCACGGTTACGAGCACCTGTTCCTGAACGATCTCGGCAAAGACGGGCTGCGCAAGGATCTGGCTCGCACGGAAGACATCTTGGTTGCGGCCGGTGCGCCCAAGCCAATCGGCTTTCGAGCCTCGACTTTCACGCTGACACGCGAAACCTGGTGGGCGATTGATGTCTTGCTTGAACGAGGCTATCGGTACGACTCTAGCATCCACCCCGTGCGACATCCGGTGTACGGCATTCCCGACTTCGATCCTTGCATTTCGATCATCCGCGCACCCGACGATCAGGGCCGGCAACGAGAGCTGATCGAGTTCCCGGTTTCTACGTATCCATTCCTCGGGCGCAACTTACCGGTTGGTGGAGGCGGCTACTTTCGACTGTTACCTGGTGCGATTCATCGCGCGGCCGTCGCTTCTCTCGAGCGGAGAAATCGGCCTGTGGCGCTGTACATGCACCCGTGGGAGTTTGATCCGGAGCAGCCGCGTTATCCGGCGCCCGCCTTGAAGCGCTTCCGCCACTACGTCGGACTTTCCCGTAGCATCCCTCGCTTGCAACTCCTGCTCGAACGATTCCGCTTCGGGACTATGCAGGAAGTGCTTCGTGAACGCGGACACCTGCTCGACAGCTAACGATCGGTGGTTCTCATCAGCGCGCTACGCATCTCAGAGTTGCGGCGCCTCGGCGTGAACGACTGCGCGGGCCTGCCCTCAGACTGCAGTTGCGATCGACTTTCAAGGACTTCTGACACGTGCCGCTAGGGCTTTTTCACGGTCTCTGCACTGGGAGCAGGCGGCTTATCCGCACTCTCCGCCGAATCCTTGGCCGCTTTCGAATCCCTGATCTGTTCGCGCTGACGCTCGCGAGCCGCAGCACGAGATGCTCTCTCGAGGTGGGCTGAAACGCCGGCGAGCGCGCGATAGTGATCACGCTCGTAGTTGCCGGTCGCATCGTGCACCATCTCCGAGGCCAACCGAATGATCTGCCGGAAATCTCCCTCGGCGCCATTCTCGACCAAGGCTCGCGTATACACACGCGCGATCTCGCTCGGGTCGATCTCGGCGACCGTTGCATCGCGGCTGCGCCACAAGGTTTCGAGTGTGCGCAGGATGCTAGTCATCTTCGGATTGCGGCTGGATAGTCCTGCAATCTGACGAATCAGAGTCGAGCGCGCTTTGGAGCCTTTCTTGTCGACGGTCTCGGCAGCTTTGAGTTGGGCTTCGACCAGGAGCGGGTCGGCGCCTCGCTTCGCGAGCAAGAAGGCCAAGCCGTAGTGCGCGGCAGCGTCATGCGACATCGCGACAAGCTTCTCGTACAACTCGATCGCTTCGTTATCGAGGCCACGCTTGGTCAAGCACTCCGCATACAACAGCCAGAGCTCGATGCTCCCGGGCGTCTGTGCCAGGTCTTGCTCCACGAAGCGCTGCGCTGTCTCCGGTGAACGTGGCAGCAGGAAACTGGTCCACGCGCTGGCCGATCCTTTGCGTAGCTCGTTCAACGGGCGGATGTCTGTGGAGCGCCTGAAGTTCGTCAACATTCGGATGGCGCGCGTCGCAGCTGCATTGTCGCCCGGGTGCATCACGATTTCGAGCCTTGCCTTGGCCAGAGCGACCAAGGGATCGCTCGGGAAGCGTTCGTCGAGTCGCGTGATCGCAAGAGTTGCTACAGCGGTCGCTTCCCGCATCTGGGCAGTCGTGATCGGGCGAATACCCTCTGCTGGCTGGGGCGCTAAGGCTGAGTCGGTGGCGGAAAGGGACGAGGATTGTTCACTGGCGTTGTTGTCCGCTGCCTCCGTTGCTTCGCCCTGCGGCTCGTCCAATTCGCTGCTTGTCTCGTTCTCGCTGGACTCTTCGCCGTAGGTTGCCTCGGGCGCTCCTAATAGTGACTCGGAGTCGATCGATTCCAATTCCTCTGCCGCTGCCAATGACGCTCGTTGTCCTGCGCCAAGCGAGCCTTCATCTTCGGAAGGCTCGCTGTCGTCTGGATTGTCGGGAGAGAGGTCCGCCGGTCTTGCCTGAGGCTGCTCCGCTCCAGAGTCCTGTGACTCCGTGCTCTCGCTAAGATCAGCATTCGAAAGCGGAGTGTTCGATTGTCCATCCTCATGAGCTGGAGCGATTTCAGTGGATTCGGTAGGGGAGCTCTCGAAATGAGGATCCGGCTCCACAGTCGGACTCGTACTGTCTTCAGCTTCTGTACCAGGATTGGCATCTGCGGCTGACCCCTCCGAAGACAGGGGGAAGGTCTCGAAGCTGCGCCGCGTCATGCCGTTCAGCATTAGCGTGAACTCAGCCACTAGCGCGTGATCGCTGCGGTTCGGCAACGCGTCACAGGCCCGACCATATTCGGAGGCTGCGCGCAGCAGCTCACCTTCCTCACGCAACAGGCGCGCCAACAAATCACGCCCTGCCACAATCGGTTCGGCATCTTCTAGATCGATAGCCTCGGCTTCGGCTTGTGCGAGTGCTTGCTCCAGATCCTTGATCGCACCTTGTCGCTCCCCGCTCAGAGCGCGTGACGCGGCCTGATCGATAGCGACGCTCATCGCATCGCCGCGCACCTCTTCAGCGAGTGCTTCGAGGCGTTGCTTCTTTAGGCGCACGACGCGTGAATGATAGGGATCGCCGTACTCATCCTCGGTCATCTGGATAAGTGCATCCCATCCAGGCTCGAAGCGCGGAGCGCGCCCGACCAGCGCCGTCAGGATACGGTTCGCCGATTCCTCTTCACCCATCGCGAGATGTGCTCGCGCTGCGAGGAAGGAAGGCCAGACGAGACCCGCACCACCAGTGGTACGCAGCTCGACCAAGCGTGGAATGGCCCACTTCGACCAACCCTGCCGCTCGAGTGCGACCAACAAACCCAGCACTAAGCGCGGATCGCGAACCGAATCCTGGGATCCACGTAACAACCGAATCGTCTCGATCGCAGCCCGCTCACCATAGTCGGGCGGCAGCACGACGTCTTGGTTTTGCAGCAGTTGGGCAGCAGCAAGCACCAAGGCCCACTCGGCGCGTTCGGGCTCGGCATCTAGTTGTGTCTCCGCCAACGTTTGGCCGGCCTCGATGCGCTCTTCGAAGATGGCCAAGACCGCTTCTTCGAACGGAGTCGCGACGAAGTCGGCGGCCCGTAGTTCGGCGACTCGCTCGGGCAGCAGCCTCCAACTGTGATCATCGACGGCGAGCAAGAGTCGGCCCAATTCGGGCGTGCCATCTTCCAGGTAGGCTTCGGCGCGACTCAATCCTTCGATCGTCTCTTCACGGTTTCCCGTCACCGCACCGAGTAAGGCTTGGCGCAAGAAGAGGTCGCCGCCGCGCGTCTCGGCCTGGGCGTCTAGAGCCTCGACCAAAGGGCGCGACAGATCGCCGAAGCCTGTTTCGAGCATGCGGTCGATCATCGCCAAATAGAGATCGCGCGACAGGATGCCGATCGCGAGAGTGCGCTCGATCAGGCGTCCCATGGCGCGCTCATCGCCCGAGGCCAGGACCGCTTCGAATTCAACGGTCAGCGCCGACACGCCAAAAACTGGATCGGCCGCGAGTCCGACGACGCGTTCGGCCGCTTCTTCATGGCGACCGAGTTCGAGCAGTGCTTGGCCCGCGACAACACGCTCTTCCACGGTTCCTTCTGGCGCGGCCTTTCGACCTATGCGAATGCCATCGATCGCGCGCAACGCACGCTCCGCCTCTCCCTCTTCAATTAGGAAGCGTGCCACCGCGAGTCGACCCGTGCGCGAAGGATCCGCGCGCATTGACAACAGAGTCTGAGCAGGAGTGAAGCGTTGCGTACCGAGTTGTCCCAAGTACTCGACAGTCTTGCTGTCGCGACCAACGGCTTCGAGTCGTTCGAGTACGCGGTGGCTCGCATCTAAGAGGTTGCCGCGATTCAACTGGCCTTCAATGGCCAAGTCCATGGCAGGCAAAAGGCCGGGGTAATTCTCGAGCAGCTTGTCTGCCACCTTGACTGCGCTCGATGCCCGCCGGTCTTCCAAGTGGGCGCGACCCACCATGTACAAGGTGTATGGTCCGACATCCGTGGTCGGCAATGCTTGTCGCCGGCTCTTGAGGCGAGCGACGATTTCGTCGACATCGCGCGAATCTTGGCTGGCCGAGATCTCTCCCAAGCGGAGCCACTCCGAGAAGAGTTCTTCGGTGCGTTTCGGCAGAAGAGACATGGCGCGTGTCCAACGTTCTTCCGGTATGCGTGACGCAGCGTGTGGGCCCGCGATCTGAAGCTCGACGAGTCGCAGCAAGGCTTCACCAGGCATCGGGGAACCGCTCGCATCATAACCCTCTAAAGCTTCACGCTCGTCACGATGCATCTCCAGCACTCGCGCCGATTTTGCTATTGCCATCCAGCTCGCAGCACGCGCTTCAAGCACCGGTTCGTCGGATTCTGACCGGATGAATGTCTCTAGCTTCTTGATTGCGTTTTCGTGCCGCTCGTTACCGGCTAGCGCCATGCCTTGAAAGAAGGTCGCGTAGTCATTGCCGCGATTGGAGCCGTACTTCGAGAGGAGATCAGCGGCGCGTATCAAGGAACGCCAGGCTTTCAAGTCGTAGAGGGAGCGGCAGGCCGACAAATAGAAATCGAAATCACCACCGCCTGTGTCCCAATCCCAACGCGCCATAAAGGAGGCCAGGTCCATACCTCGGTCGGCCTTGTTCAACGCTTCAAGCAAGGCGCGCGCTACACCTGGATTAGTACCAAGCTCAGCCAATCGCGTCGAAACCATGCCGAACTCGCATGCAATTACTGCGTGTCCAGTGGCCGTCCACATGTCGATCAAGCCTTCGGCTGCGCGCGGGTCCGCCAGGCCGTCGAAGGAGCGCGCGAAACAACTGCGAGCGGCTCGATTATCTTCGGAGGCTCGGTCCGCCAGATCGGCGACACGTTCGAACGCAATCTCGTTACGCGTGCGTAGTACATTGGCCAGCTTCGCACTGCTTGCTGGTCGCTCCGGGTCGGCAGGGTCTCTTGAGCACAGCTCGTCGATCCACTTGCGTACGCCCGAGAACTGTTCGAGCACTAAGGACTGACGTGCGATTTGCGTCGCCTCGTCGTGACTCTTTTTCGCTCGCTCGCGCTGCAAGATGCCGCCGAGCAGCCAGGCCTCTGCGTGTGTCGAGTCGGCCGAGAGCAACTCACGAACGCTGTCGAGCGCGTCTTCATCCTTTGCTTGCAGAGACAGCAAGCGAGCGAGGCGCAGCTCGATGCGCTGGTTGCCTGGCATGGCTTCCAGCAGACTTTGGAGCGTGATGCGAGCGTCCTCTAATGAGCCGAGTTCGCGTAGGACTTCGGCCCGCAGCGAGAGGGCCTGCAGCTCGATGCGCTTCTCACCCATCTGGATCGCCATCGACTGGACCCGATCCAGTTCGCGCAGAGCAATGCGTTCGTCGTACTCACCCGCATTGATCATCGCCTGGACCCCGTTCAGGATCTCAACGGGACTACGGGGGGTAGTCTGAAAGATCCCACGGATCGTAATCGTGACCACCACCAGGGCGAGTGCGGTCGGAATCAGCACGCTGCGTTTCATCGGCGTCAATGTAACGACTGCTCGTCGTCGACTCTCAGCTTGTTTCGATCCCGTTCGATTCCGCGCCCACATCCCCGAAGTCCCGCTCGAGGAAGTCGTACTTGCGCATCTTGTTGAACAGGGTGGAGCGGTTGAGTTGCAACATCTTGGCGGTCTGGCCGCGGTGACCTTTACAGATCTCGAGCGCTCGCTCCAGGATGGCGCGTTCGGGAACCTCGAGGGCCTGTTTGAGAGGGAGGCGCGCGAGGCTGTCCAGCCCCAGCGCAAGACCTCCATGCTCGACCTTCTGGCTCTCGCTCGTGAGAATGCTGGCCTCGAGGTCTTCTACGAATAGGCGAGGCCCCGTCGATAACAACACCGCACGCTCGAGAACGTTCTCCAATTCTCGAACGTTTCCTGGCCATGGGTAGGCCACGAGCGCGGCTAAGCAGCGCTGTGAGATGCTGCGCACAACCCGACCGTACTCCGTGGCGAGGCGTCCGACGATGCGTTCGGACAACAACGCGATGTCGCCGGGCCGATCGCGAAGGGGCGGCAAGTGCAAGTCGACAACGTGAATGCGGTAGTACAGGTCCTCTCGGAAGCGCCCTTCAGCGACCTCCTTGATCAAGTCACGGTTCGTGGCCGTCACCAGTCGCGTATCGACCTCGCGCGTTTGACTCTCACCGACTCGTTGGAATTGGCGTTCCTGGATCACGTGCAGTAGCTTGACCTGTAGGTCGAGCGAGGCGCTGTTGATCTCGTCCAAGAAAATCGTCCCGCCATCAGCTTCTTCGAAACGTCCGGCACGGGCTTCAACTGCACCGGTGAATGCACCACGAGCATGACCGAAGAGTTCGCTCTCGAGCAAGTTGTCCGGCAAGGCGCCACAGTTCACGACGATGAAGGGTCCATCGCGACGCGAGGAAAGCTGATGCATCGAGCGTGCCAGCATCGTCTTGCCGGTACCACTCTCTCCGCTGATCAGCACGGTGGCACGTGTCTCTGCGACGGACTCGAGCGTCGACAAGATGCGGCCCATTGCTGGGTCACGAGTCACCACACTGCCAAGCTGGAAGCGATCGGAAAGGCTCTCTCGCAGACGCTTGTTCTCTTGCTCTAGTCCACGCCGTTCAAGAGCGCGGCCCATCAGGGTCAAGACACGATCGTCATCCGTGTCGGCAGGCACGTGTTCGTGAATACCCGGCTCGGCTATACCGGCGGGTGTGCGAGTGATCCATATCACCAGTGCACTATCGGCTTCTGGTATTGCATCGCCTGTGATCAGCTTGCGATACGGGTCGAGTTCATCGTTCGCGATCAACAGGATTTCAACGCCCGCCGTTCCAGCACTCGCAGCCGGAAGCATGATCGAGCCCATACGAGATAGCAGGTTCATGTACCGTTCAACGGTAGCTGGATCTGCGCCAACGACACATGCCCGGCGCGCCGCGAACGGAGTTCCGTCTTGGTCGCGTTGCGGCCAAGGTCGCGGCGCGAAAGCATCGCTGCCGGGTCTGGTCATGGGGAGGGCGATCGAGTAGGGGACTCCGGCTCAGCTGTCAAAGCTGGGCCGCGTACGAGAGAGCCAATCAGGCTCCTCTTCATCGACCTATTCGCCGTCTGCGCTGGAATCCAAGCCTGGCAGCGGCAGGACTGACCCTACTCTTCTGTTGCTGCGGGGGATTCCGGAACTGTGACCCGCATCATCAGCTTGTCGTTCTCGCCCGGCATAGGGCGCAAGGCCAAGGATCCGCCGTGGCCTCGCAGAATCGCGACTGCCGCTGCGAGACCGTTTGGTGAAAGTTCAGGCAGCGCGCGACGCAATGCATACGGGACGGCGAGTTCGGCCAATTGGGGATCCGTCAGCGGCCCCCTCGGGAAGCGAAACTCAACTTGGATTTGTCCCGAACTAGGCTTGCGCTCGGTGACAACGCGCACCCGGTCCTCAGGTTCAGCACAGGCGCAGATCAACTGCAGCAGTGCGCTGAAGGCGTCGATCAGGGGCGCGCGCTCCGCCAACACAGTCAGTCCCGTTTCATTGCGGAACAAGAACATTGGCATCCGTGTCTCGCTAGCGACCAGCTCACCCAGTAAGTTTTCGATCAACGTACCGAGCTCAAACTGCCGACTCTCGACGGGAGTCGGCGAGACCATGTGATGCAAGGTGCGCGAGAACTGGACGAGACGTTGAACGTCTCGACCGAGAGTCTCAAGCTCAGTCGGTATCTTCTCCGGATCACGCTGCATCGTCTCGTGCGAGAGTTCGATGCACTGCGCCAGGTCTGCCAGCTCTGCGACTTGATGGCGATAGAAGTCTGGGGCGTGTCGTGCCCACTCCCCGTCCGACGGCGCGGCCGGCGTCGGAATGACATCGACGCCCGCACCGCCGTACGCAATGGACTCGGCAGCTATCTCTTCTTCGCGGAGCTTGGCATCGATCTCGCTCTCGACATCCTCGAGGAAGGCCAACTGTTCGTCGGCTCGATCATCCGAGTCGTCTTCGGTTTCCGCATCGGAGAGTTCCTCCGGTGAGAAGGTGACTTCTAGCTCTTCCTCATCGGGATCATCGAATTCGACTTCATGAGGGTCTTGGTGCGCATGGCTACCAAGTACTGGCTCGGAATCGCGCGCGAGGGCCAAGGACCCACGCACATCAGGCTGACCTACTCCATGGTGGCCGATGCTTGAATCGGGGAGTTTGGCCAAGATGGCTTCGATCTCGATAATTTCGGGCGAAAGCTTCGAGTGGTCTCGCTCAAGATCCCAATCGAAATCACCTCTCTGCCTTTTGCCCTGCGGATCGGCAGCGCGTGCGAGATTCGGCACCGACGCGTGGTGAATCGTAGCGAAGGTTTTGTCCGCAGCTGTACCCGGGCGCCGGGTCGATCCAACTCCTCGATGGGCCGCCTCTGCCAAACTTGTGATGGGAGCCCGGTGTTCTGTGTCAGGCGTCAGCAGCAGTTCCAGCTCGTCCACATCAATTGGCCAGGCCCAAAATTCGGACCGAGGATGCGATCGAAAGGCGCGCACGATCGGGGCTGACGAGCGAACGCCAACCAGCAACAAGGACCACGCCGGCGTCCTGTCCAGGAAGCGCCGGATTAATCCGATGTCCTCAACAGCTACTTCATCCGCGTCAAGTACAGCTCGCCCACGAGAGGTGGGGGGATCGAGCAACAATGCAAAATCCTCCATCCTGGCAATCCTCGTTCCTCGCAGGTCCGATCGGGCGCCCTCATTGGCTTCGGAAGCCAACGCCGTCAACAAACTGGGGAGATATCGAAGTCGCGGACTCGTGTCGAGCAGGACCGTCCAGCGAGAAGGGGGCGGTGACATTCCTGCCATAGCCCAATCGTAGCGGCCTTGCTTGTAAGAACAAGAGGGCTGGTATGTGCCGATTCCAGAGGAGCCGGGCTGTATTCAGCAGCCCTTGCACGGCTCTTTCGGCTTCGAATCGTCCACCTCGCCCTTAAGTGCCGATACTCTTCCAGATCCCATGACCTCTGCAGAGCCTCAAATTTCGGTAATCGTCCCCGTGTTTAACGAGGAGGAGAGCCTGCCCATCCTGAACGAGGAGCTCTTCGAGCACCTTGGGCGGACCCGGCGCAGCTTCGAAATCCTGTATGTCGACGATCGTTCGACCGACGGCAGCTACGAAATATTGAGTGGCTTCCAGGCTGCCGACGAGCGTGTGCGCGTGCTGAGGTTTCGTCGGAATTTTGGCCAAACGGCGGCGATGTCGGCCGGTTTCGAGCACTCTCGCGGCGAGCTGGTAATCACGCTCGATGCGGATCTGCAGAACGACCCTGTGGATATCCCGGCTCTAATTGAAGAGCTCGAGACGGGCTATGACCTGGTCGCGGGTTGGCGCAAAGATCGCAAAGATGGATGGCTGCTGCGCAGGCTGCCGTCGATCGTGGCCAACCGCATGATCGCCTGGTGGACCGGCGCCAAAGTGCACGACACTGGCTGCACCCTGAAAGTTTTTCGCGCTGCGCTGGTTCGCAACCTCCCTATATATGCCGAGCAGCACAGATTCTTGCCCGTGCTGGCCCAAGCGAGTGGAGCACGCATTGGCGAACTCGTCGTCAATCACCGGCCGCGGCGATTCGGTTCGAGTAAATACGGCATTGGGCGAGCGATCAGAGTTCTGGTCGATTTGCTGACCGTCAAGATGCTGTCGAGCTTCTCGCGCAAGCCCTTGCAGTACTTCGCTCTGCTCTCGATGCCGTTCCTGGCCGCCTTCGTCTGGGTGTTAGCGACGACGCAGACCAACTTCGGAAACCTCGCAGGTGGCAAGGGATTCGGACCACAGTCCATGCTGACGATGATGCTGCTCGTTGGAACGGGCGCGTTCTTCCTGATTCTTGGACTGCTGGCTGAACTGGTCGTTAAAACGAGCGACATGCACGGCAAACAGCGCTTCACACCGCTGATGAGAGGGCCTTGGGGATGACCGAATCAACACCCGAGATTACGATCGTCGTCCCGATCACGCGCAAAGAGGCCGAGCCGAGCGAAGTTGTCGCCGCCCTTGGCGCCGAGCTGGACCGTCTGGGGCGCAGCTGGGAATGCATCCTCGTCTATGACGGCATTGGTGGAGCGGTCTGGCAGCACGGCCTTGCGCTGCAAGAGGCAACGTCGGATCAAGTGCGTACGATTGCATTGCACCGCAGCTTCGGGGAATCCGTCTGCTTGTCGAGTGCATTCGAGCATGCGCGCGGTTCACTGATTCTGACTTCACCGCAGTACGTACAGGTTGATCCGCACGCGCTCAAGTCGATGCTTGAGCGCATAGATCAAGGCGCCGAATTCGTTACATCCTGGCGCGATCCACGCATCGACTCTTGGCCCAATCGAATGCTCTCCAAAGCATTCAATGCCTTGATGCGCCGCATCGTCGGCACAAAATTTAATGACTTGAACTGCACCTTGCGCGTTATTAGACGTGAGTTGCTCGATCATCTGACGATCTACGGCGATATGTATCGCTACTTGCCTGCGATCGCCTGGCGCCAGGGATTCCGAGTCGAGGAAGTAAAAGTGCGTCACCTGCGTGAACAAGGCGGAGCTGTCTTCGGGCCCGCGGTCTATGCGCGACGTGCGTTGGATGTCTTGGGCGTCACATTCTTGACCCGCTTCACGCACAAGCCCCTGCGCTTTTTTGGTGCGCTCGGTGGGCTTTTGATGGCGCTTGGCACGTTGATTAGTGGAGGGCTCTTCGTGCTCTACTTGTTTAATCAAATCGCTGGCCTCTATCAGCGGCCATTGTTCTTGATTGGTGTGATCCTGTTTGTCTTGGGCGTTCAGGTCGTCGGCTTCGGGCTGGTGGGAGAGATCATAATCTTCACGCAGGCTCGCAACGTGCGCGAGTATCGACTCGAGCGGGTGGATTCGTGACGAGCGGGCCGCAGCTTCGCCACGGTGAAGCAGATGATGATGCGCAGCGCGACGAATACGTGACGCGGCATCCGAGTGGAACCTTCTTTCACTTGGCGGGTTGGAGCCGGGCAGTGCACCGCAGCTTCGGCCATCGCAGGTTGGACTTGCTCGCGTTCGACGGAGATCGCATCACAGGCGTCTTGCCAATGATGGCTTGCCGCGGCCTACGCGGAGGGACGAGTTTGATCTCGATGCCTTACGCGGTCTATGGAGGTCCGATCGCGGACGACGAAGCGACCAAGCGGGCGCTGTTTGAACGAGCCGAGGCCATCGCGCTCGAGAGGCGCGTAGGTCGATTGGAGTTGCGCAGCCGCGAGGATCCCGGTCTCGAGCTGCCAAAATCGGAGCTTTACTCGACCTTCATTCGCGACCTGCCCGCGACGCCCGAAGGGATCTTGGCGGCGATGCCGAAGAAGTCGCGTGCCGAGGCTCGCAAGGCGCGGGATCGCCACGGTCTCGAGCTTTCGCTGGGCGACTGGTTCCTGCCCGACCTGTTGCGGCTTTTTCACCAGAACAAACGCAACCTAGGCTCGCCGGCACTGCCGGAGCGCTGGTTTCGCATACTGATGGCCGAGTTTCCGGGTCAGGTAACGGTTCACCTGGTCCGCAAGGGGGACCGCCCGCTGGCCGCGGTGATGAGTTTCCTGTTCCGCGACGAGCTGCTCGCTTACTACTCCGGCACTGCCGAGGGAGCCGACCGTGAAGCCAGCGCCAGCAACTTCATGTACTTCGCGTTGCAGCAATGGGCTGTCGAACAGGGTTTTGCGCGCTTCGACTTCGGGCGCAGTCGCAAAAATGCTGGCGCCTTCCGCTTCAAGGTGCACCAAGGTTTCGAACCGCGCGACCTGCACTACTCGTTCCGGCTGGTACGTGATCGTGGGTTGCCCTCGCTCAACCCCTCGAATCCCAAGACCAAGATTTTGCAGGACAACTGGCGCCGCTTGCCTCTCTGGTTGACGGAACGCCTCTCGGGCTCGCTGGCCCGATTCCTGCCGTGATACGCGGCTTTTTTCGCCCATAGGGGCCTCCGGAGCACAGCTCCGGCTTCACCCGTTGCTCCGAGCGCCGGATCCTGCGATCATTCCGGCATGGTTGTACCTGCCACTGGTGTGCGACGGCGCGAGGTCACGGCTCTCGTCACGACGTTCAACGAACAAGACAACATCGCGGCCTGCCTAGAGACACTCACGTGGTGCGACAAGGTGTTGGTCGTCGACTCGTTTTCGACTGACGAGACCCCGAGCATTGCCCAGTCTTTCACCGGGGTGCGCTTCTTGCAGCACGCGTATCACGGGGGCGCCGCTCAGAAAAATTGGGCGCTAGCGCATGTCGATACGACCTGGGTGTTGATCTTTGATGCCGACGAGCGTTGCACGCCGAACCTGAGGGCCGAGATCGAGGGCCTGCTCGATGCCGATCCTGAGGCAGAGGCCTATGTGATTCGCAGGCGTGTGTTCTTCCTGGGCAAGGTCATCCGTCATTCCGGGTGGCGCAATGACAGGGTCGTGCGTTTGTTCCACGCGCAGAAGGGCCGCTACCAGAACCGGCGAGTGCACTCACGCGTGTTGCTGGACGGCGAGCGCCCGTCTATGTACACGGCGCCTGTGCTCGAGCAGGCGTTGGATCACTACATGGTGACCTCCCTGTCGGAATACATCGATCGGACGCGGCGTTACAGCTACTGGGGTGCCGCCCAAATGTGGATCGATGGTCGCCGGACTTCGGCGTCCGAAATCGTACGGCGATCGGCTTGGCGTTTCTTCCGTACCTACATGCTGCAACGCGGGTTCTTGGATCGTTCTCACGGGCTAGTATTCTGCATGCTGCAGGCTGTTGGAACCTACATGAAGCTGGCGACCTTGTGGGGTTGGCAACAGGATCAAGCACGCGGCGTCGAACCTGATTTGCCCAGCTTCGACGACGACCAGAGCATCTGGAATTCGCCCGAGGAGCCCGAATCCGGTGCGAGCGAACGGGATGAGAAGTCCGTGCTTTCACCGACGGCCCCGAGCTCGCAGGAGCAGGGGACGTCAAACGCGTCGAAGGACTCGAGCAGCGGGTCCGCCCATTCTCCTGAAGCGTCGAATCCTTCGGGAGTCTCCGGACGCGCTTCCTGAGGATAAGTGTGGAGCAGACAGAGGAACAACTAGAGCCCGGCCAGCCGACGACGCTGAGCCGTAGCTCGAAGTCGATTGAAGATGTGCTGCCCGATCGCATACGGGTCTTCGGTAAGCGCAACGGGCTGAAGGCGCACATCGAATACGTGGCCATGCGAGTCACGGTTCAATCGTTGGCGCGCCTGCCGTACAAGCTACGCGGCCGGATCATTGGATCTCTCGCCTGGATAGCGTCGCGCGTAATGAAGAAGCGCGTGGGCCATGCGCGTGAGTTCTTGAAGCAGGCCTACGGACCAGAGCTTGATCACGCCCGACGAGACGAACTCGTTCGTAGAGCCTTCTCCAACCTGTGTCATGTCATCATCGACGATGTGGCGCGCCAGCAGCGCTTCGATCCCAAGACGCTGCTGAATCGCGTCACCATCGAGGGCGACCCAGAGGCTGTCGCCGCCTTTCGCAAGGGCGGGCCCGGTGTGATCATGAATCTGCACATGGGCGATTGGGAGATGTTGGCACAGGTGGTGGCATCGTGTGGCTACGGGCCTTTCTATGCGGTCGGGAAACCGACTAAGAATCGTCCCGTCTCAACCTGGATTCAGCGTCAACGCGAGAAGGGCGGGGTGTTCATGATCGCGCGTAATGGAGCGGTCGAATCCGCGCAGCGCGCGATTTCGAAGGGAGGTTCGCTTGGACTGGTCTTGGATCATCGCGCGACCTCTCGGCCTGTGTTGGCGCCCTTTTTTGGCCGGCTCGCACTCAGTGAGCGATCGGCCTCGATTATGTTGAAGCGATTTCGGATTCCGGCTTACTTGCTTGTCTGTCTGCGCACCGACGAACCGTATCGCTATCGAGTCGTGCTAGAGACTGTTATCACGCCCGCGGAGAGTCGCCGCATGAAGCCTTTGGAGTTCTTGACGCTGCTGAACTCCCACTTCGAGCGCATGATCTTGCGTTGGCCCGATCAGTACTTCTGGCTGCACGATCGTTATCGCGCTGCCGAAAAGACACAGGTGCGTGAGGCAGAGGGAAATGTGAAGCGCGTGCGTGTCAAGAAACCGCCTACTCCCGAAGCGAATACCGGCTGAGCCGGGCCGAACGATACGGCCAGGGCTCGTTGCCCAACGACTCGAGTGCATCGCGGAATGGCTCGAATGCACTTGGTAACCGGCTCGGGCGAACGGCGACTAGGCGTGGGAGCATCGTGCAACGCTTCTAACCTGCCATGCTTCCGTGTTGAAAACACCCGGCGCTCACTCCACCGGCGCATGGTGGTGCCTGAGCGCCTGGATCGTCTGGCCACTGCTAGACATCGGACGGACGCTTCGTCGGTCTTACTCCTGCTGCCAAGCCAGAGCCTCTCTTCGTGGCAGCCGGCTAGGCAGGATGCCAGCGAATGGCCCCGTCGAGGCGTGATTTTTGTTGAAGCGCCACCTGGCGAAATTTCGATGCGTCAACACGGAAGCCTGGCAGTTCAGAAGGGAGCTAGCGCGCTTCCGAACGACTGAGGTACATGCTCGAAAGGCGCGGCCGCCGGTAGAAGGCTGCGCTTGACTCCGCCTGATCGATGTCTCTCGGGATCGATCTGTTGTAAGCTGCAGAAGCTCTGCCGCGAACAGCAGCCCGAACTGTTTTCTGCGGGCACGGGCGCCATAATGCCGCGGATGTCAGGGCTGCACTCACTACTTGGCCTGCTGCGCCCGCATCTGCGCCCGCGGATCGGCGCACTGGTGACAATTCTCGTGTTGGCGGCATGCGCAGCCGCCGGTCAGCGCATCCCGTTGTTGATGTTGGAGCCCTTGTGGGATCGCGTGATCGATGCTGGCAGAGCTAGCACGAGTGAGTCCACTGGTGCCCGTGCTCTGGCCGCCGACACTTTCGAGGCTCTGCGGCATTGGCTGATACTGCCCTGGATGGATGTCGACGCGCGTCCAGAAGGTGAGCAGTTCTCGGTCTTGTGGACAGTCATTACGCTGCTGGTTGCTAGCGCACTTTGGAGCGCGGTCTTCCTGTACACCTTCCATTGCTTGGCGCGCCGAGTCGCATTGACTTTGGCCGTCGAGTTGCGCCAGCGGCTCGCTGAACATCTGCTGGCCTTACCCTTGCGGCATCATCGCGGCCGACGCTTCGGCGACCTGATGAGCCGTATGGCCGAGGATGTGAATCAATCCCTGACATCGGTACGCGAGCTGCTGCGCGACCTTGTGATCGAGCCCTTCATGGCGATCATTTCTTTGATTGTCGGAGCCGTAGCCGCGCCTGGCCCTGCCTTCGCGGCTTTCGCGCTCGCGGGACCTTTGGTGATTCCTTATGTGGTGCTCGGAGGTCGCGTACGACGTCGCAGTCGGCGCAGCTTGGCCAGCTTGGGTGACAGCGTGCAACGCCTAGTTCAGATGCTGCAGGGCATTCGAACCGTGAAAGCCTTCCGCGCCGAGACGACTGAGCTTGCGCACTACCGGGCCGCCAACGAACGCTACGTTGAAGATGCGATGCGCATGGAACGCGCGGTCGCATTGACCAAGGGCACGACGGTGTTCATGAGTCACCTTGGCTTCGCCATCATCCTGGGTGGCGTCGTATGGGGCTTTCTGCTGGATCAAGACAGCGATGTTAGTGGCGCTCAGATGATGACCTTCCTCGGCGCGTCTGGAATGGCGTACACACACATACGCCGCACGGTCGACGGTTTGAGTCGCGTGCAGGGCGCGAGCGGCGCGGCGGATCGCCTCCGTGAGTTGTTGGATCTGTCACCGAGTCGCAAGGAACAAGCGGGCGACACTCAGCTAGATGGCTTGGGCGGGGGGGTGCGCTTCGAAGGTGTTCGCTTCACCTATGCTGGCGCGGATCGCCCGGCCCTGGATGGCGTCGACTTCGAGATCTGTCCCGGCGAAACGGTTGCGCTCGTCGGACCCTCGGGTGCTGGCAAGTCGACGATGATGGACTTGGTCGCCGGCTTCCTGGCTCCGGATAAAGGTGTCGTGCGCGTCGCAGATGTCGACTTGCGCAAGGTCAGTCCCGAGTCGTGGGCCGCTCATTGGGCGATGGTTGGTCAGGTTCCGTTCTTGTTCCACACCAGCATCCTTGAGAATATTCGCTATGGCCGGCCAGATGCGAGCCGTGAAGACATCGAGCAAGCCGCGCGAGCCGCGATGGTGCACGACTTTGCCGCGGCGCTGCCGATGGGCTACGACACGATCGTCGGTGAAGCAGGCGAGAACCTCTCGGGTGGCGAACGCCAGCGCGTGACGATCGCTCGCGCGCTGCTGCGGCAGGCCCCGCTGTTGCTACTGGACGAAGCGACCAGCAGTTTGGATGGCGAAGCCGAGCGTGCTGTGCAATCTGCGCTCGAGACATTGCGCCATGGCCGGGCTGTCTTGGTCGTGGCTCATCGTTTGTCGACCGTGCGCGGCGCAGATCGAATTTTGGTGCTAGACGAAGGTCGCATTGTCGAGTCGGGCACGCATGCCGAGCTGAGTGAGTCAGATGGGTTGTACGCGCGGCTTGTCGCTGCGCAAGATGGCACTACCGCCATACAGCCTGAGCTTCATCCAAGTGCTGAGAGCGAGCCTGCTGATAGCGGGTCTACCGGGAGCTGGCGACTAGAATGACGCGTATACTGCTTTTTTGGGTACTCGGTTCGCTGGCGATCGCGTCTTTGTTGGCACCGATCCTCTACAGCGCGCTCGTGACGTGGATCGATGTCTTTGACGATCCCTACCGGCGCGTGTTCAACCGCGTCGCGATGTTGTGCGGCCTGCTGTTGTTGATCGCGATGCGTCGGATCATGGGCTGGGCGCAGGCACGTGAGGTTTGGAGCGGGGATGGCAGTTGGCGTCGACGCTTGACGCTCTTGGCAATGGGTGCGTCACTCTCGCTTGTGACCGGGGCTGCCGCCATTCCGATCGTCCATGCCACTTCCGAAGTCAGCACAGTCATGCTGGGCGCGAATTTTCTGGTGCCGCGCATCGCAGAGACCCTATTGCTCGCTGTGCTAGTCTCCGTCCTGGAGGAATTCTTCTTCCGCGTGATCGTGCTGCGCGGGCTGCAGCGTCAATGGCCGAGCGCCGTAGCAATCGTGCTCAGCTCTCTGCTCTATGCCTTCGTTCATTTCCTGACTCCCGACCGAAGCTACGTCTATCCGGGTTGGTCAGCGCTAGTCGGCTTCGAATATCTGGGTGCCGTGTTCGAACGCATGCTTCAACCCGGATCCTGGACCGGCTTCACGGGGCTTTTCTTTGTCGGCTGTACGCTGGCGTGGTGCATGCATCGTCGACGTTCGCTCGCCTTGTGCATCGGTCTGCATGCGGGCTGGGTCATCGCCGCCAAATTAGGCGTCTGGTTTACTTTGCCGCCCGAGGGAGCCAATTGGCCGCCGGGCTGGCAACGCTTTTGGTTGCTAGAGCAAGGCTGGACATGGGGCGTCATCTTGCTGGTCGGCGTGATCGTGGGCTGGAAACGACCTCGAGAGGATTGAGTCGCGCTCTGCTCGCAGGAGGGGGAAGTCGTGGCATCTTCCGAATAGCGAGCTATTGCCTTTATGCTGAGCAATGGCTGAGCAGGCTTGCCTCGCATCCGCTCTAATGAACGCCGAGCGACATGCGTGGATCAGGCGGTCTTACTACTTGACCGACGCGCAACTGACGCGCGCCGATAAGAGTCCGAGCGCTTCCGACAACACGCGCTGCGGCGTGATGCCCGGGAAGCGATCGGCATCGTCACGGCAGGTGCGGCGTTCCGGGTGCAGCAAGATGTGCCCGTCGCCGACAGGCGCATTCAATGCAGGGTCCGTCGGACCATAGAGCGCGACGACGGGAGTTCCGACGCCCCAAGCGAGGTGCATCGGGCCAGTGTCGCCACCCACGAGCAGCTCGCATTCTTCTAGCAGGGCTGCCAAGTTGCGCAAGCCGACACCTTGGGTAGGCACGACCCCGGGCCCGACTTGCTTCGCTATCTCGCGCGACTCTTCTTCTTCACCGGGTCCGGCGAGCAAGAGCACGACGTAGCCTTGAAGAGCCAAGCCGCGAACAACCTCGCACCAGCTATCTCGCGGATAGCGTTTCCAGGCCTGGCGATCGCTCGAGAAGGGAGCGACTGCAACGACGGCTCGGCCGTGGGCAATTTCTTTTAAGAAATCGCGCGCGGTCTGTCGCTCCTCCTGGGTCAGCGCCAAGTCGGCTGAGATATTTACCTCGCGTGCACCGGCGCCACGAGCCAGAGCTAACGCGCGCCGCACGCGATGTTGGTCAGCTTTTGCGAGTGGAAGACGCACGTTCGCGAACAGGTGACTCCACTCGCGCACGTGCTCGCGATCGAAGCCGATGCGTACCGGGGCTCTCGAGAGAGCTGACGCAAGACCACTCTTGAAACAGCCCTGAAAATCAATCGACAGATCCGGCGCGAACTCACGCACCTCGCGTCCGAAACGAATGATGCGTGACAGAGCTTTAGGTCGGAAGCGCCGGGCTTCGGCCAACAAGTTGTCGCGGTTGATGATGATCAACTTGTCGATGCAGGGATGGCCCTCGATCAAAGGAGCGACATGTTGCTCGACCGCCCATGCTATTTCAGCATCGGGCCACGTCTCTCTAAGCGAGAGGACGGCAGGGAGGGTGCGGACGAGATCGCCCACAGCCCCCAGGCGAATAACAAGGATTCGCTTCGGCGGTTGCTCCGGTGAATAGGGAGAGCCGACAGGGCGGTTGAAACGCACCTACGAATTATTCACAACTCGGGAAGGGTCGTCCACGGGCAATTTCGGACACGCGTAGCGAAAATTGCTGGAGATCCTCCCAGGCGAGCGCCGGATGGATCACGAATTCCGCGGTGAGCGCTCGCAGGTGTGTGTCAGCATGGATAGAAAGCAGGCTCGCAGTCGATTCAAGATCGCGAGAATCTGTCCTACTCGGACGCGGCCAGAGAGCGACGGATGCCGTCTGGCTCGCAGCGAACATGGCCACCCCTCCTACGCTTTCCTCCGCAATATGGGCCGTGGCGCCACTAAACCTCTTATGGATCGAGACCCGAACGCCGGCGAGCTGGATCAGCCGCAGACCCTGATCGAGATGCTCGTTCAAGCGGCTGAGCAGCGACCCGACCGTGGAATCACGCTTCGCGATAGCCGTGGCCGCGTCTCCGAGCGTCGCAGCTGGCCCGAGCTGATGCAAAATGTGCAGGTAGCCGCCGGAAAGTTGGCTGCGGCAGGTGTCCCAAGGCGCGCTCCAGTGCTCCTGACCCTTCCTACATCGTTCGAATTGATCGATCTTTGGATCGCTTGTCTGTGGCATGGGGCGCTGCCAATCGTCTCGGCGCCGCCGGTGGGGATGGGCGCGGGCTTGCGCGAGCTCGAAAAAGTCGCGCACGTGATGAAACAGACCGGGGCGGACCGATGCATCGGTCCAGGTTCGGTCCGAACGGCAGCTCTCGAGGCAGGATTCGACGAATTGGCGACGAAGCTGGCTACGACGGAATCCATCCTTGGCCTCGAGGCGCCCGTCATGAGTGAGCCGTATGCCGCTCGCCCCGACGAATTGGCCTTCCTGCAGCTGACCAGCGGGTCGACTGGCAAGCCGCGCGCCGTGATGATCACGCATGCGGCCGCAGTGGCGAATTCTTGTGCGAACGATTTTGCGATCGGACAGCCGCTGGGAAAGCGTGCGGCCGAGCTGTACGACGCAATGGTCTCGTGGCTGCCGTTACATCACGACATGGGCCTGGTCGGTGGCGTGTTGTTTTGCATGTATTGCGGGATCGACCTGGAGTTGTTTTCGACACGCTCCTTCTTGGCGCGGCCCGAACTTTGGTTGGCCGAGCTGGGCAAGGTGTCGCGCGGCGGACGGACGCTGGCCCCCGCTCCCAACTTCGCGTACCAAACTTGTGTCGAGCGAGTCACGCCCGAGCAGCTCGGGCAGACGGACTTGAGTCTGTGGGGCTCTGCATTGATCGGGGCCGAGATGGTTCGACCCGAAACGGTCGCGGCGATGATCGAACGCTTCTCAGGTAATGGATTCAATCCCAAGGCCGTTCGCAGCTGCTATGGATTGGCTGAAGGCACTCTGTCAGTGAGCTTCGATGTTCGTGGGGAAGGCTTGCGCACACGACCCGCACCGCTTGGCCTCTCCGCTGAAATAGGAGGAGGCTTGGTGGGCGCTGAGGTTGCTTCTTCCGGCGTAGCGGTGCGCGAGACACGCATCCTCGTAACGCGCACCGATGGCACTCCTGTGCAAGATGGAGAAGTCGGCGAGGTGCGCGCCAAGGGCCCGGGCATCTTCTCGGGTTACTTCAACGATCCCGAAGCCAGCGCCGAGCTGCTTGTCGACGGATGGTTGCGAACCGGCGACCTTGGCTTCCTCCATGACGACGAGCTCTATATCACCGGCCGTAGCAAGGAACTCCTGATTCTTCGCGGGCATAACATGATGCCGCACGAACTTGAGTGGCATGCAGATGCAGCGACGGGCGGGGGTGGAACGAGTCGCAGCGGTGCATTCTCGATCGCCCAATCTGCCCAGGGCGAACAGGCGGTCCTGGTCGTCGAAACATCGGAGAAGGATGCGGGCGTGCTGGCAGCTATCGAGCGCGAGATTAGGGTCAAGTTGGGGCGCGAGTTGGGATTGACCTTGGCGGACTTCTGCTTTGTGCGTCGCGGTCGCATTCCGAAGACAACCAGCGGTAAGGTCCGGCGCGGCGAGCTGCGGCGTATGTATTTGCAAAAGGAGCTCGAGCGTCTCGTTTCCGAGACCTGAGCATGACTGCGAGGAGGGTGTCGAGCCGAGGACCCCAACCTCATGTTGCCGCTATCGCTCGAGTCAAACAGGCTTGCAGTCATGCGGCAGGCGCTGACTCTTGGCAGAAAGAACGAACGGACGCGAAGCCACAATCGACATCGGCTAAGCTGTTCGGACGTGCCCCATCGATGGCGAGCTGCAATCCTGCACTCGCCTCTGACTCGACAACCGAATAGCAAGGCTCGAACACACATCCATGGGATTAGGAGCGACAGACCGACAGCGCTTGGCGCTCACGATCCTGGCCGAAATCAGTGGTGTGGGGATCGACGAGCTGAAGGAGCCTATGGAGCTTGTGGCGGATTTGGGGATTGATTCACCCAAGGCGCTGCGTCTCTTGGTTCGTCTGGAGGACGAGCTGGAGGTCGAAATCAGCGATGAGGATGCCGCTGGGATGAATACTGTCAGCGATCTCTTGTCCAGCAGGGCTCTGCGTGGCTGAATGAGTGCATGACGGAAGAGGTCCTGTCCAAGACGGCCAAGCGCCAACCCAATAAGGGCCAACCGGGCCCGTTGGTAGCGGGACCGTCGCCGCGTGCTCCCAGCAGCAAACGCAAACGCACGCCGATTCGGCGCCTTGGGTATCGGCTCGCGGTTCCGGGCGCGCGTCTTCTGATTCGCGCGCTGCGCTTTTGTCACAGCAGCGTGCGGGTGATCGGGCAGGAAAACTTTGACGCTTGGATCGGAAGTGGCAAGCCGTGTGTGTTGACGTATTGGCACGCGCATGCGCTGGTCTGCACAACGCACTTGTTTAAGTTGAGCCCGCCCGAGACGTCCTTGACCTTCATGGTGTCACCTTCGGTCGATGGCGACCCCGTTAGTTCTTTGCTCGAACGAGAAGGCGCGCAAGTGATCCGCGGTTCGGCGACACGCAGCGGTGTCGCATCTCTGAAGCACATCTATCGCGCGTTATCGAAGGGCGGCACACCTGTCGTCGCTCCGGATGGACCACAGGGACCGCCGCATGTGTTCAAGCCTGGCGCGGTCTTATTGTCGCAGATGGCGGGCGTACCGGTCTTGCCGATGGCTTGTGCCGTCGATCGCCGTTGGCACTTGAACAATTGGGACCGCATGGTGGTTCCGAAGCCGATGGCGCGCGTCGTATTGGCCTTCGGCGAGCCGCAGTTTGCACCGAAGGAACTCGACAATGCTGGCTTGGCCGCGAGTTGCGAGTCTCTGGGTCGCCGGTTGGACGAATTGTCGCAACGCGCGCGGAAGATGATCGAAGAACGCTGAGCGGGAGCAGACTCTTCGGCTGGCGATTTAGTTGCCACCGACCAAGTACGCGTAAACGTGCCAGTTGTTGAGTGTCCAGTTGTCGATTAGTCCGTTGCCGTTTGCTCGCGGCTTTGGCGCTGCGCTAGCGCCACGCGATAGCAACTCACTAGCAGCCAGTTGAGGGGGCAGGTTCAGGAGTTGGGTTCTCCGGATCGACTGGCAAGGCACCAGCTCCGCTGCATAGTTGGATGCTATTCATGGGTTCTGGTAACGCAGCTAAGCGATTCGGAGCTCCCGAGGCATGGATCGGTGTTGGCCACCGGGCTGCTAGATGCGTTGATTCGTGATCGCTCGAGCGGCTAGTTCAGCGTGCGGAACCACGTTCGACCGATGACAGGATCAGCTGGCTCGCACCGAATAGGTCGTTCGCTACTCGTACGAGCTGTCTCTTGGCCGTATCGAAGCTGCGCTCTACCTCGGCTCCTTTGCCGGTACGGACCAAAACACCTTCTACGCCTAGACGCTTGCCCGCTTCAAGGTCGCGCATGGAATCGCCCACGATCCAGGAGCGAGAGAGGTCGATGTCGAGCACTTGTTGAGCTTGCTGTAAGAGCCCCGACTTTGACTTGCCGCACTCACAAACGACACCATATCGGTCGTCGTCCTCGTCCGGATGATGTGGGCAGTACTCGATATCGTCGAGCTCCACTTGCTCCGCTCGCAAGAGTTCAATCATGCGCGCGTGGATCTCTTCCAAGCGTTGCTCGGAAAACATGCCGCGTGCGATTCCGCTTTGATTCGTCACCACGACCAGCGCATAGCCAGAACTTGCCAGCTCGCGCATGCCGGCCGCCGCACCGGAGATGAGCTTGAAGTCTTCAGGACGCGACAGGTAGTCGACTTCCTCGTTGATGGTGCCATCTCGGTCCAGAAAGACTGCGGCGCGTGATCCGCTGCTCATCGATCTGCGCTAGCCTCGCGCGGACCGGCTGCGCGCCTGAGGCGCACGAAGACGCGGCCGGGCTTGTGGATGCGGGTCGCTTTGATCGGAATCAGCAAGTCCTCGATCCCGAGCCAGAGCGGGAAGCGCCAAACGAGTTGCCCGACATTCATATCGCGCCACAGGAGCGCATATACAATCGAACCTTCGCCGATCATGCGAGTCGCCGTCTGGTAGCCCGGCAACACGAAGTCGAGTCTCTTGTCCTCGTTGAACGGCAGCTTCAACTTGCGCGGCGTCAGAAAACCAGTGTCTTTGCCGTCCAGGAATATCTGAGCCCCGGGCGGATCGCTGGCCAACATCGTTCCTGAGGTGGCGCAGCTCGCGAAGGCGCAGGCTAGGAGGGCGAGTAGGAGTCTCGGCATGGCGCAATTGTCGAATCGAAAGGGGCGTGCCGCAAGAACGGTCACGGAAGAGAGGCGGAGGCGGAGTGGACTTCGGGTGCGTCCTTTGGAACGCTTCGGCCTCATGGAGGCCATGGCTGAAGCACGCTCGACACAAGACTCTCGCCTAAAGCGCGTACAGGCGTCGGGTCTGGGATTGCTGCTAATCGCGATCCTCATCGGATTCCTGCGCTATTGGAAGCTTGGTGAGTGGAGTCTTTGGCATGACGAAGCGATCACCTGGGCGGACGCGCATCACGCCGTGGGCACGGGGCAGTTGTACAACCCACTGGGCTATGTCGCGATTCGGTGGACCGTCGCTTTTCTGGGCGGAATCCCCACTGAATTTGCCCTGAGGCTCTTACCCGCCCTTTGCGGGCACCTGGCGGTGCTGCTGACGTGGTGGGCATTCCGGCCGATCCTCGGTGGCCGGCGGGCGGCCCTGGCAGCTCTGCTGGTCGCCGTCAGCTCGTGGCAGATCTACTGGTCTCAGAACGCGCGCTTCTACACGATGGCGGAGGTGCTCGGCTTGCTGGGTGGGGGGCTCGTGTTGCGCGCCTACTGGAGCGGAAGCAGCACGCGAGCGGTGCTCGGGGCTCTGTGCCTGGCGCTCGGGGCTTGGATTCAGTTGTCGTGCGCGCTACTGCTCGGGGCCCTGATCGCCTCCCCGATCCTGGCCAAATGGGTTGGTGCGCCGATTCCCGAGGCGGGCCGGCGCCTTTCGCGCCGGACGTGGATGGTGGCGATCGTCCTGGGTCTCGCCAGTGCTCCGTGGGCCGTCGGCATCTGGTCGACTTACGTGGATTCTAAAGGCAGTTCCGGGGGTCTGGTGGCTCGTCTGTCGGGCGCAAGTCACTTCCTGTTGACCACGGGCTACTTCGTGACGCCGCTACTCGGCGTGGGTTTCTTGCTTGGTTTCGTCAGAGCGTGGTTGGCGCGTGATGCCGGTGCCGTGCTCATCGCGCTGGTGGCAATCCTGGGTTGCGCCGCTGGGGTGGCAGCATCCCTCGGCGCGGTCGTGTCTGCGCAGTATGTATTTGTGTTGTCGCCATGGATCGCGGCAGGTGCGGCTAGCTTGCTTCCCGCGGATTCTTGGCCCTCTTCTGCTGGTGGATCGGCTACCGCCGGCACTGGACGCGGTCCGGGATGGGTCCTGATCGCGCTGTTGGTGCTGCCAGCTGCAGCGGACTCTCTGTTGTATTTCACGCAACGCTTCGGCGGGCGAGAGCGCTGGCGCGAGGCCTGGCACTACGTTTGGGAAGAGCAACGCGAGGGCGATCTAGTCGCAGGAATGGCCGCGCCCGTCGGCGAATATTATTTGGCCCCAGGTCGAACCGACCTGCGCCATCCGCGCAGCGTGGCTTGGATCGACAAGCATCGCGCAGGGCTGGGTGATCGTTGGAGCTCGTACCCTCGCCGCGTCTGGTACGTGATTAGGCCGGACAGCCTGGCCACCTGGGAGGCTGCGGATCGAGATGCGTTCCGCGCACGGCTGCAAGAGGAATGCCGCATCATGCGACGGTTCCCAGTTACGATGGAGGGGCGCGATCTGGATGTGGAAGTTTGGCTGTATGAACCTCAGTGAGACCGCTTTGACGAGCAGCGGCGCACTTAGGATGAGCTGTTGCGGCGGCTTTCGCCAACCATCAGGCGCTGCGGCTTGCTATCCTGCTCGGCTGACGACCACGAAACGAACTCTTCGACCATGAACCTCAAGGCAACCGAACTGCGCAAGGGCAATGTCCTGTTGAAAGACGGGCAGCTGCTTGTGATCACCGATTACAGCCACTCCACACCGGGGAACTGGCGAGCGATCATCCAGGTCAAGGTGAAGAATCTGCTCACCGGGCAGGCGACTTCGTTCCGACCCGCTGCGGGCGACGCCTTCGAGACGGCTTACCTCGACCGTAAGAAGTGTCAGTACCTGTATCGCGAAGCGAACGGTGAGTACGTATTCATGGACGAGGAGACTTTCGAGCAGATTCCGCTCGCCCCGGATTCAGTCAGCGAGACGATGAACTTCGTCAAAGAGAGCGACGTGGTCGAGATCACTTTCCACGAGACGACCGCCATTGGCATCGAGGTGCCGCCGCAGGTCGTCCTCGAAGTGACCGAGTCCGAGATGGCTGTCAAAGGCAACTCAGCCACCAACGTCAAGAAGGACGCCGTGCTTGAGACTGGGCACAAGATCAAGGTGCCGCTTCACATCGATGTGGGCGAGAAGATCAAGGTCAACACGGAAACTGGCGAGTTCATGGGGCGCGCTAACTGAAGCCTCGCTCTCAGTAGACTGAACGAATACAGGCAAGACCTACCCGATTTCGATCGGGTAGGTCTTGCTCGTTGAAGAAAGCCAGTGAGGAGGCTTTGTTTTATTTGTCAATCCTGATGACAGCAGCCGTTCGCGATGGCGCTCACTCTGGCCTACGGCTGGAAGACGGGCTCTTTCACATTGGACAAACGGAATTCCGGTCGGTGTCGTCTAAAGGCGTAGGTCCAAAGTTGGTGCAATTAGCGTCTCTTGAGCGCTAGCAAGATGGCGTAACCGGCAGTTTGCTGCTTCGCTGTCAACTGCAATAGACCTGCATACCTGATGTGGGGCGCGCTCAGAGGTTGCGATGGTTTTGCAGCGCGGCGAACACCTGTGGATCGAAGGTGCCGCTCATGCGAACTTCGGCCATCGCAGCGAGCATGCTTTCGATCGCCGGCACTTGGAAGTCCTGGTGCGCCATAAGCGTCAGTAGAGCTGCCGCGAGTCGATCGACTTCGCCCCACACATAGACATAGACATAGCCATTGGTGCGTGACAGCTTGTCTACGATCGAAAGCAGGATCGTCTCTTGATCCTCTTGCGCGAGTTGGGGCGAAGCCGCGAGCTGCTTCAGAAGGTCCGCTGTGTGCGCAGTCGAGTGCAACCAGCCGTGGTCGCGCCACCATCCTCGGATGTCGCGTTCTTCTTCTAGGTAGACTAACGCGGCCATCAACAGGTCGCGGAAAGCATCCGCATCGAGGAAGGCTTGCTCGTTATTGGTGGCTGCTAGGCTCGCGAGCCCCGGAGCAGAGAAGGATCGCAACAGAACCGTGTCGTCGTTTTCTTGCCCGATGCCCTCTTCCAACTGAGCGCTCCAATGGAGTGTGAGTTGGCGCTAATCCTCAGGGCTCAGAAGTTTTCCGCGCTGAATCCATTTGGCTGTGATGCCGTAGGCAAGTTTGTCGCGCAGTGCCGAATCGGGCGCAGCGAAGTGCGCGGATAGCTCTAGAGCCGACTCGAGCGCGGACTCTCCCTTGGGCAGCGCATAGTCATAAGCCCGAATGGCATGCCAATACGCTCGATCGTGCGGCGCTTGGGCTACTTATGCGCTTTGCGCAAGCGAGCGGGGCAGCGCCAACCAACAAGAACACGATTGATACTCGCATGGATAGCTTCGTAAGGAGAGAGGAATGAGGGCGATGCAAGTCGAGAATACGGGCTCTACACAGCGGTTCGTGCCTGAACTCTGTGAAGCGCAAGCCTTACATGAAGCCTGTCGCGTTGCTTGTAGGGCATCTTGTAGCAATGCCGTGCTGGGGGAGTTCAGCCCAGCGCAGCTCGCATTTGAACGATGGCAAGCCACCATCGGCTGCAGCCGGCCCATCCGCAATACCGCTTCCGTCACTGTCCTCCGCCTTCGACAGCCCCGGTGATTTCCAACTCAACGGGGCTGGCGCTCCTGTACAACGCAGCGCGTGAGTTAGTCGCGAAGCGCGGAACGAAGTTGCTCCTTCAATGGAGCGGGCAGGCGCGTCCAATGTATGTCTAGCAGGGCACCCTCCAAAGCGTACAGCAAGTTGAGCGACACCTTCCCTCGATTGCGCTCCACCGCGCGAAAGGTGGCAACAGACCCCATGCTTTCCAAGTCGGCGCGGGTCAGAATACCGATCTCTTTTACCCACTCGGCACTGGCTTTGCCCAGGTTGCGTAACGCAGTGATCGGTACCGACGCAGAATCGCCGGAGCACGTTCGGCGTGTGGATTGTCCCGAGGGTTGCTCTTCTGGACCCGTGAGGCTTGAAGCTGCAGACATCTTTGCCCGTTTTGCGCTCATCTTGCCCGCAGCTTTGCTTGAGGCCTTCTTGCCCTTCTTGGCTGCGCGTGCAATCTCGACCGAAGGTTGCGCCCACTCGCGAGCGAGGTCGGGTCGCTCAAGAACATCCACAGGCAGTTCGTAGTAATTCATCGACTGCGGCTTGTCCGGATCCGGTCGGAAGGCTTCGCAGTCCTTCGCTTCATACATGGCGCGGTTCGAATCGTCGACCTTCATGTACAGCGTTCCGCGACCGATCAGAGCGAAGAACAAGCCATCGCAGTAAAGGCCGACGCCGCCAAACATCTTTCGCGCGCTCAGCTCGCCGAGACCTGCGAGTTGCTCGAGTACGTAGTCGAGGGTTTCATCCATCTGTCTATTCGTCCAATGGAATCATGCGAAGGACCGTTCGGCTGGGATGCTGGGTGGGCCTACACTAAATCGGCCTGTGCCTGACTGCGTACGTAAGGCCAAGTTTCTAAGAACGGAATGGCTGAGATAAGTCCAGCGCCAGCCCCAAGGCTTCTGAACTGCCAGGCTTCCGTGTTGAAGGATTAGAGACATTCAGCCAATCGAGGGCAACCATGGCTCACGTCGCAGGTCCTCTTGGGACGAGGTCATACCGACCTCCCTTGGAGACCCTTTGTCGATGTTCGTACCCCCTTTCTGTCCACGCCCTAACTGCCGCAACCACAAGTCGCCCAAGCCACGCTTCTT
>JBLFWN010000002.1:0-155201 GCA_047611405.1 Planctomycetota bacterium | reverse complement strand
AGCTGATACGAACACGATCCGCAAGTTCCTCGTCGTAAACCACTCTAGAATCGTAGTACCGATTCATGCGAAGGCGCGCAGCTTCTGGCAGAAGCTGCGCGCCTTCGTCGCAGACTCCGAGCGATGTGTACCCGGAGCAGTTGATTCCGTCCTGGGCTTAGCCGTCGATACGTTCGAGCTCGTTCAGAACGACTCTCCACGACGGGCGAGCGTGGATGATCATCGGGAAGACTTCGCGCACGATCCCCTTCTTGTCGATCAAGTAGGCCGTCGTACGGTCGAAGGCCTTGGACTTCTCTCGACCGAGGTCCGCCAAAACAGGAAACTTGCCTTCGAAGCGCTTCGGCATCGCAGAGAAGCTCTCCAGATCTTCGTCTTCCTGCGAGATCGCAACAGCGACCGTGTCCAATGCTTCGAGTTCCGGATACAAAGTTTGCAGCTCACCGAGCTGCTTGGCGCAGTAGGGTCACCAGTAGGCGCGATACGTACTTACGATCAGATTCTTCTTTCCGATCCACTGGCCGAGGTCGACCTGGACGCCATCCACCCCAGGCAGAGACAGTCCCTTCATCTTCTGACCAATCTGCAGTAGGGATTTGTCCGTCCCCCAATCCGAGCGCTTCTTCTTCGTTGCTACAGCGTCAACGGATCCTCGCACCGGCAGCTCTAGGCGCCGGCGAAAGAATGTCGGCTCACTGCCATCGCCAGCACTGACATAGGCGACCAGATTCAAACCGATCCGTTCGTCCGGCTTCGGCTCGGCAATCAGCTCGAACGGAATGAAGTTGACCGCCTCCTTGAGCAACCTCTCGTAGGGCTCTTGAATGAACTCGTTCCTTGCTAATTCACGGTGCGTCGTCAGCGTCTTGCCGGTCAAGCGCACGGAGGGAGGCACGTCGATCTGCAAGAAGGGAGCGGGCACTCCCGCCTTCCCCGCCGTGACCGCTTCGGGGAAGTTGATCTCGATCAGGATCTCGTACTCGCCGCCGACCTCGAGAGCGTCCGCCTCGATGAATGCAGCGGTCTGAATGTTCTCCGATGGGTCGCCCACAGTCAGGGCGAGCGCGAGGAGCAGGGTGGGGTGCATGAATTGCCTTAGCTGTGATGGTGCAGGAGTGAGCCAATGCCAGATGCGAGTATTCTCGAAACGGACAAGGTTGTGACGAACTCAGTCGGCGCTTTCACAAACTATACGCCGAAGTAAATAGGACGAGGTCGAACGCTCATTCGCGAATGACTTCACCGTCCGCATAGAAGCCTTCCCAGCGATCAATCAGCCAAGCGGTTGCGGGCAGCCGGGGCAGGTCTTCGGCCGAATCTTCTTGGGCCGCGCCAGTCAACGGATCCCAAGTCGCACCGTCCTCGTCGCGCAGCAACCAGTCCGAGCCCAGGTCCAGCACACGCTCGCCACAAGCGAAGGCGCGCACAGTTGCACTGTCCTCCAAATAAAGTACGACTTGATCGCCGCTCTGCACGAAGAGCACATTCATCAAGAGGTCATAGGTGTAGAGCCGCGCTTCGCTTCCACTTCCGATCGAAATGCCGTAGTCCTCGACTGCTTCCGAGACGGCGAAGGTGCCCATGAAGCCCGTATCTTCCCCGCCACGGTCCAGCACCAAAGTGTCCGGATGGCGTTCACTCCAGACGGACCACGGCACGACTTCGCTCGCCAAGAACTCGAGCTTGCGTCCGCGCAACTCACCCTTGATTGCTTGTCCAGTTGTGTGCGCCCACAAGGATCGTGTCTCACGGTCGTACATCACGAATGAATTCCGATAGAGCACTCCCTCGTGTCCAAACTCGAGCACGCGCTCGTCGAGCGTGCGGCCATACACGATGGCCGTTTGGCACAAGGGTCACCATGAGGCGGCAATTGGTATCCCGCCGCAAGTGTCGTTCAACAGCTCGGAGCTTCCCAAGGCACCAATCGGATACGCACGTGCCTCGCCATCAAGCGAGACGCCCAGTACATACTCGTCGGGTGTCAGCGTGCCCTGCTCGCTCGCTGCAACAAGCTCCGGCATGTCGAGCACATCGAAGCTGTCGCGCGGCACGGCTCGAGAAGCGTTTTCGTCACAGTCGCGCTCCAAAGACGCGAAGTATTCGTCTTCGCTGGAGGCTGCGCTTCGTGCCGGCGCCGGTTGGGGAGGCCCATCATGATCGACGCGGAAGCGTTTCCCTATGCATGGAATTTCCATCGCGCCGGCAGTCTGCATGCCGTGCAGCTCTCCATCGACGACGGAGCCCTCGAAAGCCATGAGTTCCCCAGCGCCTCCCATCGGTCGCTTGAAACGCAGCACGCTACCGTCGAAAGCGACTGCAGAGAGCTCCATCTCCTGGTTCATGCTCTCCCATACGCCGGATAAACCGCCCGCATCGTCTTTGGTCAAGATCAGGTTGGCCGGAATCGTCCGGCCTTGAAGGTCGGACTCCATGTTCCAGACACCTGTGATGCGCGGAGGCTTGTCGCCCTCCTCTGCAAGCGCGGAAGCCGAATCCACATCGGTGTCGGTCGCCGTACAGCCGGTGAAGACACACGCCAGACCAAGTCCACAAACGAGTCGTTGCCACTGAATTCGCATGTCGTCGAAGCTAGGGCAAGTACTCGAGCATAAGCAATCTCGCTGCGCGGGAATGCAGGTGGATAACTCGGTGAAACGCAGGACTCGTGTCAGAGTTAGATCCAGGAGCCCAACGCGTTCAGGCAGGATCAACTCGCATCCTCTTGATGTATTGTGCTTGAGTGCTGTCTCAGTGTTCGCCATGAACCCAATCCCACAGTGCTTCCGCACGCGCATAAGCAGCGTCGACATCCTCCGGCAACAAAAAGCGCTCGTCGACCAGATGCTCTGCGGCGCGTTCAACAGCCATCAAATACTCCGCAGCATCGGCATACAGCGAGGCAACGCTCGGCCGAGAGTCGCCCTCAAACCGCGCATCATCGGATGCTGCCAGCGGAACAAAGCTGCCATAGAAGTCGTTTAGCTCGTGCGTCTCGCCTGCCATCCCCCAACGCAAGTTCCACGGCGTGTAGGTCGCGAGCGGAACCGTCGTCGCGATGCATGGAACGCCGGCCACTTCATTGCCGAGCACGTTTACTTGCGAGACGAGAGAGGGGAAAGCACGCCCAAGCTGCGGTGGCTGCGAGCTGACGAAACCTCGCCCCCATCCTGCGCCGTAGTCCGCGCGGTACGCCGTGTGAATCGTCGTCGGCCATGCCAGACCGGGAATGCTTGGCCGCTCAAGTCCCTCAAGCGTAACGAGCGTACCGGCATCGATGCGAGGATAGGCGCTCGCCGGCGGTCGCACATCTCGCTCTACCCAATCGAGCAGCGCCGTCAGTAAAGCGCGCTCGGTATGCAGCAGCTGAATCGGATTGCCGCGCCAGACATCACTGCCCGGCAAACGTGGGGTCTGCGTACGCGGCAGGCCAACAGGGAAATGCTGGGCACTCCCCAAGTGGAAGATGCGCGCGTTCTCGTTCGGCTCGACATCAGCCGATCCGTCGAGCGAAGTGTGCAGCAATGAGGCGGCGCGCCCCCAGTACTCATAGCCTGTGTTCGTATAGAAGATCTTCGGGAGGTTGTCCGCTGGCAGCAAGCCGGCGCGAAGACCCGTGACCGGATCGCGTTGAGCACGATCACTGAACGGAAACAGATCGGTCGGGTAGAAGAATGCCGAGTAGCGATGCGCATCACGCGAGGGTTGAGCGAAGCGATGGTTGAAGCTCCCCCGCCCAGCTCCCGCGGTGTGAATCAACATACCGTCGAATGCGCGCCGACCCTTCTCGTCTGTATTGAAGCCCTGATGCAAGAAGTGGCGCAGAAAGCGACCGGTCTGAGAGATGCCGACCGCGACTCCCTTGTCGACCGGAAATTCGCAGTCCTTGTCGTGCTTCGCATAGGCGATCGTGTCGCGCACGGCCGCTAGTCCCATGCCCACAACCGCTGGCTGCGTCGCACGATAAACGAGTTCATAAATTTGGCCGGGTTGAAAACCGGCCTGCATGTGAATGCGCGTGTTGTCCGGAAGCACTTGGCCCGCGTCGATGCGGGCGAATTGCCACTCGTCGCGCGGAACGACCTCGCGCTCGCCCTCGCGACTCGAGCGCACCGTCAAGACGTTGTCTGATGCCCGCGGATCATGAACCGGGTAGGGCCTGTGGTTTCTATGCGCGACATCGAGAGTGTCCACCGCTTGCGTGATCACCCAGTCGCTGCGTACCAAGCCAGAGATCTCCTCATCAAGGACGAAGGGCACATGCAAACGCAGGTTGCGATTGGCGGGCACGTCGAACTGCCATCCCACCCAAATCAACGTCATGCCACGCTTCATCAATAAGCCGTCACCGAAGTGTTCGGACCGCGTTGGGTTCGGCGAGGAGCGAGCGTTCTGGAAGTACGAGAGGGACGCCATTCCGCCGCGGTTACTGACCTCTAACAACGCCAGACCGCTTCCGGCTTCGATGTCTTGCGGACGCAGCACAAACAGGTCGCCCCAGGCCTCGACCTGCCCCTCGTCGTTGCGTGGAGCGAGTTCTAAATCCACGATCTCGGCATTAGCTGCTGCGTTTGGATCGAGCGCGAAGTAAATGCGCCCGCGCAGCGCTTCGTACGCGCCCGCCTCTCCCCAAACAGCGCCATCCGCGACAATGGTCTTGCTGTCGATCTCGACTCGACTGACCTCGGCAAGGGCGGAGCTGGCAAGAACAACGGTGAGCAGCGGCAGGTGACGGAGATGCATGTGCGTGAGCATAGCGGCGCGGCTGGAATGACGAACAAGAAGCGGAGTCAACCGGCCGTCCTGACAGGCTGAGCGCCCCGGGTCGCTCCGGGCAGGACGGCACAGGGCCATGACTCTTGCACTCCGATCCCTTCCTGCGCTGCCCACACCATCCAGAAAGGAGGACGACCCGCCGCGCACGCACTCCTCGAAAAATGCGAGAATCAGTGAGTCGATTTCGCCCTGGGTGACCATTGGTTCACGATCCCATGGCCAAGCCCCCTGTGAATACCCTCCGAAAGTCAGAGATGTCGCTGCAAGAGGCGGCCTCGCTCCGCCGCCTTGCCCGGCAGTTGCTGTACGACCCCGGGGCGGCGGACGATGTCGTACAAGAGGCGTGGCTCTCGGCTTTGAAGCGTGGAGCGAACCAGCAGACGAACTCGGGTTGGTTGCGTGGAGCGGTGCGATTGATTGCGCGTCAGCGTGGTCGCGAGGAGTCTCGGCGCAAGTATCGCGAGCAGACGGTTGCGGAAACGCGCACTCCTGTGCCTTCCTCCTCCGAGATATCTGCACGTCTCGAATCGACGCGTCGTTTGATCGATGCAGTCGAGACCCTGGCCGAGCCCTACCGCTCGGTCGTCGTGATGCGTTACTTCGACGATCTACCTCCTCGCGAAATCGCCAAGCTCAGAGACGCACCGGTCGAGACTATTCGCACGCAGCTGCAGCGTGGACTGACGCAGCTGCGGCGCGAGTTGAGCCGCAACCAGACCGAGTCGATGCAATGTCTAGCAGCACTGCTGCCGTTGGCAGGCTCGATCTCACCGCTGGCGTTGCACCTTTTGACGGGATCATCATCCATATCCAAGTGGAGCGGGAGCCTGATGATGAGTTTGAAGACGAAGACCTTAGTGTCCGCCGTGATGGCGGCCGTGTTGTTGACCACCGGCGCGCAGTGGATGCGCACGAGTCTGCAAGCGAGAGAGCCAAACCCTGTCGAGCAGGTGGATTTGCTCAGGGCGAAAATAGAGGCGCCGCTATCTAAGGACGAACCCATCTACGCCCTGGCACCAGGTGGCGAAGTTCGCGTAGCCGTTGCAGACGGGCCGGTGGTTGTGCGCGACTGGATAATTGGTGGCTTTGTCTTGTCGGGCGGCGCTCCGGTCTTGGACTGTCCGGTGCACATTCAACTCTGGCGCGGCTATGGACGCGACGGAGATCTCTGGCAGGAGCAGCAGGTCGAAACCGACGCCATGGGACGCTATGCAGCGGCCTTCCCGCAGCCTGATGACTCGCTGTACGTCGAGGTTCGCTCTCGGCACTCGTCATACTTATCCTCGGCCCAAGAAGACATCGTCGTCCGTGGCGAGCAGCCACCAGCGATCACACTCAACTTGTATCTTGCGGATGCCGAGCTTCTCGGGCGAGTCGTAGACGATCAAGGGCGGCCCATCGCGCATGCAAACATCGACTCGTGGTATCGCGATACGAGTACGGATGCGAATGGACAGTTCCGTTTGCCGTGTACCACAGAGCGAACCGAGGTGCAAGCCCGTGTCATCGCCGATGGCTTTGTCACACATCGCATGCGCGCTTTCGTGAAGAGTGCAGGTGAGGTGCCCATCCCCAACATCGTGCTTGCACGGGAGAGCCAATTGAACGGCACGCTGCGCGACGAGAGCGGCATGCCCGTCGCCGCTGCCGCGATCATTCCGCAGCTCGCATACCCTGCAACAAGCATCAGTGACGAATTCGGCGCTTTCCGTATTCACGGCATCAATGGCCAGAAGCAGTACTCTCGCATCTACATCCAAGCCGCGGGCTACGTCCACCTCGAACACCGCTTCACACCCGAGGAAGTCGCTGGACAGAGCATCGAGATCACACTCAAACGCGGCCTCGATGTGCACGGCGTCGTCTCAAACGATCGCGGCACTCCGCTCGAAGGCGTCCTGATCAGCTTGGACCATCCACCTGACACGCTTCCTAACCGCACCACCTATAGCGGCAGGGATGGTCTCTTCACCATTGCAAATATCAGCGAAGGCGATCATAAGCTCTTCGCGCAACGCAACGGCTTTGCGGCGATCGAGCAGCTGATTCAGGTGGAGCCGCAGAACGAAGTCCTGCTGACGATGACTGGCGGGCAGTCGCTGGGCGGTGTCGTGCTGAACGATTCCGACGAGCCCCTGCAAGATGTCTGGATCATCGCGACACGTGGTCTGCATGACGGCGTCCTGATCGGTGGTCCCGTCAAGAGCGACGAGAAGGGACGCTTCCACATCGAAACTCTGCCCGACGAGCCTTTGATGCTGACGTTGATTGAAGCTGGCTTTGCGCGCAAAGAACTGCAAGTGCGCGAGCTGAATCGCAACGATATGGTCGTGCGTATGCGTCGCGCGGGCCGCCTAGCGGGAAGAGTGGTCGACGGTCGTACGGGTGAAGCTATTCCTAGTTTCCAAATCCGCCTTGTCGATCCGCTCATGCTCAAGGGCGATCGACGGCTCTCGGGCTACGGAGCAGTCTGGGCCGATCCGGGTTATGCGTTCAAGGAGGGCGACGGAAGCTGGCAGACCGGCGACGAAGATCTACTGCCGGACTGTGTCATCGGGATCGAGGCTAGTGCAGATGGCTATGCGCCCGGTGTGCTCGCGCGCGTAGTCGTGACGACAGAACCGAAGGCCGATGACAATGTGATCCAGCTCTATCCGGGCGCAACGCTTCGCGGATCCGTCGTTTCGCGCCAATCCGGCGAACCGATCGAGGGCGCTCTCGTACGGCGTTTCTCGGATCGCCAACCCTTGCGTGCGCGCTTCTCGGAGGACTCCGACGAAGTGAACACGAAGACGGACCTCTACGGCCGCTTCGAGTTGAATAATGTAATGATCGAAGAGATGTCTCTCTCGATCGAACACCCGGACTTCGCGGTAACGATCGTCGGACCTCTCAACCCCCGCGACGGTCAAGTCATCGAGCGCACGATAGAGCTCGATTCTGGCTTATGCTTGCGTGGGTTGCTGCTGACAGGAATGGGTGAGCCTATGCCTGACAAATCGATCGTCATCTATGGACAAAAGGGTGCGCTCGCAGGTCGTCGATACGATCGACAGACCGATCGCGATGGCGCCTTCGAACTCGGTGGATTAACGGCAGGTCGCTACCAAGTCAGCTGGTTCCGCAAAGGCGGGAGCCGCTCGGTCAGCGCCCTGACCACATTCGTAACCCTGACCGATTCGGACGCCGAGGTAGAGTTGAAACCGCTGGGCCAGTCCACCGTGCGTGGCAGTCTTCAATTCGAAGGTGAGTACGACGAGGACACGGTCATGACCGTCAGCCTGGTGCCGATTCCATCCAATGCCGAGAGCGGACAACAACGCTCGCATCGCGGCGACTTCTCCAGCGACGGCAGCTTCGAGTTCACCCACGTCGAAGCAGGCAGCTGGATCATTCAGGTGCACGGAGGCGAGGGTGGCGCGCGCTACTCCGGCAGAACGACGGTCGACGTGCCGACTTCCGGCGAGCTCGTCATCGACGTTCCGTGCAAGCGCTATTGAAGGGCTGCGCACGAGAGCACCTTGCAAAGGTCGCTTAGTCGCCGAGCCTCCACCGTGCTCATCGATCAATCATCCGCGCGATTCTGGCCATGATCAGCACGAGCGGCATCACCGACACAAGGGTGAGGATCATTGCCCAGATCAGGTAGCCGGTCCCCATCGCAATCCCACTCGCTGCTCCTGGATTGGCAGTACTCCAAAGGTAGACACCCAGCCCAATCGTCCAGACAAGCAGGCCCAAGATGAACTTCGCCTCAATCATCCGGAAGTGTCCGAGCTTCGCAGCAATGACGCAGATCAGCGCGAGTAGAAGAATGCCTGCGCCGTGAATTTGCACTACATCCCAGAAGCTCATGAATTCATTGTACGCCGCAGCACGACACCGGCTCACAGCATCGTCAGTAGTCGACCTATTGAGGTCGTCGAGACTGACAGAGGGCTCCCACTAGTCGAAAAGCCGGGTTCTCGGGAGTGCCGCTTCATCGTTGAGCCCAAAGATCGCGCCGCGTCGAATCGCCCGGCCAATTGGCACTGACTGCCCCAGACTTTCCCCTTCACCCCAGCCCTATTTCTGTATACTCCCGCTCCCTAAGCGGAGGCGTGGCAGAGTGGCCGAATGCAGTGGTTTTGAAAACCACCGTGGCGCAAGTCACCAGGGGTTCGAATCCTCTCGCCTCCGCCATTCTGCACCGTGTCGCAGTGAGTCGTATGGTGACGCAAACGACTTTGTTTGCAGGGCTTTAGGGCCGGGCGACGTTGACAGGGTTGGGGCTACGAGTCGCTACTTCGACCTCGCTCCCGTCGTGCCCAAATACTCCGCCGCCAGCCAAATCGGGCCTGAGCAGTGACTTGAATCCATCCGAGCATCCGTGTTTCGGACGTGGTCGCTGAGCGAAGGGCGCATCTCCCCACCAGAGAGTTGCTCCTACCTGCCTCTGTTTAGTCACGCTCGCGCTGACTGCCCGGTCACGCAGCGCGCCGATAGCACTTCAGCAGGCCGCCGAGCATCTCCACGCATTCGATCTCACCAGCTCCGTCTGATGCGCTGCTTTCAATGCGCAGGTTGCGGAGCCCTTGGTGAGCACGCTCAGTGTGATAGTGCTCAAAATAAGAAGTGACAGTTTCTCGAAGGCGCCGCTCGCCGAAGAAGATCATCCGGTTCGTGCATTCAGATTTGATGGAGAGCACGAAACGCTCAGCGTAGGCATTGCAATTCGGAGCCATCACGGGCGTCAAGACCACCTCGACTCCGGCTGCCTTCAGGGCCTGCTTGAACTGCTTTGTGAACTTCGTATCCCGATCACAGATGAGGAAGCGATGCCCGCGTAGGAAGCCGTCCATGCAGTCGGTTAAATTTCGCACTACTTGCGCCATGAAGGCTTCGTTTGGATGGTTAGTGAGTCCTGCCAGATGGACGCGCCTGCTCTTAATGTCGATCACGAACAGCACGTAGAACGTCTTCATGCCGACCGGAGTCCACACCTCTACCGAGAAGAAGTCAGTCGCTGCGATCTGGCCCCAGTGCGCCTTTAGGAATGATCGCCAGGAAGACGGTCGGTCAGGCGCGGGCTTGATACCGTTCTCCTTCAAGACGTTGGCAACAGTCGTCCTTGCCACGTTGTGCCCAAGTCCCTTCAGCTCGCCCTGGATCCAGCTGTAGCCCCACGGGGAGTTTTCGGTGGCCATGCGAACGATGAGGCCCCTGATCTCCTTCATGAGCCCTGGGCGTCCAGTGCGTGGAGCATGATGCGTCCATTTGAGCGCGATCAGTTTCCGGTGCCACCTCATCAGGGTGTCGGGTGTCACTAATGTGGCGACGCTATCGAGGGCCTTCCGACCAAGGCATTTGGCTTTGGCTGCTAGCCGGCGGCGCTGATTGTCGTTTAGCCGCGGAGCCTTCCCACCGAGCTGTTCTTCTAACACGCGGTTCTCCTCGATGAGGTAGTCGATCACGTGCTGCTGATGACGGTTGACCCAGCCTGAAACCGTCAGAAGCAGAGCTTTCAGTGAATGGAACTCGGCTCGCATAGCCCCATTGTAGGACTCTGCAAGCAGTTGCCGCTGTAGGGGTTAGGCCACGACCGCATTTATGGACAGGACGGGCGTCGCCAGTAACACTCGACAGCTTGCCCCTGGTCTTCTTGATGATCTCCAGCCCGGTTCTCGCATCGTCACCCGAGCTATCGGTGAGTACCTGCACGCGGATCTTGCCCTCGCGATCAACGCCGATGGGCAACTTGCGCCAACCCCGCTTTCCGCGACTGCCATGCTTAGCAGCCGCCCATTCACCCTCCCCCACGATGGACAGCCCGGTACTGTCGATTATCAAGTGGATGCCCTTCTTAGAGTTGACTGGCTCTAGCTTCACCTTCAACTCCTTGCTTCGGCGCGAGAGCGTCGTGTGGTCCGGCGCTTCGAGACTCAGGTCCATCATGCCGAGCAGGGAACGCAAGAAGCCTTCGGCTTGGCGTAGCGGCAACCGGAACACGAGGCGGAGCGTCAGGGCGGTCTCGATCGCAAGGTCCGAGTACCTGCGCGGAGCACCGCGCCTGGCCACAGGCTTGGCCTTCCATGCCTTGATTGCCTTAGGCGTCACCCACAGGGTGATATCGCCGCGCTTGACCAGGCTCCTGTCATACTCGGCCCAGTTGGTGACGCGGTACCGGGTCTTGTAGTTCGGATGCACGCGTGTGTTCATGCCGGAACCTTCGGATCCCCGAGGCTCGAAGCATGAGCAGCGGCTGCCCTAGCCTTTTCAGTGCTCCGATTAGTGCACCAACGCCCAGTCAACGCTGCGGTGACGTGGCGTGTCGCCTGTATTCGCTGATGCTCTCATGCAAGCAGTGCGGGGCCGCCCCGAGTCCTACCTAGAAGATGTGCTGATGAGGGTAGCGACGACGCCAGCGTCCCAAGTCTCCACGCTCACGCCTTGGGCCTGATTTGCTGCTCGACAGCAGCCCTGAACGCTTCGCTTCGGATTGTCATCGCGTCAATGGTCTTCCGGCATGGGACGACCGGCCCCGTACTGAAGCCCCACCATTTTTTGGTGTACGGTGTGTGAGGCACACACCCTCTCCGGAAGCTGAGTCCGGGTGAGGAACCAACACCATCGGATTGCTAGCGCACAGCCCCTGAGGCACCCATGTGGTCCCGGCATCTGAGTTGGCAGTCGATGCTAAAGCTCCGCCCATCCGCATGTCGATGATCCATTCCCCGGGTTCTGGATCGGCTACCGCTCACCCTCCCACGCCAAAAGATAGACATCCCTGAGCGCACAGGAAAAGACCATGCCGAAGTGTTCTGTCTGCAATACCACTGGGGCCAACATGGTCGCCTGCAAAGCGTGCAATAACATGTGGTGCAAGAAATGCGCAACCAAGGGCGTCGGGCACTACCCGAAGCAGAGGGCCGCAAACGTCTGCCCGTATTGCAGCAAGGGTGGTCAAGTTAAGCCCGCTCGCTAACGGGCCAACCCTAAGGTGGGAGCCAGGACCTTCGCGAAATGCCTACGAAGCAGTAGGTCGCTGTCCGTCCAGGGCTGAGTGTCGAGCCACCAAGCGACCCCAGACTTCATGCGCGGAAGATGGACGATCAATGCGCATCAATGCCTTGGTCGTCTATCGCTCCGGCCTCGCGATTCGGCGAATGAAGCGACCAGGCTGGTATCGATGTCGCTTCCTGGCCGGCTCGGTACTCAGCACTCGCAGGTCGTTTAGAATAGCGATCCGCGCAGCACCAGTCCTCGAACGCAGATCTGCGTTGCATCAAGGCCCCAAATGCCCTGTTCCTTGAGATAGGGCAACCATGATGAACTTAATGAGCCTTGATCAGCGTCCGATGCCTGGCACTGAGCGAACCGCTGTTATTCAAAGCCCTGCTAGACGCCTTCCGGCACTTTGTAATCATCGAGGTTGACTTCACTCAGTGCCTCGTCGCCTGGCGACTGCAACTCGACTCCTTCCAGGTTGGCCAGGAGTCCCGAGTCGATCGATTTGATTCCGAAATCACAGGTATTGGGCGACCAAGCGATGACGCCTATGCATGTGGTGATTCCTGCAGTACCGATGGTGATGGTCTTATTGAGTTGCTTCAGAACGACGAGCCAAGCCATGCAGTCCTGATAGCTGCCATAGCGCTGGTCCCAGTTCTTGATTCCAGCCGCCTTGATCGTCTTACTAATCTTCTTCCGAAAATTGATGTCGCTGTTGGTTGCACCGGGACTGCCACAAGCGAAGACGTTCGTCTTGTCTGCGCTCTTGTGTCCGATGATGGCCTCGAGCATTGAAGTCAAACCAGCGAGTTGGCCGTCATGGCCTTCCTTCAAGTGTGCGAATGCCACCTTGCCATCGACTCCAAAGTCCATGCGTGCCCAGGCGTTCTGCGGGCAATACATGGCGCTGCGGACTTCCCCTCGTGTGGCGGCAGTGATCGTCAAATCACTGTCGGTCATCTTCATTGTTCCCAGATCCCACTTTGCCAATCCCATTGCATTTCCTCTCGCGTCCTTAAGGGTTTACGGGCCAAGCCACTAGTTTTCGGGCACCAACATATCAGACCTTGCGACGATCGACAGCAAGCGCATTCGACGCTCGCTAGCATGACGGTGTGAGTACTTGCGGCGAGTACCGAGCCCGCTACAGACTGGAACATGCAGTTCAATGTCGACAGACTGGGATCCATGCCAAGTTGAGAGCCAACGGCTCACTCTCAGTACTGCAATCGAGTGGAAGTGATCCTGACTCTGTACCTTCCGAACGCAACCCCGTTGCGGAACACGACAGAGAGCACCTGAATACGACCTGCTTTGCCGGATACAGCCCAAGATGACTGACGAAATCCAACCTGAAGAGGGCACCTACGGAGCGCAGTTCTTGCATCACTGGCGCAGTCGGGGTGGACCGCTTTCCAATTCTAGCTACGCGCAACTTCAAGCGATCAAGGCGGGTGGCAGAGAACAAGTACGCGCAGTCTTCGGGAGCGAATTTTCCATGAGCTATCAGTTCAATCAGTTGTTGGAGACCTGCACGCCTCAGGTTGCTACGACTGAAATACTCCTCTTGGTTCGACTGATGAGGGCCGGAATCTCGAGGAGAGGCTACTAGCGACCCGAGCAGTCGTCTCTTTGATGTCAGACCATGTTTTCGCCCAACGCTCCGAAGTCGAATGTAATTCCACACTGAGCGTGCTTTCCGGAATGCGAACTGACCTCGAATTACTCACAAGCCTAGCCTTATGAGCGTTGTAGCGATTGCGCATGGGCTCGCTTCGGAAATCTGAGAAACCTTCGTTTACTTGTGTGTTCAACTCGATACCGACTCGGAGCCGCACCTGAATGACACGCATGCGCCAACTCAACGCTCTTCGCCTCCCCTTCCTCAGCTGGATTCTGATGACCGCAGCTGGACTTGACGCGACAGCCACGCAAGGTTCAGCGAAGCATTGGCCGCGCGAACAGCGAGTGCCCTCAATGTTCGGACTGGCGCTCTGCGACTTGGGTGATGTCACCGGGGACGGCGTGGCCGACTTGGCGATCTCGGATCCGTTGGCAGACCAAGTCTGGGTCGTATCAGGCAGTGACTGGCAACCCGTCACGCGGATCGAGGCTGTGCACACGGGGCTTAGGTTTGGAGAGACACTCGCAAGCGCGGGCGATCTGAACGGCGACGGCACTCCGGACTTGCTTATCGGAGCGTGCCCCGAGGCTGGCGAAGGCGGGGAGGCATCACCGACGGTCTACGCTCATGTCTATGCGTATTCGGGTGCCGACTGGAGCGAGTTGTATGAGGTCGACATAGACAGCAAGTCAGGCGGAGCTAACAGTTGGTACAGCTCGGGCAGCTGGCCGCAGATGTGTTCCACCGGAGACATCGATGCCGATGGTAACGACGACTTCGCTGTCGGAGTCCCCTACGACGATGCGGGCGGTTCGAACGCGGGCAAAGTATTGCTCGTATCTGGCAACAGCGGCGCTCTGATTCGGACACTTTCGATCGAAGTCCCCAATGCCTGTCTCGGAACAGCCATTGTGAGCTTGCCCGACATCGATGGAGATGGGTCAAGAGAGCTCGCAATCAGCGCGAACCCGAGCATTCACCCAAGGCACAAGCACAGCAACGAATTGCCCGGCTGTGTCTACATCGTGTCGCCCGCAAGCGGCAAGGTTCTTAGCAAGATCACCGGCCCCGGGACCTCGCCTGGCTTCGGCTCTTCGCTGGCCGTGGGTCCCGATCGAGACGGAGGTGGAAGCCCGGACATCTTCGTCGGTCAGTCCTTCACACGAAACGCTCAACTCGTTGCCTTGATGTCGACCGAGACCGGGCTTCCCCTTCAGACTTGGCACTTTCGGGGAGAGTCAAACATGAACGCGGACGTACCGAGCTTCGGAGTCAAAGTAGTGCTGACCGCTGACTTGAACATGGATGGCTGTGAAGACGTGCTGATCACGCAGCCCAGCAGTTTCGGCGGGCCTTATAGTGCAGCGGTCTATTCGGGCAAACAGGATGCCGTCGAGTGGTCCCTGCCCATCATTCGCGGCCTGAGTCACTTCGGAGTCGAGGCTTTACGGATTCACAGAACCGGAGCGCTCGCTACCGTTCTCGTAGTTTCCGCTGCCTCATGGAGGGGCAATGCCTCCTTCCCCGGCGTCGTCCAGATTTATGACGAGTCGAGCCGCGAGCGCGTGCGACTGTTGACGAAGACGCGGCTGGAGGCTGCGCTCTCTTCCCAATCTAAGGAGTCACCTCAAGCAGGCAAACAAGAGCGCAAAGCCGCGCGCGTTCGTCATACTGAACGTGACAAAGGCGATGGTTTAGTGCGCAAGTAGGTAGCGTTTCGAAGACACGCCGCTCCTCTTGATCCAACGCGACATTCCAACCGGGCGGCGGAAGGCTTGCCTTCCTGAATGGAAGAGCGGGAACTCAGCCGTCGTGAATGGGGAAACTGGAAAGCCAGCGGCATTGAACAAGTTGCAGTCCGGGAGGGGTGCCCAGCCGTAGCGCACGGCGACCACGCCGTTGATGGAGCCTGCGTCCAACAAGACCTTGTTCTGTTCGACTCGCCCATTGGCGCGCTGCCACACTCCGCCCTGGTCCAGCAACTCGAAGCCGATCAAGGGTCCACCAAGAGCGATCATTCCTATGTCGGTATGGCGGAAGTACACGCTGACGCGCTGGCCATGCACTTCGTACGAATCGAATAGAGGTCCCGAGTACGTTCAGTGGATGCCGTACGCTTGGGCCAACGCCCAAGTCGCGAGTCGCTCGCCTAGCGTCCGCTTGTCACGCGGATGCACACTGCTCGCCTCGCCAACATCGATCGTGACCACCATGCCAGTGCACGGCAGGTGCAAGGATCGATGCATTGCTTCACGCACCATCGGCCAGTCCGCGGTACTTCGTCCATCCGCAAAGCCGGGTAACTGAATCCAGCAAATGGAAGTCCTCCCAATCCCCAACAGCGACGCCGGTCACGCACAAGCAGGGGCAACTGCATGCCATAGAGCTGCGCTTGGAAGAGGTTGTGATCCCCCTAATACCACGCAATTCCGCGCAGCGTGTACGGGATCAGAGGAGCAATCTTGCCATTGAAGAGTCCGCCGATGCCGCCTTGTGCCGGTAGGATTCGACAGGCTTGGTCGCTTTCTGAGGAGGCGACGTCTCGAATAAAGCAGCTGCCGCCACGGCACCTTGCCAAAGCGCCACCTCTGATTTGTACGCGCTTCGAGCGGCGAAGGAATCGAAGCTTCGGAAGGCCGCATCTTCAAGCGCGACGAATGGCTGCAAACGCTTGTGCTTCCAATGCGCATCAGCACTGATCCAACACTGGATTGGAGTGTTCGACATCGATGCATCGAGCAGACCAACAGGCCGCTTCAAGGCCTCGTGCAAAGCTCGGCCAAGAAACCAGAGCGTGCCCGAGAACTCACCGACCGTCTCGGGCGAGCAACGAGTCCATTCGCCCTTACCCTTCCATTGCGGCGCCTCAGCAGGGCCCGATGACTCGCGAAACATCCGGATCTGCGGCAAGTCGGCAGCGGCTCGGCTCTCTTCGAACCCGCTGCAATACTCGGCCGTCATGGCCATATTTGATTGCCCCGATCTCAACCAGACTTCCCCGACAAACACATCCCGAATCACGATCGGCTTCTCACCTGTGATGTGCAACTCGTGGGGGCCGCCCACCGGCAAGGCGTCGAGTTCCAGGCTCCAGTCTCCGCTCTTTTGTGTGGTTGTTTGCGCGTCGCGATCAGCAATACGCGCTTGAACGATCTCACCTGGCCCAAGCTTCCCCCACAAGCGAACCGGCGCGTCGCTTGCACGATCATCCCATCACTGATGGATGGCCGGTAGCTCGACTTCGCATAAGGGCGCGACAGCCAGGAGAAGAGATAGCGATGAAGAGGAGCTAGACAATAGACAGGGAGGAACCGACGAGGCCGCAGCAGATCAGGGGCAATGCACGACACCCGACTTCTCTGTCATCGCTGCTATGCATTCCGTTCGTTCCACAGACTCTCGGTCATGATAGCGGATCCTCTGCTTGGCGTCGCGGCGGCCCCCTCCGCCCCGAGCCCCACCTAGCGTGCACCCCACCCGGTATTCCCCTGCCGGCCGCGCACTGCCTGAGTCGAAAGACATCTCACTCGATTCCAATTGGCCGTAACGCGAGCACGCGTCATCACGACCCAAGAGACGCGCGAGGAGACCGCCAAAGCTTCGCTCACAAGTTGGATGTCGGGTTCTTCTCGCGCGAGCCGACCGCCTGAGTGACAATCCATCGGTCCCCCCGAAGGATTCCCACATGAGCATCGTCCTAACTGCCCTTCTCGCATTCAGTCATCCTGGACCGGCGCTGGTCGCGCACGTTCCCGTCTCGAGCATGCGGCTTGCCCAAGACGAGTTCAAAGACCGGCACGCAGCTGCCAGCAATGACATCGGCAAGTTGTGGGCACTCCACGCGTGGTGCTTGACCAACTCGCGCACGAGCGAAGCCCGCAAGCTTGCAAAGCAGATCATCAGACTCGACGGCGAACACAAAGGCGCACGCGAAGCGCTGTCTCACGTCTGGTATGACGGCAATTGGTTCACGAGCCCAACCGCGTTGGCTCGCCATCGCCGTGCGGAAGATCAGCGCAAGCTGGAGAATGAGGGCCTCGTACGCATCGGTGAAGACCGCTGGGTGCCCGAAAGTGATGCACCCTTTCATCGCATGGGTTGGCAGCTCGACGAAGCCAGCGGCAAGTTCATCAGCCCGGGTGAAGTGTTCAGGCGAGAGTTGGATGCGAAGCAGGCGGCACAGGGAATGATGCGATACGACATGGGCTGGATCGCACCCGCCGAACAGGAGTTCATTGACGCTGGCTTGTGGAAATGCGGAGATCAGTGGCTCTCGATCGAGGAAGCCAACGCCTATCACGCGAGTGGCATGCTGCCGTGGGAGGCCGTAACTCCGGAAGGCCGCTTCATCATCGTGAGCAACTGCACCCGCAAGGGTGTCGAGAATGCTGCGCGCTGGGCTGATGGAGCCGCCGGAGTTCTCGACCGAATCTTCGATGCTCGTCCCACGGAGCAAAAGTTCGTGACTGTGTTGAGCAATCTAGCCCAGTACAACGAGATAGCGGGCGGCGGCACTCCGAAAGACAATGTGCCTGGTATGGACTCATCCGGCTGGGCGTCACTGCACTACGCCTTCCTAGCCGAGCTGTACTTCAATGCCGATCCCCAAGTGATGGACTACAACGGGATGGGGTTCTGCTACTACGCGGAAGAAGACGAGGTTCTCGCCAGGCACGGACTGCATGCCGTGCGCTATGCCGCAGCGCTCAGCTACATGGAGGCGATTGACCCCAGCTGGGAGACAATCAGCTACATGATGAGTGACGGACTCGACGCCAAGCGCGCCTCGCTCGCTGATTTCTGGGCAGAGAAACGTATTCCTCTGTGGTTGCGCTTTGGCGCCGCTAGCTGCGCCGCGAGGTACTTCTTCGACCCCTCAATCGACGATGAAGACGCGATCATCGATTGGGCTCTGGACAACTTGAGAAAGCTGGGCGGATTGCGACCGCTCGAGGAGCTTTTCGATTTTGCACCCAGCACCGACGACGCCGAGAGTTCGCGGAAGTGGCTGCGCGAGGTCGGCGTGCCCATCTGCTACATCCTCAATGGGGGCAATCCCAAGGTGAAGTCAGCCCTCCGAGCCTTCACGCGCAAACTGCACGCGGGTGGTTCGGTCGATGCGGAGATCGCCCATTTACGCGCCGCCTTGATCGCGAACGAGAAAGACATCCGCGCTTTCTTCGATCTTTGATAATGGCCAGAGTCGCACCGCTCGTGGCACCGCGGGCACACATAGAATCTGCTGATCGGTGCGGTCCTGCCTGGCCGCGAACTCTCGCAAGCTGAGTCGTCGCGAGAGTCCGCAGGCGACTTTCTCGATTTTCGTGTCCCGCCGCGAAGAACCCACAGCACTTGCCTACATGCCAAGTCGATGCGCACTCGCGTTTGCCCGGGTAGGTGCGAGGTGTAGCCGCATCCTCACACCGAGGCGTACTGAACAGATGTGTCCAGAATGGCCAAGGTATGTCAGTCTTGGCGTGGAGAGTCCCTCCTCGACGAGCCCAGCCTAAGAATACCGGGATGAACTGGTTGCCGCCTTCTCCAAGGATCTGTGACTCGCACAGACCTTCCGATGCAGCCAACAGCAGGGAGCCGACATCCCAGCTGTCTCACACGCACTTGACTTGCGACTCTTCCGACTGGAACGCCCAAGTCGGTCGCTTTTTGACGCAAAGGAACACGATCCCCTCGCAGTCCGTCTAACGCCGCACCATGCGCCGGCGCATGTCCACACGACTGATCACAAGAAGTCATCCATGAGATTGTCACGACTCGGCGCCTTCATCGCGCTCGCCCCTCTCGCCGGGATTTCGATAGCCCAGACACAAGTACCGTCGTCGGTTCACACCAAGCCCGACTACCCCACCAAGCCGATCCTCGTCAAGCCCGGTGCCCAAGCACTGTCGAGCTTCATGGGCGGCAGCGATGATTGTGCGACCCCGGATGCCATCGGGGGAGCCGGCACCTTCGCCTTCGATACGACGCTAGCCACGACGGGATTGGATGGCCAGAACGACTCGCTCTGCTACGATTTCGGATCATCCGCGATTGATGTCGACGTGTGGTTCGATTGGACTGCCGACTTCGGCGGCACGGCGGTGATGAGCATGTGTGCCGGCGCGACCAGCGACACCAAGATCGCTGCCTGGCCGGCTTTCGGCTGCCCCATTGACGGTACCGTCATCGCTTGCAATGACGACACCTGCGGCCTCGCTTCCGAGATCACCTTCGCCGTCACTCCCGGATCGAACTACATCCTGCAGGTGGGTGCTTTTCCGGGCGCTCCAGGTGGAGTGGGAACTTTTGACATCGGTCCGCCGCCCCCGCCGCCGACGAGTGACGACTGCGCGACCGCGATCGCGATCTTTGGCACGGGTACTTTTCCTGGCGACAACTCGGGGGCAACGACAGGCGCGGAAGGGCAGAACGAGAGCAACTGCTACTTCTTTGCCACGAGTGGTATCGACTCGGACGTGTGGTACGAGTGGACGGCAGACTTCAGCGGCATCGCGCTGGCCTCAACTTGTGGTGGAACGGTCGACAGTAAGCTGGCGGTCTATGCGGCTGGCGGCTGCCCGGCTGACGGCACTTCCCTGGCCTGCAATGACGACTCGTGCGGACTTCAGTCCGAGGTGAACTGGTCGGTCACTACTGGAGTGCCCTACTTGATCCAGGTTGGCACCTTCCCCGGCGCCGCGAGTGGCGCGTTCGACCTAACCATCGGCTTGCAGCCGCCACCGCTTGTGAACGACAACTGCGCCACGCCGGACGTGATCGCCGGCCAAGGGAGCTTTGCCTTCAACACGGTCAACGCGACCACTGGAGCGGAAGGGCAGATGGAAACGAACTGCTACGAGTTCGGTAGTTCCGCGATCAATTCGGATGTCTGGTTCGATTGGACCGCTGACGCCGACGGCATCGCAACGGTCACTATGTGCCTAAGCGGCGCAGCCTCTGACACGAAAATCGCAGCCTATCCGTCCGGCGGATGCCCTGTGGACGGAAGCTCGCTGGCGTGCAATGACGACACCTGCGGCCTGCAATCCGAAATCAGCTTCCCCGTAATATCAGGCACGGCCTACCTATTGCAGATAGGTCATTTCTCTACAGGTGTCGATGAGATCTCTGCCTTCGACATCGGGATTGGGGTCGCTCCTACGGCTTGTCTCGGCGCTGGGGGTGCCGACACTTGCGCATCCCCCGAGTTGATTTGGAGGACCGGAGAGTGGTGCTACAACTTGGTCGGTAGGAATGTGAGCCCAAGCGTCGGACAGCTTCACGCTTGTGCTCCTGCACTTCCCGGCTTCGGAGTCGATGTCTGGTTCAAGTGGCTAGCCCCGCAGGCCAACGAGTACGACCTCACCACTTGTGGTGGCGGCGATGTGGATACCAAGATCGCGGTCTACGAATTCCAAGATTGCGACAACTCCATGGTTCCGCTCTTGTGTAACGACGACGACCTGAACTGCGGCCCACAATCCAAGTTGCTGTTCACCCCCGAGCAGGATGCTTGGTACCTCATTCGTGTCGCTGTAGCCTTGACCAGCCCCGATCCGGGGCCAGGTTCTGGTCGCTTCTCCCTGTGTCTGTCTGGATCGTCATGCCCCAACCCGACTAAGAGGGGTCAGCAATACTGCTTGGCCGCGGGTAACTCGGTCGATCCTGTCAACGGCTCCAGGATCTCTGCTTTCGGTTCAGACAGCATCAGCGCAGCAGACCTGACGCTGACGGCTGACAACGCACCGAATCAACCGGCGATTTTCTATTACGGACCCAACCAGATCGCGCTGCCGTTCGGAAACGGCATCCGTTGCGTTGCGGGTTCAGTCGTTCGCTTACCAGTGATCTTCGGATCCGGCGGCACCTTCGTCTATCCGATCGACTTCAACTTGCCGTCAGTCGTGTTCAGCCCCAGTAGCACGAACTTCCAGTGTTGGTATCGAGATCCGGCGGGAGGAGGAACGTTCTTCAACCTTTCGGATGCAGTCGAGATAATCATGGTTCCCTGATTGGCAAGCTTCACCTGGGATGTCGGGCGCCTCCCTCGCCCGGCATCCCAAGCCCGCAATCATCAACATGAAGAATGCCCACGAGCCTAGCAGCCCGTTGAAAAACAGCGATTCATGTCTCGGCCCCCTCGAACCGCCTGTCCGCGTTGCCAGGATCTACGAATAGCGCGCAACTATGCGCAGAACCTGGCGCCTTGTCAGTCGATTCGAGGGAACCAATCCATGAATCGCTGTGTATCAACGGGCTGCTAGAGGGCGTTCATTCGGCTTCGAGCGGAAACAACGGACGAATCCCGATCGAATTCTCGGTGTGACGACGGTTTACGATGCGTCGGTAGGTGGGCCGACAATAGAGAGCATCCGCATAACTTCCGCCGCGATACACGGCTTCGTACTTGCCGCGCAGCTCGTGCCGCTCGTCGGTCCCTCGCTCTCCGAACCGTTCGATCGGCACGGGAATACACCACTCGGCGATGTTCCCGATCATGTCGTGCAGGCCCCATTCGTTGGGATGCAGGAATCCGACGGGAGCTGGATAGCTGTAATCATCGATAAGAGTCCCTGGCTGCAAGTTAGCGGAAGCTTCCGCGTCAAGCTCCCCTCTGAGGTTGGCGTAGGTATTCAACTCTCCTGCATACAAGTCGGCCAGCAGGCGGAACTCACGTCCACACCATACCGCACACTCCCACTGGTCCTCGCTCGGCAGCGCCAGACCCCACTGTTCGAGTACATCGCGAGCCAGACCCCACGGTACGTGTTCAAGCGGATGAGTCAGGTTGAAGCTCTGCTCCTCAAACAGGTCTTCGGTCCTGCCAGCGAAGTAGAACGAGCGCTCACCACCACCGAGTCGTCGCCACTGCGCCTGCGTCAGTTCGAACTTAGAGAGTAGGAACGGAGGTAAGTCGCACTCTAGGACCGGCTGTTCATTCTCGTCAGCATCAGGGTCATAGTTGTCGAGCAAGGGAAACTTGTTCTGTGCGCCAAACTTGAACGCACCACCTGGAAGCAACACGAAGATGATGCAACTACCATCCGCCATGGACAGAGGCTCCTGGCTGGGCCGGATCGGGATCTCTCCGCTGTGCCAATGACCAAATTCCTGCAGCCCTGATCGAGGGTCTTTGCCGAGTGGCAGCAAGCCACCGATCGCTTTCATCTCGAAGCCCTCGAACAGCGGATCCTCTCGGATCTCACTTTGAGCGCGATTCCAGGCAGCCGTTGCAGACGGGGTATTCAATGTCGACGCTTCGACTGACGCTGCTCGAGACTGCAGGTCTTCAATGCGGGCACGTGCGCCATCTTTTTCGAGGGCGCTCCACGCGTTAAGGAATGCACCCGATGACGCGTCCTTCCGCGCGCGATGGTTCGGCACTCTTGTCTCGACTTGCTCGTGAGAGGCCAGCCATTCATTCATGCGTGCGGCATGCACCGGAGCTGGCGTCCGCAGCTCATTAGCGTCATACCGCAACCCATCCACTACATCGAGGTCACGATTCAGAGTGGTCACGCGTTCCTTCTCGGCTGCATGGGTCAGCTGTTGTTGCTCGAGGAGGTACTCTCCCATCGCGACACCAATCAGCACGAGCAATAACGCTGTGGCAGCGCGGTGCTTCTTGGCCCAACGTTGCAGTTCGCCGAATGTTCCCAGGCGCAGAGCTGCTATGGGCTCAGCATCGAGATAGGCGCGCAAGTCGAGGGCCATCGCTTTGGCATCGGCGTAACGATTCTCGGGATGGGCCGACATTGCCTTGGCGCAGATTGCGCGAAGCTCGATGGGTGCGGATCCCGATAGTCCCGGCAATGGATCCGATGCTGAGCGTGCATCAGACGAGGCGGGGCTCGCTGCATCGGATGCAGGCTCCGGAGCCCTGCCGGCCAGGCATTGATACAAGATGGCTCCAAGCGAATAGACATCCGTACATGCGCTCGCCTCGGGCCCAGAGGAGCTGCTCAATTCGGGTGCTGTGAAAGCCGTGGTCGCATGAACACTCTCGGATTGCACGGATCCGGCTGCGCCCCAGCTCAAGACACGAATCTGGCCGAAGGAACCCAAGATCAGATTCTCGGGCCGCAGGTCAGCGTGTATGACACCGTGGCTATGCGCATAGGCGACGGTTTCGCATATTTCATGCAGCGCGTCGATTACGCGCATCAACGTCCACTCTCCGCCGTCCGAGGCCTCGCCTCGAGCGTGGAGCCGACTGCAAACCTGAGCCAAGTGATCTCCCCGAACGCGCTGCATCGTGTAGTACAGCCGTCCATCCTCGGTCAGCCCGAGGTCATGGATCGGGATAATTCCGGGATGATCGAGCTTGGCGTTGATTTGAGCTTCCGCCAGCAAGCGCTGAATCGCACTGGCATCCCGCTCCGGATCGAGCGGTTTGCTTTGAACCTTCATGACCAACTGCCGATGCAGGTCTCGATCCTCTACTTCGACCACAGTCCACTGCGCGCCCTCGCTCAGCGTGTCCCCCTGACGGTAGCGCCCGCTCTGGCGTTTCGTCGTCGTGAGTAGCGCCTGCAGACGCTCGGACAGCGGCCTTGCCTCTTTAGATTCAGGGTCCGTGCTCGTCATCGTAGTAGAGCCCTCATCGCAGGTCTCGCGCCGGCGGAGTGCCCTCGATAGTCCGGTCGCCTGAGCTCTCTCGAGGTAGCGTTGCAATCCTCCGGCCAGGAATCGAAGCCTCCGCCCCGCATGCCGAGCAAGGCGGCCCCTTCCGGCCGGGGTACACACCATTCCATGACGTTGCCAAGCATGTCATGAAAGCCCCACTCATTGGCCATGTAGTGCCCCACTGGAGCATGAATGCTATAGCGATCGTCGAACTCGACCGGGGGTGGATCCATCTCCTCTACCATTGCAAAGCTCAAGTCGATAGCGTTCGCGAACTCCGAGATTGGCGCCGAGGCTGTCAGAGAATCGAGCAAGCTGTTCTCACCAGATCGACAGGCCACTTCCCACTGATCCTCGCTCGGAAGCTCCAATGACCAGCGTGGGAAGAAGCTCATGACATCAGCCCATGAGATCGATTCTGCGGGGTGACTCTCCGTGATGTCGCCCGGGTCCAAACCAAACTCTGGGTAGCCTCGGTCCGAGCGGAATATGGCCGAATTTCCGCCAGTGAGGCGCCTCCACTGACCTTGGGTCAGCTCGAACTTGGACAAGTAGAATGCCGGGACAAGTGCTTCGCGTACCGGACCATCGTGCGGATCCGTGAACCTGTAGTAATTGGGTCGAGCCGGCGACACTCTTTGTGCGCCCACGAGCAGCGTCGTTTCAGGGACGAGCACGAAGATGATGCAAGTCTCCGGGCTCATGAACATCTCGTCGTCTTCGCGAGCGTCCGGCAATATGCCACTCAAGTAATGTGCGAACTCTTGCAGCCCGGAGTTTGGATCAGGCCCAAGCGGGAGCAGGCCTTCTTGCGGACGCAGCTGCAACCCATGGTAACGGTCATCTTGCGCAACTTCTTCGATCGCTCTGGCCCATGCATCCGATGCGTGTTGCGAATCGAGCGTGTGCAACTTGCTCTCGAGTGCTCTTTCGCGTCGGACTTTGACTTCACTGACGAGAGTAGCCGGCGGCCCCAGGTCATTGATCAAATTAGCAAGAGATTGCTGCAGCGCACTGGGACTCTGCTCCGCCTTCGTTCTGTCTTGGGCGTAACGCTCAGCTTCTTGCAGCCACATCTGCATCGCTTCGACCTTGGAGTTCTCTACCGGCCACAAGTCCCTGCCACGTCGGGCATGAGCCTTCAGACTTGGCCTCATGCTCGTCAACGTCTCTTGCACAAGCATTTCCGCCGCGAGAGTGCGCCGCTCTCCTTCAAATCGAACAAAGACAACCAGCAGAGCTACGACTATGGCACATGCTGCCACGCTCAATGGGTGACGCTTCGACCACTTGCGGAGCTTCAGCCAGTAGCTGCCTTTCAGAGCGCGTACGCGCGTACCCTCCAGGTAGGCTCGCAAGTCGTGCGCCATAGCGCCCATCTCTGAGTAGCGATCCTCCGGCGCACGGGCCATCGCTTTCTCACAGATGGCCTGTAGCTCGAGCGGAACACCCCGCTTCTCTTTTGATACGGGATCCGGCGGGCCTTCTGTGACAAGCCGCAGCAAGGCCCACACGCCCATCTTCCTTCCCCCCCCTGCATAGGGAGGATGGCCGCACAACGCGTGGTAGAGCAGAGCGCCGACCGAGTAGATGTCGGAACGCTCATCGAGCTCTTCAATGAAGCCGTTGGCCTGCTCCGGCGACATATAGGCAGGCGTGCCAATGCGCGTGCCGTCCATGGTCGTCATCGGAGAATGCTCATCTCCATCCTGACCCGCCGCCTTGCGATTCGTGTGGATCGAGATCGAGTCGCTGCGCTCGACCCGCAACCTCAGATCGCGTCGTTCCGGCTTGCCAATCAGCTTGGCTGTTCCCCAGTCGACGACTTGCACTTGACCGAAGCGCCCGATCATCACGTTGCTGGGTTTCAGATCGCGGTGCAACACGCGCTTCGAGTGCACGTAGGCCATGACCTCGCACACCTTCTGCAAGGCGCCGACGATGCCCAACATGTTCCAGTTCTCAGACTCCGGCGCGGGAGAGACGCCGTGAACCCAGCCGATGACTTCGTGCAGGTCCCAACCTTCGACTAGGCGCATCGCGTAGAACAGCTGGCCATCCGCATCTAGCCCCAGATCGTGCACGGGAATGATGCCGGGATGATCGAGTTGGCCCATGATCTGTGCTTCGTCCAGGAAGCGCGAGATGGCCTGGGCGACAGAGCTGGGATCCGTCGGGCGACGGCAGACCTTCAATGCCAAGTGTCGCTGAAGCTGCTCATCCCAGGCCTTGTATACCGTGCCGCCACCACCCATACCGATAGCGTCTGCATTCGTGTAACGCTCGTCGGGCTGAAAGACATCGGCACGCAGCCTTCCGATGAGCATCTCTTCGACGCCGAACAGCGTCCTGCCCTCCGTCTCCCCTACGCCCTTGATCTCGGCCTCGCGCGCGACCTTGAGCTCCTCCAAAATCGTGTCGGGCGAGAAGTGGAACATCTCCTCGAGCCGGCTGTAGTCATCGAACAAGACGCGCAAGCCTATGCTCTCCTCGGGATGCTCACGGCAGAGTTGCTCTACAGACTCCTCCGTAACACCCCCAACACGCACCGAGAGTTCACGGAAGCGCAGAAAGGCCAGCTCGGATACTTGCGGCATCAGGCGAGTTGAAAGGGGAACGGGAGATGGAGAAGTCCTGAGCAAGCGTCTCGAGTTGGTCACGATCCTCCAACTCGTTGGCGGTTCGCATTGCGTCGAGCGCTCTAGTGAATGCGCCAGCTCTCGCGGGTCATCGCGGCTGGGCTCCCTGTAGTACTTCCGGGCACCCGAGTATAGCCCCTTGGTCCTCCAATGAGAGAAGCTGCGCGCGACCTGCTACCAAGAACCGTAGGCTGACAGCGCCGACTGCGCCCCTTGCTTGCAATTCCGTCTCAGTTTCCGATGTAGCGCATGATGATCGGATCCGCCAAGTTCGGATTGTCGAAGCTTGTAGCCTCCACATCATCGTCCGAATAGCCGTCGCAATGATGGGAGCGCTCACCCTTGCCTGATGTCGGATTCAGGATTGTCTGTCCCAAAATGAATCCATCGGTGTCACTGGTCAGCTTAATAGAACAGAGACTCTTCGATGTGTTCGCTTTGATGCGACGCCAGTTCGCATCGAACTTCAGCATGAATCCCATGTCCGCCGCGTGGTGCAGGTTGATGTCGTACTGAGCGCCGATCAGCACCGTATCCCCGCTGGGTGACACACCGACCGTCTCGAAGTCCGTGCCCAGCTCGCGGAAGCTCACGTCCCCTGCGCCATCCATATCATAGACGGCCGGCACATCGACGAGCCGTGTCCCGTCCCAGCGCAAGACCATGCCTCCGTTGCCAACGGCGACGATCGTCGCGCTCGCCAGTTCATCGCCGGCTGAATCGATGCCAAGCAGCTTGCGGCTGACTGGATTCTGGCCGGGAACAGAATTGGGTTGAGGTGGCGAGATGTCGCGCCAAGCCATCCTTCCCGTCTGTGCATTATATTTGCCGACGAAGGCGCGCGCTGCACACTCGCCGGGCGAGGATCCGGACCATCCGATGACGATTCCGGCGCCAGGCTCGGGGAAGACAAGGCCCGTCAAGTGCAGTGAGTTCACCTGCGGCGGCTCGACGCGCAACCACAAGGCTCCCCCATCACGCGAGTGTAAGACACCGGGGGCTCCGTTGTTCGTCGATCCCACCGCCCACACCCTGCGCGCGTCAACCATAACGACATCGCGCAAGTGAAGCGTCGCGACTGACGAAGCAGGCACCTGTCCACTCTTCCATTTGACGCCACCATCCAGCGTGTAGAGCAGCGCTCCGTTGTCTCCCACAGCGACGCCGTTATTGGCATCGTGAAACTCCACCTCCCATAAAGTGCGAGCCTGCGCATCTGCCCGCTGCAGCTGCCAATCCGCACCACCGTCGCTCGTCTTCATCACGACTCCGAGCTGACCCGTGACCCAAGCTGTTTGCGTGTCCAACGCATCCAGGCCCTGCAGGCGTTGCTCGTAGATATCCAAGTCGTAGTACGGATTGGCCTCCTGCCAACTCTGTCCGTAGTCCTGAGTCTTCATCGTCAAACCGAAGCCACCACCAATGACGTATTGGCCTGGCCCGGCACTATCCACGAAGTTCACAGCCGCAGTCGTTCGGTGCGTAAGGAACGGCAGACCGTCCGCCGGGCCAGGCAATGGATTAGCTTCATTGCTCGACCAGAGCCCGCTCGCAGCGCGCGTCCAGATCGCGCCGGAATACGCACCGACCATGACCTGTTCGGCCTCGACCGAGATGCCATAGGCGCTCGGAGTTATCTCCTTTTCGTGATCCCAACTCTTGCCACCGTCGGTTGTGCGGTACACGCGGCCGGGATGGTTGGTTCCCTCGCCGCCAGTGACATATCCGATCGCTGCACCGGGCGCGGAGCCGCGTTCAAAACCGAGTCCCCAAGGTTCGCGCATGCCTCCATCGGGGTGCAGGGTCTCGCCACCGTTTGCCTGCGCTTGCGTAAGACGAGAGTCATCGAGCACCATCTGCCACTTGCGTCCACCAATGGCATTCGCATCAGCCGCGTCGGTGTACATAACAACGCCGACATGACCGCCCGGGCTTTCGAACTCGCCACACATCGCGGCAGTGAAGTTCGTCGGCCCACCGACGACCTCGATGTCGTAGAAGTGAAACTCTGCCTCCGAGATGACGGAGCCATCGTACTCGTTGCCACCATCAGGATCGAAGTCATGCAGCTCAAGCGGAAGCCACGTTTGGCCTCCGTCCTGTGTGTAGCGCGCTAACCACAAGCCACACGCGAGCACGACGTCATCAGCGAGCGGCTGTATGGACCAAATCGTGGCCAGGTCACCGCACGGATCGAGCACGGGCACGCCAAAGTCCGCCCAGCTCTGGCCTCCATTCATCGTCCTAAGGATTTGCCCATTGCGACCACACGCAAAGCCCGTCGATTCATCCAGGAACTCGATGTCGATCAGCGTGCCGGTGAAATCCGTCGGCGTCGGCACGTATTTCCATGCGCCCGCATCGATCGCGGGGTCCGACACTCGAATCGCACCACCACCCGTGCCGACGATGATGCGCTGGCCCTGCGCCGTATTCATCGTATGAATCGTCTGGCTCTGCCCACCCCAAACGGGATGAGTCTGATGGTCATTCGGCGCCGGGATGGGCGATTGACTGAGCGCGAAGGGAGCGAGAAGCGCAAACCCTATCGAGGCGAGGAGGCGCATGATGAACATGGTGCGAGAAGCTGCGGCAACGAGATGAGGAATCGGAGGCGGTCCGTTCGAGAAAGCTCCAAGCCAAGCCGGAGGAACTCAAGATCGAAACGATACAAAGCCGAGCGGAGCTCCAATGACTCTAAATAAATGCTCCGATCTGGATAGCTTCGGGACCCTAAGATGGCAACTCGCGAGTCTTCGTGCCAATACCCATGTACCGAGCATGGTGGGTGCGAGTCGTATTCGTTGAAATCATGCGGGCCCGAGGACTGCCTTCGGCTCCCGATAGCTCAGCCCAAGGCGAACGACGTGTACGAACTCGACAAAGCCCTCTTCTACTGGATCAACCACGGCTGGACGCACCCTATCGCGGATGCGTTCTTTCCGTGGATCACCCATCTGAAGAACATGGGTCCGGTCATCATTCCGCTGGTGTTGTGGATGCTGACGCGCTGCGGCAGGCGCGGACGTATCTGTATCTTGACGCTGGGGCTGACCATCGCCGCAACGGATCAATTCTGCTGCAACGTACTGAAGCCGGGTGTCAATCGCATGCGTCCCTGCAATGCTTTGGAAGACACGGTGTTGCGCGTCAAGCGTCGCAAGTCGCCATCCTTCCCTTCCGCGCATGCAGCGAACATCTTTGCCGCAGCCGTCGTATTCCGCCTGTTCTACAAACGATCGATCTGGATCGGGCTGCCCATCGCCAGCGCAGTCGCCCTGTCTCGGGTCTATACAGGCGTGCATTATCCAAGCGATATCGCGTGTGGTGCTTTGATCGGTAGTGGCATCGCGACGGGCACGACTTTGGGTATGCGCAGGCTCGGCCAGCATGTGTCGTGGCTGGCATTACCGGCCTCGGACACGAGCGAGAGCCCGCAGAAAAATCAAAAAGTCTCCACGGCAGACCTTGACGCCTAAAGCAAGGCGCCTAGGCTCTTGCGAAGTTCGGTGACGCCTGCGCGCGTACCGGCACAGTGATGAACACCCACACGATGATGTCTTGGATGCACATGGTCATGCCCGGCCCGAGCCGTGGCATTGCATCCGATATCGTGTGAACTGACGACTCACGCTGGCCCTAAGAGGCCAAGACTTGGCCCATTGAGGCCTATCCGGATGCGAGCACGGCTCGGGCAGAGTCAACCCCTCTCGCGCCATCCATCCCTCCATCCGGAAATTCGACCATGCAGTTTTCTGCCCCTGCGGTTAATCCGCAGAGCGTGCCGCAAGCACGCGACTACGCTTCGTATTCGGACGCCACTCTCGCCATCCACGCCGGCCCTGGACCTGATCCGACGACGGGTGCCATCCTGACCCCGATCTGTCAGTCCACGACCTTCGCGCAACCCAAGGTTGGCTCGGACCAAGCCTTCACTTACACGCGCACGGGGAACCCGACTGTTGCAGCGCTCGAATTGGCGCTTGGACGACTTGAGGGCACTCCTCCGGCAGTGTGCACATCGACAGGAATGTCCGCGTTGAGCGTGCTCTGCCTCGCAACACTGTCCGCCGGCGATCATGTGATCGTGTCCGATGTCGTCTATGGCGGCACCGTTCGCCTCGTACGTGACCTCTTGAGTCGCTTCGGCGTTCGCGCAACTTTTGTCGATACGGCGCGGCTCGATCACCTCGAAGAAGCGCTGCGTGAACCGACGCAGCTCGTGATCCTCGAGTCCCCCGCCAACCCGACTCTGAAGCTGGTCGACATTCGTGCAGCAGCAATCTTGGCGCGTGCCGCCGGCGCACGGATCGCAGTCGATAACACCTTCTTGACGGCAGTGCTGCAGCGACCGCTCGATCTGGGCGCAGATATCAGCGTGTATTCGACGACGAAGTTCATCGAGGGACACAACTCAACTGTCGGCGGCGCATTGCTGTCGAAGGATGCCGAACTGATCGATGCCTTTCGCGGCCTGCAAGGCGGCTTGGGGGTCAGTCAGTCTCCACAAGAAGCTTGGCTAACGTTGCGTGGCTTGAAGACTTTACCCCTTCGATTGCAACGGCATTCGGCAAGTGCGTTGCGTATCGCGGCTTTCCTGGAATCACAAGATGCCGTACTGCAAGTGCACTACCCTGGCCTCAAGTCCTTCCCGCAACATGCGCTGGCTAGGCAGCAACAATCGAATGGAGGGGGTGTACTTGCCTTTGAGTTGCGTGGAGGACAGGAAGCGGCAGCAAGCTTCGCCGAGTCGCTGCGCCTGATCTACTTGGCCGAGAACCTGGGCGCGGTCGAGAGCCTGTTAACGCATCCCGCGACCATGACACATTGGAGGTTGGAGGCGAGTGAACGTGCTCGCTTGGGGATTGGCGATGCGCTGCTTCGTCTCTCGGTCGGCTTGGAAGATCCCGTCGATCTGATTAGTGATATCAGCCAAGCCCTGCAGGTCGGAGGTGTGCGATGAGCGCCCCTTTCATTCGCGTGCTGAAGTTCGGCTCCTCTGTGCTGCGCTCCGAGGAGGACTTGCCGCTGGCCGTGCACGAAATTTATCGCTTCCTGAGGCGAGGCGAGCGCGTCGTGGCCGTGACCTCCGCCATTGGCGACACGACCGACGAATTGTTGGCACGCGCCGGAGCCCTGGACGGTGAACAGCAACAAGACCACTTGGCAGCCTTGCTTGCGACCGGCGAAGAAGCGGCTGCGGCAATGCTCGCAATGGCGTGCGAGCGGGCCGGATTGCGCGTCGCGCGCCTCGATGCCGTGCACGCCGGATTTCGCACCAGCGGTCCGCTTGGAGATGCTGAATTGACCGAGATCGACACCGGTCGCATCCACGCGGCACTAGCCGACTGTCCGCTGGTTGTCCTGGCTGGTTTTGTCGGACGTTCCGATTGCGGCCGCACGGCTGTGCTCGGACGCGGAGGTTCCGATTTGACGGCTCTATTCGTTGCCGAGCAATTGGATGCGCGGCGCGTGCGCTTGATCAAAGCCGTCGACGGCATCTACGATTGCGACCCGATCGCTACGCAAGCCTCCACCGCTCGCTTCGTCGCAGGCACGCTTAGGCAAGAGTCATCCGCCGTCCGGTCCTTTTGCCCAGAGACTTCATCAGACTCGGATGCTGATGGAGGCTCACGAGCGAACACTTCCGAGCCGCGGCGCTACGAGCAACTCAGTTGGGATGATCTCGATCAGTTGGGCGGCGGCGTCGTACAGCCCAAAGCCATCGCCTTTGCGCGCGAGCGAGGATTGGTCTTCGAAGTGGGCGGAATCGCTGGAGACAGCCCCACTCGTGTCGGCCCCTTCCTCCCTCGCACGAGCGACAAACGCGCTCCCAGACCTCCATTGCGAGTCGCTCTATGCGGCCTGGGCACAGTTGGTAGCGGAGTGCTGCGTCACCTACTTGCCCGTCCCGAGTCCTTTGTCGTCTGCTCTGCACTGGTGCGTGATCCCGACAAGGCGCGTGCTGGCGGAGTCGGTGAAACTCCTCTACGGACCGAGATCGCCGGTCTGCTCGGGACGCGTCCTGATGTCGTCGTCGAATTGATCGGAGGCACGGATGATGCGGTCGACATTGTCGACACTGCGCTCGATCGTGGCATCGATGTCGTTTCGGCTAATAAGGCGGCGCTTCAGCGCTGCGTTCGCGATTGGCAAGACAAGGCCCGTGAGCGAGATTGCCACCTGCTGTACTCCGCCAGTGTCGGTGGCGGCGCGCCCTTCCTTGAACGCGTACGCGAACTGCGCATGACCGGCGGCGTGCAACGATTGCGCGGAGTGCTAAACGGCAGCACGAACTACATCTTGGACCACGTCGCGAACGGGCAGTCATTCGCCGACGCGCTGGCCGCTGCCCAAGCCTCAGGCTTCGCGGAGGCGGATCCAAAACTCGATCTGGACGGCACAGATGCGGCTCAGAAGCTTGAACTTCTGACGCAAGCTGCATGGGGCCACAACCTGCCCTTGCGCTGGATTGCACGCGAGGGCATCGAAGGCGTCGACGATGAAGTCCTACGCTCAGAACGAAGGCGCGGCAAGACCTTCAGGCTCGTGGCCGACGCACACTTGGAAGGAAGCAATATCATCGCGGAGCTCCGTCTGTTGTGCCTCGACTCGAGCGACCCCCTCGCCAGCACGCGCGGAACCCGGAACCACCTGCAGATGACAGATGCGACAGGGCATACACATGAAATCGATGGCGTAGGAGCCGGGCGCTGGCCAACTGCAGAGGCAGTCATCGCAGACATTTATGACTTGCTCCGTCTGCGAGAGGAGCGGGACGAGGCGTCCCCGCTGCTGTCGATTCGAGTCGAAGAAGGCTTTCGAGACCGCGACGATCACCGCCAGTTTCTCTTGAAGCACTTGAGTGAAACAACGCCCGACTCGCCCTCGAGAGCCAGACTCTTCGCCCCCAGCACTACTTGTCCGACTGTGGATTCTAGAGATCACTCGGGAGGCACCCGATGAAGATCGAGACTCAGTTAGCACGACCTGTGAGCTCCATCGAAGATCCTTGGAAGGCCAATAGCCCGCCCTTGTTCCAAACGGCAAGCTTCGCCAGTGACTCCGCCACAGAGTCCGGGCGCTACGACTACACGCGCAGCGGCAACCCGACACGCGACATGTTTCAGCAACAAGTCGCACGCTTGGAGGGCGGCGGCCAAAGCTTCGCCTTCACAAGCGGAATGGCCGCGAGCACGGCCGTGTTACGGCTCTGTGCAGCCGGCGAGCATGTCATTTGCGGAACGGACCTTTACGGGGGCACCTATCGCCTGCTGGATCGCTGCGCACGGCGTTCAGGAATCGAAGTCACGGCGGTTGACACGGGCAATCCGCAGGCCATTCGCGCAGCGCTGCGGCCCAACACGCGCCTATTGTGGGTCGAAACGCCGACGAATCCTCTGCTCGAAATCACCGACTTGAGAGCGACCGCGCACAGCCTCGAAGGACACGCCGCTCACTTGCTGGTCGATAACTCGGTCATGTCGCCTTACCTGCAACGCCCGTTGGATCTGGGCGCGGACCTGGTCTTGCACTCCGCGACCAAGCATCTCGCCGGTCATGGCGACTGCATGGCGGGCGTTGTGACCACGCGTGACGTAACACTGGCAGACGAATTGGCCTTCGTCCAAAACGCTGAAGGCGCTGGCCTGGCGCCCTTTGATTGCTGGCTGCTCTTACGTGGCATGAAGACCCTTGCGGTCAGGCTCGAGCGTCAGCAGACGACCGCTCTTTCGCTCGCTGAGTTCCTTCAGCAGCAGCAGGGAATCGATCGGGTGTTCTATCCAGGCTTGGAGACTCATCCCGGCGCGCTGCTGCACGCCGAACAGTCTTCCGGCGCTGGTTCGCTGCTGTCATTTACGACCTCAAACTTCGAGCTAGCGCGCCGGGTCGTCGAGCAGACACAACTGTTCACGATATCGGTCTCCTTCGGCAGCACGCAGTCTCTGATCAGTTTGCCAGGACACATGTCTCATGCGTCGATTCCCGAGCATGTCCGCGCGGCGCGCGAGTTGCCTGCGGAGCTCGTGCGGGTATCGGTCGGCCTCGAGGATGCTGAAGACCTGATGGAGGATCTTGCGCGAGCGCTCAGCTAGTTTCGCGTGCCAACGGGCCAGCGAGTCGACTCACCTCGATCTGTAGGGTCCTGAACGAGGGAGAAGCACAATAGGGCTGACCCGCCGACTTCGCCCAATTGAAATTTCTGCTCACGGAGCTTCGAGCTTCAAGCAGCCTCTCCGCTCCCGCACTCCTACAATGGCCGCGACTTCAATGGTATCTCCCCGGCCGGCTCCCTACCTCTGGCGGCAGCTACGAATGACTCGAAGATGGAACCCGCCGACGAGCAGGGACCGAGCACGGCCCGACCCGAAATGAACGCACCCAGCGCTGACTCCAGTCTCGCAATCGCTGACTTGCTACAACATGCCTATGGCCTGCAGGGCCGTTGTACGCGACTGTCCGGCGAGAACGAGAACTACCGAGTCGATCCCGCCTCTGGTCCGCCCTTCGTGTTGAAGCTGCTTGCAGAGAATGCGCGAATGGAGGAGGTCGAACTCGAAGACATTGTCGTTCAAGCGGCTCGAGCGAGCGGCATCGACTGTGCCTTCCCCGGAATCGTGCGCACCCAGCAGGGCGAGCTCATTGCTTCTTCTCGCTCTGGCAATCAGCCGCTGCGAGCTCGCTTGTTGGAGTTCGTGGATGGCCAATCGTGGCGCGACTGCGAAGCTCCAGAAGACGAGCGCTTGGAAGCCCTCGGTCAGATGCTTGGCAAGTTGGATCTGGCGCTGCAAGCGATCGAAGCTCCTGCCGCGCGTCGGACGGGCGTGTGGGATCTAGCGCGTGCAGAACAACACCGTGACAAGATCACCCTGATCCAAGAGGTCAGTAAGCGACGCATGCTGGAGGCGATCTTTCATCGGCATGCGGCGCAGGTGAAACCATTCATCCACGAGCTACGCTGGTCTATCATTCACGCAGACGCCAACAACGAGAACCTCTTGGTCAGCGAGGATCGCTTGACGGGTCTGGTCGACTTTGGGGACGTGCTCCTGAACCCGACGATCGCTGAACTCGCGATCGCATTGGCGTATGCCATGGTCCGTGAGAAAGAACCACTGCAAATTGCCTCGACGATCGTAGCTGCCTATCACGCGGAACTTCCGCTGAGCGAGCTCGAGCTGCGCCTGCTGATGCCGCTCGTCGAGACGCGACTAGCGACGACCGTGCTCGTCGCCGAGGAGCGACGACGACAGGACCCCGAACATCCGAATTGGTTTGCGAGCGAACAGGACGCATGGGACCTGATCGAAGCTTTAGATACAATCGATCCGCGCGAACAGCGAGTGCAAGTGGCTCGGCCGATTCATAGCGGAGATGCATTCACACGCGGGCCATCCGCGTCCGAGTTGCATGAGCGCCGTGATCGATCCGTGGGCAGCTCGCTCTCTGTCGCGTACGACGATCCGTTGAAGATCGTCCTTGGTCGCGCTCAGTACCTATTCGACGATCGCGAGCGGCCGTTCTTGGATCTCGTCAACAACGTCTGTCACGTTGGTCACTGCCACCCGCATGTGGTCGAGGCCGGGCAGAAGCAGATGGCCACGCTGAATACGAATACGCGCTACTTGTATGACGGCTTGACGGACTATGCGGAACGATTGCTGGGAACCTTATGCAAGCCACTCGAGGTCTGCTACTTCGTCAACTCAGGCAGTGAGGCCAACGAGCTGGCACTGCGACTCGCGCGAGCGCACACAGGCCGCGAAGACATATTGGTGGTAGACGGTGCCTATCACGGCAACACGAGTTTATTGATCGAGATCTCGCCCTATAAATTCATGGGCCCGGGCGGGAGCGGCACGTGCTCTCCGCGCGTGCACATCGTGCCGATGCCCGACGGCTATCGCGGACAGCACAAGGGCTCGAATCGTGCCGTAGGTGAAGCCTATGGCCATGAAGTCGAAAAGGTCATCGATGCCATGGCGGCCCCCCCGGCCGCCTTCATTTCTGAATCGATCTTTGGCTGCGGAGGCCAAGTCATTCCGCCGGAGGGCTATTTGGAGACCGCCTACGCTCACGTACGCGCCGCTGGCGGTGTCTGCATCGCCGATGAAGTCCAGGTCGGCTTTGGCCGTGTCGGGACGCACTACTGGGCTTTCGAACGGCAGAACGTACAGCCCGACATCGTCGTGATGGGCAAGCCGATCGGCAACGGACATCCGATGGCGGCCGTTGTCACGACGCGTCCCATCGCCGAGTCCTTTGCAGACGGCATGGAGTTCTTTGCCACTTTTGGAGGCAACCCGGTCTCTTGTGCAATCGGGCAGGCTGTGCTCGATGTAATCGAGGGCGAGAATCTGCCGCGTCGAGCGGAGCGCCTCGGGGCTCGCTTCCTGCAAGGCCTACTTAGCCTGCAAGAGAAGCACATGTTGATCGGCGATGTCCGCGGCGCCGGCTTATTCATCGGCGTCGAGTTGGTGCGCGACAGAGAAACGCTCGCGCCCGCAGCTGAAGAGGCGACGGCCTTGGTCGAAGCCATGAAGCAGCGCGGTGTCCTGTTGAGCACCGATGGCCCGCTTCACAATGTCATCAAGATCAAACCGCCGATGGTGCTCGATGCGAACGACATCGACATGGTGCTAAGGATGCTAGACGATGAACTCACAGCGCTCACCAATTGATTCGGGTGCAACCACCTACGTTCCGGTTGTCGGTTCGTGTGCGTGCATTGATGATGGTCGCCAAGAACATCTTCGCGCATCACCCATGAAGCAAGCTGGACGACGTGCCCGCTTGTTCCTGCTGTGCTGCATCCTCGCGAGTTCGTGTACGGATCCAGAGCTCAAATCACCCGTGGCGGAGACTGCACAGAAACCAGCGCCGCAGATTACATCGACCGTAGAGCAACAAGCTGTGTCTCGGATCGAAGCAGCGACGGCAGAGGAGAATCGGCCACAAGCGAGCGAGCGCCCCGAGGATGTCGCCCTTGAGCCCGACTCTCTTGAATCGATCCGCGCAGGCATCCGTAAGCGAACGAAAGCAGGCTTTACTGTCACTGACTTCGTCAAGCCCATGATGCAAAGCGATGCCGAGGTCGATCCCTACTTGGCACCCATTCTCTATCGTGAATTCATCGAGGGCAGCTCGGCCCGGATCGTTCGTCTAGGCGCACTCGTGCAAGACGCACACGGGAATCTGAGCATCGATAAGGAGCAGCCTACCGTCTACTACTCGTCTTCGCGAGCGAAGCTGATGGGGCGCGAGTACGAACAAGTTGCCTTCACCTGGTTCGGAGCGATCGCCGAAGGAGCGGCCCAATGGCAAGTGCAGGGCATACGTGCGACGCTGGACGAGAAGGGCTTCCCAAAAATCATCGAGCTCCTGAGAGATGCGAGTGGCATGCGCGTGATCTTCGTCGCCCAGGCAATGGAGACTGCGGCAGCCGAAGGCTTCGGTGAAGCGTTGACGGACCGCAGCTTCGCGATCGAATCCAGCAAAGACGAATGGCCGCAAGTCCTCGTCGCCGCGACCTACAAAGAAGGTCCGCAACCGATGGGCCCCATGCTGTACCAGGCCGTGGGCAGCAGCGATTTGACAGCACTGCATTGCCGCTGCAGCCCGTCGCTGATAGAGAGCATCCGCGACATGGTCGAGTACAAGCTCGTGCCCCTGCAATCGCTCGAGGAAATGCTGGGCTTCGCACCCGATTGGAGCAGGCCCGCGCAACTCGAAGCCGGCGCCGAACCGGCGAACACAGCAGAAGTCTTCAGCGAAGCCGATTGGCTCGATCGCTGCCTCAGGTTGACAGCGTTCTAATGCACGCCTTCGATGAGCGTGCTGCGATCAGCCCGCTTTCACAGTAGCCCGCACCAAGAAGAGCGGTTCGCACTGCAGCGGTCCTCGAACCCGGCTCTGCGTTACACCGAGGCACCAATACCCTGTCCTTGTTAGTGGGCAACCATCAGGCGCTTGATGCCCCTTGATCTGCATTCGATGACCGGCGCTGTGCGAACCGCTCTTCTCGATCAGGCTGCTAGACCAATTCGAGCTGAGAGAAGGCGTCGGCGATTGCGCTCAGTTCCTCGGCCGCTAACTCGATCTCACCCGCGCGCGCATTTTCGAGCGCCTGATTCTCATCGCGTGCGCCAACAAGCAGCGAGCTAATGCCCTCCTGTGCCGCGGTCCAAGCCAACACCGTCTGCGCAATGCTGGCCTGCTTTGACTCGGCGATCGGAAGCACGACATCATCGAGCACGGCGTTGACGCGCGCACGATTCTCGGCCCGGAAGCTCGGGCGTTTCCCGCGACCATCGCCGGGGGGGAAGGTGCGATCCGCGCGCACCTTGCCGGTCAACAAGCCTTGATCGAGTGGCGAATAGACGACCAGGCCGACTTGGTGCTCGCGCGCCCATGGCAGTACGTCGGCTTCGATCTCGCGCGCGACCAAGCTGTATTTGGGTTGGTTCGATGCGAGCGGCACATCGCCCAGCGCATCCTGCGCTTCCTGCATCATCTCGGGCGTGTAGTTCGAGACGCCGATCTCGCGCAGCTTACCTGCGCTGCGCAGTTCGGCCAAGGCCCCCATCGTCTCAGCGATCGGCGTCGAGGGATCCGGCCAGTGCACTTGGACCAAGTCGAGCGTCTCGACACCAAGGCGCTCGAGGCTTTGGTCAACTTCGGTACGAATAGATTCGGGCTTCGCGTTGCGGCGCACCATCGTCTTCTTGCCGTCCGGTCCGGCAGTCGGGAAGAACTCGACGCCCTCGTCGGTATCCCAGCGCAATCCGACCTTCGTCATGATCAACGCATCCGCTCGCCGATCGGCCAGCGCTTTCCCCACGACGCGTTCCGAGTGGCCGAAGCCATAGATCGGCGCGGTATCTATCGCGTTCATGCCCGCGTCGAGCGCCGCGTGCAGCGCGGCAATCGCGCGCTTGTCATCCGTTCCGCCCCAATACCAACCACCGATCGCAAAGGCACCGAAACTGACGACAGGAACGTGGAGCGACGAACGCCCAAGCTGCTTGTGCTTCATCGCCAGAGCGTAGCGCGCGCCGCGGCGTTGGCCAGCCCCCGTTCCATTCGAGCTTTCGCAATCACGAATCCCAACTCAGTGGCTGGAGGCGCAGTCGTGTCCTCGACCCTGTCCCCCAGGCTTCAGCGATCGACGAGCAGGCGGCGTGAAGAGCAAAATGCCCTCAGGCAACGAGAGGCGACCGATTGGAGCGACGGGGTGCGAATGCTTGTCAAAAATGCGAGCTTGGCGCACCTGCCAGACAGGACGCGGCGCGTTTGAGATTTCGGCGTCGCGACCCTCAGCTAGAGCGACTCGTCATGCTGAGTCGCGCAGACCCGATCCCAACGAGTGACTACTTGTAGTTCTTCTTTACCCACTTGCGCCAGTTCTCGTCCAGCTCGCCCGGTGCCAGCTCGTAGTGCGCCATCAGCGCCGTAGTCTGACGCTTCAACAGTTCCTCTTTGATGCCGACCTCCATCCCACGTACGGGGATCAGCATGCTGTTGACCATGGCACCAGCATTGCCCTCGAGCTCTTCGACGATGTACTGCAGTTTGGACCAGATGACCATATGGTCGCGCCGGTTCATTTCATAGCCGCGCGTCCAGCCGAACATCTCCGTCGTACGCGCGAAGAAGTTGTTCTTGCACAGCTTCGCGACACGCTCTTCCCACTCGTAGTCGTCATCCTCGGTGACTTGTCCTGCCTTCAGCCCAGCGCTGGCGGTCCAACGCGCATCGACCTTGCGTCCGTAGTAATGCTCAGCCGCTTTTGTCAGCCACTGCGGGGCATAGAAGAACTTGCCCCCATAGCCGTCCATGAAGTTGGCCGTCAAGTTGCTCGCGATGCGCACGTGCAGCATCGAGTCAAAGGGCTTCTCGTCCGAGTCATCGACGTAGAACTCTTTGATGACCTCCAAGTTGCAGATGTACAGCATGCTGTCATCCGGCCAACCCGTGCGATACGAGTACGGTGTGTCGAGATCGTGGTAGGTCCGCACGTAGCGGCCAAACTCGCTCTTGCGCTGACAGATCAGCAGCAGGAACTTATTCTTGCAGCCAAGGTAAGGTCCGCTCTTCATGCGCCCGCCGGGGTCCGCTGCGAACTCCTCGGCGAACTCGCTGTACAGGTCTTCCGCTCGTTGCGCATAGATGTGCAGGCGCAGCCACGGATCGATCTCTTTCTTGGGCCACTTGACCTTGACCTTGCCCAGCTTCTCCTTGATGCGCGCGATCTCTTCCTTGTACTTGGTCTTCTCTACCTTGTCGTTCGGGACTTTGTAGCGGCCTAGAGTCGAGCCGATCTTGAAGTGCTCGGTCTCGACCCAAAGGATGTCGATGCCGCCCATCGACTCCTGAACGTGATTCGTCAGCTCGCTCCCGTGCCACAGGAAGGGCGCGTAGTTCGTATAGCCGAGCTTGCGGAAGCTCTCGCGCTCCCCCTTCGTGTAGGGGTCCACTTCCTCGAACTCTTCCATCTCGCCGTCCTTCAGCTTCTTCTTCTTCGCCTGAGCGAAGGCTGACTGACTTACGAAGAGCAGAGCGAATGAGAAGGCTGCCAGCAGCGCAATCCGGGGGCTTGAATTGATCTGACGTGCGATCTTCATAGGAAGACAAGGAGGGTGGTGCGGTGGACTGGTTCGAGGGTCCGGCAAAAAACGAAGCAACGAAAGAGGGCGACGAGCGTCATGCGCCCGTCGCCCTTTGTATAGATGTCGATGACTAGCGGGTCACTGACTCGAAGCAGAACCTGTCTTGGCATCCGTTCTGCGGCGCAGCTCCAGCTTGGTGGCCTTCTCGACCTCCGCCTGCAGCTTGTTGCCTTCGAGCTCGGCCTTGGCCAGCTTCTTCAGCAGCTTCGGAAGCTTGCGAGAATCGGGTCCATCGTCCTCGAGAACATCTTCATGCTTCGCGTTCAGGTCACGGATCTTCTGATCGACGACATCCATCTTGTTGAGCAAGCTGGAGATCTTCTTCAGAGACGCGTCGGGCTTCGACTTGTACTCGGTACCGAGCATGCCGCGCATCGACTTCCAAAGCTCGACGCGAGAGGTCTCAGACTCGAGCGGGTCGTGGTTCTGACCGTCGAGCGAGCAGACGAAGAGGTGCTCCGGGTTCTCTTGTGTGAAGAGAACGTGGAACGGGTGGTTTTCGTCAAGGACGTCGACTGGCAACTTCACGCAGTGGAACCAGCGCGACAACAAGAAGGTCTTCTCGTTGTCCGTGCCGCCCTTGAGCAGCGCGTCGTCGGTACCGTTGCAGACTTTGCACTCGCGCAGCACCAGCAGCGGCCTGGGGTCATCACCCGATATCGCTTTGAAGGCGTCTTCACGCGACAGGGCCTTGCGAGCCATGCGTGCGTGAGTGCCGTCCTTCTTGGGCTGCACTACGGGCGTGTATACGGGGTAATCCCACTCGATGCGAAGAATCGACTTCGACATCGGACCGCGATAGGTCTTCGGGATACTAACGGGCTCAGTCGAGGAAGTAGCGCCGCCGCCGCCACCTCCGCCGCCCGGAGCTTGGGTGGCACCACCGCCACCGCCACCGCCACCGCCGCCCCTGGGAGCACCGCCGCCACCAAGACCATCAGAGGGAGCCGAACTGGCTCCCGGTGAAGGGCCTCATCATCCGGGTAGGGCACCAGCGGAGGTACCCATCATGGCGATCATTGTCGCACTGATTCCTGCGGCCCAAAGGCGCTTGCTGAGCATTTCTAGTCTCCAAGGTATCGTTGGGGCTCGGTCCTGCCTGCCAAGGTGGGAAGTGGGTGCCCGAGCTGTGGATCCGGTTCTAGTCCAGCGTAGACGCAAGATCTACGCAAGGGGGCTCCGGTGTTTGTGTCGTATGGGCATGAACCCCGTCCGGGGTGTTGGGCGCCTCATCGGTTCTATTCCGTGGTTTGGGGACCCCAATGTGGGTCAAATCATGCAAAAGCCAGTGCCATGGGGTGTCCGCTCGCCTGTGCTCAGCTTGGTAGCCAGCAAGGCATGCGTTCCGGGCAGTACAGTCTTGGTCGGGCCTGTCGTGAGTGTGTCCTTCCACTTCCTGGCCCTTATGGAGGGGGATGATCGCGGACCGACACCGGCAGGGCGCTCGCGATGTGCGGCTCGATGTGCGCAATCGCATCAATTTTCGGTCATCTCGAGTCAATCAAAGCGCTGCCTCGACGGGCCCGCACTCGTTTAGATCCCTTTGGGGAGCGCAGGTCCCATCACCCCGAAAAGAACTCTGCACATTCCTACGAAAAATCTCCTCCGATGACCCAAGCGGCCCGTGGGGAGATCATGTGTATCTGAATTCGCACCGCCATGGATGCGAGGATAGACCCGGCGGCGCCCCCCCTACGGCCTTGGAATCGCACCCCAGCTGGCTCGTGCAATCGCGCCTCCTACTTGGCCGTCGCTGCTGCCCTTTCTTCTGCGCTCAACGCGTGGTCCTTCGGCCAGATTCCGCGTGTGTATTTGCCGAAGCCGAAGGGCGTCGGCTCATAGGTTCCGACCAAGCGCGCATCGCTCTGCTCGGGAATCTGGCTCTCCAACCCAAGACCCCAGTAGCAAGAGTTGATCAAGCAGCGCCGCAGGTCGTTGCTGAGCAAGTCCTGGCTCGCGCCGATCGTCGAACAAATCGTGCGGCGCGTGCCTCCGTCCGGCAACGCTATCTCGCGCGTCCAAATGATGGGGATCATCGGAACATTCTTCGTCGAGATAACCGGCGGCGAATCCGGCTGCATACCGGCCATCACCATGCCCCGTACAAGCACGGTCGCGTCTTCCGGCAGCTCGCGAATACGGTACACATCAGTGCCGCCCCAGATGTCGATCACACCCCGCAAAATGGGGTGCTGGTAAGAGCTGGCCTCGATCACACCACGCGTCGATTCCGAACCATGCGCGCCGTGGTGCGCAACCCATGTCTCGCCAAGGATCTGCTTGCCCCAACCGCCGGGCCATGTCTTGTCCGTCCAGTTGTAGTGCGCGAATGGACTCTCTTTGTTGCGCTTGTACGCGAAGGCGTGCGTGGAAGTTCGGATGCCGAGGATGGGACGGCCCGTGTCCATGTACGCTTGAAACTGGGTCATCCATTCATCCGTGGGCTCGCGAAAGCGCAGGAAGAGCACCAGCATGTCGGCATCCTTCACGTGCTCGATGCCAGGGATGTTCACTTGATCCTCCGGGTCGATCTCGCCGGACTCGGGCTTCTGCGAGAACAACACTGTGCAGCGGAACCCATGCCGCACCGCCAAGATGCGGGCCAGCATCGGCAAGCCCTCTTCAGAGCGATACTCTTCGTCGCCACCGATCAGAACGATGTGCTTGCCAGCACCCGCTCCTTCCCCTGCTTCGTACTGCACCCACTTGGCCGAGTCTTGGACGACGACGGACACAGGACCGCCTTCGAGGATGGGAGTGACAGAGGCCGTCAGTATGAGGCTAAGGAGCGGAAGGAGCATCTTCGATGGAGACAGGGGTTGGGGAGGCGCTGCGCTGGAACAGTCGAACATCTCACTCGTAGGAGACGAGCCGAGATCATAACGCGTGCGAAGCCGGGGGACGCGAGTCACGCGGGCTACAATCCTGAGCTCTATTCTTAATCGGACAGGACCCGTCCCGTCGTATACGACCCGTCCCGTCGTACGCGCCCTGTCTCATCGGGACCAATCAGTTTCGTCGTACGCGACCCGCCCCGTCGTACACAACACGGATCCTCAGAATCATCTGCGCTCCATGCCGAACCCCTTCAGCACTCTCCCCCTCGTTATCTGTGGCCTGATCAGCTTCGCGATCCCTGGATCGAGTTCGCCGCAGGCCGAAGCCGAGTTCACCTTCCAGCAGGGAGACCGCATCAGTATCTTGGGCGGTGTCGTCGCCGAGCGTATGCAACATCACGGTTGGCTCGAAGCTCGGCTGCAACTCGCGTTCCCTGAACGTGAACTATCGCTGCGCAACTTGGGTTTTAGTGCAGACGAGCTGAAGGTGCAACAACGCACAGCCGGCTTCGGAAGTTGGGACGACTATCTGACACGGACGCAAACCAACGTGGTGTTCGCTTTCTTCGGTTACAACGAATCCTTCGCAGGGCCAGCGGGCTTGGATGCGTTCGAGCAGGACTTGACCGAGTTCGTGAAGCACACGCAGGGCCAACGCTACGACGGGGAAAATGCTGCGCGCCTCGTGCTCTTCTCGGCACTTGGACACGAAGACCTGGCTGACTCGAACCTGCCCAAGGCCGAGGCGCGCAATTCGGACATTAGCGAGTACAACGCAAGGATCGCCTCAGTCGCTGCATCGCTCGCGGTGCCCTTCATCGATGTGTATGCGCCGATGATAGAGGCCTATGCGAGCTCCGAGAAAGCCTTGACCATCAATGGCTCCTTCCTCAATGAAGGCGGCAACCGCGCGTTGGCGGATGTCATCGTGCGCGCACTTGCGGGCAAAACGCAAAACGCAGAGACCAAGACCGTGGTTGCGCTTCGCGACGAGATCCTGGCCAAGAACCTACGCTGGTTCAATCGCTACCGTGCCACCGATGGATTCAACGTCTACGGCGGCCGCTCCTCGCTGAAGTATGTCGACGACTTAAGCAACTTCACCGTGCTGCAGCGCGAGCTTGCGTACCTCGACGAGCTGTGCAATCGCTACGACGAACGAATCCAATCAATCGCACGCGGTGCGCCGCAAGCACTGCGGACCGAGAACTTGCCCGAGCTGATCATGGTCAAGACCAACAAGCCCGGTGCCGGACCGGATGGTCAGCATGACTTCCTAAGCGCACAAGACGCGATCGAAAAGATGACGCCGGCCGCGGGCATGCGCATCGAGTTGTTCGCCGATGAAACCAGCTTCCCCGAGCTCGTGAATCCAGTGCAGATGGCGTGGGATACGAAGGGTCGCTTGTGGGTCGCGTGCTGGCCGACCTATCCGCACTGGCGACCCGACCTGCCGATGAATGACCGGCTCGTGATTCTAGAAGATACGGACGGAGACGGTCGCGCAGATACGAGCTGCATCTTCGCCGACGACCTGCACAATCCGACCGGTTTCGAGTTCTGGAACGGTGGCGTGCTCGTCGCGTGCGCTCCGGACTTGTTGTTCTTGCAAGACACGGACGGAGACGATGTCGCCGATACGCGTGAGCGTCTACTGCATGGCTTGAGCTCGGCCGATACTCACCACTCTGCGAACAGTTTTGTGATGGGTCAGGACGGTGCCCTCTACTTTCAAGAAGGCACCTTCCACATGAGCCAGGTCGAGACGATCTATGGCCCAGTTCGCAACCACAATGGATGTGTCTGGCGCTACGAACCGCGCACACATCGCGTCGAACGCTACATCCCTTACGGCTTCGCGAATCCGCACGGCCACGTCTTCGATCGCTGGGGACAGGACTTCATGACGGATGGCACTGGCAACGTGAACTACTACTCGCTGCCGTTCTCGGGACACATCGAGCATCCGGACAAGCACGGCGGCTACTTCCCGTTCTTCAATCAGCGCAGTCGGCCCTGCGCGGCCACCGAGATCTTGTCGAGCCGCTCCTTTCCGGAGGCGAACCAAGGCAACTACTTGATCGCGAACGTGATCGGCTTCCAGGGCATCTTTCAGTACAAGATGACGGACGACGGCTCGGGCTTCGGTGCCGAAGAAGTCACACCCATCGTGCACAGCAGCGACCCGCGCTTCCGTCCCTCCGATATCGAAGTCGGTCCCGATGGCGCAATCTACTTCCTAGATTGGCACAACCCGATCATCGGGCACATGCAGCACCACCTGCGTGACCCGAGCCGTGACGACTCGCACGGCCGCATTTATCGCGTGCTCTGGGAGGATGCACCCAAGCAGGCGCCGATACGAATTGCGGGCCGTCCGATCAAGGAACTGCTCGACCTGTTGAAGGAGCCCGAGAACCGGGTGCGCTATCGGGCTCGCATCGAGCTGAGCGCTCACGAACCGGCAGAAGTCTTGGAAGCGGCCAAGCATTGGATCGCCAGCTTAAATCGGAGAGATCCAGACTTCGCTCATCACTTGCTCGAAGGCGTATGGCTGTATCAGCAAAACAATGCAGTCGATGTCGAGCATTGCTGGGATTTGTTCCGCTCGCCTGATCCGCGTGCACGTGCAGCCGCCAGTCGCGTCGTGCGTCAGATGCGCCACCAAATGCCGGATGCGCTGGGCTTGCTAGTGGTGGCTTGCCAAGACGAGCACCCACGCGTGCGCTTGGAAGGCGTCGTCGCGATGAGCTTCTTCGAAGACCCGCGCGCGGCCGAGGTCGCTCTGAGCGTCCTGGAGCGTCCGATGGATCGCTTCTTGACCTATGCACTGGACGAAACGCTACGTGCGCTCGAACCCTATTGGCGTCCCGCTCTAGCGCGAGGTGCTGCGCTGGCGCGCCAGAACCCCGCAGGGTTGGCGCACATGCTGAAGGAGCTCACGAACGAGGAACTGGAGGGCGTGATGCCGAGTATCTCCAAGTTCGAAGAACTGCTGTCGAGGCATGGATTGGATAGCGCGACCTACGTGCGCCTGGCATCCAACCTCTCGCGCCTGCACAGAAGCTCCGCGACGAGCGAAATGCTCGCCGCCATCGAACGTGCCGATCAGCGCTCGCACGGTCATATCGATCACTTGCTGATGGGGCTCTTCGATGCGCTCTCGAGCTTCGATCAAGAACAACGCGCGACGCTGACAGAGCCGCTGCGCAAGCTGGCGACGGATGGCCTGCGCCCATCGACGCGCCGGCTCGCCACCGTCGCGCGCATCCGATCCGAAGACTCCATCGATGCGGCTTGGGCGGAAGCCATCGGCTCGATCGGTGGACTCGCTGATTTGCTGGATGCTGCACCGATGTTGCGTGACGCTGACTTGTCGGAGGCCATCTTCCCGCACGTACTTGAGCTCTTGGATGGGCCGCCCGCGCACTTGAGCACGGCGGGCGGTGAGCAGGTGGGGACCATCGGCCGCTTCCTGCGCATCGAGCTGCCCGGTCAACGGCGAACATTGACCTTGGCCGAGGTCGAAGTGACCAGCAACGGCGCGAACATCGCCCCCACCGGAACGACCACCCAGTCGAACGTCGCATGGGGTGGCGTGCCCGAGCATGCCATCGACGGCAACAAGAGCGGCAGCTATGGCGATGGTGGTCAGACACACTCGACCGATGGTGGGCCCAACCCCTGGTGGGAGCTGGATCTGGGTGAAGAGAGGTCGATCGACGCGGTCGCGATCTGGAACCGCACCGAGGCGGGCGGTCAATATGCGAGTCGTCTGGATGGCTTTACGATGCGCGTCTTAGACGTGAAGCGGCGCACAGTGTTCGAACTGCGAGAAGTCAAGGCACCTGCCGAACACGGAAGTTGGGAGCTATCGAGCCCGGCCTTACGCATCCGACGTGCCGCAGTTCACGCACTCGGCAGTCTGGGCGTGCGACAGGCGGAGACAGCCAACGCGTTAATTGAACGCTTCGATGACGAAGACGTACGCTTCTCAGTCACGCGCGCACTGCGTGGCCTCGAGTTCGATCTGTGGCCCAATAAGCTTGCGGCCCAACTTGGCGACAAGATCCTGCAGATGATGGCGAAGGAAGACGAAGCCAGTTTCGACTCCGCAGCGGGACGCGAATTGCTGGTGCTGACCGATGAGCTGCGGCCCTATCTCGAGGATGACTTGAGCGAGATGCTGCGCCGCAAGCGCTCGGTCTTGGGGCCCCAGATCCTCGTCATCCGCCCGATTCCCGATGCGATGCTGTACGACCGTGCCGAGTTAACCGTCGTCGCAGGACGCAAGATTGAGCTCGTGTTCGACAACACGGACATCATGCCGCACAACTTGGTCATCACCGCGCCCGGGTCACTGGCCAAGGTCGGTATGGCGGCGGAAGCGATGGCTCAGGACCCCGATGCCTGGGACAAAGCATTCGTCCCGGACTTGTCCGAAGTCCTGCACATGACCGCCCTACTGCAGCCAGGTCAATCCGAACGCCTGGTGTTCGAAGCTCCGGAGGAAACCGGCGACTACCCGTATGTGTGCACTTTCCCCGGTCACTGGGTGCGCATGAATGGCGTGCTGCACGTGATCAATGAAGACGACTTCATGAATCGCGAAGCGACTGAAGTCACTCCGAGCGATGTAGCCGCGAGCCGGCCCTTCGTGCGCAGCTGGAGTATTCAAGACTTCGCCGATGACTTGGAAGGTATCTCCGAGCACTCGACTGATGCCGGTCAACAAGTTCTGGCCGCTGCCTCCTGCACGCGTTGTCACGCTATCGACGGCGCTGGCGGCACGACCGGCCCCGACCTGCGTAAGGTCGCGGCGCAGTACGATGCAGCTGGACTGTTGGCACAACTGTTGGAGCCGTCTCAGGTGATCGCCGAAGGCTACGAGACCGAGATCTTCGTTACGACGGATGGCGAAATCATTGCCGGCCGTGTGCTTGAGGAGACGGACGAATTCGTGCTGATTCGAGATGATCCTTATCAGGAGCTCGCTCCGATCGAGTTGCCGAAGACGGAGATCTCGGAGCGCACACCCTCGAGTATCTCGACCATGCCGACCGGCCTGCTATCGACATTCGAACGAGGGGAAATCTTGTCCCTGGTCGCATTCCTGAACTCGCTGAAGAGCGAGTCAAAATAGGCCAGAACCCCATGCAGCTACGACGCCTCGGACCCTCCGAGCTCGAAGTCTCCGCCGTCACTTTTGGCGCCTATCCCGTCACGGGCTGGTCGTGGGATCAATGCGATCCCGACTCGGCCACTCGCTGCCTGCAAACCGCATTCGAGGCGGGCATACGCAGCGTGGACACGGCTCCGGTGTACAGCTTTGGCCTCTCGGAAGAGCTAGTCGGCAGCGCGCTGCGCGGTCGTGACGATGTCATCGTGATGACTAAGGTCGGGCTCAACTGGCAGGAGAATGTTGGCCCGCACGCCTTCGATGCGCGCAAGCCGGACGGCGAGTTGGCACGCGTACGACGCAACTCGCGACCGGCTAGCATCCGGCGCGAAGTTGATGCCAGCCTGCAGCGGCTCCAACGCGAACGCATCGACTTGGTCCAGGTGCACGCGCACGATCCCTCGACGCCGATCCCCGAGACAATGGGCGCCCTCGCCGAACTTCGGTTGGAAGGCAAGCTGCGCGAGATCGGCGTCTCGAACTACGACGTGGATCAACTACGCACGGCTCAAGCCGCATTGGGCGAAGTCCTGCTCGTCAGTGTGCAACCGCCCTACAGTCTACTGACGCGCGACATCGAGCGAACAGTCCTCCCGCACGCGCATTCGCAGTCCATAGGTGTGCTGGCCTACTCCCCGCTCGACCAAGGCTTATTGAGCGGCAAGATGACGCCGGAGAAAGTGCTAGCGCAGGGCGATGGCCGCAACAGGCGAGCGAGCTTTCAGCCAGAGAACCGCAGGCGCGTCATCGAGTGCCTCGCAATGGTCGTCCAGCCGATCGCGAGCGCGCGCTCCATCTCGCTCGCTCAGACAGTCATCGCCTGGACACATGCACAAGCAGGAGTGACAAGTGCTCTGGTCGGCGCGCGCACACAAGAACAAGCGCGAGAGAATGCGACAGCCGCTTCGGTCGTGTTAGATGCAGACGAACTGGCAAGCATCCGCGCCGGCTTCGAGCAACTCGAGTTGATTCCTGGCAAGCGCCCGAGCCTGATCGCCCGCATCCGCGGCAAGTTGCACAAGTTGCGTCGCTAATTACTCGGATTTTTGGGCTGAGCGACCGCGTCACAACTCCCCCCAGCAAGACGCAAAGGGAGCCGGGATGTCCCAAGATCTGCAGTTCTTCGTACATTCGGGCGCCCCTCTCACCTGAGCCCCCTAATCGTCATGCTCACGAGCCTCCAGTCTGAGTTCGTCCGCTATCGACGCCTAGCATAACTCGCATGCGAGCGCATGCCGGACGAAGTGCTCCATCAGCCACTGAGCGCGGATGGAAATTCTCTGGCCGTTTTGTTCCAACACATCGGCAACAATCTGCGCTCGCGCTTCACTGACTTCCTGACGACGGACGGTGAAAAGAGCTGGCGCCATCGCGACCAGGAATTCGTAGAAGGCGGCGCAGTTAGAGCGGCATTGCTGGCGCAGTGGAACGAAGGCTGGTCGACTCTTGAAGCCACATTGTCTTCGCTATCTGCAGAAGACATGTCGCGCGATGTTCGCATTCGCGACGTGCCGCTGCGAGTTGATGCCGCACTGCTTCGATCACTTGCACACGTCGCCTACCACGTCGGGCAAGTCGTCCAACTCGCACGGCACTTATATGGCGACGACTGGCAAAGCCTCAGCATTCCGCGCGGAGACTCGATCGCATACAGACAGAATCCAACCAAAGAACGATCCCCGGGCGGATCCGACTAACCCGCGCACTGCACGCCGCATGTTTGGAGTGCACTCGACGCATCACTCCCTCTAGCAGCGATTCGATCGACGACTACCCGTCGGCCGCTCCTGTGCTCCGTTCACTCAGATGCTTCAACCATCAAGATCCGTTCCGTCCAACACAGCGATGGCCGACTGTGCGTCATCGGACGAGCCCACCTAGACGAAGCCGAAACCACGCACTCGCCCAGTGTCTCAATCCATCATGATGGTCACTTAGGTTACCGCTCGGCCGCCCTCCTGAAAGGTCTCGCGCTAGCAGTCTCCGGAGGTGTCGAACGAGAGGTTGCCAGCATAGAGACGGTTGCCCATGTCGGTATTGAGTGGGCTTTGTGTCGAAGTTTCCCGAAGACCTGGCGCACGGCTGTGGGCTCCTCAGAGGAGCGCCGCAGGCGGCCTCCAGCCGCATAGTGTCCTCCTCGGACTTCGCTGCAGTTCGTCTGCAGATGTGAGCCGCGCCCGCCGAAGCCCGCCCGAAGGCTGCCCAATTCACGATGGCTCGACCCGCCAGAGCGTCAAGCAGAGCCCCTTCAGGCGCTCTCCAGGGACTCACAGTTGGGACTTTGGGCTCGACTCCCGCCAGCGCGGTATCCTTGTAGGCCTAGATTCCAGACACATCGCACCAATAGCGCGCGGACGGAACGGCGCTTGCACTGCAGCATGTGCCCGCTCTCTGGCAGCCCCGAATCTTCTGCAACCCAGCCACGGTTCGGCGACTACTACCGATTCGGAGGGCACTCGGCGATGCCCACCTCCCTTTTGCGTTCCTTCACGCCGCGCCCAATCAAAGCCATGCTCGATCGCCTCTGCCTTCTGACCGTTCCGCTCCTGTTCCTTGGCACCGCCTGCAACTCAAGTACCACCCCAGTTGATGACGGGAGTGGCGGCGGGAACGGCTCCAACCAAGCGCCTACGGCGCAATGGACTGCCAATTCTTTGGGAACAGTCGGAATCGAGATTCCGCTCAATGGCCAAGGGAGCTTCGATCCGGACAACGATGACCTCGAGTTCTTTTGGGAACTCAACAGCAGGCCGGCCTTCAGCGCTGCGATCATCCTGAATGCCCGGACAGATGAGGCTAGCTTGACCCCTGACGTTCCGGGCACCTATGTCGTGCAGCTCGTCGTGAGTGATGGACCGCTCGAGAGTCCGCCTGTCATCCGCAGCATCGCGATCGGCGGTACGCAGATTTGGCAGCCGACCTATGGTCCCGCGGGTGGAGTGATCGAGGACATCCTTGCCCTGCCCCGGGCCGGTACGACCGATACCGTGTGGTACGCAGGTGTGCGCACCGGAGGCAGCGGAATCGGGCTATATCGCTCACTCAACCGCGGCGCGAGTTGGTTACGTGTCCCTGATTCACAAACCGCGCCCCTTACCACCGACGTCCTATCCTTCGCCGCCAATCCAAGCACGACCGAGGACGATATCTTCGCGGGAACCATCAGCTTTGGTGTCGTGCGCTCCTACACGACGGGCGAGAACTGGCAGGCCCCGAACGTCAGTTCGCTGTCGCAAGTGGACGCGCTGCACGTCTACCCTTCGGTGAACGGCATCGCTCCGGACCGGCTGTTCGCGGGCACATCCTCTGGCGGAATTCGTTACTCGGACAATGGCGGAGAAAGCTGGGCTGCGACAGATCTGACCGGTCCTGCTATCAACGCGATCACGCAGGTGCCTTTGAACCCCTTGTTCTTCGCAGCAACGACAGCGGGCATCTACTCATCCGACAGCAACCTAGGAGTGTCGTGGACAGCAGAGGCCGGAATTACGGGCTCCGTCAGCGATGTTCATGACGTACCTGCGTTGGGTACCTTCGCCGTGGCGGACACGGTGTATATGCGCGACGATGCAAGCGGCACTTGGTCCACCTTCGACACTGGTCTCGAATCAGCAACCATCGTTTCGCTCGGTTCCACGGCGACTGGACTGCTGCTTGCCGGTGCGACCTCCGGTGACAGTTTGTCGCCTTGGATGTATCGTTGGAACGTAGGGCTCGGAACATGGGAACCAGTTGGCGAGAACGTGCTCTCTCGTCCCGATGCGCTGTGCTTCACACGCGATCAAAACGTAACCTTGTGCGGTACAAGCTTCGGCGTCTTTAAGAGCGATGACGATGGACTCAACTGGGAGTCAGTCAGCTCAACCTTGGCAGCGACAACCGTGCGCGCCTTTTCCACCCGCGTTGTCGGCCCCCTGATGGTGGGAACCGATTTTGGTGCCTACGAGCGCACCAGCACGGGCTGGGACAGTTTCTTGAACGGGTTCATCGGCCGGCGCATCGCAGCGATGGATGAAGCTCCGAACGGTGACTATTTTGCCGGTGATGCAGACGTGGGCGCCGTGCTTCGCTCGCGCGATGCGGGCGCCGTCTGGGAAAACGTCAGCACTGGATTGAACCCGACTGCCGGAGTGCAGTGCTTCGAGTTCCAGGGGGCGTCGGTCCTGGTCGGCACGACCAACGGGATATTTCTCTCGACGACGGGCGGCACGACCTGGGCCCAGCAGACGAGCGGCGTACCGTTTCCGGTCAATGTACGCGACATGACGACCTCGCCCTCGGGCCGCATCTTCGCCGCCACGGCGGCGAACGGCATCTTGGCCTTGGACATGGGCAGCGCTACCTGGACGACACTCAATACTTTGGGTGGGACCAGCTTCGCATCCTTGTGTTCGATTCCTGGTGGCTTCGGTGAAGCGGACACGATCTTCGCCGGAAGAGTCAACGGGCCGCTGATGCGCAGTCAAGACGATGGACAGAACTGGGGCTTGCTAGCGCAAGCCACAACGACGTGGAACGACCTGGTCGCCGACGTGGATGGAGTGCTGTATGCGGCAACATCCAGTGGTGTTCGCAAAACGCCTGACCTGGGATCCTTGTGGGAGACCTTGGACTTAGGGCTCGTGGACGACAACTGCCTCTCTCTGGGCTTCGACTCCAGCGGACGCCTGAATGTAGGCCTGTTCGCCGGTGGCGTCTTTCGCTTGGAATAGGCCCGGCAGCTAGCCCGGATTATTCATGAACCTCAAGGCAAGACGCCTCGATGCCGCCCCTGCCTGCGCTTCGCGGGCGCTGGCTCCGCCGGCGACCTTGTTAGCTTGCCTACAGAGCCAGTGCTCGCTAATTGCTGGCAGGCGCCGAAAGGCCGACGATACCGGCCGTTCGTGGCCTTTGGTCCGAGGGCTCATGAATAGGGCGGGCTAGATCGGCCGCATTTCCTGCACAGCCCTTCAGTGCTACCGTGTCGGCATGAGACCTTCGATCCCGCTCGCTCTTGTCGTGACACTTGGCGTGCTGTTCTCTACGGCGTGTCAGTCCAGGCGGCATCGCTTCATCTTTCATCCGAGCCCAAACGAAATTCTGGTGCAACCGGGAGGCGACAGGGTGCTGGCACGCGCGCTCGTATCGATCAAGCTCGGTGAACGGCGAGAGAGTGACGACGTACCCGAGATGGTCGTTGGACTCCGAATCGAGAACAACACGGATGCTCCGATACGCTTGATCGAGAGTCAGTCGCTGCTGGTCGGCTCCGACGTGAGCTCTTTCGGAATCGCGCGCATGACGACAGGCTCAGCGGAAGCGATTCCAGCGGGCGGCCATGCCACCTACGAGTTGCGCTTTCCGTATCCCCAACACATGCGACTTAGCGCGCGTGACTTGAACGGCTTGAACCTGCGCTTTGCCCTCGAACACGCGGGCGGTGAAGCGACGGCTACGGCATCCTTTGACCGCGTCTTCCCCGAGCCAGAAAGTCAAAACGGCACAAGATTCAGCTTCGGGTTCCTCTGGAGTGGCTGAGTCACACATGGCCTCGTCTCTCGAAGCCTACCCATACCGGCCAGCTCCTCAGCGCTGATCCCTCTGGAGCATCTTACCGTGAGCCCTGCGCAAGAATTCATGCGCTGCATCGCAAGCTTGGCAAGATGAAAGATGCAATGGGAGAGGATGCTCCGACGATTGCTCTTGCTTGGCCGACAACAGACCTCCGCCACTCTCGAAACTCCACCGATCCCAACGATTCACAATGTCCAAACGAACCCTCATCGCACTGTTGCTGCTGGTCCCCTTTGTCAGCAGTAGCTGCCTGTACACACGCATCACGCGCCCCTTGGACGAGAATTTGGACGCGACCATTTTGGGTGACAAGGTGGGCAGGTCGTCTGTGCATGGCGTCGCCTGGCTCGTTGCATGGGGCGACGCCGGGACCCAGGCTGCGGCGCAAGAAGGTGAGATCACGACCATCCACCACGCGGACCAAGAAGTCCTCAGCATCCTAGGTGGCCTGATCTATAGCCGAGTCACGACGATCTTGTACGGCGAGTGATGAAGCTCTTCCTCTCGCGCGTCCTGTTGGGACTCGGCCTGGCTCTGACGACGAGTTGCCGAGGTGCGATCTATTCCCATACGACCGAGCCGCTGGACATCAACTACATCAGGACTCCGGTCATGAATGATGTCTCGCGCGGTGATATCAAGAAGATCACCTACAGCAGTTTTGAAGTCGAGTTCGGCAAGAACGGCGCAGGTGGAATCGCCAAGAACGCCGGCTTCGATGACATCTACTACATCGATATCGAGACGCTACGCATCCTCGGGTTTTGGACGGAAGAATGGGTGCATGTCTACGGCATTCCAGCCAAGAACATTGAGGAACTAATACCGACAGGTGAGGCCCTTGCCGGTTCTGAAGAGGTCACTGCAACGCCCCGCCTGGAACCTTAATTGGACGTAACGCGAGCTTTGGACTGAGCAAGTGCAAGGCTCCCCTCTACGCACTCGGCCAGGACCGCGCGCCACGTCACGCATCAGCTGCCACGGGAGCAACTTTGCGATCGAACGACTCGATCACACGAAACAGGCCCCGAGCCACCGCTAGAGACGGTGGCTCGGGGCCCGTTGAACTTGTGCGGTCCGGCTACCCTGCGAAGGCAGGCGCCATTGGACGGAGCAGCCGCTGCGTAGCCTAGAACTTAACCTTGGGCGGCTTGACGCGCGCTTGGGTCAGCCAAGTCAGGAAGCGCGTCTCGAGGGCCGTGTCGGCCATGTCAGCTGCGCTGAGACCTGCACCACCAAAGTTGGTCGAGACTGTCGACTCGATCGCTCCTACCTCGTCAGCATTCGCCAGGTCAGTCAACAGCTTCGCGAAGTTCAGGTTCGAGGCTTCCCGGTCTTCCGTTGTTTCATTCTGGAGCCAGTAGACAAAGCACGTTCGGTAGGCGCGTAGGAACTCTTGCCAATCGCCATCGAACTCGTCCGGGGGCAATTCGAGATTCGCGGCCGCTGCACCGAGGAACGGGCCCTGCACCGTGTGCCGTTTGTTGCGGTCGTCATTCTGCAACTCGAAGCGCGCGATCTTCATCGGTCCGCGCTTGGCCTTCTTGCCTCCCGCACGCTGCGCTTCCTTCAACATGTCGACGAAGCGATCCCCGCCCTGCCGTTTCACGCGCCAACGACTGTCCGCTTCGGTCTTCGGAAGCAGACCGCCCTCGGAGTTGCCACCGGGCACGAACTGTTCGCGCGCCTCGGTCCGGCGAGCCCCAAGGTCACCATCCACGCGCGTGTTGCATTCACCATAGATATCGACCACAAGGTTGACGGACAAACCACCCGCGAAGGCAGGCGGCACCTTGCTGCCGAAGTAGTTGTCGATCAGCGAGTTCGTCGCCAGCTGCGTGATCTGTTGTTCCAAGCCTGTCTTCGTATCGATATCCATCGGGATACCGGGGCCGAAACCGCCATCACTTCCCAAGTCGGCGAACTCGGTCGTCATGACCTTGTATTCGTCGACGTAGAAGTTCGTCCAGGTCGAGATGCCCGGGATCCAAAAGGTGTCCTGCAGCTCGGGCCGCAACCAACCTGCGAAGGCGACGAAGTTCGCGAAGCGGCGCCTGTTCGGGACCAAGATGATCGTCTCCGTGCGCGGAATGTCACGATCGAGTCCGACCGGCTTGCCGCCCGCCATGTAAGCGCGCACGCGCTCGTTAGCCGCTTTGACCTCTTCGCTCGGATCGAGCAACACGAGCAAGTCGCCGCCTTGGCGCTCGTTCGCCGTGCGAGCCGCGATCTTGAGCTTGGAAGCACGCCAGCTATCGACCCAACCTTCGACCGTCGCAAGGTCAGCCCGCAGCTCGGGCTGCTCGCCAATGGTCGGCTTCATCCAATCCAGCCACTTGCGCTGCGCGCGCAGCAGCGTGATGCCGACCTGTCGATACTTCGCGGCACCGCGCTTGTCAGAGGCATCATCGGGAACGATGTAGAGGTCGTAGGCGCCCAGGTTGGCGCGCAAGAATCCGACCTGTAGCAGCTCCTCGAATTCGAAGGTCGCGGCACTGGCATCCGGCGAGCCCAGGTCATCGAGCAACTGTTGCGCGAGCGCTTCGTAATTCAGGTCGGGGTTGTCGTCACCGGCTCCTGCAAAAGCCGTGGCGCCACACATCATGGTGGCGGTGAGAGTCGAGAGGAGATTCATGGACGTGTACTTTGGGTCTCAGGCGGCGTGGCGCGCTGCGATCAGGACTGGAGTTCGACTCGGAATCGCACCGGCTAGCATTGGGGAGCTGAGAGGTTCTTGTTCTTGTTCGGCTGCCTGCCGAGCAGGATCTGAGAGGGTCGAGAGCCTCATGTGGATACAACGAGCCAGTAAGCCCATTGCTCCGGTCTTCTTGTCTCTTTTCTCTACGAGGCGGAAAAAGTTTCGTTCCATTGCGAAAGACGTACGCGAAAGCTGGGGCCATACCCTAATCGCCAAGTCATTCGACACGGATGACAAGCCCCTCGCGCACGGCTTGGTCCGTGATCTCGAAGCTACCGCGGCGTTGACCGCAAGACCACGTGGCGGGGCCAAGAGCCCAGGGTTCATGCTCCTGCGGTCCTTCTCCAGAGGATGCTGAATGCCTCGCGGTCGAATGCGGAATGCGCACCTGCGCCCGCCCAGTCGGGAGGACGACTGCCCGCTCTTCCCAAACAAGCTCTCGTCGAGCGAGTGGGAAGCGAATTCCCAGTCGCAGCGCGAAGGTCTGCCCGGCCTCGCCTTCGAACTCGACCCGCGCCCCGAGGACCCGCTCGAATACCGCGGCAGTCGGCACCTCTGCGCCACTCCAAGGATCCTGGCTTTGGTGCCAGTGCGGAGACAAGTGGACGAGCCGCAAGAAGGCTGGTCCGTGATCGTCTCGATCGATGCGGGGCAACCCCATGCCCATATCGGCCAAGAGCGAGGCTCCGACCCCGTCGACCCAGCGCAACTTGCCGTCCAGCCAGTTGGATGGGTCCCGCTTAGGAAAGGCGTGGACCATGCTCGCCAAGTTGCGATTGAAGCGAGCGTTGATCAGCACATAGCGAGCACCGTGCTCCAGCATCAAGGCCTCGGCGGCGACCTCGTCGCTCTCCAAAAAGAAGCGCCACGGAGCGAGGAAACTATCTTCGCCGACGTAGGAACCGAACTGGGTCGCGACTGTCGGGCGATTGGCCACCCATTCAATCGAGTGACCCAGATCCCATTGCGCGAGCACTCCGTCAGCAATTCGAGTTGCTGAAGGGTCCGCGTCCTCACCCGAGCTGGCATCCGCAGCGGGCGCTTGTGCACGCAACCAGCGCAACGACTCGCGCATGCCGCGTTGAAAGTCTCGTTCCGTCGTGTCGATGTTTGTCCCGTATCTCGCGCGGCGCACCGTCTCTCGCACGGTCGCAACGTGACCGGCGCCGACCATGACAAGACCAACAGAGACGAGAGCGCTGAGTACCTTCTTCGAGGGGCGACGAAGCGAGATGCGCTGTGCGAAGCCTACGACGCCGATCGCGATCAAGACCGCACCTGGGCCGGCCCAAGGATCTCCGAAGCGACGTTGCATCACCGCCAGCGCGAGCAAGACCGGCGCGGCCACGCACATTGGCCAAGCAGCAGGTGTATTGCGCAGCCAGCAAGATCGCAAGCAAGCCACCCAAGCCAGCGGTGAGAGCAAGACACACCAGCCCAGGTATTTGGCCAACTCACTCCAACCAACGCTGGACCCACCGAGCAAGGGTTGGGACTCGGCCACTGTCGACATAAACGACCCGCTCGCAGCGGCCCAACCGAAGGCTTCGCGCGCTTGCGCACTCGCGCCGATCCAAACAACGGCGAACAGAAGCGCGACGAATGCACATTGCCGAGCATAGCGAGCACGCGCGCGCCCTCCTGCCTCGAAGCAAAGCAAGGGCACGAACACAAAGCTGCCGACGATGAAGTAGGCCGCGTGAAACAGACTTAGGTTGACCACTTGCCACGCATCGATCGCCAGCCAAGGGCTCGATGCGATCATCGGTGTCAGGATAAACAGCGCGCTGGCATGAAAGCTCAAGCCGAAAGCAGCGAGCTTGCGATCCCCGATTGCGCGTGCATCCGTGTCGATGCTCGCATCGAGATTGCGCCAAAGGAAGGCGCCGAATGCGACTTGGACGCAGGCGACGAATAGAAGCGATGCGACCCAGACTCCGATCGATAGCGCAGCTACCGCTCCGGCGATCACTCCCCACATCAGCGGTTGTATGACGGATGCTCCCGCTTGCGTGCGCGACACCGAGCGCAAGCCTGCACCGCTTACGAGCAGCAACAACATCAAGAGCAACGAGACCAGTGCGTGATGATCCGTTGAACCCAGCGTCGAATAGCGCAGGTGGGCGAAGGTGAGCGCATGCCCCACGCCGGCAATGAGCGCTGCGCCTGGAGCCGCGACCGGTACGAGCACAGCCGCGGCAAGCGCGGCCAGCACACTCGTCGCCGTCCCAAAGGCGCGTGGTAGTTCCGCCAGTGCGAGTTCGAGCGCCTGGTCGGCGCGCAGCTCTGCTTCGAGAGTCGCCGCATCCGAGATCACACCAGGCGCGTCCGCAACCCACGCGCTCGCAATCCAGGTGTATGCCGGCGGCCACGGAATGGGTGCGCCCTCTAAAGGCCAACTGCCCGCCGCGAGCAATGGATCGTGTCCAGCGATGCTCCCCTCACTTAGTGCGCGGCGCACGCGACGCGCATGATAGAGCCCATCCGGATCCGTCGTGAAAGGCAGCTCGGCCTCGCCGCGAGAGACCTCTTCCCGCGTCGGTGTCACGCGCACATCGTTGACGCCGCGCACCCACCACGACAGCGATGCGACGAAGAGTAAGACCAGGCCCAGCGCAAAAGGGTGCCGCTGGAGCCCTGAACGGAGGTGCGCGTCCGTCATCCGTCGTCCGTATCAGGGCACCTGCAAGAAGCGCAGGCACTCTTCGGCCATACGCTCCAAAGCGGCCATCTCGGCTCGGCAACGAGCTTCGGTGTCCGGCAACAGCTGCCAGTTTTCGTCGTAGGCTTCGACTTCTCCGACTTGATCGAGCAAGGGCACACGGAAGATTCCGTTCGGACTCCAAAGCCCAATGTCAGACCAGCCCGACACGACGCGGCGTCGATCTTGCGGCGGATCGAACAGGTCCGCACCCAGAGCGTAGCCGGGTCGTGATGCTGGATCCGCGCCCAACATCTCCATCAATGTACCAGGTACATCCAAGTGCGAGGTCGCACGACTCTCGAGACCCGGCTCGACGCCGGGGCCACGCACGAGGAAGGGCACCTCGAGCTGCTCCGGCGTGAAGTTGCTGGTATGACCCCAGTACCCACACTCTTGGAATTCCTCGCCGTGATCACCTGTGATGATCACGAGCGTCTCGTCATCGAGCCCGGAGTCGTGCAAAGCCTGCAGCACTCGACCCGCAGTCTTGTCGGCGTGCAGGACCGAATTCTTGTAGCGATTGAAGACCTTCTCGACGAGCTCCGGATCCGTCGTCGTCGCGAGCTCGATGTAGTCGAGCTTTTCGACCGTAGGTTCGAACGGTCCGCCCGGATTGTGATACGGCTGATGCGGCGCATCGATCAGCACGAAGCAGAAGAAGGGGTCGCGCTGTGAGCGTGTCGAGCGATCCGCAAAGAAGCTCGCGACATCATCAGCGACACGTTGGTCACGCTGATGCGAGAACTCCTCGGGATAGTCGTCGTGAACGTTCTCTTGGAAATTGACCCAAGCCGTATCGCGGAACTCAGGGAAGTTCATCGAAGCCGCTGAGAAAACCTGCATCTCGTAGCCAAAGCTCTGCAGGCTATCCAGCAGGACAGGAGAACGGCGCGCTTCGAGCACGGGGAACCAGTAGGAACCATGCAAGCCGTACAGCATCGCGAACACACCGAAGCGCGTTCCATTGCCACCCGACAGGTGATCATCGAATACGCGCGCGTCCTTGGCCCAATGCGTCAGCTCAGGAGTCATCTCTGGCGAGAACATGTCTTTGCGCCATGAGTCGATCACCAGCAGCAGCACGTTCGGCCGCTTGGGCTCTGCCTGCTCGAGCCACTTTGGTTCGCTGCGGGGATAGATGATGGCCGCATCTTCGGGCAGCAACTGGTACTTCGGCGGTCGCAATCCATCCGGATCGAGGATCTCGGACAAGCGCACGCGCGGATACAACGGGAAGGGCCGCGCGACCTGTTGAATTTCGAGATCGCGGGTCACTTCCGCGTGCGCATACACGCCCTTCTCGATGAAGATCACCGGCAGCAGCACCGCCATGCAGACCACGCGCGGACGCAACAAAAAGCGAGGTTGGCTTCCGACGCGCTCTTTCTCCGTCAATTGACGCAAGGTCCGCGTCCATACGCCACGTTGCAGAACCGTCAGCAGTCCGATCACGCTGCTGGCCAGAAGCCACACCTTGGGTCCCAGCACGACCGCGTCTCCGGAGCCACGCGTGAACATCACGTTCAGCACGGCGCTGTTGAAGTGATAGCGCAGCAGCCTGTAGATGATCGTGTCGGTGTAGAGCAGCGCCAAGAACCAGGCGCCAGTGAAGCCCAAGATCCATCCGACGATGCGCCAGTTGCGCACGCTGTGCTGCACGGCGAAGAAGATCAGGCCCGGCACCAGCGCGATTGTCGCAACGCTCGAAACAAGCGCCAGCAACATATAGCCGCGCGCGTGCAGCGACATGTCGGCCGGTGCATACGCAAGCCAAAGCGATCCGACGGAGATGCCGAGCACGAGATTGACCAACCAGAGCTGGAAGGTCGCTTGTCGCTGGACGGCAAGACTCGGCGGATTCATTGCGTCGAAGGAGACGGACGGGGCAGGCATGGGCGCATTACGTACCTACACCCCGGGTCTATTCTGTTTTTCCGGGCTCGGGGTGCCACCGGAGCCAACTGCGAGCGACGGGCAGGAGCGCTTCTGGTCTGTGGCTCCCACCACCTCGCCGGCACACGGTCTGTGCTGACTCCGAATTTCGCGCATAGCCTACTCTGCTGAGCAGCCCAACTCCGGCTTGGGAGCCCTCGGATCGCGGATTTCTTGCCTGCCCAGCATGGCGATCCAGGCTCGCGCTGCCAAAATCTGCCCAAAGTCACTCCTGGCAGCACGTGGAGAGCCCACGGCTTGCCTGGGCGGAGGTGCGGCCAGAGCGCCGGAATCTGTCGCGCCGATCTCTTTTTTTACTGCCATCCCAGGCTTTGAAGGCTATGTTCCTGCCCCCGATGCGCGGAGAGGTGGCAGAGTGGCCGAATGCGCCACATTGCTAATGTGGTGACTCTTCACGGGGTCCGCGGGTTCGAATCCCGCCCTCTCCGCCATTTATCGGCCCGCAGCATCCGCCGCCCATCAGACTCCGCGCCACACGGCTCGCAGACTTGGCGCCGCAGGCTCGGCAGTCCCTAGACCCCGTGGACCCTCGCTCGTGTGACCCTCACGAGCATGCTCGCGCACTGGCGTGGCCTCCCCTCGCCGGGGCCAACGACGATGTCGAGCCGCGACCGCAAGCAGGCCAGCATCCGAAAGACGGGCGACAAAAGCTCCGCTCTGCAGGAGTGCGTGACTAGGATCCGGGCATGGGAATCGGTGTTCAACTGCGCATGCCAGCACAAGGCCTCGCTCTGCTTGCTGCAGGCTTGTGCCTGCTTACAGGTTGCAAGACGCGCAGGATCCTCTCAATCGAATCGGATCCGCCCGGCGCGCAGGTGCGGCTCGACGATGAGCTGATCGGGCGTACGCCTCTGGAGCATGAGTTCGACCACTACGGGGTGCGTCGTTTGACCATGTATTTGGGAGGCTATCTGACGTACTCGGAACGCCTGACGCTCGATGCGCCGTGGCATGCCAGCTTTCCGGTCGATGTCATCACAGAGGTCCTGATTCCGATGGGCCTTACGGATCGGCATCAAGTGAGCATTGTGCTGGAACCGGACCTGGAGCTTGGCGAAGACCTGGACGTCACACAGATCATTCAGCGTGCGCGGGAAGTGCGTGAGACCGTTGTCAGTGCACGCATCGGCAGAGGCGCGGTCGACAGTTCGGAACAGGCCACGCAGGAGTCGACGGATCCTCCTGCGAGCCCGGACCGCGAGTGATGAGCACGCAAGTATCGGGCTCATCCGTCACGATCATGGGCCTTGGCCTTTTTGGGGGTGGCGTCAGTTGTGCACGTTGGTTCGCGGCACGCGGCGCGCGCGTAACGGTCACCGATTTACGTGATGCGCAGCAGCTCGCGCCCTCGATCGAAGCACTCGCCGGCTTGGACATCCGTTACGTCCTCGGGCGGCATGACGAGAACGACTTCCATTCGGCCGACATCGTCGTCGCCAATCCCGCGGTGCCACCTAGCAACCCCTTGCTTGAGGTCGCGCGGCAATCCGGTGCACAGATCACGTCCGAGATGGCATTGGCATTGCGATCTACGCGCGCACGCATCGCATTGATCACCGGCACGCAAGGCAAGAGCTCGAGCGCGACCTTCGCCACGCAATTGCTGCGGGCCAGCGGCTTCGATGCGCAGCTGCTCGGCAATGTAGGACGCCCAGTGTTGGATGTTGCCGAGTCTCTGACGCCGGACTCGATCGCCATCGTCGAGATCTCTTCCTACCAGCTCGAAGCGCTGGCCGAAGAACGGTCCGCGCTCGAGCCCATGGCCGAAGTCGTTGCGATCACGAACATCAGGGTCGACCACTTGGAGCGACACGGCAGCACCGAGAGCTATGCCGCAGCAAAGCTATCGATCCTGCGGCATCGCAAGCGTGACGGCTGGGCTATCTACGATGCGCGCGATTCGCGCATCAGCGCGCAGCTAGACGAAGGTATTCGGACAATCGCATTCTCCGATCCCGACTGCGCAAGCGACGCGAGTAGGCAAGCCACCTTGCGTATACACATGAATCGAGTCTGGGTCGGTGGCGAGTGCTTGGCGTCGCTAGCCGAGCTACCGCTCGCCGGAGATTTCCAACGCGAGAACGTCGCACGCGCGCTCGCGATCGCTTTTGCGTTCGGCGCGACCCCAGCGCGGCTGACGAATGCGATCTCGGACTTGAAAGGTCTCCCGCACCGGCTAGAAGACCTAGGCACTTTCGGCGGCCGACGTGTTATTGACAACGGTGTGTCCACGACTCCCGACTCGACATTGGCCGCGGTATGTGCCTTGCCAGAACTCGCTGCCGGTGATCAGGTCCTGCTTGGCGGCCGCTGCAAAGCAGGCCTCAGTTTCATAGAGCTAGCCTGCGAGCTCGCGCGCCGTCGCATCGCAGCCGTGTGCTTCGGCGCCGATGCCGAACGGATCGCCGACCAATTGCGTGCTGCAACGGATGCAGGACGACCTCCCACGATGAATGCTCCCTTCCCTATTCGCGTCGAATGTGTCGCCGACACGGAAGCAGCGGTCCAGTACGCACTGGATTCGGGCGCGCGCACGATCCTGTTCTCACCAGCCGCCGCTAGCTTCGACGCTTTTCCAAACTTTCAGGCGCGTGCGCTGCACTTTCGACAAGTCCTGCGTGATCACGTCGCTCTCGCTCCTTCTTTGACGGCTCCTCGATGACTCTCGTGCAGCGCCTGCATCCCTACTTTTCCGTGATAATCGAAGCTGCCACGCGACGCGCGAGCGGGCTATTCGCTGAGGAGGTCAGTCTCGAGCATCTGCTAGTAGCGGCCATCGAGGACGAGGAGACCGCAGCCAACGAAGTCATCTGTCATGCCTTCGCGGATCCGGAGACGGTTGCAATGGAAGCGCTCGCTCTCGCTCCGGGCTTGATGGTCGTTGGCTCGGGTGGCGCGGTTCCCTTTTCGCCTAGATCTGTCAACGCGCTGCATGCTGTACGCGAGCGAGCCGCCGCCGCCGGTTGGTCCGAGGTGGATTGTGCGCAGTTGCTGCGAGCCGCCGTCGAAGCCTTACCGCCCGAAGCCGTGGATGCGCTGAGCGTCGTCGGGGCCAAAGTGGGCGAGTTGGCCGGCAGCGCCGGCGACACGATCGTCGCGGGCGACGGGCCACTGTTCCGCTGCTACGACATTCCGGCCAAGCGTGCGCTCAGCGTAGCCAGCAAATTGGCTCGCTCGAATCGCGATGCCTCGATCGGACCGGCCCGCATCGCGCTCGCGGCGCTCGAATGCGACCCGGAATTGGGCAAGCGCTGCGGCACGACCCTCTCGCGGGCGCGGATTGCTCTCGGCTCTCACGCAGTCGATACTTCGCCTCCGCCCCAAGTAAAGCCCCCCCTCGAGGCCCGATTAACAGCTTTCCTCGAAGCTCTGCCGCCAGGAGCGGGCAGCCTGCAGCTGCTCGAGGCCTGCCATGCGCCCGAAACGCAAGAAATTGAGGCATTACTAAATAGGCATAAGGTCCACCCTGCACTGCTCGAACGAGCGAAGGGCAGCTTCGAGGATCCAACCCCTTGATCAGAACTCTCGTGGTAGCTTCATTAGGGCAGCGGAGTTGACGATGCCTAGCCTGCGGCCTATAGCTTGGCGACAGGCCCGCGTCCTCGAAGAGCCCATCGGCTCCTGAGGCACTAACGATGATCTGCCAGAACTGTCAAAAGACTGCTGCAACGGTCCACGTCACCGAAATCCCGCCGGACACAGCTCCGGAGGGGAGCGCTCAGCCCGTCGAACATCACTTGTGTGAAGGATGCGCGGTGCACCACAACGTGCCCCACGCCGCAGTACCCGGCAAAAGCATGGCAGACATCTGGAAGCTCTTGAAGAAGTCCGCGCAGCACAATGCGCAGAAGCGTCAGACCGTGCAGTGCACAGACTGCGGCATGACGCTGGAAGGTTTGATGCAAAAGGGTCGCCTTGGATGTGCGGCTTGCTATGTCGCCTTCGAGACCTACTTGGGTGAGCATTTCGAGCGCATGCACGGCGCCCGCGAGCATGTCGGCCGCCTGCCCGGTCGCACCGAAAGTCAGCTCGGTGTCGAGAAGGCGATCACCAACTTGCGCGAAGAGTTGGAGATGGCTATCGAGGAAGAGGCGTATGAACGCGCTGCTTCGATTCGAGATCAGCTGCGGAATCTCGAAGAAGACCACTCCGAGTCTTCTTGAGAGCATGCCTGCCATTCGTGGCAGGCCTCTGGGCGCATGAGCACGTGCGGCTCCTCGGTTGCCCCCGGCTTCGAGAGTAAAAACGTTCCGACAACCCATTCGGAACTCTAGCTGGACTGCTTACGCCACTAGCAGAGCCTAGGGAAGGAGTCCTCATTCCCAACTCTCGCCCGATCGCAAATGCCCATCAGGCGCCCAGCGGACGAGACTGGATCCAAAACGCCCCCGGTGGCAAGCTCTCAGGCGGCCACAACGGGAATCTGGACCAACTTGGAGCGCGCAGCGCGTATTGAGCAGGTTCCAGTCAATGAGAACCCCCTTGAAGGCCGAAAGAGAGATACCAAGAGTCCCTTCCGCCAACTCTACGGCCCGCAGTCGCGGGTCGCCCTCCCCTCCGCAGAGAGCACTCCGAGGAGATCATGTTCGATCGTTTCACAGATCGTGCCAAGAAGGTAATGAACCTGGCCCGCCAAGAGGCGCAGAGGTTCAACCACGAATATTTAGGTACCGAGCACGTCCTGCTCGGCCTCGTTCAGGAAGGTAGCGGCGTCGCTGCCAACGTCCTGAAAAACATGGGGATCGATCTGAACAAGATCCGCATGGAGGTCGAGAAGATCGTCAAGACCGGTCCTTCGATGGTCACGATGGGGCAACTGCCCTTCACGCCGAGAGCCAAGAAGGTCCTTGAGCTCTCCATGGAAGAGGCCTCGAACCTCGGCCACAACTACATAGGTACCGAGCATCTGTTGCTTGGGCTGATCAAGGAGAACGAGGGCATCGCCGCCCAGGTTCTGCTCAACCTCGGCGTCAAGCTGGAAGACGTGCGCGAAGAGGTCCTAGACTTCCTCGGTGCCGACACCAGTGACGAAGAGGATGAAGAGACGACCATGGGCGAGGATTCGCCCTCTGGTTCGAACTCCAAGAGCAAGACACCAGCACTCGATTCTTTCGGTCGCGATCTGACCGAGCTTGCCAGCGAAGGCAAGCTTGACGCGGTCATCGGTCGCGAGAGCGAAATCGAGCGAGTGATCCAGATCCTATCGCGTCGTACCAAGAACAACCCGGTCCTGCTGGGTGAGCCTGGCGTTGGCAAGACTGCCATCGTCGAAGGCCTCGCTCAGCAGATCATCAACAACACCGTTCCGGAGATCTTGCGCGGTAAGCGCATCGTCGTCCTGGACCTGGCGTTGATGGTCGCGGGTACCAAGTACCGCGGTCAGTTCGAGGAGCGTATCAAGGCCGTGATGACAGAGGTGCGTCGCGTCAAAGATGTCGTGCTCTTCATCGACGAGCTGCACACCTTGGTCGGTGCTGGTGGTGCGGAAGGTGCGATCGACGCATCCAACGTGCTCAAGCCCGCACTTTCACGAGGTGAAATTCAGTGCATAGGCGCCACTACGCTCGACGAGTATCGCAAGCACATCGAGAAAGACGGCGCGCTCGAGCGTCGCTTCCAATCGGTGAACGTCGAACCGCCGACGCCGGAGCAAGCCTTTGACATCCTGAAGGGTCTTCGCGATCGCTACGAGGCGCACCACCGCGTCAAGTACACCGACGAAGCGCTGCAGCAGGCTGTTGATCTGGCAACGCGCTACATCAACAACCGCTTCCTGCCAGACAAGGCCATCGACGTGATGGACGAGGCTGGTGCACGCGTGCGCATCAAGGCCATGGTTCCGCCGCCGGACCTGCGCGAACTCTCCGACGAAATCGAGAAGCTGGAAGGATCGAAGGACGAGGCCGTTAGCGGTCAAGACTTCGAGCTGGCCGCGCAACTGCGCGATCAGGCCTACCAGCTGAAGAAGAAGAAGGAAGAGATCCAGTCTGAATGGCGCAAGGAGCAGCAAGAGAAGGAGCAGGTCGGCGAGGTCACCGAAGATGTGATCCAAGAGACCGTCTCCAAGATGACGGGCATCCCGCTCACCCGCCTCGAGAAGGAGGAGCGCGAGCGCTTGCTCCAGATGGAAGACGAGCTCTCCCTTGCCGTCATCAACCAGGACCCCGCCATCAAGGCGATCGCGCGCTCCGTGCGCCGTTCGCGCTCTGGTCTCAAGGATCCGAAGCGCCCGATGGGCTCCTTCATGTTCCTCGGCCCCTCCGGTGTCGGTAAGACCTTCCTGTGCAAGCAGCTCGCCAAGTTCATGTTCGGCAACGAAGATGCCGTCATCACGATGGACATGAGCGAGTACATGGAGAAGCACAACGCTTCCCGCCTCGTCGGCGCGCCTCCGGGCTACGTCGGTTATGAGGAGGGCGGCCAGCTGACCGAGAAGGTGCGTCGTCGCCCCTACTCAGTCGTGCTCCTCGACGAGATCGAGAAGGCGCACCCGGATGTCTTCAACATGCTGTTGCAGATCATGGAAGAAGGACGCCTGACCGATTCCTTCGGTCGCCACGTCGACTTCCGCAATGTGATCTTGATCCTGACCTCGAACCTCGGTTCCCAGCAGATGAAGGCCGGCGCACAGCTTGGCTTCGGACGCATGGTGAAGACCGAGGCGAACAAGGATGACCGCCGCAAGAAGATGCACACCGACGTGATGATCGAAGTCGAGCGTCACTTCCGCCCGGAGTTCCTGAACAGGATCGACGAGTGCGTAGTCTTCAACCCGCTTACTCCCGTCGACTTGCAGAGCATCGTGCATCTGCAGCTCGCCGAAGTGCGCCAACGTTTGACCAGCTACGACGTCACGCTCGAGATGACCGAGTCGGCGATCGAATTCTTGATCGTCAAGGGCTTCCACGAAGACTACGGCGCGCGCCCGCTGCGTCGCGCAATCGAGCGCTTCATCGAAGACCCGCTGGCCGAGAACTTGCTGCGAGGCGAGTTCGAAGGTGGCGCGGTAATCTGGGTCGACAAGAAGGATGATGAGGAAGCGCTGAACTTCTCCACCACCAAGCCGGAGACGCCGGAGCCAGCGCCGGTTGAAGCGACCAGCTAAGCGCTGCGTCACTCGGTAGCAATCACAGCAGCCCCCCGCTCGCCTTGGCGAGCGGGGGGCTGCTTTTGATTTATTACGACGCCATAGCGCCACCGCTCAAACCAACGCCTCGATCCGTCTCGCGCCCGCTGCGTACTCCTGAGGCAAGTTCAAGACCGAACTGAACGCAATCGGCTCCTGATCTTCCCGACCTGCGTGAGAGCCTGCGGCATCAGGCCCGATCTTCTGACCGTTGAGCAGCAAAGTCGATCTAGCAGCCCGTTCACCTTCCATCCCCAAGATGTGCTTGGCCCTCATGGTGAAGTCGAGGTGAAGCACGCTCCGGGTGTCTTATTTGGTCAAGGTAACCTGGACCTCCTCAAAAGCTCCGTTCGTGTCTCTATCGTCGGGTCTCGCAAGCCATGCGAACTAGGACTCAAGCGCACGGCCAGACTTGTGCGAGCCTTGGCCGGAGAGCGAGTCGTCGTCGCGCGAGGGTTAGCCACAGGGTACGTGTGCTGCATCTCCACTTGAGAGCGACGCGAGAGAACGAGCAAAGCAGTCCAGAGGCTTCGAGCAGCTAGGTCCATCCATGGATGCGTACCCAGCCAACCCGCAAGATGGTAGCGCCTCCCTTGCTCACGCGCTGATCAAGTTCAGCTCACACGCCTTCGCCTCGACCGGAACGAAAGCGCGCAGCTTATTGCTGCCCGCCGCTTCGAAGGCCGCGTCGACCATGTGCCCGTAGAGCCGCGCCGTATCCCACATAGCCGTAGCTACGATCGCGAGTTCCTCTTCGGTCGGGACCAGGTTCTTGAGGTAGCCAGTCATCAACTTGGTGTGAGCCCTATCGATCGCGACATGGTCCTGGATGAAGCTGCGACAGCCGGCCGGTACGCCCATCTTGTCGAGCGCCAAAGCAGCACCCTCACCGATGGTGGTGGGCATGAACTCAAGGAAGTACATGAAGCCCAGGTAGCAGAGCGGCGACACATGTTGGATCTGGTGATAGATGTAGGCACTCAGCGCGACGGTCTCGGGCAGCGGGCGTTCGTGAGGAATCTGGTCCGCCAGCTCGGACATCGGCACTCCGAGTTGCTTCAGATCGTTGCGTGCAAGCTCGTCATGACCGATTTCAGAGATCGCATGTTTCATGAAGCCACGCACGCTGTTGCGCTGCTCGCCACGGAAGTATGCCGTCGCGTGCGCTTGCGCCTGAGGGTTCTCTCGCGTTTGGTGAAACACCTCGCGCATGAAGGATCCGTACTCGGGCAAGGTGGCTTCGCCAGCAACCAAGCGCGCGACGCTTGGGCGGGCCAAGAAGGATGTGAGGGCGGCCTCGAACTCGGTGGCCATTGCGCTGACGGGATTGAAATTCTTCATGCTGCGACTCGTGATAGAAGGGTAGAGAGGAAAGGCGAACCGACTTGCTGCAGGTGGGATTCGTCGTCGACAGTGAGGCGCATCAGAGTGGCGAGACCGAACTCGGGGTGGACGAGGTCCTTGCGCAGGACCCGATAGCCGAGCTTCTCGAAATAGCCCAGCGTGTGATCGCGTGAGTCGACATAGCCCCAACGCATGCCGGATTCGAGAGCCATGCGATAGCTGAGCTTCGATAGCCGCAATGCGCAGGTGCCGCCGCGGTACCCAGGGTCGACCATCAACTTGGTCGTGATCGCAACCTGGCGCCGATCGCGTTTGGAGAGGCGATCGATTCCATACAGGGACTCGTAGTAACCCAGCGGCCCCTCTGCCAAGTGGTTCGTCCTGAGCGTGCCGACGACACGGCCGCGGTCGACTGCGACCAGGACGCGTCCGCATCTGTCCAGCGGCTCCTCGACGAGCCGGCGTTGATGGTCCGCGTAGTGCTGCACGCGGCCCTCGTCTTCCACGTAAATGCGATAGCGGAACTGATAAGCCGCGATGCGGTCGGCTCGGGCCTTGGCTTCAAAAATTCTCATTCCGGGGCTCCTTAGATCGATTCCGCTGCGTTCGGGGGGGCAGGATGACCTCGCGGCCCAGCCCTCGCTTCGCGTTCACTTAGAAAACGGAGGCCGTATGTGGAGCAGACAGAGAACTTCAGAATCATTGGGGCCCCTCTTTCGCGCTCTTGCGACTGCAGACCTGTCGTGGAAATCGCGCGGAAGTATGATGGGCTCTCCACAAGGCCATCCCCGCCGGAGAGTACGCCGAAGAGTCCGCCCCCGCTCGCCCCATGGAATCGACGATCCCACTCCTCGAGAAGTTCTACGCCGGTGACACCAGCGCCCTCGATGCTCTGCTCGCCTCGCATCTTGGCTGGCTCCGAAACTACGTGAGCCGCAAGATGAGCAATCAACTGCGAGTGCTCGAGACATCCGAGGATGTCGTACAGGAGGTACTCTCCTCCCTGCTCGAACGCGGGCCCGCATTCGTCCCCGAGGATGACAGCCAGTTCAGGCGGCTCATTGGGACGATCGTCCTCAATCGGCTGCGCGACCGAAACGACTATGTGTGTGCCGCGCGGCGCGACTGGCGACGCAGGGCTGGTGGAGATGCCGGCCACGTTTCGCGAATCGGTGTCGCAGCGGAATCGCTTGACAGCCCGAGCATGGCCGCGATGCGGAGCGAAGAAGCCGGCCACTTGCACCTTGCCATTGAACTCCTGCCGCCCGATGACGCACACATCATCCTACGCAGACGCTGGGATGGGGCTGAGTTCGAAGATATCGGGCGCGAGCTCGACATGACCGGCGCCGCGGTCCAGCGCCGTCACCTGCGCGCGGTGAGGAAGCTTGGAACGATGCTGAGGAACCTGAAGGATGGTGACCTCACCGAGCTTGAAGAGGATCCGGTCACCGGCAGCTGATCTGCGCATCAGGCTGGCCAGCTGCAAGCTGCTCCCATTGTTTCGACTCGTGATCCGGTCGCGCTCGAATCGGCGCACTGAACGGAGGGGCTGATGCTGAATCGGGCTCAGTACGCCCGATAAATTTGCGCCGCGTTCATGCCGGATTAACTCTCGCGCAGGAAGGACCGGTCATCAAGCGCCTTCCCACACGTTACCGATGGTGTGCGAAGGCGGCGACATTTAGGGTCGTACTTTCGACGAGTTGAAGGCCGTGCTGATCTCTTAGGATTGAGACCGTAGGTTCGATGCGAACCGCTCGCAGGGCCCCCAATCCAGAGCCCTGCACGCCCATCCAGCGACCGCTGCGATCGGCACCTCCACTCACTGATCCGTGACCTAATGCTCGCCAAGCACTCTCGCCTCATCGGCCTCGGACTTGTCGTCCTTGCTCAACTCTTCACCTCCTCCAGCGCGGAAGCGCAGGTCAGTGCCTGGCAGGCTTCGCCCAGGCTGACTCCCCAGCGACTGAACGCGACGGCGACGGCAAGTACGACAGGCCCAGCCGGCGGTGCCGCCCAAGCGGTGGATCGCAACTTGGCGACGCGCTGGGAATCGACACATGGCATCGACCCGAGTTGGCTCAAGCTCGATCTAGGATCGGGTCACACTCTCACGAGAACGGTCATCCGTTGGGAAGCGGCGAATGCGGCGATCTATCGAATCGAGGGCTCGACCGACAACTCAACCTGGGTCACTCTCGCCAATCATACGGGCGGACTCTTTGGCGACAGGACGGATGAGTTGAACCTGTCGGGCACCTATCGCTATGTGCGCATGTTTGGCCTCACACGAAGCATCGAAAACAACTGGGGCTATTCGATCTGGGAAATGGCGGTCTTCGGTTCCCCGGCAATCGATAGCGACAATGATGGAGTCGACGACACCATCGATTTATGCCCCGGAACTCCACCCGGCACCTCGGTCGACTCCGACGGCTGCCCAATCGTAATTTCAGTACACGAGGTCTCCGCAGAGGCCGGGATTCTGGTCGGCGGAGATGGGTCCGCTATGCCGGGCCACTCACTGTACGTCTTCGACAATGACCTCAGCGCACCGGGAACGAGTACGTGCAATGGAGGATGTTCGAGCACCTGGCAACCCGTGGTAGTTGCAGACGGTCTCGCTTCCGGCGTCTCCAATCTAGGAGTAATCACGCGCCAAGACGGTTCGCAGCAAGCGGCCTTCATGAACAGGCCACTGTACTTTTTCAACGGGGATCAGGCTCCCGGCCAAACAAACGGTCAGGGCCTAGGTGGGCTTTGGTGGACCGTACCCTACGTTCAGGTGTACGTCCCGCTCTACGACAGCAGCACTGTGCTCGAGCCAGAGCTACAGGAAGACACCCCCGCAGCTCTCATCACTCGCTTCTCCGATCGCGCACGTGACCGTCATGCGCGTGAGGATGAGTTCCACATCTACGATCACTACTTGTCGTTTTATTGGGAGCACCGCACCGCTGCTGTCGAGATCGTCGACACGATCGGCAAGGGTGGCAATTCGATCACCTTCAACGTGGCTACACAGTGGTTGCTGAGTCCGCAGGAGGCGGAACTTCGGTTCTTTTATCGCGGCTTCAATACGGTCGCCGAGTACCACAACAACGGGGTCATGAGCAGCGTACCTGGGTTGGACATCCCCGGCGACAACGTCAAGCACTACACGCGCAGCCTCTCCTTCAATCCGAAGACCAACGCACCGCTCGCCGTCGGCGACCGTCTCGAGTTCGAGCTCAGCCAGTTCTTGAACGGTGTGCCCAATGGGCGTAACAACTACTACGGCACGGCGATCCTGTACATCGTGGGGCAAGGCATCGTCCCGTGGGAAGCACACGGTGTCTTCGGTAACCCGACGACAGATCGCGAGGACTCGTTCCCGATCCCCGTCGCGGGTTGGTTGGGAGGCAACACCACCCTGCCCTATCAGTATTCGAACGAGCCGGACAAGCACTTCATGCAGATGCCGACGAATCTGTCGGAAATCAATGGCCAAACATTCGTGCTGGGACGTCGCGTGCATCACACCGACTTCGGCAATGGCACACACGACGAGGCCGTCGAGAATCCGGTGTTCGGCGAGTTGATGAATACTCTGGGTACGCAGTACATCAACCGCTCCTGCATCTCCTGTCACGCGGGCAATGGTCGCGCGCTTCCGACTCCCGTTGGGCAGCCCCTGAGCAAGCATGTCGTCAAGGTTGGAGATGCCAACGGTGCTCCGGATCCGCAGCTTGGTTCTGTGCTGCAACCCCTCGTGACGAGTGGTGCAGTAGAGGGTGGCGTCACTCTCGCCAGTTGGACGGAAGCCAATGGGCTACGCTCGCCCAACTACAGCTTCAGCGGAAACCAACCGAGCCACTTCAGCGCCTCCCTCGCTCCTCAGCTCGTCGGCATGGGGCTTCTTGAAGCAATCTTGGAGTCAGACATCGAGGCCCTCGCGGACCCGACGGACACAAATGGAGACGGCATCTCGGGGCGCATGCGCCTCGTAACCGACACCATCACTGGCGAGGATCGTGTGGGACGCTTCGGTTGGAAGGCGTCTCAGCCAAGCGTACTTCAACAGGTCGCAGCGGCCTTGAACACGGACATGGGCGTCATGACTTCGGTGCGCCCTACTCCGGACTGTGGTTCGCAACAAACAAACTGCGGCACATCAGGTCCGGAGATGAGTGACGAGCACCTGCAGAACCTGAGCGCCTACATTTCGCTGCTGGGTCTCAGCGCCCGCCGTAACCTCGACGATCCGACAGCGCTGGCTGGCGAGCAACTGTTCAGTACGGTCGGCTGCGTCAGCTGTCACGTCGACACCTTCCAGACGACGCCATACCACCCGCACGCAGAGCTCCGCAATCAAGTGATCCACCCGTATACGGACCTGTTGCTACATGACATGGGACCGGGGCTCGCCTCAAACTTGATCGAGGGCAACGCAACGGGCAGCGAGTGGCGCACGGCACCGCTCTGGAACATCGGTCTCACGGATGAAGTGAGCTTGGGTGTGGCCTATCTGCATGACGGTCGAGCGCGCAACCTGCACGAAGCGATCATGTGGCATGCAGGTGAAGCCAATACGTCGCGCCTGGCGTATGAGGCCATGACAGCGACGGAGAAGCAGGAGCTGATCGCTTTCCTCGAGTCGCTCTAACTGCTGAGCGTCACAGAGCAAGGAGAGCTCAAGCGCTCTAAAGGGAAACGGAAGAGTCGCTACGCAGAGGAGATGATCGCCCAACTGAAACGCGAAACTCCTGTCCAGAGCAGTTAGCGCAACGGGCCTAGCTATCGAAGTTCACTCGCAGTGCGTTCGTCATATTCGAGCCGCTGCCACATGGCCCGGACGGGCTCATGTACCAGGCCTGGAACCACAAGGTCTGCCCTGCGGTCAGTCCACTCGCTCCGAAGACACCCGGCCCCCAGTCAGCCTGACCGTCCGCGCTCGCAACGACGCTCGCGTAGCGGCGAACTCCAGCTGAAGCATCGACGAGCAGGAAACCATCCCCGAAGATGCGGCTCGCAGGCGCGGCCCCATGAAACAAGATGGCGGGGTTGCCAGCGGGCAGCCCTCTCGCGGTCATCGTCAGGTCATCCATCGAAACGGATGTCGAGCCGCAAGAGTGCAGGCTGGCACCAGCGAGGGTCTCGTTCGCGCAACCCGCATAGTGTGACGTGTTCCCACACGGCGAGTTCTGAGTGCAGAAGCCATAGGGTCGAATTCGGGTCGGAATATCAAACACATAAGCCGAGCCAGATAGGCTGCCGTTGATCCAGTCCCAGCTCGAACCGACGAAGACGGTGGCCGAGTCCAGCGCAAGGCCCCCACCGCAGGCATACCCACCCTCGGCATCGGATGCTTCAAAGAAACCGACCTCTACCCAAGTGCCTGAGACTCTCTGGAACAGGTGAGCAGCTCCGGATGCAGTCCTATTGCCGTCGCGTCAAGGCGTACCAACGACGATGTGATTGCCATCAATAGCGACGGAACCACCGAAACGATCGTTGGGCAGACTTACTGCGGAGGTGAGTTTCTGCGTTACTCGCCATCCGTTCGTAGTGCTCTCGAACACGTATGCAGCACGGGGCAGGCTTCCATCTTGCGCAGCACTCACAACGATCGTGTCACCTGCAACGGCTACGCCCCATCCGAATGCCGCGAGCGTACTTGCATCGAGCGCGATAAGCTTGGCCGTCTCGACCCAGCCATTCAGGCTGCCTTCAAACACATGGGCCGCGCCTGCATTCGGGATCCCAGGCAGGTCGTTGGTGGAAGAGCCGGCCACAATGACATCGCCATCCATGCCAGCATCAAAGCCGAAGTAGTCGTGCTGGGCGGCATCACTCGCTACGAGTTCCTGCGTATGCGCCCAGCCGCCAGGCAAGTCTTCGTACAGGTGCAGCAATCCTGCACTGGCGACAGAGTGACTATGCAGGGGAGAGCTCACGACAGCCGCCGGGCCTGACATCGCGATGTCGCTTGCGAAGCGATCGAAGTAGAAGTAGTCCGCGGGAACGATCTGCTGTCTTGGCAACCACGAACCAGCACTGCGTCGATAGACATAGATCGAACCGGCCGGTCCCAACTGACCAACAAATGCGGAGTCTCCCGAGACGGCGACCACATCGCCAAACAAGTCCGAAGCAGCACCGTTGGTTGGGACCACCTTCTGAATCTGACACTGAGCGAGGTTAGAAGAAGAAAGAAGAATGATTGCGAGTGAAGTGGCCTGCGGATTCACGTGAAGATCGCCTGGGGGCGGAGCAGGATCGCACCACCCTCTCGAGAACACACGCGTCCAAGCAGTGGAGGAAGTCAAGGCGCCATGAACGCGACAACTCACTGGAAAGTGATCTCCCGCAGTACGCCATCGCTCTGCGGCCAGAGATGCCGTCATAGCGGCTCTCAGGACAAGAGGCAGCGCGCCCGCGAATCATCGAGCAGAGACGCGCGGGACATGCGGTGTGTGGCGAGAAGCGATTGCGTCGACTAGAAGGCCCAATCAAACACGGGGCGTGACCGATACAAAGCCGCGTTCAAGCCTCGCTCGAGGGTCGGCCAAGCGCATTTCGCGCGCTGAATGCGAGAGAGCTCGCAGTGTCCGCAATGTGTGCGTTCGGCCATGCCGACTGGCTGCCCGATGTTGCCCGAGTGCATCAGGATTCGCGATTGGGTTACTGACTGACCTACTACTCAGAGGCCGGCAATTCGAACGTGGCGCGAATCAGATAGTGATCCGATGGGAACTCCGTCGGCCAATCTGCAAGCACCCGCGTCGAAGTGTTCTGCAAGCCCGCCCCTTTGTAGTACAGCTGGTCGATTCTTCTGCCGCTGCGGTGCGTATGACCGGGCTGCTCGGAAGGGCTTGGATACATCGAGCGGTACGCATCTGTGAAGCCCTGCCCTAGCAGCACACTCGCCGCGAGACTCTTGCCCCCGTCACTCTCCGGGATCGCGTTGAAGTCCCCACCGAAGAGGACAGGCGTGGTGTCGCATGCGGCGAACCGCTTGGCGTGGAACTCGGCGACATCCGGAAAACTGTCCATCCCATACCAGTTGGACATGGCCCACAAGTCTTGTGTCTCGCTGACCCTGATACGCGCCGCGACATTCATGAAGCTTGCGGTGGGCGGAACGCGTAGTTCGACGATGGGGTATCGGCTGAGAACCGAGATGTTCGCACCTTGGTTCAGGTAGTCCCAGTCCACGGTCGTCGCAAAGTACCAGCCGAGCTCTGCGGCGATGAAATCTCCAGCGGAGTAGGTCTCTTGCAGTAGGACGACATCGAGCCCCTCGCGCTCGATGATTTGTGCGATCGCACGTCGCGAATCCCAACCATGGTCGTCGACCGTGAAGTGCAAACCGCCATGGAAGATATTCCACACGCCAACAGTGATGTTTGATTGCCTACCAAAGGTCGCGAGGGCTTGCGCTTGAAAATGCTCCTCATAGCTGAGCCGCACTTCGTCAACCGATAGCGCCCTATCCCAAAAGCCAAGCTCGTCGATATCGAAATCGCTCGGGTGCAGCTGTTCACGCGCAGAGAAAGCCATTGCTGCGGCCTCGTCAATGACGACATGACCGTCAACCAAGGAATACAGCTTCAGAAGAGGCGCAGCTTCCATGAAAGTCAGCGCTTGATGAATCGTGTATGGGTTCCCCATCAACTGCGACTCAAGCCGCTTGATAGGAGTGAAGTCCGGAGCTTCAGCCGAGGGCAGAAGCTCTTCAGCCTGCGCGCCAGCCTCCTCCCTCTGAGCGACGAGCTTGCGCTCATACAGCTGCTTAGGATCGACAATCATATGGACGAACTCCTCCGATGTGAGTTCGCCGGCTCCTAGTCTGTGGAAGGCATCGACAAGCTCCTGGATCGTCGTCGCTCCATTGCGGATGGCTGGCAGAATCGCGGATTCTGTCGGCAGTGCGCCATGCGCCATCCCGACAACGATGGGCTGATCCGTCGAGAAGTCGAAGCCCTTGGAGTCGTGGACGTTGTAGATGGCCTTGTTCTGGCCGTCGCAATACAGGTGCACGACAGAATTCGTGCTGTCGTAGGTCATCGCGAGTTGGTGCCACCGTCCATCGTTGATGGGCATGTGGCTGCCATTGTCTCGCTCGTAGCAGAGGCGTCGCTTGCCGGAACCCATATTCCAGGACCAGGTGCCATGCGAAACGAGGAAGGCCCAACCCGCCTGTTGCTGCGAAGCCAGGCTGTTGTCCTGGAACAATTTATTAGAGAGGACGAGCATGCGCGCGTCTTCCGCAGCCGTCGTGCGCAGCCAGAATTTGACGGAGAAGCTCTGGCCCTGCTGGCAGCCTAGCGAATCGTCCATGAACTCGATCATGCTTGAAGCGGCACTAGCGCGGAGGCTGTAAGCCTTGCCCGCGAGCCCCTTCCCATACGTCGCCACTGCTCCAAGTCTGCCCTCGAGCTTCGCATGGATCGAGTCGAGCGCGTCTCCGTCAAATGCGAAGTACGCGATTGGCCCATCAGCTTCGGTCGCGGACCTCAATTCCGATCCGAAAACGAAGCTTCCGCAGGTGAGCGCAACTAGCGACACAAGCCCGCACTGTCGGGCGCAGGCGATAACTTGTCGCCGCAAAGTCACGACCCCACCTCGAGCTCGAGAATCAGCGGGCGGTGATCCGACACAAGCGCTTCCTCCATAACATCGACTCGCAGCACACGCGACGTATGCGGGGCGCGATACATGATGAAGTCGATTTCCCGGCTCGGCTTGTGCGAGGGAATCGTGAAGCGATCCTCTCCCTTGTCTGGATTCATCCATTGCTCCTCGAACAGACGCATGACGGGCGAGCCAGGGCGAGAGTTGAAGTCTCCTGAAAGGATCACCGGCGCCTCCTCATCCGCAAAGGCAGCGACGATTGTCTTGGCTTGTGCGAGACGCTGCTCAGCAGTCGCGTACAAGTGGATGCCTACGACGACAACTTCGCTGCCGTCCGCCAACTGCAAGCGCACGGCGAGAGCTGATCGAGGCTCCGCGCCTGGCGGCAAGACGATGTTGTGCGAAGACACGATGGGGAGCCGCGACAAGACGGCCATTCCGTAGCGTCCACCGTCGTAGTCCATGAAGGGGCCAAAGGCGAAGTGCATGCCCAGGCGCTCGCCTAACCATGCGGCTTGATCGATCCCACCTGATCGCCCGCAGCCTTCGTCCACCTCTTGCAGAGTGACCACATCGGGCGAGACTGATTCGATGACGGCAGCGGCGCGCGCCAAGTCAACCACTCCGTCATTTCCATGCCCGTGCTTGATGTTGTAGCTCATGACGTTGATGCGATTCGGCACACCAGTGAGCTGCATGGTCGTTAGCACGGCGGCATGATCACTAGGCCAACCGTCCACGTGTGTTGAAAGCACCTCGGAATCGAGGACTTCCCAGGCCCCATCGCGAACATAGACGTAGTCGATGCGGTCCTGGTGCGACTCCAGGAACTCCGGAGACCACGTCATTCCAGGGAACTCGATCGGGCTGGAGTGCGCAGCGCGATAAGTATCCGTGAATCCGGCAGCCCGCATCGCCGAACTGACTGGCCATGCGACGACACGTCCGTGATGATTCGGCAGTTGAGCTGCGGCCTCAGTCCAATCTAAATGGGAGCCGCTGTTAAAGTCGCCGCCGATGACAATGGGCATCTGCGGAGTCGTTCCGATGTGCGGCAACAACTCCACTAGGATCCTCTTCATCTCGCTGCCTCGCGTCTTAGCATCGGCAGACGCAAGTTCCTGCGCGCTTGCACCGGCCGCGAGTTGCTGCTGCACACTCGGCAAATGGTTAATCCAGAGCGAGTAGGCCTGCACACCAAGACCGGGCCGGAGCTGAATCGTCGCTCCACCGAAGCGGAAACTTGGGCCAAGCCGATGAACCTCCTTGATGGGAAAGCGACTCATCACGGATAAATTGCTGGAGCGAAGGAAGTACTCGAAGCCCAATCTGCCGCTGATTCTCGGTCCACTGCCGTACGTCTCTTGCATCAGCACGATGTCAGCGTCGCAGTCATTGATCACATCAACAACGCGCTGAACGCCTTCATCGCGTCCTTTGCGCCGCCCCCCGTGCCAGATGTTCCATGCCAGCACGCGTAGAGGCTTCCCATCCCATTCGGGAAGTGGCATAGGGCGGCGAGATTCTCCAAAGCGCGAGCTGAAGTCAGCATGGACACTCTCGACGGCAATCACTCCATCCTCGATGCGTAGCGCGCCAAGCTCGAGTCCCGACCTTGACTCTCCAAGCTGAATCGCAGGCAACTCCGATTGCATGCTGCCCACACCACTCAAATCGTGTAACGCCACGCGGCGGCCATCATGGAACAAGTGGACAACCCCCTGCTCGCGATCGACTGCGAAACCGACTTCATGCCAAGCGCCATCGGCAATGCCTTGGTCGGCGGCCTCAGGACGGTGATCGATCCTGGAGCGACCATCACCTGCATTCCACGTCCACGCTCCATCGGGCAACACACTGATTGCAAAGCCGGCAAGCGCACCGGACTCGCGGCCCAGGCCAAAGCTGTTATTAGTCGTGTAGTCGCGGACCTCCCCGGACTCCCACGCCTTATTCGAAGCCAACAGAGGTAGGTCTTGTGGCGCAGCGTCCATGCGAACGCATAGCCTGATGGTGAAGCTTTGTCCCAGCTTGACCTGACTCGAAATCGCGATTTGCACGGGGATCCCGACAGGCTCAACTTGCGCTGCACATGGGAGTGCAAAGCTAAGGGAGAGGGCAAGAGCAAGTACCGGCGTATTGATCGGGGGCATGGCCGAATGATAGCCCGTGCGCTCACCAGGCCACAGAGTGAAGATGACCCGGGCCAAGAGTCAGGGTCCAGATTAGTCGAATGAGAGCTCCAATCGACCCGGCTCGCCGTCAACGAGCAACTCGCGCCGCTCGAAGGCCTCAAGGAAGACAGCTACGATGTCCGACTCAATGCGCTCCCCTTGTTGATGCGCGGACAGCACCCGTCGACCGTTGTACCCGAGGTGGTCAAGAGTTCATCAGACGCCCTGAAGCGTTGGGAGGAAACAGATGAGTACTTGAACTCCCTGTTTCGCGAGAAGAAGAAGAAGAAGAAGAAGAAGAAGAAGTCGATGTCCATCAGCTCCCAGAGCGCAATGGATGAGTACGGCCTGATTGTCGCGCAAGTGACCGCCTTGGGTTACCTGCCTGATAAGGGGTCCGCTAAGACGCTATTGGCAATCCTGGAAGACGAGAGCACTCGCATCCCCGGTCTCATTTCGCGAAGAGCTGCTATCTCTGCAGCTCAAATTGGCTCGCTGAAATGCATCGAAGCCTCGATCGCGCTGATGGAGCGAATCGAGATCGGAAAACCATCCTCAGTATTCTATCGCAATAGGGTCTCCGGCTCATTGACTGGGCAGGGCACCTTCTTGCTTCGATTCCTCGAGAAGTTCGAACGGTCCATTCCTGAAGACGCGGTCGAGATCTCAAGACAGTTGACCGTGACTGCTGAGCTCAACGGAATTGCGCCCCCGGTCTCCAACGGGCTCGATGTCACAACAACAGCCAAACGTTGGGCGGAATGGCTGGATACGGTTCGTGAATCTTGGCCCTCGACCCTCCCGGCCATCGATGGTCCCGTCCTATGCGATTTGGCGGTTCTTAACGGAATCGAATTGCTGTTCGGTGTCGATGAACAGAAGGACGAGCAGACCAAAGAGGAGTAGAGCAGGGCCAAAGTGACTACTCATACAGCCTCATCGCGTACCTGTCATCGAGCTCGCGTGAAGCCGGAGATCAGCAGCCGTTCACGGATGGCCGTGTGACTGTTCTCTGCGTGAAGCGTGCCCCCCCCACACAGACCTATTGATCGGACCAGACTGCGAGTTCGTTGCCTGCCAGATCAATGAACTGAAAGCGTCGCCCGCCGGGGAAGGAGAAAATATCCTTCGCGATCTCGCCGCCAGCGGCGCGTACAGATTCGACGCTCGCCTCCAGATCGCTGGAGTAGAGGACTAGGAGCGCGCCGCCACCCGCGACAGTTGAATCAAGCCGCAGGCCGCCGACTTCGCCGCCCTCTTCGCGTTGAATACCAGCGTACTCGGGGCCGTAGTCATTGAAGGCCCAGCCGAAGGCGGTGCTGTAAAAGCTCTTCGCGGCCTTCATATCGGTCACGGTCAACTCCAAGTAGTCGATCGTGTGATGCTTGTGCGCGGGGATAGGCTCTTGATCCGACATGGTCTCGTTCGTGCGGGGTGATTGGCAACCGAGAGATGAGAGCCCGACGCCGGCCAGGACGGCTAGTTGGATCGTCAAGAGAGGCCGGAAGAGTGATTGCCACTGGATCGTCATGAATGGAGAGCGCATGTCGCCACCCTAGGGGTTCCCTCCTGACAGCGTATTGTCAGGAGCGCCTGCAGTTTCTGAGCGCGAACGAGGCAATCACGAGTAGTACGTCGTTGGATCCGGAAAGGATGCCGGCACGCGTCCCCTAGGCAGCCGCCTCTTTCTGCAAGTAGCTCTTCTCCTTGTAGATCATGGCGTACAGCACGAATGCGATCGCCGCCCCGAGCATGACCTTGGTGAAAAACCAGTAGTAGTCAGCGCCCTCAAGCGTCGTATTCCCCTGCTCGTCCATCGTTACGCGATTCACGATGGCCGTGAACGCGTTGCCCGCCGACTGTGCTAAGAAAAAGAAGCCAACGATGAAGGACTTCATTTCGGGCATGGCTTGCATGTACGAGAACTCGAGCAGCGTGACTGCGATGAGAACTTCGGCCGCAGTCAAGATCACGTACGCCAAGACCTGCCACCCGATGCTCGGCAAAGCGCTTCCAGCTAGCTCGGCGGCGATGATCCATTCTTCGATGGTGGATGTGAGCACGTAGGTCAGCACCATCAAGAACATCCCGACGCCCGCCTTTCGGAGCGCAGTCAGCTTGATGAAGCGTCCCGCAATCGGATACAGCACGTAGGCGAAGAGCGGAACGAATAGCACGATGCACAGCGGATTGATCGCACCGATCTGAGCTTCATGAAGTTCAAACCCCAAGACCTTCCGATCCATACGGTTCGCCTGGTCGATCCAGCTTGAGCCCGTTTGGTCGTAGAGCGAGTAGAAGACAGCGATCAGCGCATAGATTGGCGCCAGCTTGCAAATGACCCTCAAGCCCTGACCGGTGAAGGCGCGCTTGAAGTACCCGGCACCTGCAGGAGGAATGTGGACGAAACGGTAACGGCCCATCCAGAATGCAAGTGTCGCCAAGGCCATAGCAATGCCTGGAATCGCAAAGGCCGGCCCCACACCGTAGCTCGTTAGAACTGCTGGAAGGGCAGCGTAGGCGGCGAAGGCGCCCAAGTTGATGGCGACATAGAACCAACCGAACATCGGTTCGAGTAGGTGTTTATTCGACTCTCCAAACTGGTCGCCTACATGCGCGGAGACACATGGCTTGATGCCACCCGCACCGACGGCAATCACCATCAAGCCCGCCATCATGAAGCTCTCGGGCGACAGTGTGGCCTGTAGGAATGCGCTCGGCATATCCATCAACGCCAGCAATCCGTGCCCGACGCAGTACAAGAGCGAGATGTACAGAATGGTCTTGTACTTGCCCCAGACCGCATCGGAGAGCAGTGCTCCAAGCAGTGGAAAAAAGTAGGCCAGCGACACAAACCATGCGACGGCTTCGGTCGCTTCCGTACGTGTATAGAAAGCATCTGCACCGTTCGCGTCGGTGAGATACTTGGTCATGAAGGTGAACAGAATCGCCCGCATGCCATAGAAGCTCAGACGCTCGGCGATCTCGTTCCCGATGATGAACGGGATGCCCTTCGGTAGGTGCTTCGAGGGGACCGGCGCGCTCAGGTAGTTGCTCATGACTTGGCTAGTTCCGCTGCGGTGAACCGGTGCGAGCGATGCGATCCATCGCGGCGACGAGTTCGCGCGTGATGCCAGGCTCGTGGGAAGAGTGCCCTGCGTCGGGAACGATCTGCGCATCGAGTTCGGGCCAAGCGCAACTCAGATCATGCAGGCTACGCACAGGACAGACGATGTCGTAGCGGCCGTGCACAGCGAAGGCAGGGATGTGGCGGATGCACTCTATCCGATCCAAGATCGACTTCTGCGGCTCAATGCCAGCCCTGAAGTAGTGCGCCTCGAGACGGGCCAAGTTCCAGGCGAGATCGTCCCCGGCAAAGGCGTCCGTGTACTCGGGATTCGGCAAGAGCGTGCAACAAGAGCCCTCGTAAATGCTCCAGTGCCGCGCGGCTTCGAGCGCGACAGCACGATCCTCACCCGTCAGCCGACGCCAGTAGCCTTCGAGCAAGTCGTCGCGCTCATCCTGCGGTAGGTGCTCGGCAAACTCGCGCCAAAGCTCGGGTTGAATCCATCGGATGCCGTACAGCCACCAATGCAACTCGTCCGGCGTCAGGAGCCAGATGCCGCGTAAGACGAGGCTGAGCACTCGTTCCGGATGGGCCTGCGCGTAGTACAAGCCGAGCGTGCTCCCCCACGAACCGCCGAACACATGCCACTTGTCGATGCCAAGTTCCTCGCGCAACTGCTCGATGTCGCGTACGAGGTGCTCGACCGTGTTCTCGCGAATTTCACCAAGCGGCTCGGAGCGCCCGCACCCACGCTGATCGAAGAGAATCACTTGCAATGCCTCTGCATCGAAGAAACACCGATCCGTCGGCGAGCATCCGGCCCCCGGTCCACCGTGAATAAACAGGACCGGTGGCCCGTCCGGATTGCCGGAGCGTTCGAAGTAAATCGTGTGCAGATCGTCGACGGCAAGCATGCCAGTCGCGAACGGCTCTCGCGGCTCTAGGAAGTGTTCGTTCGGCATATAGCTGCATCATACGGCGCAGTCATAGCGGGCCGGACACTTCGTGACTGATTACCGCAGATACCTTGCCGGACACTTCTCCACTGATCAGTCGCGAAGTGTCCGGCACTGTATCGGTATCGCCGCGGCAAGGTATCGCCGCGGCAAGGTATCGCCGCGGCCCCGTATTGCTTACTGCACCGTAGCCCTTACTGGTTGTCGAATCTGACGCGTTGTCTGTAGTCGCCGGTAACCAGAGCCGCGTAGAGCACTGGGGTGTTGTCGTACGGTGTGTACGTGAAGGAATAAGACCCTGCGACTTGGCGCTTATCGATGGGACGATCATAGATCGGGCCGCCTCGCAGATAGATTGTTATCTCTACGTTGTCATCCTCGGGCACAGTGTACTTGAAGGTTGTGACGCCGCCAGACGAGCTTGCGCTCAAAGCACTGACCGAGTTGTCGAAAGCATGCGGAGGGTTCGGAGCCGGAGCGCAGGAGTCGGCCGTGTAGCGGTACACCCTCATCCCGATTCCATAGACCAGCTCGTCACTCATCCGCAGGAACTTGTTGATGTAGTCCCCATAGACGTTGTCGACTTGGAAGGACTCCCAACTGTCTCCGCCGTTGACGGTTCGCAGCGTGTGCGCTTCATGGCCACTGATAAAACCGGCCTGTTCATCCAAGAAAGTGATGCCGTTCGCTTCGTAGTTTCCGACGAAGACCCGGTCAGTCCAGGTCGTTCCGCCGTCGTAGGTCTGGATCCACTTGTCGGCGTCGACACCAGACCAACGGACCGCGTACCCGAAAGTGGGAGAGGCGAACCCGGCTTTCCAGTAGTGGTAGGCATTGTTGGTGCTAACCGTAGTCCAGTTCGCTCCGCCGTCCGTCGTGTGAAGCAAGACCGCATTGCCGCCGCCACCCGAACCTGTGATGTAGCCCTCGTCAGGAGTGAAGAATAGAACGTCGACAAAGGCGTCGTAGTCCAGGTTCAAGTCTTGGGACACCCATGAAGCGCCGCCGTCCGTCGAAGAGATGAAGTAGGCATCTCCGGCAAACCTTCCAGCAGCATGAATGGTGTTTCCGATGGCTTGGATTCCGCAGATCCCATCCGGCATGGGCCCGCTTATGTTGGTCACTACAGTCCACGTCAGTCCCCCATCATTGGTTTCGTACAACGGAATCGTGTCCTGCGTCGATCCAACCCAACTGCCCGGGCCCAAGTTGCCGACCCAGCCATTCATCTCATCGGCGAAGGTGATCGATCGGAACGAGGTCGTCGGCTGATTCGCTACCCTCGTCCAGTTGTCGCCGGCATCCGTGGTCTTCCAAATCTCGCCGCTGATGTTGCAGATCCAACCGATGTCATCATTGATGAATTCGATGTCGCCGTGGTGGTAGTACGGAGCCAGCAGAGAGTTCGGCAACACCTCCCAAACTCCGTAACCACTCTGACCCTCCAAGCTGACTTCGACATCGTCGATGTACCAACCAGCGAATTCAATCCCCGTGCTAGGGATGCCCCCGAGCGTAACTTCAGCGAAGTTGACTTCAGCGGTTCCATTAGAGACGAGCCGAATCTTGAGTGCTTGACTCAGCTGCGCCGGGTTAGGGCCCGAGTTGTATGTTAGGAACCGCGGAGCCTTGTCCGCTTAGAGCTCGCCACAATTTCAAGCTCGGCAAGCTTTTTGAGCTTTTGCTGTCCACTCGCGCAAGCGAATGAGCAGTGCTAGATACCAAGAGACTCACTCGCAGACCGAGTGGCCCCGGCGGAGAAGAGAACTTCACCCGCTATCGGCGGGCTCTCTGAGCCGTGCAACGGGTCAAGCGGAATCGTCATGCAGGCTCTGTCCTCGAATGCCTCCCGGCTTTGGGGGCCCACCGAGGAGGCTTTTGGTACGCCCAATCCACACAGAATGATGAACACCCGAATCATGATGAATCACAAGCTCCCCCAACTCGGCACACTCGCTTTGGCACTGACCTCGATCAGTGGCTCGACACTCGCTCAAGGAGACAACGCGTTGCTCTGGGAAAACTTCGACACGCCAGTCCCCGTCACTTGCATGCAGCCCGGCTCTTGGGGCTGCTCAGCACCGTTGCCGATCGGCAACGACGGCTGGCAATTGCGCGATGATCGACGCGACTTTCAATCGACCAACACCGACTGTGTCAGCATCGGCAACGGCGTCGCAACCTGCTCCTCAATGGACAACAACGCGGGCGGCGGGTACTTGGACTTCTACTACCCGATCGCTTCCGATCCGAACAGTTGGCGAGTCACAACCCGCGTGCAACCAGTCGTCGCAGACCCTGCCAGACCCGTTCCGATGATGTTCGTGAATTCACACGCGACCCCGAACGAGCCGTGCGACCCTTTCCCCACAGACGTGGGCATGCTCATGGGTTGGCAGACAGGACTTGGGCAAGAGGTGGTTCTTCGCGATGGAGCAGGCGCTCAAATCGGTGCGGGTTACGTGCTCACTCTGAGTCACTGGCACAACGTCGAACTGACCAACACGCCGCTGCAGAGTGAAATCCGCGCGTGGGCCGCCGACGGAACTCGCCCCGCAGATCCGCAGGCGATTGGTGACCCGATCCCTTCTTTGAATCGGATCCTGTTCAGCGGACCAAACTGGAAAAACTACGCCTACAACATCGACTTTGTTCATGCGATCGACTTGGACGCCAACCTCTCATCAGAGTTCTGCGTCGCGAGTGACACGCATGTCGCCAGCGCATCTCTTGGCACCGCCACAGGATCGACGAGCCTGACACTGAATAACCTTGAGTTGACAGCGCAACCCGTGCCGCGCGGCCAGCCCGGTGTATTCTTCTACTCACAGCAACCCAAGGCGGCAGGCACTCCCTTTGGTGACGGATATTTGTGCCTGATGGCTCCGCACACACGTATGTCGGTCACGATGGCTGTCGCTGAGTCGTTGACTTACGCTGTCGACTACCCAAACGAGACGGCGCAATTTGCCGCCGGATCGACTTGGTACTTCCAAGCCTGGTTCCGTGACCCGCTGTCGCCTGGTGCGTTCAACTTGTCCAATGGACTGCAGTTGAGTTTCCTGCCCTAGGCGTCCCGAGCAGCATCTTGATTGACCCACTTACGGTGCCTGGAGGCATTGTACGTGGGTCGTTCCGTACCGCACTCGTAGCCAGACTTCATGACATGTGGGCCGGAAGCATGCCGGCCACATACTTATGAGTTGGCAAGGAGCCACATTTCAGCCTAGGCAGAGACGACGAAGCAGAGCTTTCTTTAGCGCTGCTGCCCCCCGTTAGCGAAGATTCCGACATGAAGCGCCTGACTCAACTCTTCGTGCTCGGCCTGACGCTGCTCTCGAGCCAATCGAGCCTCGCCCTCGGCACCGGAACGCAAGCGAGTGCGAAGCGACCGAACATCCTGTTCATCATCGCGGACGATCAGTCGCCCTTCGATCTGAAGGCGTACGATCCGAGCTCGCCGCTCGAGACACCGGTCCTTGACCGACTGTCCGCCGAAGGCATGACCTTGGACGGTGCCTACCACATGGGTTCATGGTCAGGCGCTGTCTGCACACCATCACGGCACATGGTGATGAGCGGCCGATCGGTTTGGCATCTGCCGCGCAACGGAGTCAAAGGTGTCAAGCAGAACCCGCTCTGCCCCGAAGATCTGCCCGAGTCCACGTTGGCCGCGGTCTTCAATCGCGCCGGCTATGCGACGATGCGCACGTGCAAGAAGGGCAATAGCTATGCGCTGGCGAATCAACAGTTCACGGTCGTCAAGGATGCGACCAAGCGCAAAGCCTCGGACGAGGAGGGCAGCGCTTGGCATGCCGAGCAAGTCCTGGCGTACCTGAGGAAGCGCCAGCAGGAAGGGACGCATGAGCCCTTCATGATCTATTACGGCTTCTCTCATCCGCACGACCCGCGCTGGGCCAAGGACGAGTTGCTGGCCAAGTACGGTGCGCACAACGAAGAGGTTGTGAGTCCGCCGCGCGACAAGGCTCCGGCTCTGCCCGCGAACTATCTGCCCGCGCACCCCTTCCACCACGGCCATCCCGGCTTGCGCGATGAGGTCAACGTGCAGGGCGTCAAGAAGCTGCGCGACGAAGCGACGATCCGTAACGAAATCGGGCGCCAGTTTGCTTGTGACGAGAACATCGACACTCAGATCGGGCGCGTGCTGGACAAGCTCGAGGCCATGGGCGAGCTGGACAACACCTATGTCATCTACACCGCAGATCACGGGATGGCGATCGGTCGGCACGGCCTGCAAGGCAAGCAGAATCTGTACGAGCACACCTGGCGCGTACCCTTCATCGTCAAGGGCCCCGGAATCGCCGCTGGTTCACGCGCGCAGGGCAACGTCTACCTGATGGATGTGCTGGCGACCTTGTGCGATATGGCCACGATCGAGCCGCCTGCGAGCAACGAAGGCACGAGCTTCAAGGCGGTGCTCGAGGGCAAGCAGAAGACTGTCCGCGACGTGCTCTACGGCGTCTACAGCGGCGGCACAAAGCCGGGTATGCGTTGCGTCCGCCAAGACGAGTGGAAACTGATCAAGTACGACGTGATGGATGGCGAAGTGCGTGAGACACAGCTGTTCAACCTGAGCCAGAACCCGCACGAGTTCTTGGGCGAGCACCAAGACGATGCGGTCGTCGCGCTGACGGGTCATCGACCGCGCAAGGAGCAAGTCAACTTGGCTCGCGACGAGCGCTACGCAGAAAAGCTGGCTGAGATGGAAGCCTTGCTGCTATCAGAGATGGTGCGGCTCGACGATGTCTATCGTCTGTGGAATCAGCCGCAGGATTGATCGCGGCTAACCCTCAAGGTCCGACCCAACGGACAGATGCAAAGTAAGCCCCGTGCGACTCGCCACTCTCGCGCGTCAGGGTCGTCAGCAGTTCGCTTGGCCCGGCCTCTAGACGGAGGCGGAAGCTAGCGCTCGTTACGCTCGGCTCAAGTTCCTGTTGCGCGCTCTCACCCGCAATCGAAACTTGCGCCTGCACCATCCTCATTTCGCGCTTGAGGTGGGCAGGCCAACGGCGCAGCACAATCTCGTATTCGCCGGATCGCGTGACATCAATCGACCAAGGTCCATTGCCGACGTAGCCATTGCGGACATGGTTCTGGTGCCAAGGCACACCCTGGTCCGATGTATGCCAATCGTGCGACATCAGGTTGACGGGATCCTCGGCGGCACCGATGCCAATGCGAACGTAGTCGTCAAAGGCCGGTGATAGAGACTCCCACCACTGCTCGTACTCTTGCCGTAGCTCCGCGACGAGCTCCGGGTGTTGCGCCGCGACATCGGTGGCTTGAGCCGCATCGGAACGGAGTTGATACAACTCGGTGCCATTGACCAAGCGCCAGTCTTTGCGCATCACCGCGTTCTTGCGCCACATCTTCGGATGCTCGATGCGCTGCGAGTGGACGAAAAGCGTGCGCTCCAATGCCTCCTGCGACTCACCGAGCAATCGAGGGGCGAGCGAGATCCCGTCGAGCTCTCGCTCAGACGCATAGTCGATCCCACACAAGTCAGCCAGCGTGGGCAAGCAATCCACATGCGCCGTTAACTCGTCAAGGTCGCGCCCGCCCTCCAGTCCACCGTCCGGCCAACGCAGGAAGCAAGGCACGCGATGCCCGCCTTCGTACTCCGAGCCTTTGTTCCCACGCATGCCGGCATTGAAGCCCGGCCAGCTGCCCTCTTCCTTCGCACGCGGCGCGCGACCTACCGCCGTACCGTTGTCTGTCATGAACAAAAGCAGAGTATTGTCCGCAATCCCGAGCTCCTCCAAGCGCGTGCGCAGTCGCCCGATGTTCTCGTCGATGTTCGTGATCATCCCGTAGAACTTCGCCATCGTCGCCGGCACGCCGGCCTGTACGTAGGGCTCGGAGTAGGACTCGTCGACCAAGAAGGGCCCATGCGGAGCGTTCGTCGATAGGTACGCGAAGAAGGGTTCGTCCGACTCGGCCTCGATGAACTGAGTCGCTTCACGGAACCAGACATCCGTGCAGTAGCCCTCGAACTCGCGCCACTCCCCGTTCACTTCGTAGGTGTCATCGAAGTAGTCGTTGTCCCAGTAGTCGGGCCCTTGCCCCACGCCGCCACCGTGATGCCACACGACATGCTCGAAGCCTTGGTCCTGCGGCCGCAGCGGATAGTTATCCCCCAAGTGCCACTTGCCGAACATCCCAGTGCGGTATCCACCCGCCTGGAAGACTTCAGCCATCGTCTGCTCCGCACCGTCCATCAACGAGCGCCCCATGATCGTGTGCCACACCCCGGTGCGTGTCGAATAGCGCCCAGTCATCAGCGCACTACGCGTCGGTGAACAGGTCGGGTCGACGTGAAAGTCCGTCAGCCGCACGGAATCCTGATGCAGGCGATCCATATGAGGCGTCTGAATCATCTCGTTCCCGTGCGCGCCCAAGTCACCATAGCCCTGATCGTCCGTGATGATGACGATGATGTTGGGGCGCGTGGCTTGGGCGGCTATTCCCTGATCCTCTTTGCTACTCACGCAGGCTGGAAGCAAAAGCAGGACAGAGCACGACAACTCGAGAGCAAGACACTTCATCTCAAGAGCATACGGTGCCCTCGGGCCTTCCCAAAGAAGCACACCAGCTGCGAGAGTGCTTCGCATGCGTACCGTGCCCTCATCCCGCGGGACCCAATTCAGCCACCACTACCAGCCAGAGATCCATGAGCATCCCCAGTCTACGCGTCGACGATGTCAGTACGCAGATCGTGAAACGCCTCGAGGCGCTGACGGCCGAGTCTCAGCCCGTGTATGGGCAAGATGAAGGTCGTGCAGATGCTCGCGCATTGCCAGTTCCCGTTGCTGTCGTCTTTTGGCGAGTTCGAGAGCAAGCGCACGCTGATCGGGCGGCTCTTTGGGGGCATGGCGAAGCGTAAACTCGTAGACAGTGATGCGCCCTTCAACAAGAACTCGCCGACGGACCCCAGGTTCTTGAACAAGGATGCCACTGGCTTCGATGAGCATCGCAGCAAGATGGTCGAGCTCGTCGAGCGCTTCCATGGGACCGGTTCCACTTCCGAGAAGGTGCATCCCTTCTTTGGAAAGATGAGCACTCTGGATTGGGATCGATTGATGTGGAAGCACCTCGATCACCACTTGCGGCAGTTCGGCGCCTGAGATCTAGCCCAGACGGCTGCAATTGCAGAAGCCGCTCGCCTGGCCTCTGCCTCGAAAGCCGACGCTAGCGCCCTACTGACCGTACTCGGCCAGCGGATTGCGATAGATCGAGTGCAGGTGGTCGAGCGGATCGCCGCCCAGGTCTTGGCACGCGTACTCGACGATCAGGCTCGGTCCCTGCAAGCGATAAGAAACATCGCTCGCGCTCTCCTTCGAGCCGCTCCATGCGAACCACATATCGTCTATTTCGACGTGTAGCTCGTTCATGCGCTTGGTCGCGTGCGGCTCGGGCAGCGTCTGCACGAACTCGCGGATCAGGGCTCCCAGCAAAGCGCGCTGCTCATCGGTCAGTGCCTCGCAGTCGAGCCCTGCCGCCTCGGGCACAAAGCCATCGCGGCCAGGGCCGGTGACGATTCGACCGCGGCGCCCGGCGACGCGCGCTTGTTCGAGTTGCTGATCCGTCAAGGACTGCACCAATGCATAGGCCGCATCGACCGCTTCCTTCATGGGTTGCGAGCGTCGCTCGCCGTACGTGAAGTCCGCGGGTTGTGCTCCGATAAAGGAGGGCGACATGCAGAGCGATTCCCCTTCGATGGTAATGTTCAGCGCCAAGTGATGGCCATCGAGCTGCAGCGCCCACTTCTGCTCGGCATGCGGCGTCCCGAACACGATCAACCAGAAGTTCTCGACCCCGAAGCCGGTGCGGGCTTGACCATTGCGAAGCAACAGATCATCGCCAAGCATGATGTCACGCGCTTGCGCATAGCCCTCGGCGCTAAGCACGTTCGCCATCAGGTCGAGCGCACGCTCCAGTTGCTCCTCTGACAGATCGCCGAAGCGCACGCCGCGTTCATCCGCGCGCGGCGGGACGTTCGTCCAGTTCTTGCGCTCGGGATCGTCGAGTTCGAGCGCCGCACGAGCGCGCAGCTCGTCACTGAGCGAGTCCAAGAACGCTCCGGCGGCGGCTGACATGCTCGCCGCGTTAACGGTCTCCGTGGGCGCGGGCGTATAGGTCGCCACGACTCGGCTGGCTTCCGACGCGTGCTTCTGTTCGCTCTCTTGAAGACTGGCGACAGATGCGAAGAGCAACAGGAAGGAAATCGGGAGAGCGGTGCGTTTCATGCGGCCAGCTTCCCATCGATCTCGCGCGATCACAAGTCCCCCACGCTTGGCCGAGCAGGTCAGAAGCCCATTCCCGACCCCGGTCCAGACCCTTGGATTGTCGAGACCCCTCCAGGGAACGCGAGCGGCCCCCCCCTCATGCTGCCTCTGGGAATACCATCCATCACGAAGACCAGAGCCATGGCTATCAGAATCGAACGAATGACCGCCTCGAATTGGGAGCGTATCCGCAGCATTCGGTTGCGTGCACTCGTAGACGCTCCCGACTCATTCGCTCGCGGCCTCGATGAAGAGAGCAATCATCCGCTATCCTTCTGGCAAGAGCGCCTTGCCAGTGAGAAGAGCGCTTATTTCGTCGCGACTGATGGTCCGAATGACATTGGCATGGTCGGCGGAGGACCATGGGATGACGACCCGCGAGGCGCTGGTCTGTATTCGATGTGGGTCGCGCCCGATGAACGTGGCCGAGGCATGGCCGACAGGCTGATTGAAGCAGTCATCGATTGAGCTCGCGACGCAGGACGCCAGCGCCTCTACCTCGGCGTCGGGGATCACAATCAGCGAGCGATCGGATTGTATGAACGACTCGGCTTCGAGGCGACCGGAGAAGTGGACACGCTGCCAGCACCGCGCACACATGTCACCGAACACATTCGGGCGTTGCCGCTGTAGCGCCGTCGCTCGACACGGATGAGTCGCCTGAAGCGTCCACGAATTTGGTACGGCTCGCAATCAGCTGGCTCGAGTGCTAAGCGCCGCTCTTCGACCGCATTCACCGCAGCGCCAAGCGTATGTCGCTTCGCACGCTGGCACCAATCAGTTGTCGACCAAGTAGCCGGACGATTGCTGCACCGTATAGGAAGAGATCGGTGTTGCACTCGAGTTCGCGACCACAACCTTTGATCCAGGTGCAAAGGCATAGCCCACGGCGGAGCTCAATCCGCCGGACTCAGATTCGGATGCGAAGACCGCCCCATATGCAATGCGGCGCAACGTACCGCCGCGCTCCTCGTACAGTCCCATCGCATGCGAGGTCGACAAGTCGTTCAACACGAACCACCGGTTCGAGGGCACTTCGAAGAGCGTTACTCGACCAAAGGCTTGGATCGTGATTGGATCGCCTGCGAAATTGACGATCGATGCGGGATGAGCGGCACCTAGGCCAGTCCCTGTTCCCGATCCACCGGATGATTGCATGGGCGCGGCGTTGGTATGGCCACAACTGCTGGTCGCAACAAGTATCGTCAAGACAGCTGCGCCGGCAGCGGCGCTGAAGGGGAGCATCAGTTTCGACAACATGGGATTTATGGGCGCGAGGTGAGAAATGCAGCAGATGGCTCGTGAGCTTGTGCGCTCTTGAGCCAAGGAGCAAAGGCCGCGCCGCAGCGTTGATTCGAATGGAGACGAGCCGCTACGCCACGAACGATCACAGCATGCGACGACCCATACGGCGCGCTCCTGCTGAGAAAGGCGGGAAAGTCTGGACAACGAAGCCTGCCTACTCACCCTCTTTGTGGCCTACGAAGAGGACAACTCAGGCCTCTGCTGCGAGCGATCCGACTGGTCGCCTGTTCCCTGGCAGCGTAAGATCGGAATCGCGAACAACGCGCATGTCCTATTACGACAACTACTTGCCCGACCCAGAAATTCACTGCCACGCCTGCTCTGAACGCTTAGCTGATTGGCAAGGCGTCGATGGACCCGGCTGTTGGCTCTTCTGGAAGCAAGGTCTCGCTGCGCCCACGGGTCAAGATGCAGGCGATTTCGGTATGGACACAGACGAACTCGCGAAAGAGCGTCTACCACAGACCTTCGAGATCTACACGATGGACTGCTCGTGCCCGTTCACGCACCTAGCTACGGGCGTATGCGAAGAAGGCGTCTGGGTCCGAACGGTTCTCGAGAGAGCTACCAACGCCAAGCAAGGACCCCACGAACGCAAGGGCGATTGGAAGCGCCGTTTGGCCTGGCTAAAAAAGACGCCGCCGGTGTGAAGCATTGGCGGGATCGCCGGCGCTCAGAGCGTCGCGATTCCCTCACTCGAAGCGGGAGCATGATCCTGCTCCCCCTCCATGGCCTCGAACTCGGTCTCTTGCAGATTGACCCAGCGAGTCTCACCGGACTCTGGAAACAGGACTCGGACCCAGGAATTCCAGCACTCGAGGACGAGAGCGGGTTGTATGTTTTTCTTGTTGTCGATCACAGCGCATCGGAATCCGAGCCGGAGCCTTCCGGCGGTTCCGATAATCCAAGAATTCGTCTGCCGCCTTCCGGCAGGACGCAATCCAGGGTCGAGGCGGTAGACTGCGCGGAGCGAACCAGCAAGCTTCGGACTGCCCCGCCATGAGCCAAGATCCCAAGGAAGCCAAAGAGAAGGCTAGCAAGCAGCGCTACGAGCCGATCCAACAGATCGGTCAGGGCGGTATGGCCACGGTCTCACGCACCTTGGACCGGTCCCTGCGGCGCATGGTCGCGACCAAGGAACTGCGCTTCGAAGCGGTTGCGCAGAGCGACTATGCGGAAGGCGCGATGGCGCGCGAGATCCAGCTGGTCGGCTACCTCGATCACCCCGGCATTGTTCCCGTGTACGACCGCTTGCGCGGTGACATGGGTCTGCCCGGCTATGCGATGAAGCTGATCACGGGCCAGACCTTGGCGGCGCAAATCGACTTCCCGAATGCAGAGGTCGGTGCGACGCCGGTTTCGGTCGCTGAAGCGGTCAACCTGTTGCAGCGTATCGCCGAAACATTGGCATACACGCACGACCGCGGCGTCCTGCACTTGGACCTGAAGCCCGAGAACTTGATGATCGGGGGCTATGGCGAGGTCTACTTGATGGACTGGGGCAATGGGCGGCTGTTTGACCCGGCCCCCTATCGCGCCTACTTGGGTGAGTATGTTCGGGAAGAAGACTTCGAGGTCTTGCACGCCGAGCCGCCCAGTCGGATCTCCGGCACGATCTACTTCATGTCGCCCGAGCAGACGATTGGTGATCGAGATGACCTTGGACGAGAGTCCGATATCTTCTCGGCCGGCGTGCTGTTCTATTTGTTGTTGACGGGACGCTTGCCGTTCGCGGGTCGCGACTTGCCGACAACACTGATCGCCATCCAACAGGACGAACCGATCTCGATCGAACACTTGCGTCCCGGTATACCGCGTCGTCTGGAGCAGATTGCTCTGCGCATGCTCGCGAAGAAGCCGGCCGACCGCTATCCGAACTTCCAAGCCCTGTTGACTGATCTGGCCGACTACCAAGCGGCTGGCCACGGCTTCGAGTTGCGCGAGTTCAAGGCCGGCGATGTGATCTTCGACGAAGGCGATGAGGGCGATTGCAGCTACGACATTGTCAGCGGACGCGTCGCGGTCGATCGCAGTGCCGAAGGACAGAGTCGGCGACTCGCGGAACTGGGACCGGGTGAGGTATTGGGCGAGATCGCGATCTTGGCCAGAACGCCGCGCAGCGCGAGCGCAACGGCGCTCGAAGCGAGCGTACTGCGAGTCTTGCCGCGGGCTGAGGTGCGCGAGGAACTGGAAAAACTCGCGCCTTGGGTCGGCTCGATGATTTCGACGCTCGCCTCACGCTTTCTGGGCTTGCTTGAAGAACAGGGCAAGGCGGAGCAGCGCAACGAGTGAGCCTGTGCGGCTCCATCAGAGCGCACTCGGCCCCTCTGGAGTACCAATCAGTCGACCTACGCCCCCACCTTGGCGCCTTGCTTGACACTGAGCGCACGCTCCAACCCAGGTCCCTGCAAAGACTACGTCCTCCAGGGCTGCGCGGGCTGATCAGCTCGCGTGCGCGGCGCATGAATCGCGCCCTCCACAGACTGGATGGACAGAGGCTTCGCCGGAACCCGCTCTCGTTGGTACGGTTTCGTGAGCAGAGACCGACCCGACCCGCTGGCAGGGCATCAAATGAACACGATTTTCTTGGCACTCTCCCTCCTCTTTCTTCCGACTCAACCTCAGGAAGAAGCACCGGATGCAAAGATCGTCGAGACCACGCTCGACGAGCTAGCGGCTGCGCTCAAGCAAAAAGAGATGCCAGCCAAACTGAACGCAATCGAGCGCGCAAGCAGGGTCGTCGATAGCAAAATCATCAAGGCCATTTCGCGCACGCTGAAGCTCAAAGACTACGAGCTGCAACGCGCCGGCATCGAAGCCTTGCGCCGCATGCGGCATCCCGACGCACTGAAGCAGCTCGAGAGTGCCGTCGCTCGCAACAAAGATATGCGCAAGAACCCCGAGACCTTCGCAGCGCTGCTGCGTGGTATCGGTCAGCACGCGAACCCCAAGTCGATCGAGCTACTGAAGCGCGACATCTTTGCCGTCAAAGATCGAGGCGCGGTGAACGCACGCCTAATGGCACTGGCGAACATTCGACACAAGGACAGCGTCGAAGCCTTGATGGGCATCATGAAGTCCGGTGCGCGCAACAAAGTCGCGCCCTACATGGACGATTTCTGCTTGGCGCTGATGGTGTTGACCGGCAAGGACCAAGGCAAGTCGCAAGAGCAATGGCTCAGCTGGTGGAACGACAACAAGAAGACGCTGGTTGTCTCGGATAGGCAGGGCTTGTTGCCTGAAGCGATGCAGCGCCGCTGGGACTCCTTCTGGGGCAACCCGCGCAAGTACGAGCGTTCGAAGAAGCGTGGTAAGCGCGGTCAAGACCCCGAGAACGATAGCCAGTGAAGATCGAGCCGGAAGAGCAAGATTTCGATCCGGATGAGTTTGATGAGGCCGCGCGAGTCGCGGCCTTTTCTAAAGGCGTCACTCAATTTGACGCGGGTGAATACCACGCCGCGCACGAGTCTTTCGAAGCCTGTTGGTTGAGTGCCGAAGGTGGCGATGCCGACTTCTACAAGGGCTTGATCCAGGCGTCGATCTGCCTCTACCACTTCGATCGCGGCAACTTGGAGGGAGCGCGCAAGCTGTACGGCGGGCACAGACGCTATTTGGGCGCCTTCCTGCCTGCGCATGCTGGCATCGATGTAGCTGCCCTGCTCGAACAGATGCAGCGCGTGATGCGACCGATCTTGCGCCCAGGCACCTTGGATGTTCGCCTCGAAGCAGAGGACCGGCCGCAACTGACATCCAAGTGATGTGACGGCTGGCTGCTGCTAGGGATGCGAGTTTCAAGGAGCGAAGGAGCGGGTCGATTCATCCGGGCCCCACGCTTCGGTCGGGAGTCCGCGGAGCTGAGCTGAGTCGTTCGATAGCGATGGGATCAGGCATTCTCGTTTTGGGCCCTCCTCCAACGTCTCGTGCGCACCAACACGCCAGATGTTTCAGCAGGAACGCATCGTTGCGGCGTGACTTCTCACTCTCCTAGCACTATCCGCTCGTGTACGAACTCAGCGCTCCATGATTCTTGATTGCGTTCCACGGCCCCACTGTCAGTATCACGATGGAGCCCAGAGCGAGACAAGGCACAGCGGAAGAATCGAGTTTTCCACCGATCCATATCACTCCCTATACTTGAGGGACCGAGGCTCACTCCCCCTCCCTCTAGCTTCGTACGGCTCACGACCGCAATGCATCCGACCACAATCGGCAGGAGACAAGAAACATGGCAGAGCCTTCGCACTCGAGCACACCCTCGCTCTTGGTATTGGCTTGCAGCGTCCTGGCAGGGACGACAAGCGCGCAGACCTTTACCGACAACACCGCCCAAATCCCCTCGGGTGGAACCTTCAACGGATCGGCGACCGAGAACGTCGACTTCGGTGATGTCGATCTGGATGGCGATTGGGACGCCGTCTTTGCCGACGGTGGAGATGGAGGCAACGACCAGAACCGCATCTGGATCAACATGGGTGGTTTGCAAGGCGGCACGACCGGCTTCTTCTCAGACCAGACCAGCACGCGCTTCCCGAATATCTCCGACCAGAGCCGCGACATCGAGTTTGCCGACATCGATGCGGACACCGACCTCGACATCTACGTGTCGAACACCTCGGCCATCACGAATCAGACGAATCGTTGGTGGATCAACAACGGCATGCTGCAGGGCGGCACCATCGGTTTCTATCAGGACGAGACGGCCTCGCGCTGGGTCGGCATCGGTGGAGCTGGTTCCTCGATCCCGAACGCAGCCGTGATCGGCAGTGGCGGATTCATCGATTGGTCCTGCGACTGCGACTTTGGTGACCTAGACAACGATGGCGACCTCGACCTGGTGCACTCGACTTACGGCGGCGCCTTCGGTGGCAATGTTCCGACACGCATATTCTTGAACGATGGCGCCGGCTTCTTCAGCGAGTTCAATCCGAGCGGCTTCCAGTTGACAGGCACGAACATTCTGACCGGCAACCCGGGACTGTGGTGTGACGGCACGCAGCAAAACTTCACCTCGAACTCGGATGGCACTTTCTGCGACATCGCCACGACTGCGCTCGACATCGATGTCGGCGATATCGATGGTGACTTCGATTTGGACATCATGCACGGCGCGCGCTCGGAGTCGACGCGCATGTTCGCGAACCGACTCGAGGCTTCTTCGCTTGCGCCGGCCATGGGTGGCGGTGCACTCGGCTTCCGCGATGTAAGCGGCATGGTCTACCCCGCGGGTCACTCCGATGGTGGTAACTACGAGCAAGAGTTCGGCGACTTCGATGGCGACGGTGACCTCGACATCTGGGGCATGAATTGGATCGGCTTGTCCGACGCCACCTTCAAGAACAATGGCAACGGCATCTTCGCATCGGGTGTCATCGTCCCGGGCAGCGGTTCGGACGACAACGAAGCTGATTGCATCGACTACGACTGCGACGGCGACCTGGATGTGTTCGTGGCCAACTTCTCCGGTCAGGACCGGATGCACGAGAACAGCAACAACGGTGGGGCTAACTACAGCTTCAGCGATGTGACCGGCTCGGTACTGCCGAACGTCTCGTTCACAGCGCTCGACGCTGATGTCTGTGATGTCGACAACGATGGCGACTACGACATCATCGTGGCCAACGACTTCGGTACCCGTAACCAGTTCCTGAAGAACGGTCACGCCAGCTCGGACTCTTCCGCGCCCTATATTCCTAATGTCGAGCAAGCGCCGGACCGCACGCCGAGTGGCGCGCCGACCGTCGTGCGCGCGCAGGTGTATGACAACGCGCCCTATTACGCGACCTGGTACAACTTCACGCAGTTGGAAGTCACCGTCAACGGCGGCACACCGACGCTGTACCCGATGACGAGCATGGCCGGCCAGTTGTTCCGCGGCGAAATCCCCGGCATCCTAAGCGGAACGATCTGCTACCGCGTTTTGTCCGAGGATCACTACGGCAACCAAGGCAGCTCGACCAGCATGTGCTTCGATGCGGGCGGCGGATGCGCGAGCGTGAACTTCTGCAGCTCGACCGCGAACTCTACGGGTGGCGCAGCAGTCATCGGCTCGAACGGCTTGTGCTCGGTCTCCTCGAATATGTTCGAACTGACGGCGGCACCGGTCCCCAACCAGCTGGGCATCTTCTACTACGCGACAGGCCAAGTGGCCGGTGGCAGCGGCGTACCCTTCGGCAACGGTACGCGTTGCGTCGGCGGCGGCACAACGATCTATCGCCTGCCGGTGACGGTGGGCAGCGGCAATGTGATGGCTTACCAGATGGACTTCACGAACCCACCGCAAGCTGCGGGAACCATCACGGCTGGATCGACCTGGCACTTCCAGGCTTGGTTCCGCGATCCGCCGGCCGGCGGCGCTTTCTATGACCTGTCCGACGGTTTGACGGTGACCTTTCAGTAGGCGGTCAAGACTTCGGCTCGCCACTCGGTACTCACCCTTCTATAAACACCGGGACTCACTACATCGCGCGGCGCCTCGAGACGGACATCCGTCTTCGCAGGCGCCGCGCGTTTGTAATGCGGGAAGAGGGAGCGAAGCCCCGTATTGCTCGCACCGAATTGAGGGAAACCTGGCCACGCGTGAAACTGAGGTGCGGCACAAGCCAGCCACAGATGCATAGCTTCTTCCTCGAAGCCGCACCTGTGCACTAAGAAAAGCCACGAATGCTGGGTTCCAGGACTAGATAAAGAGGCCCAATTCGCAACGTGGAATCGGGAGTAGCATGGAGAACCCCTCGATCGAACGAGGATGTGGAGCGAGGCGCTCTTGGTCTCGAACACTAGCAGTCAGGCGTGCTGACATTCTCCACCTCCTAGTCCTTTGCGGCCTTTCGCATTCTGCGCTCGGCCAAGATGTGCCCCTCAAGCACTGGACTCCCCCCAGACTTCCCGGGCGGGCTCATCTTCGGAACTTGCTATGGCGTCTCCGTTGGTGACGACGACTCCGACAGTTGGGTCGATGTTTACGTGAACGACTCGGGGCGCCTATGGCGCAATGTAAATGGCGCGACTTGGCTCGAGCAAGCGCGCATCCTGCAGCAAGGTGGAGTGCGCTACGAAAGCGCCTTCGCAGATTACAACCTGGACGGACGTACCGAAATCGCGGCGGCGCCCTACGACTTAGGCATGTTGAGACACACGCACATCTTTCGCGGCGAGCCTGGTGGCGGCTTCTTCGATATCACGACTGACCCTATTTTGATCAACGTCATTCCTCGCAGCTTTGGGGAGACCCTGCTGTGCCTCGACGCTGAAATCGATACCGACTTGGACTTGCTCGTCCCGGGCTATCCGCCCTGGCTCGGCGGAGTGCATGGGAACTGGTTCTTGAGAAATCTTGGACCCACAGAACCAGGTGGCGCCTATCGCTTCAGCGAAGAGCCGCAGGCGGCAGGACTCTCCCCCCCCCCCCGAATGCGCCGCGCCCCGAGGGCGCAGACATCTGAGATATCGACTCGGACGGAGACGCCGATCGACTCGTGAACGCTGCCGTTTATGTGAGCGAATCTACGCATGGTGTTCCGCGCTTCGATCCGGTCGCCACTTCGACGACGCTCAGTGAATTCCCTTCGGCGCATGACACAAGTGCCTTGCTACCATCCGAGGGTAAGTTCGATATCAATCTGCCCGACGTCAACGTCGACGGCTCCTAAGCGAATGCCTAGGTTCGCATCAAAGAACTAGACCTTGTCTGTGTCCCGTCAGGCGACAACAAGCACGTTGCCATTCGGTGTGATCGCCAAGGAGCGCGGCATGTCTCCTTCTTCGCCGGCTGCCAACTGAAGCGTCTCGCTTCCAGCTCCTCCCGACAAGCCGTGGCTCCCTGGCTGCTGCCCCAGAGAAGCAGGCTGGTGCAAGTCGATTTGCCGCGTGGATGAGTCAGCCCGATAGCGTTTCTAGTCTGCGATATCGACGAATAGGGAAAGCTCGAATGAACGCCCATCAGTTCCAAACTTGAATGAGAGTCTTTCCGAGAGTGACTCTTCTTGGCGTGCCTATGCCGGAGATGCCAATACCGGGGGTATCAATGAAGTAGACGCTATTCAGAAGGCACGAACGGAAGTCGGTTCAGCAATACGAGCGGGGAGGAGATTGCCCATTGATTCGATGCGAGGAGGGTCAAAGGGAAGATGTGGCGACCCACCAGAGCAATTTACGTCCAACCCGCATCAACTCGACCTGAAAGGCCGTGCATCCGCTCCACTCGCGCTCATGTGTGCCCACCGGCTCATCCGGCGTGCGCAATTGCGCAGTACGTGGTGGCGCACCCTGCTCGCCGAGGGTGGAGCTAGTTCCGTGAGGAGACGGGCTGCTGCCTAACTACAGGGAGGCGCTCCAAATCTAAGAAGGAGTGCAACCCTTCTCGCTGTTGCCAGTCTGAAGAGTGTGCAACAACACGACGACAGCGCGCGATCCGGACCGAGCCCCCCGCTTCACTTGCAACCAGGCTCCCCGACCTGGCCAAAGGAGTTCAATGACATCGAGGCACCGCCAAGTGACCTATGGCTGGCCGGTAAGATCGAGTTGCTGTCGCTGCGACCACGTGTCGCCATCGTCGGCAGCCGCTCCCCTTCCGCCTATGGCCTTGAACAAGCCTGCCGCTTCGCGCGAGCCTTGGCGCGACGCGGAGCGGTGATAGTCAGCGGACTCGCCCGGGGCATCGACCAAGCCGCGCACTTGGGTGCATTGGACGAAGGCGGAGCAACCATCGCCGTTCTGGGATGCGGAGTCGACCGGCCTTGGCCAACGGGCGAGGTCAGCACTCGGCTCTTGCGGGAAGGCTTGCTCTTGTCCGAGTTCCCACCCGGCCAAGCTCCGCGCCGGCATCACTTCCCACTGCGCAACCGATTGATCTCGGGACTATCCAGCGGAGTCCTGGTTGTCGAAGCCGCTCGAAAGTCGGGCTCGTTGATTACGGCCAAGTGGGCACTCAGTCAAGGCCGCCACGTCTGGGCGCTTCCCGGTAGAGTCGACCAACCCATGGCGCGCGGCACGCATTCACTGATTCGCGACGGAGCTATGCCAGTCGAGTCCCCTGAGGAGTTGATCGAGGATTTCCTGGGTGTCGGTGCGCCGACCGAAACAGCCAGGCAAACCAGCTTCGTGCTACCCTATTCAGTACTACTCGATGCACTGCAGGGCGAGACGCTCTCCGCAGATGAACTAGCGCAACGCCTTGGTTGGGATGTCGGCCGCACCCTGGCTGAACTGGCCAACTTCGAGCTAGACGGCTTCCTACGACGAGGGCCGGGGGGGCTCTACACGCTGCTGCAATGAGCCGTCATCAGGAGTCGCGCAGTTTGTTGACCACGTCTGACAACGCTCGCTGGATGTCCGGTGTGACAATCTTTCCGTCCTTGAAGTTCTCGCCAAAGCTTGGAATCGACAGAGAAGCACGCAAATCTGCACCGAAGAAAGGAGCAGACTTGGTTGCGATCTCCAGCACGGTTGCGCCCCCACGACCTCCGGGGGATGTCGCGAGCATCACCACAGGCTTGCCCTGATACACCTTCGGGTTGATTCGAGAGCACCAATCAAACAGGTTCTTGAATGCTGCGGCATAGCACCCGTTGTGCTCGGCGAAGGAGATCAGAAGAGCGTCAGCAGCTCCAATCTTCTCGAAGAAGCGAGCCGCGTTCTTCGGACTGCCTATCTCTAGCTCGACATCTACACTGAACAGCGGCAGCTCGTAGTCATTGAGGTCCACGACCTCTGCCACCGAATCGGAAAGCAAGCCAGCCGCATACGACACGAGTTGCTTGTTGATTGAGGACCGACTCGTCGAACCCGCGAACGCAAGAAGATTGATTGAGTGGCTCATGGACGTGCAGCATACCGCCGATCCCTAGTCGACCCTCAGGGATAGAACCTCACTTCTGCGATCCATTCTCCGAGCCGTGCTCCCTCAACCTTGCGCAAGGCGACCATATGCATCGGATTCGTCTCGGAGGGCACAGTGCCAGAAGTCGGGCGCAATTCTTCGGACGTAACGCGCAAGGTGTTCACGCTCAGCGCGACCTCGGTGATCGCGATGTCGTAGCCGAGCGTGAAGCGTCGGCCTGCATGTACGGAGATCACCGTATGCTGGCCCATATCAATGACGGGCACGGGCGGCGGCGGCGTAAAGCCGGCGGCATGTTGATCCCAAAAACTCTGGAGTTCCGCCTGCGTGTTCATCACGACCATGCCCCCATCGGCGGTCTGTCCCAGGGGATGTGTACTGCGAGGCCAGTCCGCGAACTCGATGACTCCTTCAACAAGCAGCGGTGGCACGAATTGAATGCGGAGTGCATCCGTAAGGTCCGGCGCAGCCCCCAAGAGAACGAACTGAAAGTACCAGCTTGAACCGGGCGTGATTGTGGTCGCAACAGAAGGCGCTGCCATGAAGTCGACCTCTTGCGAGACTTCATGGCCAGACGGCCCCGAGGAAACGAGCCCCAAGCGTCCTAGTCCAGATGTGGATCCCACACACAAGGAGCCACCGCCAAAAGGGAGCGGCGCTTGACTGCGATTTCCGTAGAAGAACATCCCTGAAGTCCCCTGCGGCAGCGCACGCGCGTGCAAAACCAGTTCACCCGAACCTGCGTTGGCGTCGAAGTCAGTGCTGCCACTAGCGGAGATCGTCGCCCCACTCGCACCGCTCTGACAGAACCTCATCACGCCGCCCTGCCCAAGGGCCTGTGTACTTGGGTCCGAAACGAGTATGAGGGTGGCTAGCCAGCAGAGTGACATTTTCATGGTCCGTGATTCGTCTATGATGTCGGCTGAAGTGGGCCAGGCCTGAGCAGCGCCCAAGTCGATTGATGAAGCTCTCCTGTAGGGAGGACCGAGGCCTGGGGTCACACACTTTTGTGCTCAGTCGCCCATCCTTCTTGGTGGCCTACACCGGATAGGAGGCGTCTCGAGACCAAACACTCTTCATCGGGCAATCGTGGGCATCGCCATCCATGCCTGTCCTGCGCATAGCGAACAGGCATGCCGCGGGATAGGCCCGCGAGTCATGCCCGAATTCAAGCAGCTTCCGGAGTAGCGGCTGCCGAGGAGACTAGACCTTGCATGACACGCGGGTTAGGAGCGAGTGGGAGTTGTCATCCATGGGATTCACTCTCGGAGCTGCGCTAAGTCGACCTTGTGTAGCCAACCCTGTGCATAGGATTCACCGTCGAAGCCCCCCCCCACGCTCGCAATTTCCAGGGCCCAGCAGAGTCGAGAAGCGAGTAAAAGTGGCACGAATCGGTACGCTGGTGACTGCTGTCTATCGACTCCGTGAACGCCCTCTCTCACTCGAGTAAAATCACATTGATTCCGCCCTCCATCATTACTCTGCTCTTAGCCATTCCAGTGATAGCCTCCACGGCTTCGACTTCAACAAGTTCGGCTCTCACCAAAGGAGCAGAACCCATTGTCGAAGTGAAATGGCGCTCCATCGAAGATGCCGTCATCGAAGGGCGTGCCTGGGACGAATTGGCCGAGCCCTATGATCGGCTTCCAGCCAAAGCCGAGGCCATTGTTCGTAAGCCCGTTTGGCGACTTGCGCAAGACAGCGCCGGTATCTGTGCACGCTTCATCACGAACGCAAGCACGATTCACGCGCGCTGGGAGTTGCGATCCGATTCGCTCGAGATGCATCACATGCCGGCCACCGGCGTGAGCGGTCTGGATCTCTATGGTCGAGACGCAACGGGAGCCTGGCGCTGGGTGGGCGTTGGCAAGCCGAACAGGCTCGAGAACGAACAGAGGCTAGCGACGGGCCTCGACGGTCAAGAGCGCGAGTACATGCTGTATCTTCCGCTCTACAACGGTGTTCACTCGGTACAGATAGGCCTCGATGGCGACGCGAGTTTTCGAGCTGGCGCTGCACGCAGCGAAGCACGCAGCAAGCCCATCGTGTTCTACGGGACATCGATTACGCAAGGTGGATGCGCTTCGCGCCCCGGCATGGTTCACACCGCGATCTTGGGGCGCAGGCTGAACCACCCTGTCGTCAACTTGGGGTTCTCCGGCAATGGAACGATGGACCTCGAGTTCGCCCCTCTGCTTGCCGAGATCGATGCAGCCGTGTATGTGATCGACTGCCTGCCGAATATGAATGCCAAGCAGGTGAGTGAACGCGCGGCCGCATTCGTGCGAGCCCTACGAGCCAAGCGACCACGCGTTCCGATCCTCCTTGTTGAAGATCGAAGCTTCGACAGCGCGAGCTTCATAGCCATTCACCGCAACCATCACGCTGCCAGTCGAGAGGCATTGAGCGCAGCTCATCGTCAACTACTCGCAGAAGGAGTGAAAGACCTACGCTACCTCTTTGGCGAAGGTCTTCTCGGGTCCGACGGAGAGTCCACAGTCGACGGATCTCATCCCACCGACCTTGGCTTTATGCGGCTCGCCGCCGCCTTCGAGTCCACTCTGCGAGAGTTACTGGACAACAACAAGTGAGACCCGTTCACGCACAATAGTCGTCAGTAGCAACCAGTCTTCATGACGATTCGTTACCGCTGATACGCTGCCGGACATCCCCGTCCTAGTAGCAGGGTTGTGCGGTACCAAGTCTTCGGTGATCAGCGGAGAAGTGCCCGGGCATGAACACATGAACAACAGGCTCAGCGGCTACGGAGGCGAATCACGTCGACCGGGAAGAGAAAGGTGCCGCTCGGAGGTTCGTAGATCACGGCCCATGTCCCGGAGCTGGTTTCGCCCACTTTGAGCTCTGGATTGGGAACCGCGTCCTCGTCCTCGTTGCTTCTCAGATCTTTACGGTGAAGCAGCGTTCCTTCGCAATCGATGACGAGTATCTCTGGACTATCGGTCGCTATCACGACGGCGGGCTCATGGTCAGGCAATTCGATCAGTCCCATCCCCTTTGATCTACAACAAGCAAGAGCCGCGCGCAGAAGAACTTAGCCTGCAGGGCGCGTGTGGATCCTGGTTGTCGGCGAGCAACAACACGGTGTGCGACACAGCATTACCGCATTGCCGTAATGTGCCTCTCAGCCGACCGCTGCCAACGTGTGCTCGAGGACCAGCATGATCCCAGCAACCAGACTACAGCCCATCACGAAGTAGGCCATGCGCTTGGGGAGCGTACGGAACGCCTCCTTGTCATCGGGCGCGTTGAACAGTGACGCCATCACGACGATGATCCCGCCCGAGAACAGAAACAGTAGGAGATGAAAGCCGAGGTCATTCATGAACGGGCCTCCGGCAGCGGCTCACCCGCGGCCTTGGGATTCTCGTCTTGCTGCGGCTGATCTTGGCCGCGCAAGCTGTTCGGATCGCGGCCGAACGTGACATCTTCGCTGTACGCATAGGCGTCCATCATGCTCATCACATTCAGCAAACCGGCGACGCTAGCCAGCACGACTCCGGCGTCGGCATAGCCGACACCTCCCGTCATGATGGGATGTCCGTTGGCGAACTCAGTAAGCACTGCGGGCGCGCCCAGCAGGAACTGTCCGGCCCAGTAGTAGAAGTGCCGCTCGCGATCCAAGTTGGATCCTTCGGCCAGCCAAGTACCGACGGCGAACAGGCCGACCAACATCGCGAAGATCAGCACGCCGCGCAGGCGTCGGCCTTGTAGCCACTGGCCAAGGCCCGGGCAAAGCCATGAGGTCAGAATCGCAGTGCCCGGCGAGAGCATCTTGCCAGGCTCAGGTAGTGATTCCTTCGGCTTGGCGCGCGCGGCGAGCAGGCGCGCATCCATGTGGGCGCGCGACATCATCAGCAGGTTCAGGATGCCGCTGGCTGCCGTCAGGGTTGTGCCGATGTCCATGGTCGACGGCCATGCTCTCGGGAAGCCATAGCCGTAGCCGTACTGACCTTGGTGCCACCACAACGCTCCGAAGTTGCCGATCTCGGGCGTCAGCACCCAAGCGAAGGCGCTGCGCATCTCGGGCGGCAGATACTCGAGGAACATTCCGCCGGAGAGCATCACGCCCAGCGCGTACATGCCCTCGATCGCCACAAAGGCGATCACTGCCGGGCGCAGCATGCCCAAATACAAGTGCCCACCGCCCGGTACAAGCCAGGTCAAGAGGACGGCGATCGCCGGCGAGCCTTGGCCCGTAGCTTGGTTGGACTGTGTTTGGGAGGACATGAGAAGGCGATTTCTAACAGCTCCGACCCTATGCGCGAAGGGGGCATGACCGCCTTTCTTGTCGGCTCAATCAATTGGACCTCCGTCAGAGGCCCGAATCCGGGTCCCCCGGCTTGATCGAGAGAACCCGAATTACACTACAGATGCCGGATTCGACCTGCTGCTGAGTAAGGAGACTCTGGGCTGCGAGGCAGCGCTTCAATCGTTCTCTTTTTTCGAATCCACGCTGCGGCTCGCCCGAATCGGCCACCCCGTTCGCCCGGCTTTCGCGCTCATCTGTCTCGCGCAAAAGCCAGTCCACCCTGCAAGCAAGCTGGACCGCAGGGGGGGCAAGCAGCAGGATCTTGGCCATGGGCTTCGACCACAGGCTGCGCGTGCGCTACTCCGAGACCGACCAAATGGGGGTCGTGCACCACGCCAACTACTTGCTGTACCTCGAGGAGGCGCGCACGAGTTGGATGCGAGAGCTGGGTTGCCCCTATCACGAACTGGAGGCATCCGGAATCGGCTTGCCGGTGCGCCGCGCCGACTTGCGCTACCTGTCCCCGGCGCGCTACGAGGATGAGTTGGTTGTTCGCACCACGATCGTGGGCATGCGTGGCGCGTCGGTGCGCTTCGCCTACGAAGTACATGAGCTAGAAAGCAGTCGAGCGATCCTGACAGGCGAGATCGAGTTGGCGTGCGTCAACCTGGGTCAATCCCCGCCGCGTCCACGCCTGTTGCCGGACGACTTGCGCGCACGCTTCGAGGCACTTGTAACTCCGCGCGTGCAGAGTTAACGCGGGTACATCACGGCCGCTTGCACTGCTTGCGCTCAGCCTCGATGACGTCGCGCCACTCGCAACCTTCGATGTGGTCATTGACCAGCCCCATCGCCTGCATGAATGCGTAACAAGTCGTCGGCCCGACGAAGGACCATCCGCGCTTGCGCAGATCCTTGCTGATGGCTTTCGACACATCGGTCTGCGTCAGCTTCATCAGCGCCGCATGCGTCATGCGCCGCGGACGTTGCGCGGGTGTTGGTTCGAAAGCCCAGAAGTAAGCCGCGAGCGAACCGAATTCATCGGCCAGCTCGAGCGCGCGTGAAGCATTGTTGATCGTCGCTTCGATCTTGCCGCGGTGACGCACGATGCCAGCATCCTGCAACAGGCGCTCGACATCAGGTTCACTGAACTTCGCGACGACGGCCGGATCGAAGCCGGCGAAGGCTGCACGAAAGTTCTCGCGCTTGCGCAGGATGGTCAGCCAACTAAGACCAGCTTGAAAACCTTCGAGACATATCTTCTCGTACAAACGCACATCGCTGACGACGGGTCGCCCCCACTCTTCGTCGTGATAGTGAATGTATTCGGCATCTTGCCCCGGCCATGAGCAACGCGTGCGCTCTTCGACGCGCAGCAAACCCTTCTTTAGTTTTGGCATCGGTGCAGTGCTCATTCTTTGCGCTTGCCTTGTGTAACGGTTTCAGCTTGCGCAATGGCGAGTCCTGAAACCTTGCCCTCATCATCACGAGTGAACTCGATCTCGGCTTCCACGACGCGGTAGAAGAATTTGCCCTCACCATCGGGATAGATCCGAAGCTTGGGCTGCATGCTCATTTTGGCAAAGAGCCCCATATCCTCCAACGTCACAGTCAGTGTCTGGAAGATTCCTAGCTGATACTGGCCAACGAGTTCCGCACATAGATCTCGATCCAACTCGGCCGCTTTACGGTACGAGATGTCACGCGGCGGGTGCCCCATCAGCGCAAGCAGGATATTCTCACCCAACAAGTCGAGTAAGCCGGCCGTTGTATTCGACAACAAGACGACGGCGACCTCTTGCTCAGGCCAGAGTGCCAAGTAGCTGTGGTAACCGCCCGTTTGGCCATTGTGCCAACGCGTCGCTCCGCCCGATCCGGCATGCCATCCCAACCCTATCATCACGCCAGTGGAGCCGCGGTAACGAACTTCCATCGACGAGGCCAACGCCTCATCTAGTGCTGTCAACTCCGGATGAAGAGCTGCGCGAGCGAAGATGAGCATGTCGTTCATGTTGGAGCGAATGCCACCGGCGCCGGCGAAGACGCCTAGATTCCAACTGAGCTTCTCGCCCTGGTCCATGTCGTAGGCCTGGGCGAAACGCTCTTGCATCCATGGGGTGAGAGTCACAGCGGTGTGATCCATACCGAGCGGGCCTGTGATGCGTGCGCTGACCAAGCTCTCGTAACTCGTCTCTTGTGTATGAGCGAGTACGTTGCCTAGCAGCGCAACGGCCAAATTACTGTAGGCATACTCCTGTCCGGGTGCGCGCCGCAACTTGTAGCCGGAGACATAGTCGTAGAGCGCCCCTAGCTCGTAGTCAGCGTAGGGATCATCGGGATTTGCCGGCTTGAAGTTGCCGGGCATACGCGGAAGACCCGAGGTGTGCGTCGATAGATGCCAGAGCCGAATTGGCTCTTCTTCGTACATCGGCATCGTGAACGCATCACCGACGATGTCTTGAACGGTATCCTCGACATCGAGCAGTTCGCGCTGCGCAGCATCCGCGAGCAAGATGCCAGTGAAAACTTTGCTGACAGAGCCGATCTCGTACACCGTGTCCGCGTTCGGTTCATCACCACCGCCTAATACCACTTCGCCGTAACCGCGAATGAGGCGCTCGTCGCCGCGCACGATCCCGACCACCATGCCAACCGTTAGGCCGTCGCTGACAAGCGTCGAGGCCGAGTCATCGACTCGCGTCATCAATTCGTCCAGAGTCGGACTCGCAGCGGCCTCTGTCAAATTCTGAGACTGCGCAGGGGTGCTCAAGAAGCAGCAAGCGAGCAGGAGCAGTGCTCGATCGACCAACGCGTCGAACACGAAGAGAGTGCGCGTTTTCAGTTCCATGGCTGACTTCGTGTGGCAGGGACCAGAAGGACAGGCCAGAGGCTACACCAGGGCTGACGCTCTCATGGTGTCCAGGCGGCGATCCTACGAACACGCTACCGACTCGTTCGCCGGCTCTCGAATCGATCGAAAGCGACTTGGCGCAGCGCGCGACCTGAGTTACAGCTGGTGTGGACAGATCCGTCTGGCGGAACTGCACTGAAAAACCCTCGTCCGGGGCCCGCTACTGCAGAGTGCCAGGAGTGAGAGCCTGGATCCGCGATCGATCAGGCCGGCTCGGGCGGAGGCTCGTAGGCACGCAGATCCATGCGCTCGCCCTCGCCGTAGGCGGCAGCCTGCTCGACATCGACCGATTCGGCCACCTCGACGCTCTCGTGAGCCTCATCCACCTCGACCTCCTGTTTCTGGTCGGACGGGAGGGCCGCCGGGAGCAACGAAAGCACCCGATTGACGCAGCAGGGGCAGTTTCCTCCCCCCGGAAGCTCGTTGATTTTGGGCGGATCGATGATCCCCTGACCGCACTGAAAGCAGATGAGGTCGCTATTGTTCTCCATGACTCCCCCGCATCGTCCAGGACAGGGCCTGGTCTTGAGGCTAGCAAGTGTGAAGACCCCGTCAGGGCCGATTTCAGGACTCGCCCCAGGGGTCTTACCATCCCGATCGCGGGAAAAATCAGGTGAATTCGCTGGCCGGAAGGCTGAAGTCGGCCTACTCTGAAGTTCGATATAGCACTAGACTAGTGCGCTTTACCTGAATGCTTCAATTCACCAAGAGAACCGAGTACGGGCTGATTGCCCTGGTCCACCTCGCAGACCGCGAGGGAGAGCTCGTCAGCGCCCGCGAAATCGGTGAACAGTACCCCGTTCCGCGCCGGCTCCTGGCTGAGGTCTTGAAGGATCTGGGCCGTGCAGGCCTGATCGACTCCCAGCGCGGAGCTACCGGTGGTTACCGGCTCGCTCGCCCTGCAATCGAGATCGACCTGGCCAGTATCGTCGCAGCCCTCGAGGGCTCTCCGCTGCTGATCGGCTGCCAGGGTTCCGAGGCTCTGATCGCCGAAACCAATGTCCCCTGCGAGCTCAGCCCGCTGTGCCGCATCCGCTCACCGCTGACCCGTCTGCGCGACAACATGATGACCATGCTGCGCGAGACCACCCTCAGCACCTTGTCCGAATCCACGATCCAAGACGCCGCGTCCGAAGTTCACGGCGCCCACTCCGTCAGTCCAGAGCCCAACGCCTCGCTGCAGTAGCGCTATCGTCATGCAATTGCCGATCTATCTCGACTATCAAGCCACGACCCCCGTCGACAAGCGGGTCTTGGACGTGATGTTGCCGTTCTTCACGCACGACTTTGGCAACGCTGCCAGCCGCAACCACCCCTTTGGGTGGAAGGCCGAAGGAGCCGTTGACGAAGCGCGCGCGCAGGTCGCCTCGCTGATCGGTGCTTCAGCCAAGGAGATCATCTGGACCTCCGGCTCGACCGAAGCGATCAACCTGGCCATCAAGGGCGTCGCGGACATGTACGGCTCCAAGGGCAAGCACATCGTCACGAGCGAAGCTGAGCACAAGGCCGTTCTCGACACCTGCAAGCACCTCGAGAAAGAGGGCTTCGACGTCACCTACCTGCCGCCCGACAAGCAGGGCCGTCACAGCGTCGAGCAAATCAAAGCTGCGATGCGTGAGGACACGATTTTGGTCACCATCATGTGGGCCAACAACGAGATCGGCTCGATCAATCCGATCCCCGAGATCGGTGCGCTTTGCAAAGAACGCAAAGTGCTGTTCTTCACAGACGCCACCCAAGCTGCCGGCAAGCTTCCGATCAACGTCGATGACGCCAACGTCGATCTGCTGTGCCTGTCCGGCCACAAAATCTATGGTCCCAAGGGCGTCGGTGCGCTCTACGTCCGTCGCCGCAACCCGCGCGTGCGCTTGGTTGCCCAGATGGACGGCGGCGGGCACGAGCGCGGCATGCGTTCGGGTACGTTGAATGTGCCCGGCATCGTCGGCCTCGGCACGGCATGCGCGATCAGCGAGCAAGACATGAAGAAGGACGCGGAGCACAGCCTCGCGCTGCGCAGCCGCTTCGAGAAGCGCATCTACGATGCACTCGATCACGTGCACATGAATGGCGATCCGGACAACCGCTTGCCCGGTTGCACCAACCTCTCGTTCAGCTACGTCGAGGGCGAGTCGCTGATCATGGGCATCAAGGACTTGGCCGTCTCGTCTGGCTCCGCCTGCACCTCCGCCAGCCTCGAGCCCAGCCATGTATTGATGGCTATGGAAGTCGGCGATGAACTGGCGCACTCCTCGATCCGCTTCGGCTTCGGTCGCTTGACGACAGAGGAAGAAACCGACTACGCGGCCGAGCACGTCATCCAAGCCGTGTCTCGCCTGCGCGAACTCTCACCCTTGTACGAGATGGTCAAGGAAGGCATCGACCTCAGCACCGTCCAGTGGCAAGCGGAACACTAGATCGATCCCATCATTCCCCCTTCCACGTCGCTTGCTTCCCCCCCCCGCAAGCGCACTCAGCTCACAACGCCTTCGCGGCACTCATCAGCATACCAGTCAGACTAGGGCGAAAAGGCCCACAGATACGATGGCATACAGTGACAAGGTCCTAGACCACTACGAAAACCCTCGCAACGTCGGCAGCCTCGATAAGAACTCGAGCAGCGTCGGCACCGGAGTCGTCGGTGCACCTGAATGTGGCGATGTCATGAAGCTTCAGATCGAAGTCGAAGGCGACACGATCGTCGACGCGAAGTTCAAGACCTTCGGTTGCGGCTCCGCGATCGCTAGCTCATCCCTCGCTACCGAGTGGATCAAGGGCAAGCGCCTCGATGAAGCCATGGAAATCACGAACACTGAGATCGTCAAGGAACTGTCCTTGCCGCCGGTGAAGATCCACTGCAGTGTCCTCGCCGAGGACGCCATCAAGTCAGCGATCGCTGACTTCAAGAACAAGCAAGAAAAGGCCGACTGAGGCACCCAATCCTATGGCAATCGGAATCAGTGAACGCGCGGCGGACGAGCTCAGGCGCATCATCACCGAGCAAAGCCTGCCGGATGGCACGGCTTTACGCGTCGGTGTAAAGGGCGGCGGCTGTTCGGGCTTCTCCTATACGCTCGGCTTTGACGACAAGGTCAATCCCACGGATCAGGTCCAGGTGCACGAGGACGTGCGCGTCGTCTGTGACCCCAAGAGCTTCCTCTACTTGAACGGCACCGTCGTCGACTTCGAAGACAACCTGATGGGTCGCGGCTTCAAGTTCGGCAACCCGAACGCTTCGAAGACGTGCGGCTGCGGCGAGTCCTTCACGGTCTGATCTCTTCTGGCTGATCCGCTCTGTCTGATCTCTATCGGGCCCAGCGGCCCGGTTGCGCCCTATGTCTGCCATCTGCACGGCCTGCGAAAAGGCGCTAGTCAGTTTGTTGGTCTGCGAAGAGTGCGGCAGCATCCAAGCTGCCGGCCAAGACCTGAATCCCTTCGAAGTGCTTGGTCTCGAACAAAGCATCGAGATCGAGCATGGTGCGGTCCGCAAGCGACTGCTCCGTCTCTCGCGCTTGACGCATCCTGACTTCTTCACGGCTGAGCCGGCCGAGCTTCAAGAGCTCGCCGAGCATGCCAGCGCGCAGCTCAACGCGGCCTCAAAGCAACTCGACGACCCGATCCGACGCGCGGACTGGCTCGTAAACGAGTTAGGCGGTCCCAAAGAAGAAGAGGATCGTCAGATGCCACAGGCCTTCCTGATGGAAGTCCTGGAGTGGAACGAGACCCTCGAAGAAGCCAAGCAAGCGGGCACCGGCAACAACTCGGAACTCGACGCTTTGGAAAGCGAGCTCGATTCCCAGCGCTCCGACTTGCTCGCGAGCTTGATCCAAACACTGACTCCGCTGCCGGAACGAGGCGGCGCCTCGCTCGCCGGCTTGCGCCGCACGCTGAATGCAGTGCGCTACATCGACCGAACCCTTGGTGAGATACGGAACCTGCGCCTCCCCGGCGCCTCCTCCTCACGCTGAACGATCCGAACGCACGGTATGGGCTACATTGAACTGGACATGGTCGACAACCGTCCCAAGGACGTTGTCATCGGTATTGATCTAGGTACGACCAACTCACTCGCCGCCATTTGGCTCGACGGTCGGCCGCAGATCCTTCGCAAGGAAGGTCAGAGTGGCGTCGTGCCCTCGATCGTTAGCTTCCAAGACGGGGGCGAGACTCTGGTCGGCAAGCGCGCGCGCGATCAATCCATCGTCGACCCGTCGAACACGATCTTCAGCATCAAACGCTTCATGGGTCGCGGCATCGGTGACCTGGGCGATCAAGCCGGGCGCCTGCCCTATCAAGTCAGCGAGACCGAGCGCGGGTTGGTCCAGATCGACATTCGCGGCAAGATGTACACCCCGCAAGAGATCAGCGCGCTGATCTTGCGCGAGGTCGTGCAGCGTGCGAGCGAGGCCTATCGCGGCGCCGAGATCACCAAAGCCGTAATCACTGTGCCGGCCTACTTCGACGACGCACAGCGCCAAGCGACGCGTGACGCGGCACGCTTGGCCGGGCTCGAAGTCTTACGCATCGTCAATGAGCCGACGGCCGCCAGCTTGGCCTATGGAATCGATCAAAAGGGCGAGGGCACAGTCGCTGTCTTCGACCTAGGCGGCGGCACCTTCGACGTGTCGATCCTGTCGATCGAAGAGGGCGTGTTCCAAGTCCTGGCCACATGTGGTGATACACAGCTCGGCGGGGACGATTTCGATCAATGCTTGGTCGGCATGATGCGGCGCGAGCTCGCCGGCGTCGTCGGAGACGATGTCTTGAGTAATCCCACCTTCACGCAAGCTGCTCGCTTGGTCGCAGAGCGCTGCAAGATAGAGTTGACGCTTGCTCCTGAGTACGAGATACACCTAAGCCTGCCCGAGCTCGACCTGAATTGGCGACGCACGGTGCAGCGCGAGGAATTCGAAGCCTGCATCGAACCGATGGTTCAGCAGACGATCGATGCCTGCAAGCAAGCCATGGCCGACGCCAAGCTCAGCCCGGACGGCATCAATGAAGTCGTGTTGGTCGGCGGCTCGACCCGAGTACCCGCGGTGCGCCGGGCAGTCGAAGAGTTCTTTGGCCGCAAGCCGCACACCGAGCTCAACCCCGACGAGGTTGTCGCCCTGGGCGCCGCCGCCCAAGCGCAGGTCTTGATGGGTGGCACGCGCGAGATCTTGCTGCTGGATGTGACTCCCCTATCACTCGGCCTCGAAACAGTCGGCGGCGCGGTATCGAAGTTGATCCAGCGAAACTCGACCGTTCCCTGCAGCATCACAGAAGGCTTCACGACCTACGCCGAGAACCAGACCGGCATCGACTTTCACATCCTGCAAGGCGAACGCGAAATGGCCAGTGACTGTCGCACGCTGGGTCGCTTCAAGCTCTCCGGGATTCCTCCGATGCCTGCCGGCATGCCACGCGTCGCCGTAAAGTTTCACATCGACGCCGACGGCGTGCTGACGGTGACCGCCAAGGAAGACTCGACCGGTGTGCGAGCCGAAATCGAAGTTCTGCCGATGCACGGACTCACGTCCGATGAGGTCGACACGATGGTCGACGAGTCACTCGAGCACGCGCGCGAAGACTTCGATAACCGGCGTGCAGTCGACCTCAAGGCTGAGATCGGCACCATGCTGAACGCGGTTCACAAGAACCTTGCGACGGCACGCACCCACCTGGACAAAGAAACGATCGACGACCTCAATCAGGCCATCACCGCTTCGCAAGGGGCGCAGGATACCGACGACTTGGAAGTCATCAAGGTGGCCCGCGATCAGCTGGAGCAAGCCACGCTGCCGCTGGCTGCTGTGCTGATGGACGCGGTCGTCAAGGAAGCTGTGACCGGCAAGACCCTGGGCGAAGTCTGATAACCCTCCGCGGAAGAGCACTCCGGTGAAGCTCACACGCAAGCCTCACTCGCTACGCGCGAATGGGGCTTGTTTCGTTCTGAATGCCACCGCGTGCTCTGCTAGTTCGTTGACGCAGTGGCGGATTTGATCGCCACGCGTCTTCCAAGCTCGAATGCGCAATCCAATTCGACCTTAGACGTCTGTGCTTCCCTTCGCAAACTCAGTCGCGACGCGTTCACCAAGCTCGGGCGCGCCATGCTTTCCGAGGCTCAGCGCCTGCGCTTCTTCTTCACGAACTTGGCATCGAACTCGGCCGCGAAGCGTTCTCCCAGTTCGAGCGTGCCCTGCGTACCGAAGTGAATCCGAGCGTGCGGCAGGGACGAGGGGTCAAAGACATGTGTGAAGGGGTCCGCCTCAGCGAGCCCGCGCAAAGACAGGTTGAGGGCGGCGACTTGTTCCTCTCCCCAAGGTGCCTTGTCACTTTGCATTGCGATCGTCCATGGCAACTCGGGCGCGTCGAGTGAATCGCGCACCCCGGCAATCAACCGCTGCAATCGTTCTGCGTGCTTGGCGCGAAAAGGGCTGTAGTACGACTCGTTGCCGCCGTGGTGCCAGAACACGCCCTCCAATTGGTACTCGATTCCGCGTTCGTCCAGATCCGCTAACGCCTCGCGTACGAAAGCGACAGCGTGCTCGAAAATCGGGCGATTCGCATCCTCGCCGGTCGGATCCCAATCGGATGTGAGCGAAGCGCTGTCGGTGATCTTCAACAATGCGACTTGCCCGCCCTTGCCATTCTCGAGGGACTTAGCGAGCGTCAACTCGGGACCGAAGTTGCCAAGGTGCTCGACGGCACGCAGCACCTCCCATTCGTTCGAGCGGTAGCTCCCGCCCCCCAAAAACGCACGGTAAAGCACCGAGTCAAGTCCGGCTGCCAACTTGCCTTCGGAGCCCTTCAGCTCGGCTACGAACGCATCCTCCCCCTCGACGCAGCGCCCGCCCGCTAGCAAATACACGCGCAAGGGCTCGGAAGACTTCTTCAGGCGAACCGGCCTGGGCTTACGCTTCGTGCTGGGCAAGTCGTGCAGTTCGAGGTACGCCTTCGCATAGGCGACACCCTGCTGCAATTGGCCTTGAGTTCCAAAGTGGTAGTGAGGTTGCCCGCTGCCCATGACTTCGAACGCCAAGTGCGATGTTGGGATCCAATAGACGTGATCGTCGGCAGCGACGACCTTGCGTTGCTGTTCACGTACGGTGCGCATGTAGCGCCGGTGGTCCATGCCCCAGATCCCCTTGTCAGAGATCTCCGCCACGAACCAATCGAGTTCGGGCGCCTCGAGCTCGCGCCTGTAGGCCGTGATCAGCTGCGTCAGCCGTTCTTCATAGTGCGGGTTGAGCTCCGCACTCAACATGTCGTTCTCGCCCTGATGCCAGAAGAGAGCGCGCAGCTCGAAGGTCTTGCCCTTCTTGCGCAGGGACTCGAGGCAAGCGCGCACGTGATCGATCGAACGACGGAACAATTGTTGGCCCTCCGGCGGTGATGCCGGGTTCCAGTCGTGAGCAATCGTGGTCCCACCGATCGCGCACTTGATAATGGCTAGCGGCGCGTCGATGTGTTGCTTCCACTCGCGAGCGAAGGTCAACTCGGGCCCGAAGCCGCCGCCGACGGCCGCCAGTGAAGTCCAGTCGCGATCTTCTCCGGCATTGACGTAGTACGAGTAGCGCACGTCCTTTTGCTCGGCGCCCGCGCCAACGAAAGGAGGGTAGTCGTCGATCTGATGCGCGTGTGCGTCGCCGCCCTCCATGTTCGATTGACCCAAGAACAAGAAGACCTGAATCGGCTCTGCCCCGCCAGCCACAAGTGGACTTGATGACAGCCAAAGCACGACCGAGACGGCGAACAAGAGCGGGAGTGACTTCATCGTAGGCAACAGATCGAATGACCAAAGAGAACTCGACGCGACACGGACCCGGATGCCGGGCCGGAACGAGGAGTGTTCGATACTGACGCCTCGAACACAAAATGCCAACCACGCGTGGCTCAATGCTTCTCGAGTGGTCACTGCATACAAAGAATCGCCGCCCAGCTCTTCCTCGCCGCCAACATCGGGGCCGGACAAGTGCCGAGCGGAGATGGCCTGTTACCAGTCTCGAAGCCCACGCTCCTGCGCTTCGGCCACAGGTATAATTTGGCTCCTCGAACCGGTGCACACATACGCGCGTTCATGGCCACGCCCACTTGGCGCGCACTCGATTGAGCCTTCTTTGCTTTCCTCTGGAAGACTTTAGCCAACGCCCGGCACAGCTGCCGAATCCCGCGGTAATGCCCTGACTTTGCTGCCCCGACAGCAATGCCTGGTGACTCACTGATATCGACCAAGGTCGAGTCTTCGAAGCGCTTGAGCCAGATCACATCCGCGAGTTCGGTAAGCAACTCGGCCAGAGCCGTGCGAACTTGACCTACTTCATCGGCTCGCATGCCTTCGGCCGTGGGCAGCGCGAGGTAATCAGTGGGCAAATCACCGAGCGCATCACGACCGACCCTCCGCGAGAACAGCAGCATGAACATGCAGAAGGAGTAGGCCCAGGACTCTAGGCTCGAACTGCCCACGTAGCGCCCGCGGCGAATCCATATCCGAGTCAGGGCTTATTGATCGAGTTCGTGCAGTTCGTCGAGCGACATCAAGAGTCCCTTGCAACGAGCCGCCGCATTGAGGAAGCGCGGGATGCAGCTCATGTGTTGCATGAAGCTGGCGATCGCAAACTCGTCGCCTCCTCGGACTCGTCCCACGAGTCACGCGTCTGCCGCCCAAGCCGAGCGATTGGCCAATGGCCTGGGCCCAGTCAGGCTAGAGCCCAGAAACTGCGAGTGAGTCAGGAGTGTCGAGTGTCGTTCTTTCATAAGACCAAGGAGAGGAGCCTTGTCTTGAAAGGCGGATCTCAGGGCTGCGAGCGGAACGGGAATCCATACTTCTTCGGCAGCCGGGTAGCGCCATGCGACTTACGGAGAGCGCGGATTGGACTGCCGGCAGGGATGATCAGCCGGCCGCGACACGATGCTCAGAAGGGCGACTACGCACTTCGCTGGGGAACACAACGACCAGACGCACGAGTCGCTGCGCCCCTTCCTGCAGGCCGCGCATCCGCAGGCGTATGGGCGGCTGCCCCGGAACATCGAGGCAGATCCGCCCTGAGCCTCTGTCGCTTGGGAGCTCATCGAATCGAATGCGACGACGCGTAGTCAGTGACTGCGTCTGGAGGACGCGCGTACAATGCGTCAATGTCAGATCGCAAGAGAAGCTGGGCTCGCTCAAGGGGCACGATTGCTGGTCAATCGTGTCAGACGCAATTCTTGCTAGGCATGTTCTTGGCGCTCTCATTGGCTTGCTCGGATTCACCATCGAAGGAATCCAACGCTCTCGAAGCTGAGCATGCCGCCCGTGCGCAGGTCTCGACTCCGGAGCATCCGGTGCTGCTCGTTGGTCTCGATGGCTTCGAGTGGAACGTGATCCTGCCGCTCTTGCATAAGGGCGAACTTCCGCACCTCGCGAAGCTCGTGCGCGCTGGCCATTCCGGTTTATTGAAGACGGTCGTGCCGACTCTCTCTCCACGTTTGTGGACCACGATCGCCACCGGAAAGCGGCCCAAGGCGCACGGCATCATCGACTTCTTCCACGAGGCGCAAGAGGGCGAAGCCCCGCTGGCATTCACGAGCGAAGACCGGCGTACGAAGGCACTCTGGAACATCTTGGGTGACTACGGATTACGCAGCGACACCATCGGCTGGTGGGCGACCTTCCCGGCGGAGCGCGTCAGGGGCACGATGGTCGCACAAACGAATACGCTGGGTGACAAGGTGCGCAAAGGCGCACTCAAGGCGGGCCTGTCGGGCCAGGTCTATCCTCCCGAGTTGGAAGAGAGCGTCTTCGCGCGACTGCGTGAACAAGAGGAAGACCTCGACGAGACGATGCGCGAGATCTTCGGCGAGTTCCCGTCGGCATTAGACGAAGTGCAAGCCGAACGCTGGCGCGCATGTCGCTGGGCTTTTCGTGCCGACGCGACCTATTTGCAAATCGCGAAGGACTGCATTCGTCGTGGCCCCGCTGCCTTGACCGCGATCTACCTCGGAGGAACGGATGTCGTCGGACATCGCTTCTGGGCTGCGCATGATTCAACGGGCTACGAGTCGGTTATGGATGAGGCAGAGAGCGAGTTCTTTGGCGAGGTCGTGCGTGACTACTACCGCTTCGCCGACTCCGCCATCGGCGAACTGCTCCAGGCCTACGGCGGTGAAGTGACTACCTTTGTTGTCGCCGACCACGGCATGACGACGCTATTGCAACTCGATCAGAAGCAGCAGGAGGCTTCAAGTTGGAGCGAATTGCCACTGCTTACCGGCGACCACGCGCTCGGCAACCCAGGCGTCTTCATTGCGCACGGACCCGGCATTCGTTCGAATGCCAATTCGGGCAAGACCGATGGCGGGCCCTCTGCGCTAGGCATCAGTGGCCGCATCATCGACATCGCTCCGACGCTCCTCGCCTTTCTCGGGATCCCCATTGGGCGCGACATGAATGGGTCGGCCCTGAGCGAAGTCTTCGCGCCTGAAGTCTTAAAAATACGCCCCATCAGCTTCATCGAGACACACGATGACGAGGCATGGGCAGCATCTCGCACACGAACCGGCGCCCAACCCGGTGGAGTCGAGGAGCGCTACGACCAACTGCGTTCACTTGGCTACATGGGCGAAGATTGAAGCTCGGCTCGCCCACATGCCTGTCCCTGAGTGCTGATGCTGCACGCCCTCGAATCCAAGTCCACTCCCCCTCGCAGCACTGCTTGATCGCGCTAACAGGGACGAGACTCGGACAATTGCAGCGTTCCCAGCATCCGCGCGACTAGAATCCGTCCCGATGTCCTCAGTCGCGATTGAACCCTCGAGCACCGGTAACTCGACACCAGGCACTCGTGCTTCCAAGCCAGGACGCACTCGCTATCTACGCCTACTGGGCGCACTCGCGCTCACCCTTGTGGTCGGGACCTTGTCGGCCGTAGCTCGCATTGAGCACCACTCGCGCTTCCAGGTGCCCGAACAAGAAGGCTGGGTCGTAGCCGATCCTGACAGCCTGTACCACTTGCGACGAGTCGCTCGAGTGCTGGAAGAGGGATCTCCGGTCGCCGAGCGCGATCCCTTCCTGAACTACCCTGATGGCGCTGCGATTCCGTGGCCGCCTTACTACACGCTAGTCACCGCTGGAGCGGCGCGCCTGGGTTTGCCCGACGACGCAGAGGCTCGTCGCATTCACATCGAAGAAAGAGTGACGTGCTTGCCGGCCATCTTCGGTGTGCTCACATCCGTGCTCGTCGCACTGGCCGCGTGTTCCATCGGCGGTCCTGCAGCGGGAGCTTTCGCGGGCTGCTATCACGCGCTCGCCTTTGGCTCGATCGCCTACAGCCGGCTGGGTAATGCCGATCACCATGCGTGGGTCTCCCTGCTGCAAACTGCGTTGATCGCGGTCCTAGTCTGGGGCATACGTAGAGGAGCGCTGCACGAGCGTCGACCCGCGCTTGCCTTCGGAGTTGCGAGTGGTGCCATAGCCGGTCTGCTGCTCGGATCGTGGGTCGGCTCCTTGCTCGCGATCGTGTCGTTCGAAGCTATCCTCGCTTACTTGTTGTTCGCGCAACGGCGCTGGGATCGATCGGCGCTGGCAACCCTAGGGCTCGCGTTTCACGTGACGGCTCTGGCGGTCATAGCTCCAGCGATCGCATCCAGTCCGTGGCTCGAAGACACACCATGGATCGTGGTAAACCTGTCCTACTACCACGTCGCGCACTTGATCACGGGTGCATTGCCCTTCGCGATTGCGATGCTGGTCTCGCATCGAAACAAGCAGTTGCCGTGGCTCACTACGGTCGGCATCGCACTCGTCGGCGGCCTGCTATTCGCGTTTAACATCGGACCGGCGCGTGGTATTCGTGAGGGCTTCGACTGGGTCTCGCGCAGTGACACATTCATGGCGGGCATCGCGGAGAGTCGCCCACTGTTCGGTGCTGGTTCTATCCCACTCGCATCCGTGTTCCACTTGTTGGGCTATGGCGTTTGGCTGTTCCCTCCAGCTCTCGCCTGGCTCGCTTGGCGCGCCTTCGCAGGTCGAGAGCGCGTGCTCTTGCCCTGGTTCGTCGCGGCCGGGCTCGGTGCTACGCAGACCATGGGACAAGTTCGATTTGCCGACGCTTTCACAGCACCCATGGCCGTGGTCTTGGCTTGGGCTCTATTCGCTTGGTCACGCGAGAGAGGGCCCGTACTGCGCAGACTCTTGCTCCTGCTCGCCTTCGCGAGCGCTGTCGGTTTACAGTGGCCGACGGTCCTTCCCACCTGGCAGCTCGCGGCTAGTGAAGGACCAGTTATGCGCGGAGCCGAGCATCGTCGCAAGCGCGCGAACCGGCGCATGCTGGAGTGGCTCGAAAAGGAGACACACTCGCCTGCTCACGCACTGGAACCGCAGTGCGTGCTTGCGAATTGGAATCAGGGCCATGGCATAGAGTGGGTCACTCGACAACCGACCGTGGCCACGAACTTCGGGTCCTACATCGGAGAGGATAGCTATCTGGATCCGACGCGCTTCTTCATGTCCCATGACTCCGCGCGCGCCGAGCAAATCTTAGTGGACCGACAAGCGCGCTACGTGCTGCTGATGAGTAGCTTCACGAACTCGCTACGGGGCATGCTTCGCTCCATGCCCGAGAGCGAACGCAGCCAGTACTCGACCTCGGACGGCATTAGCGGCACGCTCGAAGACGCATGGTTCGAGACGATTGGCGCTGCATTGATGCATGGTGGACGCCCGTATGCATCAGCGCTGGGGCCGAAGCTCGACTCGCTAGATTTCCTGCGACGTGTGCATGTCTCCCCCATGCAAGAACTGCAGCCGACTCTGAAGAGCCTCGGTGCGAAGGTCGGTATGGGTTGGATCTATGAACGCGTCCCGGGTGCAAGGATCGAAACCGATGGCGTTCCCGGCGAGCATCTCACGATCGCACTCGACTTGGAGTACCCCGGAGTCGAAAATCCGCTCGCGTTCCGTCGCTCGAGCCTCGTCGGCGCGGATGGCATTGCTCGCATGCGCGTGCCATATGCGACCGAAGACACGAACGGCGACGGCTTTGTGGTGGGTACGCCAACTTGGTCGATCGGCGCACGCAGTGGCAGGCTACGCATCTATGCGGATGACGTGCTCAACGGAAATACCTGCCTGCTACCGTGATGCATTGTTCTTAGGGCGACCTTGCTAGTCGCGCACCGGATACGGAATCGGTGGCAACGGCGAGAGCGACCAAGGAATCAAGGGGTATTCATTCGCATCGACCTCGCCACCCTCCGCATACCCGAGCGCGCCCAGTTCAGCAGCGAAGAGCGTCTTGACGTTAGTCCTTCGCTCTTCGGCGGGCGATCGCTCGAGCCCTAGTTGGAACTGACGCATGCGGCTCGATTCCGCTTCGAGCGCATCCCAAGTCGCTCGCAAGCGCGCATTGGCTGGGTTTACCCGCGGGCGCATTTCACCCGGATCGCTCGCGAGGTCCGTGAACGCCAGTTGCTCGAGCGTCGCTGATCCGTCTGGCGCGACACTCAGCACGCGAGTCAGTTTCTCGTTCTCGGTCGTCAAGCACTCCATCACGCGCGAGGACGAAGTCTCCGTTCCACTGCGTCCGACGACAGCAAGGCTGCTGAGCAGAGGTCGCGCCGGTAGCGACTTGCCTGTTAGCAAGGGCACGAGTGAACGGCCATAGACACCCTTCGGCAACGGCTGACCGATCATCTCGAGGATGGTCGGCATCAGATCGGAGAGGCTCGTGAGCATGTCGCAGGTCGCGCTGGTGCCATGAGCATTCGCGGGCGGCACGATCAACAGAGGCACGCGCAGCACTTCCTCATACAAACTCTGCCGGTGACCCCGATTGCCGTGCTCGAAGAACTCTTCGCCGTGATCGGCTGTGATGATCACGATCGTGTTATCGAGCCTACCGGCCTCTTCGAATGCGTCGAGCAACTGACCGACAGCCTGATCCGTCCACGCAATTTCGCCGCGGTACAGCGCACGAATATGCTCCAGGTCACGCTCTTCAATCTGCCGCGGCGGCGTCTGGGTCGCATCAAAGATGCGGAGGTCGGACCAGAAATCACGCCCATCGAGCGGTCCGTCGTACTCGGGATCAAAGGCCGTGTCGTAGGGAGCGGGTGGTGTGTAGTCGTAGTGTGGATCGAAGAAGTGGGCGAACAGGAAGACGGGATCCTCTGCAGACACTTCGCCCAGCGCTACACGGGCACGCTCGACAATTCGCTGCGAGGTGATGTCCCGATGGCTCGTCTGTTCGCGGCGGATCTCTGCGATCTGTGCCACTTGTCCCCCGACCTGACGCGCATCGGCCAAGGCCTGCTCCGCTTCCGCGTTGAGCGTCATCGCGCAGTCGTAGCGAGTCATGCCACGCGCATAGCCGTATTCTCCAGCCAGGTACCAACCACTCCAGATACCGGCCGTGTAGTAGCCGGCATCGCGCAAGCACTCGGGAAGCGTGCGCGTCGCGGCGTCGATCTTGTGCTGATCGATCTGAACTCCGTGTAGCGACGGCGGTTGGCCCGTGAACATTTGGACGTGCGCGGGCAGGGTCCAACTCGAGCCTGAGAGCGTTCGCCGGAAGGTCGTTCCTGCACGCGCCAATTCAGTCATGCGCGGGCTGATCGTGTTGTCGCGAAAGCTGAGTTCGTCTGCGCGAACGCTGTCCAAGGAGATCAGCAATACATTCGGAAGCTGCGCTGCAGGAGGGCCACATGCTCCGCAACCAAGCAACAAGATGGGGAGTGAGAGCCGAGTGAGACTCTCGCGCCGGGCGGGTCGTGTGGGTTCTGTAGTTCGCTGGTGCTGCACGTCGCGAATCCTAGCAAGCGATGCCGGCTAGCCCGAGCACGAAGCTCGAGCGAGCTTGGGTAAAGATGACGGTGCACGGATCGGACTCCGCCCCACCATCTGACAGCACGGTAGGCGCTGTCGTTCTCAGCCCAATTGCCCTGCCGCATGCCTCCTTGGAACTCTACATCCCGCACGGCTCGACAAGCCCACGGCGTGTTTTTCCGTAATCAGATTTCGCTGCGCGTCCCTCAATCCGCCCAGGTAAGGGGGGGGGGGCGAATGCCTCTGCAAAGAACAATGGCATCCATACGACAATCTAGAGAGACGAGCTGGGCCAACTTCCGCCCCGTATTAGAAGCAGCTCGCAATGGCGGGCAAGAAGCGCTGCAGCAACTCTCGTATGAGGATGCATAGGGCAGCCACTTGCGAGCCGAAGATCTGTTGATCGATCTCAAAGCAGGAGGGAAGCTCACGCGCGAGCTTCTATTCTTGTCCTGTCAGTTGGTCCTGACTCTGCACGCGACCGAGCTTCTCAACCAAGCTTCTCACTTCGACCTAGCCTTGGTTTCGCTGAATGCCGAGTTGCCAGAGCAAAGGGTGCGTTATGTCGGCTTCAAGCCATCGGAAGACGACCCTTCGCCGTGGTCCTCCACACAACTCAAGATTACGCCAGGAAGCTACACTGCACTCTGGCGCCCTTTTCACTCGTCGGCTGCAGGCGGCATCCAAGACGGACGAGTCTTCCGCTGTGAGCCGAGGGAGTTGCAACCCGGCGAGCGACGCTAAGTCGAGTTCAAGTAACAGTCGCGGGTTCAGGTTGAGACGATCGCTCAACCGACTTCCAGCTCAGATTGAGGAATGCCGTAAGGCAATCCAAGCGAGTGGCCGCCCCTCAGCCGAGCAACCCGCGCGCCTTAGCCAACTCTGCTACGAGAACAGCACCGCCGGCGGCACCGCGTAGGGTGTTATGCGATAAGAACACAAAGCGCCAATCCAACACCGCGCACGTCTGTAAACGACCGATCGAGGTCGACATGCCACGCCCTAAGCCGCGATGCAACCGCGGCTGGGGTGCGTCGAGCGCAGTGTGATAAATCGTCGGTTGCTTCGGAGCGCTGGGCAAGTCGAGTTTTTGCGGAACTGAACGGAAGGCTTGCCACCCTTCGATCAGCTCTTCGCGTGACACTTTGGACTGTAACTCCAGCGAAACGCAGCCGGTATGACCATCGATTACACCGACACGGTTGCACTGCGCGCTCACGGCCACATCCATTGGCCGGATCTGACTGCCGTCGATCAATTCGCCGAAGATCTTGCAGGTCTCTGCACCAAGCTTCTCTTCCTCGCCAGGAATGAAGGGCAGGATATTGTCCAGCATCTGCTGCGCGCTCGGGCCTTTCAATCCGGCGCCTGACAACGCCTGCATCGTGACAACGTGCAAGCGCTGCAAGCCGTGCACGCGCAGCGCTGCTAAGGCCAAGGTCAGGCCTATGGTCGAACAATTAGGATTCGTCAGGAGCCCACCGACACCCGGATACCCGCGTTCATCCCGTTGCCGAGTCAGGAGTTCGATGTGATCCGCGTTGACCTCTGGAACCATCAAGGGCACAAGTGGATCCATGCGGTGTGCGCTGGCGTTCGAGACGACAAGCGAACCGGCGCGCGCAAAGTCTTCTTCGACCTCGATCGCGACATCCGCGTCCAATGCCGAGAATACGAGCGGGGTCGGATCAGCCGTGGGATCCGGAGCGCAGAGGGTATGCCCAGCGAAACGCTCGGGCACGCGTCCTCCGCTGCGCTCGACTTGTTCGCCGTACAGCATTCCTGCACTCGCCGGCGATGCACAGAAGCGCACAGGTTCGAACCACGGGTGGTTCTCCAGCAGTTGAACAAAGCGTTGTCCGACGGCGCCAGTAGCGCCCAAGATCGTGCACTCGATTCCCATGGTAAGAGACTCCTACAGAAGCAAGGAGCGGCCGTTCATCTGTTCGGCAGGCTCGAGCTGCAGCAGTTGCAGCAGAGTGGGAGCGACATCCGCTAAGATGCCCCGTTCACGCATTTTGGCTCCAACGAGCGCGTCCGAGCAGAAAACAATCGGAACAGGATTCAAAGTATGCGCGGTATGAGGTTGATCGTTCTTAGCATCCCAAAGCATCTCCGAGTTGCCATGGTCGGCCGTGATGACGACCGTGCCGCCCTTCGCCTTGACCGCCGGGACGATGCGCTGCAGACAAGTATCGATGGTTCGAACGGCAGCACAGGCAGCGTCGTAAATACCAGTGTGACCAACCATGTCGGCGTTCGCGAAGTTGATGATGAAGACATCGGTCTCGCCCTTGGCGACTTCGGACAGGATCGCATCCGTGATCCCAGGTGCACTCATCTCGGGTTGCAAGTCATAGGTAGCAACCCTTGGACTAGGCAACAAGATGCGCTCTTCGCCGGGCAAGGGCTCCTCTCGACCGCCTGAGAAGAAGAAGGTCACGTGCGCATACTTTTCCGTCTCAGCGATTCGTTTCTGTGTCAGACCCGCGCGGCTGATGAGATCAGGGAAGAGATTGATCAGGTCGTTAGGTGCATAGGCTACCGCGAAGGGGAAGTCTGCGCGGTAGCGCGTCATCGTCACGAGCTCAGGAAGCGGCACCTGCTCGCGCTCGAAATCAGCAAACTCTTGAAAGCCAAGCGCCATCCCGATCTCACGCATCCGGTCCGAGCGATAGTTGAAGCAAATGACAGCGTCACCCGCCGACATACGCCCTTGATCGGGAGCTCCAACGACAGAGGGCTCGACGAACTCATCCGTAACATCCTTCGCATAGGAAGCGCTCATCACATCCTGAGCACGATCAAAGCGTTCACCAAGGCCGCCGACGAATAAACGATACGCGCGCTCGACACGATCCCAACGATTGTCGCGATCCATCGCGTAGTAACGGCCAATGATCGAGGCAATGCGGCCGACACCTGTCGACTCGATGGCCTGTTCGAGTTCGCTGACGAAACCTAGTCCCGATCGCGGCGGCGTATCTCTGCCATCGGTCATGACATGCAAGCACACTTGCTGCGAAGCGAGGCCTCGGTCCGCACACATCTTCAGCAGTTGCCGTAGGTGATGATCGCTGGAGTGCACGCCGCCATTCGACAAGAGCCCCATCAAGTGCAGTTGCTTTCCTTCGCGTCGCACGCGCTCGATGGCTTCGATGAAGGCACCGTTCTCGAAGAAGCTGCCGTCCTCGATGGACTTGTCGATGCGACTGACATCCTGATTGATGATCCGGCCTGCGCCCAGATTCATGTGCCCCACTTCGGAGTTGCCCATGATTCCCTTCGGCAACCCAACTTCCTCACCACAGGCGGACAACGAGGAGTGTGGATACTTCTCCATCAACTCTCGGAAGTAAGGAGCATCACTGGCGATTGCGTTGTGCTCTCGCTCTTGGCGTTGGCCCCAACCGTCAAGAACCACAAGCAGCAGAGGTGCGCGGCTCATAGCGACGCCTCGGCACGCAGGACCATCGCGGCAAAGGTGACGACAAGGCGGGGAGAGGGAAGGACCATCGATTGGAGCATGAGCAGCGGGAAGGCGGAATCGTCGGGGCGAAGGCTGACCTGGACCGGGGCACCCATCCGGCGCAGAGGTGCCCACTGCCGGGGATGATAGCGCTAGAAGCGCGCGAGACGACGGATTCCGGCTGAGATGCACCTTCGAATGAAATGCCGTAAGTCATTACCAGTAAAAGGCTTAACCGAATACACCTCTGCAAGATTTTGGGATCTGGCCCGGTTTTCCTAAGTTACCCGGTACCTGACGGTCCGATGACCTCCTCAGATTGCCCAGATCGCCTTTGAACCTCACTCTACGTCTTCCTTCCCGATGGAGCGCCGGCCAACCAGCCGAGCCACGATTCACTTGAAGGTCGCATTCGTAACGCCCGAGTTCCAATCCCTGGTTCGCCGAACGAGCCTCGCGGAGATTTCGGAATACCTCCCGCGTGCATTGGCGCGCGAAGGCGCCGATGTAACCGTCTTCCTTCCGTTCACGAAGGAAATCGAGACGGACAAGCTGTCTGACTTTGGTCAGCGCGGCGAAGTCTGTGTCTCGGACGGTGATCGACGCGTCACGTTGAGCTTGCAGCAGGGCAGGCTCGGAGATCTCCAGATCGTGCTAGTCGGCCACGACGGACTCTTCCGCAGCCGCCACCCCTACGGTGACGACAACGGTCCCTACCCGGACAACTGGCGTCGCTATGCGATCTTCTCGCGCGCCGTGCTCGAGTCTTTCGATCGACTCGGGATGACGCCGGACATATTGCATTGCATGGATTGGACGACCGGTCTGATCCCCGTCTACCACAAGCTGGAATACGGGGCGAACATCGAGGGCCACCCTACGGAGCGCGCTGGAACCTTCTTTGGTGTCCACAACCTCGCAATGCAGGGATCTTTCGAGCGTTCGATCCTGCCGAAGATTCGCATCTCGCATGAGTACTTCCGAGCGATCGATGGCATCGAACTTGGCGGTAAGGTCAATTACCTGAAAGCAGGAGCGGAGTTCGCGACGATCGTCGGAACGCACTCACCTGCTCACGTCGAAAGCGTGCAGAACTCCGAACGCGGCGATGGTCTCGACAAGTCCTTCCGCCGTCGCAAAAAGGAGCTGGTCGGAATCGTCAACGGTATCGACTATCGCGCTTGGGATCCGACGAACGATCCGTTGTTGCCGCAGGAGTTCGGGACACACGACACCGAGCTGGCCGGCAAGAAGCGCTGCAAGGCACATCTACAAGCCTCGCTCAAGCTCGACAACGGTCCTCGCACGCCGCTGATCTGCATCATTGGTCGCTTCGATTCGGATAGCGGGTTCGACATCCTTGCCGAAGCCCTGATCCCGATCCTCGAACGCAACGTGCAGCTCGTGATGATGGGTCCCGGACAACCGAACATCTTGGAGCGCATGCGCAACGTGGAATCAAACTTCACGGCTCGCTGCCGCGTGATCGAGGGCTATCACCTGGGTACGGCACACGCACTGATGGGCGGCGCCGACATTTTGATGATGCCCGCGCACTACAACCCGTCGAGCGCACTGTGCGCGATCGCGATGCGTTATGGCGTGACCTCGATCGCTTATGCCCACGGCGGACTGCAGGACTTGATCGTCGATCATGCGCGCAGTCCAAGCACGGGCACCGGCTTTACATTCCACGCTTACACCACCGAGAGTCTGCTCGACGGCCTCGACAACGTTCGCAACCTGTACAAGAAGCCGACTGAGTGGAGGGACATGGTCCACCGCTGCTTGGGACAGGACTTCTCGTGGCGCGAGAGTGCGCGCAACTACTTGAAGGCCTACCGCCGAGTCACGCGCCGCATCCGCGGCAGGAAGTCGTGAGCAATGTGAGCGGCGCATGCTCGCAGGCGCGGCTCGTCGGCCTCGACTTCGGTGGAACTTCCATTAAGGCTGGGGCTGCGGATTGGGACGGCAAAATCCTGCAGGAAACATCTGCTCCGATCGAGCTGTCGGCAGGCGCGGATCGTGTGCTTGATCAAGCCGCAGATCTGGCACGCGAGATGGGCGTGCAAGACAAGCTAGGTATCGGCTGCGCGGGCGTCTTCGACCGTTCGAACGGAACCTTGATCGAGAGCCCCAACTTGCGCGCGCTCGACGGTGTTCGGCTCGCTGCTGAACTGGCCAAGAGACTGGATATTCCGGCTGATTGCGTCGCCTACGAGAACGACGCAAACGTCGCCGCCTTGGGTGAACAATGGCTCGGTGCTGCGCGCGGCATCGACAATGTGATGGTCGTCACACTCGGCACAGGCATCGGAGGCGGCTTGGTGCTGGGCGGACGATTATTCGCTGGGCCGGGCGGCATGGCCGGCGAGGTAGGACACTTAGTCGTGCACGCGCACGGCGAACTATGTGGCTGTGGCTCAACGGGCTGCCTCGAAACGCTCGCTTCTGCGACAGCCGCGCGGCGTCGCGCGATCGCAGCCGGCCTGCCCACCAGTGATCCCGGAAACCTCGAGCTATTGTCCGAACGCGCACGAGCTGGTGAGGAGGACGAGCGAGCTCTCTTGCACGGCATTGGCGTCGACCTGGGTCTGGGTTTGGCCTACGTCGTCTCGCTGCTCGATATTAATTGCTTCGTGTTCGGCGGTGGCTTCGCAGCTGCGCTGGACTGTATGCGCGACGGCGTGCACGAAGGGCTCGCCCAGCGGCTCTTTGGCGGCCGAGAACTACAGCTGATGCAAGCCAGTTTGGGCGGTAGCGCGGGTTGGATCGGGGCTGCGAAGCTTGCTTTCCCGAGCTAGCTGCCCCCCCGTTGAGAACGTCCCGTTCATAATTTTGGTTCTCCGGATCGACCGGCGAGGCGCCAGCTTCCGCGCATAGCTGGATGCTCTTCGTGGCTTCTGGCAAGGCGGCCACGCATTTCGGAGATCCCGAGGCCTGGACCAGAGTTTTTCAATTGGCCGCTAGGGCTGCACGCCACTCTTGGCTTTGAGAGACAAGCGCTACTTCGCGCTCAAGAGGATCCTGAATCTCGCCTCTGCAAGCGCCGCACATCGAGCCGGATCCTGTAGTCTCTTGGATCCCCTTCGGACCCTTCGCGCATGAATCCGCAGCTGACAAATGAGCTTCGAGCGATCCTTGGCGATCGTGGCCTGATCACGGCCAAGAACGCACGCTTCGCATACGAAAGTGACGGCCTCACATTGAAGCGTCACACGCCCGAACTCGTGCTGTTGCCGCGCAACACCGAAGAGGCAGCCGCATGCATGCGACTCTTGCACGCCGAAGGCATTCCTGTCGTCCCGCGCGGCGCAGGAACGGGCCTGTCCGGCGGTGCGACTCCGGTAGAGGGCGGTGTCGTGATCGGCACGGCGCGCATGCGTGACATTCTGCAAGTCAACCCGAAGGACCACTACGCGCGCGTCCAAGCCGGTGTCGTCAACGTCGATCTGACGCGCGCAGCCAAGCAGCACGGCCTGTTCTATGCGCCGGACCCATCCAGCCAAGCGGCCTGTACGATTGGCGGCAATGTTGGCGAGAACTCGGGCGGTCCGCATTGCTTCCGGCACGGTTCGACCACGCGACACATCCTGGGCTTGGTGATCATCACCCCCACCGGCGAAATCGTCGATCTGTCTTATCCTGTCATCGACCCTGACGGCTTGGACCTGATCGGACTCTTCGTCGGCTCCGAAGGGATGATGGGCTTCGCGAGCGAGATCACGATCCGCCTGACGCCGACACCGGCTGTCACGGAAACCCTACTCGCGATATTCCCTGACCTGGATGCTGCGTGTGACACGGTCAGCGACATCATCGGCGCGCGCCTCGAGCCGACCGCGATCGAAATCCTGGACAAGCTGACAATCGAAGCCGTGGAGGCCAGCGTCTTCGCCGCGGGCTATCCACAAGACGCGGAAGCCGTCTTGCTGCTCGAGATTGAAGGCACCGAGGTCGAAGTAGCCACGACGACCAAGGGTATCGAGCAATTCTTGAGCAAGCGCGGCTGCATCGAGAGCCGACGCGCACGCGATGCGAAGGAGCGTGCCAAGTTGTGGGCCGGCCGCAAGGGAGCCTTCGGTGCGATGGGCCGCGTCGCGCCCGATCTGTACGTCGCGGATGTCGTTGTCCCGCGCACCAAGTTGCGCGAGATCGTCAGCAAAGCGACGACGATCTGCCACGATCGCGGGCTGAAGATCTCGAACGTCTTCCACGCAGGAGACGGCAACTTGCACCCGAACATTTCCTACGACCGACGTGATCCAGGCGAGGTTGAACGCGTACTCGAAGCAGGCGATTTGATCATGAGCGCCTGCGTCGATGTGGGCGGTTCGCTGACTGGCGAACATGGCGTTGGACTCGAGAAGCAAGCGCAAATGGATTTGCTGTTCAGCCAAGACGACCTCGATGCGATGGACGCCGCGCGGCGCGCCATCGATCCTAAGCGTCTCATGAACCCCGGAAAAATGATCCCGTTGCGGGCCTGTATGGAAATGCGCACGCGACCGATCCCCTCGCCCGCGGGCGAAGAGCCCAGCGGAGCTGGGCGATGAATCAAATCATCGAGTCCCTAGTCTCGGCACTGGAAGCGGACGGACACAAACTCCAAGCACTCTCGGAGAATGGCTGCCCCGGTGTCTTGCCTGTCATCACGCCCGAATCCGAAGAGGCCGCGATGCAACTCGTCGAACGCGCGGCAACAGAGAAGGTGCGCGTGCTACCGATCGGCCTGGGCGGGCGCCTTAGTTGGTGTCGACCCGAAGTCTTCGAAGCCGAGCAGCCGCCCACTTTGGCCGTATCGCTACGCAAGCTGCAACGTGTCGTTGCCTATGAACCTGGCGATGGCACATTGACGGCTCAGGTCGGCTGCCGCATGGATGCGCTCGCCGAGCAAGTCGCTGCGGGCGGCCACCGTTTGACACCTGACATCGGTAAGCCGCACCGCGCAACACTGGGTGGCGTCGTCATTGCCGGACAATCCGGAGTCGACCGCGGACGCTTCGGGCCGACGCGTCATCACGTACTCGGGATGCGCTACCTGAACGGCGACGGAACCTGCATCAAAACGGGCGGACGCTTGGTCAAGAATGTCACCGGTTTCGATCTACATCGCTTGCTGTGCGGGTCCCGCGGAAGTTTGGGCATGGCCTTGGAGCTGAGCTTGCGTCTGTTTCCGTTGCCGGAGCAGGAGGCCTTGCTAGCGATCGAAGGCACGGCATCGCGTGACTTAGTCGAGCTCGCGGATCGCATTGCACGGCTCGACATCATGCCTGACCTGTTGACGTTGCAGTCGATGAACGATGCGGGCAGACCTACACGATGGAAGTTGTGGATCGCGTACGGCGGACAAGCCGAGGTCGTGACTTCTGCGAAGCAGGTTGCTCTCGAAACTCTCGTCGGAAGCTCGTTCGAGGCAGAGGAGCACTCGCCGGCCCAGGCTCGTGCAAGGCGCCTCTCCCTTCGTGATGCGACCGCTGCTCCCGGCCAATGGCCGCACATACGCCTGAGCTGTTTCCCGAGTCGGGGCGCGGATGCGATCAACACCTTCACGACCTTCGCGGAGACGCACGGGTGGGACTTCGGAGTCATCGCTTCACCATCGGTCGCAACCATCGACATTCGCTTGGCCGAGGCCGCACGAAGCGAACCGGCCGAGCTCGCGAGCGAACTGCAAGAGTTGCGCGACCTATTGAGTGCCGCCGAAATCCGAGTCGACCCAATCGATCTACCTGCTGCTGTCTGCAACGCCCTCGCTCACGATGGTAGTGAGGCAGCGCAGCGTTGGATGCACGCCCTATCTCTCGAACTCGATCCGGGACGGCGCTTCGCATCGACCGCCTTCCCTGCTTGCAGCCCGGCAACGGAGGCACCTGTATGAGTCTCGAGACGAAGGTCACCCAGGGGGCCGAGCCCGCCTACCGCGTCGACTACGAAAAGAGCCTGGACTGCATTCACTGCGGCCTCTGTATCCACAGCTGTCCGACCTACCGCTTGACTGGACGCGAAGACGCCAGCCCGCGCGGCCGCATCCATTTGATGCGTGCATTGGCAGAGGATCGCATCGAAGTCGACGACGCCTTCCGCGAGTCTATGGACTCGTGCCTGGTCTGCCATCACTGCGAGAGCGTCTGCCCGGCCGGCGTCGACTTCGGCCCGATGATGGAGAACACGCGCGACGCGCTCGAGGACAAGCTACCGCGCTCCTTCACGACGCGCATGCTGCGCCGAATCGGCTTCGACATGATCTTGGTGCGGCGCCCATTACTGCGTTGGATGGGCCGCAGCTTGCGACTCGTGCAGTGGCTGGGGTTGTCCAAGATAGCAGGAGCCTTGCTGGGTAAGATGGGCCGCAACCTAGCGGCCATGCCGCCCGTCCCGCGCAACGCGGAACGGGGCTTGATGCCGAGTCCACAAACCGCCCGCAGCGAACGAATCGGCTCTGTGTCGATGCTCGAAGGTTGCGTGATGCCGGAGCTCTTCGGCGATGTGAACCGCGCGACAGCCAAGGTTCTCACCGGCTGCGGCTTCGATGTCCACACGCCGCGCGAGCATGTCTGCTGCGGCGCGTTGCACGCTCACAATGGCGAGTTAGAGACGGCGCGGCGTCTGGCGCGTGAGACTATCGAGGCCTTCGAGGCCTGCGAAAACGAAGCTGGCCAGGGATCCGACATCGTCATCAATAGTGCCGGTTGCGGAGCTCATATGCGCAGCTATGCGGAACTGCTGCGCAATGAGGAAGGCTGGAGCGAGCGCGCAGAGCGCTTCAGCCGCAGGCTTCGCGATTTGACGCAGCTCTTGAATCGCCGCGATGTGGCCGAGCGTCTGCAGACTAGGCTGACAGGTTCGGACGAGCCTGTGCGCGTCACCTATGACGATCCGTGTCACCTTTGTCATGGGCAAGGTATCCGCAGCGAGCCGCGTGATTTGATCGCCGCCTTGCCGGGCCTAGAGCTGGTCGAGATGCCGCACTGTGAATCCTGCTGCGGTTCAGCGGGCATCTACTCAGTGCTACGCCCCGAAGACAGCGAAGAGATCCTGGACCCAAAACTCGACGAGCTTGAACGCAGCGGGGTCGAGCGCCTCATCACCGCCAACCCGGGCTGTCAGTTGCAGTGGGCCACTGGCATTCACCGGCGCAAGCTGAACGTGCAAGTTCAGCACATCGCCGAATTGCTCGCGGAACGAATCGAGTAGCGTCTGACTCGCGCGACCTGCCCTCACGCTCGTCCGCGAGGCAGAGCTGCGCTCCGGCGAGTATGACCCTTCCGCCCCGCCTCAGCTGGCAGGCTCGAACGCCTTCAGTGCGGTAGCGAGCGCTTCCTTGTCGCCCAGCACACCGACTGGCCAGCGCAAGTGAATCACATTGCCGAGCGTACCGAGCGAGAGGTTCGCGCGCAGTTTATCGCGAAAGGCGGGCTCCCCATCGTGCAACTCGAAATGGCGCTCGAGCCGGTAGTGCACTTGGTACCCCCACCAATCGAGTGACCCGCTCTCGATCAACGCGACACCACCCTTATCACCGAGCTCTCCGATGTCCGTGTACTGCACGCTTCCGAACTGCTTCGGGAGTACCTTCTTCGCCAGCTTTAGCGGATACCAGACCAGGCCGACCTCGAGTGGCTCACCACCCTCGCGATCCAAAAAGAGCGCCGTCCAGTCGCGCGTGCTCTGCATCCCCGAATGGGCACCATGACCGCCGCCGCCCCAGCCTCCGCGACCTTCCATATCGCCACCACAGACGATTTTCTTCGCGGCCAAGCGTTCGTCCTCTGCTTCGACATCAGCAGCGACGCCAAAGGTCAGGAACTCCTCCCCAGCCCTGTACCGCTCCGCGCGCATCACTGGAAAGCCGAAGGGTTGCTCGTGTGCTGAGAACCGCTGACCGAGGAGCTCCGCTGCATCGATCGAGGCAACAGGCTGCGGCAGCTGAGACAACAGCGTGCTGACGATCAACAACAGTCCAAAGCCGATACCAACCACAGAGAAGGGCGACGCGACGCCTTTCGGCTGCGCGTCTTGCTCGCCTGCCTCGGGATCGGATGACGCGGCATTGTCATCGAGCGCAGGCACACTTGACTCGACCCGCGCCGCATCGGCGCCAGTTTCCAAGTCTGAGCTTTTGTCTTCGTTATTCGAGGCTTCGGTCATCGGTCGATTTCGATCCTCATGATCAGTGCCTACGCGGCTTCTCGCTACCTATTCCCGCGTCGACACTCACTATCTGACGTACATCACACGATCAAGCCGACTGGGCAGTGCTTCAGCGGTCCTGGCCCTCGGTCTCCGCATGCTCCTCGCCACCCTCTTCCTTCTCATGCTCGGATTCGGAATCTGACTCCTCGCTCGAGTGCGGTTCCTCTGCGCCCTCTTGGGACTCGGGGCCCTCTTCGGGCTCGGGCAGCACCTCGGGCTCGACGATCATCTCGACCGAAGGCGGGTCCGGCCCGATCTTGAAGGGCGCGAGGAAACGCCGGATGTCATCGTCTTCGAGCTCATCGATATTGTGATGCTCCGCGAAGATCATCACGAAGAGTCCCTTCTTGTCATCCTCTTCGCTCAACTCGAGCACGATCATTTCCTGACCGCTGTTGCCACCCCAGTTGAACTCGCCCGCCGTACCTTCACCGTTGGTTCGCAGCCCAACAAGCTCGCGTCCCTGAACGACCAGGCTGCGCTCTTCGGAACCCGGGTTCATCTCGACATCCAGCAGATCGCTTCGGTATTCGTCACCGTCGCCTCCCGAAGGCAAGCCCAAGATCACGCCACCGACGCCGGTCATCGTCGGCTCGAAGACGAAGATCTGGATGTCGACAAAAGGCACCGTGAAGCCGACCGTCAACTTGTGCGACTCCGGTCGCTCCTCGAACTCGAGCACGCTCGAGAGCTTGGTCCACTGCAGGTCGCTGTCGCTCGCGTCTTTGACGAAGCCCGCACCCCAGAAGCCGACGGCGACAGCGATCAGGATGAACACGAGGCAACCGCACCCGCAGAAAAGGAGCCAGCGCGGCGTACCAGGCTTGGTCACAGAGGCGTCATCCAGATTTCCCCAATCAGCATCGGTCATAGCTGTCACTCAGTCTTAGTTGTAGGAGGCAGTCTTCAGTATCGACTCAGGTCGATCTAGCTCAGTCAGTCAAGCGCACTTGGTGATCGTTTCAATCTTGCCAGTCGTAGAATCCACGACCACTCTTCTTGCCGAGCTCGCCGCGCTCGACCTTGTCGCGCAACAACTGCGGCGGCTGGAAGCGTGGGCCGAGCTTCGTTTCGAGATACTCGGCAATCGACAGCCGAACATCCAGCCCAACCAGGTCGGTCAGCTTCAACGGCCCCATGGGGAAGCCATAGCCGAGCGTCATGGCCTTGTCGATGTCCTCGGCGCTAGCGACCTCTTCCTCGACCATGCGAATGGCTTCCATGCCGATCGCGATACCCAGTCGAGAGGAGGCGAATCCAGGCGCGTCACGCACATCGATCGGCTGCTTGCCCATGCGACGAGCCAGATCCAGTGCGCACGTCACAGCCTCATCCGAGCTGGAATCGGTCCGAACGACCTCGACCAACTTCATGATGTGAACGGGATTGAAGAAATGCATGCCGACGACACGCTCAGGATACGCGGCAGCCTCGGCGATCTTTTGGATCGAGAGCGAAGAAGTGTTCGTCGCGAGCAGCACTTCAGGCCCAAGCGAATCGCCGAGTTGAGTAAATATCGAGCGTTTCAAGTCGAGCTTCTCGGGCACGGCCTCGATCACGACTTGCACGCCTTCGGTCGCGACTTGCAGATCGGTCGAGGTGCTCATCCGAGCCAGGCTCTCGTCGCGCAACTCGGCCGTGACCTTGCCACGCGCGACCCCTTTGTCCAAGTTGGCGCTCAGCTTGCTCAGCGCGCGCTCGAGCGCATCAGCAGCGACATCGAACAAGGTCACCTGCACTCCGGTCATGGCCAACACCTGCGCGATGCCATGGCCCATCGTGCCGGCTCCGATCACGGTGGCTCTTTCGATCGATTCTGCGTTCATCTTTGTTTCGCTCGCTTCCTTGCGACGCTAAGTCGAGAAGGCGGCTTCACTTGGGCCGCTCTACTTGCTTACGTATCTACGATCCGGGGATCAGAACGATCTTGCCCGTGACTCCACGATCCTCAAGAAGTTCATGAGCTTGCCTGACTTCCGACAACGGCATGCGGCGATCTACGACAGCTTTGTAAGCGCCGGATGCAAGCCTCTCCAGAATCGTCGGGAAGGCATTGCGTGGACCCATCGTCGAGCCAAGCACGGATTGATTCTTCATGAATAAGTGAGGCAAGGCAATGTCCACTTTGGGGCCCGTCGTGCCACCGCAGGTCACGAGCCGTCCATTGCGCGCGAGCACGCGCATGCTGGTCGCCCAAGTTGCGGGCCCGACATGCTCGACGACTACATCGACTCCGCGTGGACTCCACGAGCGCAGTTGCTTGCCCCAATCAGGATCGCCGTGATCGAGAGCGACATCGGCCCCGAGTTCACAACTGAGTGCACGTCCTTCTTTGCGCCCAGCTGTCGCTATGACCTTTGCTCCTGCTTCGCGCGCTACCTGGATTGCTGCCGAGCCGACACCGCTTGCTCCTCCGAGTACGAGCACGTGCTCGCCCTTGCGCACCTGCGCGCGGGAATGGAGCAAGCCCCATGCAGTCAAGAAAACCAGCGGCGTAGCGGCCGTGTCGACTGGGTCGAGACCATCCGGCAACGGCAACACGTAGCGTTCAGGCAAACACACGAACTCACGTCCATAGCCAGCGCCGTGCTCTCCGCGAATTTGATAGTCGTCTGCCAAGTGGTCGAGACCTTCGCTGACCCACTGCGAATCGGCGACGGTGAATCCGGGTTCCAGTAGCACGGGCTGCCCGACTTCGAGTGCTGCTTGTACGCCATCTCCGCAAGCCACGACTTCGCCCGTTCCGTCACAACCGGGGATGTGCGGCATGGGGATCTTCACGCCCGGCATCCCGCGCCGGACCCAGAGGTCCAAGTGATTGACCGACAACCCGAGCACGCGACACAGGACTTCACCCGGGCCGGGTTCCGGGCGAGGTGTCTCCACCAATTGCAGCACGGAGGGACCGCCGTGCTCGCGGATGTGAACGGTCTGCATCGTGAAGAACGCCCTCAGGGCGATTCGGTCGCGCTCAAAGCCTCTGACCTGGAATTCGCAGCGTGCGCTTCTGCTGGCACCTGAGACTTCGGAAGGCGGGGAGCGGCCCCGAGTTGTATCAGAAAGCACTCTTCAAGAACTACAAAAGACCCGGGCTCGTCGAGCTCCGGGTCCTTCGTTGGATGCAATCCCTCTGTGCTATGGGTGCGGCAGACCGGCATTGGGCGAATCACCCAGGAAGCCGATCAAGCACGCGTCTTCGAGCTCAGAAGCGCGGCGTCTTACCCTTGTCGCTGGAAGCTCTCTTGCGGCCGCCCTTGCCCCGCGCATGCTGCGCGCCGGCTCCATCACAAGCGCCGCCATTCCTCTTGCCGGCCGTGCCCTTGCGATGGCTGCCGGAACGCCGTCCGGCCTTGGCCTTGCGATCGAAGCGGTTTTCTTTCTCGGCAGCGCGTTCGCGCTCCTTGCCACCTTGCTTCTTCACCTGCTCGAGCTTCGCGCGAATCCGCTCGCGCATACCCTCACCGAGTCTCCCGGACTGCATGCCACGTTGACTCGTACCACGCTGACCCGAACCCATGCGGCCCTGCGGCCGCTGTCCGAAAATCGAACGTCCCCGGTTTTTCTCTTGCTTGGCACCGCCTTCGCCGCCCTGGACGGCGCGGCGCTTCATCAGTCGCTCGCGCAGCTGACCCTGGCCTTCGGCAAGGCCCTGCGGCTCGGGCTGAGCTTGCCCCTCTTGCGGAGCGCCCTTGGCCGTGGTGCGACGGCCTTGGATGCGACTCCTAATCGAGTCGCGTGCAGCTTGTTTCTCGGCATCATCCAGGCGTCCATCCTGGTTGGCGTCGAAGCGCATCCAAATCTGCGCGTGTCGCTGCTGCGCAGCGGGCTTCGTGTCTTGGAGAATCGCGCTCGCAGTGGCGCACGGAATCAGGGCGCAGGTAATGGCGATCAGCGAACGGAGTGTGGACTTTGTATTCATGGGGCAGTTGGGTCGGCAAGAAGCCGTTATCTCGGTCATTAGTACAACGCCTGACTCAACCCCTGCCTAGCCCCTTGGTTCCGCCTTCGGCGTGAATGGCGTCAATCGTGCTGTGAGTGGATATCGAACGCCAAAATCCAGCCCTGGGCATCTTGAGGCAAGACCGACTTGTGCCCACCAGCAGGTGGAAGCTCACAGACTGATCTCGACCAAACGCCCACCAGCCTCCGCGCACATGTTGCGCCACATCCAGACAAGGCTAGGCGTGCAGTCCACGAGGACCGCGTCCAAGACCACGCGTCGAAAGCGATTGCGCTCGGACAGAAGAGGCCCCATCAACTTCAGATTCCAACGTCGTCCCCCCGTTGGAGCGCCATCGGTCAGCACAACGATGTTGTCGACTGAGGGGTCCTGCAGCGCAAGCTTCAGCGCGTCCCAGAAGTTGCCCTTACCCATCAGGTTGGACTTCTCGAAGGAAGCGATGGCGGCCTTGACGTTTCTCGGCGTTGCGCGAACCAACTCTTCCTTCCAAGGATCCGGTTCATTGGCGAACGGGATCAAATTGAACATCGCTTCTTCGGGCAGGGCTTCGAGAGCACGACGCAACTCCACTTCTGCAGCCTCCTTGCGCGTCTTGTCATTGCGCCCCTGCTTCCAGAACGAACCGGAGAAGTCGATCAGGAAGCAGACTCGTCCCGAGAGCACGTTGAGCCCAGCAAAAGCTGTGACGGCCTCGCCGGAATCGAGGTCGTCGTACTCATCTTCCGTTCGCTTCCAATCGTCCCCAAGGCTATCGACCCAGGCCTGCCAAGCTTCTGGGATGATGCGATGCTTGCGCGCTGACAACTCCTGTAAGCGCTTGACGATGGTCCACTGCAAGCGAGGCCGGGGCTCGAGGGGCAGGTGCCGTACGAGTTCTTCCAGTACGGATTTATTCGGCTCCTTCGAGCACTCTTCGACCGCGCTGGTTCGAACGCCAAAATCCTCGTCCAGTAGGGCGCGAGCAAGTACGGCTGCAAGTTGATCACGCGGACCATGTCGTGCCTGCAGTTGGACCGAGGCCGCGCGCAGCTCGGAGCTTTTCGACTCAGCGTAGCCCGAAGCGAGCTCCATCCCGCGCTCGACATCCACGGCGGTCAAGCAGTGCAGAGCCATAGCCGCGACATGCCCTACCTTATCCTTCAGTCTCTTCTTGACCTCAGCCAGAGCCTTCTTCGATAAGCCCGCGGGCAGATAGCCCGCGAGCGAGAGTCGTTCGAGAGTCCAGAGTGCTGCAGAGCGCGTGCGTTCATCTTTCGCCTTGAGCGCGCCGAGCATCCAATCCGATTCGAAGGGGACCTGCATTCGGCCACAGGCTTCGGCGGCACGCAACTTGACCCAATCGTCACGAGAACCGAGACCCTGCTTACCGAGCACGAGCTCAAGCGTGTCGCTGGTAATCATCGAGGGCAGAGACAACTGCGCGGTATCGCTGACGCGCGGAGCTTCGTCCTTCAACGCATTAAGCATCAGCTCGACTGCCTGCGCACTCTTCTGGTCCCCGAGCACAATGACGGCATCCCGTCGCGTAGCTGAGTTCTTCGACTTCAAATCCGCAGCAAGTGCCTTGGAGACATCCGGCGTTCCGGTAGCTGCTGACAGCGGAGCGAAACGGAGTCCCAGCAACATGCAAGTCAGAACCAAAAGCGAGCGCAACATCACGGCTTCAGGACCAGAATGCGATTGTCCGAAGCCGGCTGCACCTTGGCCTTGCCCTCGAACGCGCGCGCCAGAAGGTCACGCAGCAAGATGGGGTCAGAGTCGCGCCGCTGAATCGCCGCAAATTCGATGTAGCCATCGCCCCCGCCCGCCAAGAAAGAATTCGTTGCAACCCGATAGCGGGCTTCGGCAACGATGGCGCGCCCTGCGAGCTGAATGCCCTCCAAGCGAGTTGCCGCATCGTCGACAGAGACGGTCACCTGCATGCCGCTGAATTCGATCGGCGTATGTGCCATGCCCTCGACACTACGTCGCACGATCGCCTCGAGTTGGGAGCCTGTCATCGTCAGCACGACCAGGTTGTTCCCAAAGGGCAGCAGTTCGAAGAGCGCGCGTCGATCGACTGCTCCAGCCGCCAGGTTCGTGCGGATGCCGCCTTGGTTCTGGATCGCGACATCGGCCTTGGCGTAGTCACGCATCGTGTCAGTGATGAAGTTCCCCGCGGTCGACGAGCGGTGCTTACCAGACGCTCGCTGCAGACCTTGCACGAGTTCTCCCAATACTTCATCCATGACCTTCGCGGAGCGCTTGACCAGCTTTGCGCAAGCTTGCGCGAGCTCCTCATCTCGTTCCGCGGCGGGAACTTCTTCGAGCAAGCTGACGACGCGTACGCTCTTCTTAAGCAACTCCTTCGTGTCGGCGTCGAACCACAAGTCAACACGTCCAACCGCGCTCAGCTTGGTGCCCGTCTGGACAATGGAGACGGTCCCCTCGTTGACACCGTTCTTCAAGAAGGTGTGCGAGTGCCCGCCGACGATCAACGGCAGGTCCGGATGAGCCTTCGCCAACACGCGGTCCGAGTTGACGCCAATGTGGGTCAGCGGCAAAACAAGATCCACGGGTGGCTCGAGCTGATCGAGTTCCGCACGAACCCTGGCCAAGGCTTTGGACGGAGACTCGAAGAGCAACGCACGTGTCGATTCGTGCGTAATGTCGGGCGTCGATGGCGTCACGAGGCCGACGACAGCAATGCGCAAGCCCGCGCGCTCCAGCAGCAGGTACTCCGGTATGCCCGGCAGGCTGCGGCCCTCGGCATTCGTCACTCCGGTGAGCACAGCTGGCACCTCCGTCTCAGCGAGCTGACCCTGAAGTGCATCGACGCCGTAATCGAATTCGTGATTGCCGACGCACATCGCGTCATAGCCGACCCGCGCGAGAACCTTCATGAAGGCGTCGCCGTCATCAATCATCCCTTCGGGCGTACCCTGGAACCAATCGCCACCGTCCACCAGCAGCACAGAATCAGGTGCATCCGCGCGGACGCTCTCGACGTAATTCGCAAAGCGTTCGACTCCGCCTACTAGCGGCTTCGGCTCCTCCCGCATCCAAGTCGCCGTTCGTGGCAACAGTTGGCCATGCACATCATTAGTGTGCAGCACGACCAAGTGCAGACGCTCCGGGAGCGGAGCCCGTACAGAGAGAAGGAAGAGCGGTACGAGCAGGAATGTGCGGTGAAGGCGCATGAGATCGGCGGTGTGTCGCCATTGCTAAGGATCGAGAGTTACGGAGTCGAGCGACCCCGGAGCACGCGTAGTCTCCGGTCGAGGCGACCGAGCAGTCAACCAAGACTGCGCCGATGCCGGCGATCGGAGCGTATCTAAGGCGATCAGACCCCGGCGGTGCTGTCGCAAGCTCTGCCCACGCGCTAACTTACGTGCGACTTGCCATTCGCCTCCAAGAGACTCCCCTCCCATCCGTTCCCTAGCTGAGCGCACGGAGCGAAGACTCATGACCGAAATACGAGAGCGAATGAACCGCAACGCGAAGGCCACCGGCAGCCCTGAAAAGGGTCGAAGCCCAGGGGCCTCCCCCAATCGTGAGCGCCCAGTGCAGGAGTCGACACCGATGGAGAGCGAATTGCCCAAGGCGGACCAGCAAGAACGCACAGCCTTCGTGCTCGCTGCCCTCGCGCAGCACGAGAAGCGGCTGACGTTATATGCGCGCAGCTTGCTTGGCGATCTTGACCGTGCGCGGGATGTCGTTCAGGAGACCTTCTTACGTCTCTGTCGCGCTGAGTCGGAAGTCATCGAAGGGCACCTCACGGAATGGCTGTTCCGGGTATGCCGGAATCTCGCGCACGACGTGCAGCGAAAGGACAGTCGCATGGGAACCCCTGGACAGGAACAAATCGTTGCGAGTGCAGGCTCGGTGCCGGCAACAAGTGACGAGTCGGACACTCGAGACGAGGCGGGGCACGCTCTGCAACTGATCGAGAAGCTGCCGGAGAAACAATGCGAGGTGCTGAAGCTGAAGTTCCAGCAAGGCCTCTCTTACAAGGAAATATCCCACGTAGCCGAAGTCAGCATCGGTCACGTGGGTTGGTTGATTCACATGGGAATGAAGACTCTCCGGGCGCAACTAGTCATCGACGGTACGGAAGGAGCTCAAGCATGAGCACATCTGAGCATGAAGATGGTGGCATCCGGAGTCCGCAGGACGATCCGCGCTTGACCGCCTATGTTCTTGGCGAACTGAGTGAAGCCGAGATTGCCGAAGTGGAATCAATGCTCGAAGACAGCGCAGAGTTGCGTGCCTTCGTCGATGGTCTGCGCGTGACAGCAGCTCAGCTCGAGCAGGAGCTCGCCGCGGAAGAGTCGATCGGCTTGACGCAGAGTCAGCGCTCGGCGATTGAAGATGCTGCTCGTTCGGCTGGAAGTAACGAATCGGGAACTGTCGAGACAGAGACGCCTGTGCATCAGCTGCGGACGAACGGCCTTTCACCGGACGCTGAGTCCGACGCTAAGAAGGGTTCCGGCTCTTTCATGCGCAACCGCGATTGGATGACGCTCGCCGGCGCGGCGGCGGTCCTGTTGGTCGCGGGAAACCTCGCGATGACCTCAGGCTGGTTCGGCGGTGCCGATGAACGAACTGCCAACAGTCGAGGGGAGGCCTCGGTTAGACGCGCAGCAAGCGATGAGCTCATGAGTCTTGGCTACAGCGGAGACGGATCCTCCTCAGGTTCCGATGTCGCACCTTCGGCATCCCAGAATCGCGTTTTACCCACCGAGAAATCGGTCGGTTACGGTTCCCTCGAGGCTTTGGGCTATGCCGGAGGAGAGACCTCCTCCGGGGAAACGGCACCCTCGGAAAAGCCCAAGAGCCGCGTCACGACCAGAAACTTGCGCGACATGGACGCACTCAGCTCTAAGGCTCTCGGGTACTCCGGACCCAGCAGCCCAGGTCCGAGCGGGCCCTCCAGTCCGGGCGCTCGCGCTCCGCAGCGTCAGGTGGCTGGCTCGCCTGCCCCGGGCGGTGGCGGCGGTGGGCTGGGCCGTAGTGGTATGCCAATGAGCGAGCGCGCACCTGCCGAATCCCTGTCGCGCGAAGACTACGCACACCAAGCCGAGAACGACTTCAAGACGGCCAAGGACGAACCACTCTCGACCTTCTCGGTCGATGTCGACACTGCGTCCTATTCCAACCTGCGCCGCATGCTGCGCGAGGGCAAAACGCCTCCTCACGGAGCGGTTCGTATCGAAGAGATGCTGAACTACTTCCCCTACACGGACGCTCCGCCCGTACCGAATAGCGAAGTTCCGTTCAGCGTACACACCGAGTTGTTCACCGCCCCTTGGGCTACGCAGAACCAGCTGCTGCGCGTCGCGCTGGCAACGCAAGCACTGCCGTTGACAGACCGCAAGCCCTCCAACTTGGTCTTCCTGCTCGACGTTTCGGGCTCGATGAACAACGACGCGAAGCTTCCGCTCCTGAAGAAGGCGCTGCGCATGATGGTGCGCGAACTGGATCAGCGTGATCGCATCGCGATCGTGGTCTATGCCGGTGCTGCGGGCCTGGTCTTGGATTCGACCAGCTGCGATTCACCGCACACGGTCCTCGATGCGATCGATCGGCTGCGCGCTGGTGGATCAACGAACGGCGTGGCCGGGATCCAACTCGCGTATCAGGTCGCGCAACGCAACTTCATCGATGGTGGCACGAACCGCGTGTTGCTCGCGACCGACGGCGACTTCAACGTCGGTACAAGCGACACCTCAAGCCTGGTCGAGATGGCCAAGAAGCGCGCCCGCAGCGGCGTATTCTTGACCGTGCTCGGCTTTGGCAGCGGCAATCTGCAGGACTCGAAGATGGAGAGCATCGCGAACCAAGGCAACGGGCACTATGCCTACATCGACTCCGTGCTCGAGGCTCGCAAGGTCTTGGTCGACGAGCTCGGTGCTACGCTCGAGGTCGTCGCCAAGGACGTCAAGATTCAGGTCGAGTTCAACCCGGCCGAGATCGAGTCGTACCGCTTGATCGGCTACGAGAACCGCCTACTCGCTGCGCGCGACTTCGCCGACGACAGCAAGGACGCCGGCGAAATAGGTGCCGGGCACCACGTCACCGTCCTCTACGAGCTCGTGCGTGCAAAAGGCGCTGCCGCCAAGGAAGAGCTTCCGCTGCGCTACCAGCAAGAGCGCCAGCCGACCGGCGCAGCCTTCAGTGGCGAGACTGCAACAGTGAAGTTGCGCTGGAAGGCTCCGAACGCGAAGCACAGCAAGCTAGCAGAGAAGGTCGTTCACAGCACCAACAAGAGCTTCGACGAAGCCGGCATCGACGCACGCTTCGGCGTGGCGGTCGCCAGCTTTGGAATGCTGTTGCGCAACTCGGCGCACGTGTCGGGTCTCGACTACGGCACGGTTCGCAGCTGGGCGCAGGCCGCCATGGGTGACGATGTCGGTGGCTACCGGCACGAGTTTGTCGCTCTTGTCGACCTTGCGATCAGTCTCTTTGCCCCCGAAAGCGGTGACGCTGAGGCGGGTCGCTGACGCACTCGTCTAACAATCCATCTCTCTCTCGCATCAAGCATTCAACGAATCATCGCTACGCAATATCCAGGACGCTCCCAATGAAAATCATCAACACAATCGCGATCGCTATTCTTGCTCTGATCACACTGTACAGCTGCGGATCGATGGACCGGAGCGGTGTGCCTGGACACGACGCAGCGCGTGGGCGCGCCCCTTCGAAAAGCATGCGTCCCATGCTGAGTGATTCGCGCTCGCAGGGGTGGTCGTCGGCGATGGATTCTGAGATGTCTTTGCTCATAACGGAGCGCGACAAGGGGCTAGATGTCAGAGGCTTCGAGCAAGACCGCGAAGCCTACGATCACATCGCCGAGACGCCTTTCCTGCTGTCGACGCAAAACCCGCTGTCGACCTTCTCAATCGATGTCGATACCGCGAGCTATGCCAACGTTCGCCGCTTCCTGCGCGAAGGCCAGCTGCCTCCGGCCGGGGCCGTGCGTGTCGAGGAGTTCCTGAACTACTTCCCTTACAACTACCCTGCACCGGAGGGCGATCAGACACTGGCCTTGCACACCGAGGCCTTCGATTGCCCGTGGGAAATGAATCACCGCCTGCTTCGTGTCGCGATACAAGGCAAGCTGCGTCCCGCTGCCGAGCGGGGTGCCGCGAACTTGGTCTTCTTGGTCGATGTATCGGGTTCGATGAAGTCGCCGGACAAACTACCGCTACTTGTGCACTCGCTGTCGATGCTCGTTCAAGAGCTCGACCAGCGCGACCGCATCGCGATCGCAGTCTACGCAGGCTCGTCCGGTCTCGTGCTTGATTCAACCGCGGCCGACTCGCGTGAGTCGATCCTGCAGGCGCTTGAGCGTCTACAAGCAGGCGGATCAACCAACGGTGGCGCGGGCATTCGCTTGGCCTACCAAGTCGCCCGCGACAACTTCGCTGACGGTGGCATCAATCGTGTCATCTTGGCAACGGATGGTGACTTTAACGTCGGAACCACGAGCCAGGACGAGCTCGTTCGTTTGATCGAACAAGAAGCGAGGACTGGTGTCTTCTTGACCGTGCTTGGCTTCGGCACGGGCAACTTGCAGGACTCCTTGATGGAGAAGATTTCTGGCAAGGGCAACGGGCACTACGCCTACATCGACTCGAAGATGGAGGCGCGCAAGGTCTTGGTCGAAGAGCTGGGCGGCACGCTGGAGGTCATCGCCAAGGATGTCAAACTGCAAGTTGAGTTCAACCCGACGCGCGTCGCCGCTTATCGTTTGATCGGCTACGAGAATCGCATGTTGGCCGCGCGCGACTTCGCGGACGACACCAAGGACGCGGGTGAGGTCGGTGCTGGACATCGCGTCACCGCTCTCTATGAAGTCATCCCCGCTGGCCGTGGTCTGACCGTCCCCGGAGCGGATCCGCTCAAGTACCAGCAAGAGCGGCAACTCTCGGGTCAAGCCTACTCGGGTGAGATCTGCACACTGAAGATGCGCTACAAGCAGCCCAATGGAAACCAGAGTCAACTCGTCACGCAAGCCGTTCTCGACGAGGGAGCCGGTTTCCAAGAGGCATCAGCAGACACTCGCTTCGCAACCGCCGTGGCCGCCTTCGGCATGGTCCTGCGCGACTCGGAGTACCGCGGCAGCGCGACGCTGGCATCTGTTCAACGCTGGGCCGCGGAATCGGTTGGCGACGACCCGGGCGGCTACCGGACGGAATTCCTCGAGCTCGTACAGCGCGCACGCTCGCTGAAGAACTGAGCTTAGCTCAAGAGCACGCCGCTGCCGCTCTCGTTCACACGAGGACGGCAGCTTTGCGTTCAGCTCACGGCATCAAGCCGTTGGACAGAGTGAACGCATTCCCGCAGACCACCAGGTTAGCCGGGTCACGATACCAGTACTGTGCATAGGTGAAGGTAGGGCCCATTGCCATGGGCGTATCGATGACTCCTCCCGTCGGATAGAGCACCGGTCCTCGGATAACCGTCCCACCCACGCAGCTCCGCCCACATCCAAAGGGCAAGTCCTGCTGCGCCGTCGAGATGAGCATTGCGCCCGGCTGATTTGGAATCGAGGTGAGGCGGAAGGTGGCGCCTGGCGTACCGAACGCGCCCGTCGACTCGAGTAAGGCTCCACTAGGCGAGACCGAATTTGCACCAGACGGGTTGCAGTACGCGATTGCGCCACCGCCGACTCCAACTTCGAATCCGACGCCATAGAATCCGTTGCTTGCCGGAGATGAACTCAGCGGTATCTCGAGCGCGTTACCGAAGGGTGAAAACTGAGCATCGACGATGTTCAGGCTCGGGTGAACCGTCTGTGTCACATTAAAACTAAGGCACTCGCTGTGGTTCCCGTTGTACCCGCCGACGATGTAGCCGGTGCCCGGTGTCAGCACGGTCGGAGGAATCGTGACGACGCGCCAATCCCCGATCAGTGGAACGATCGTGCCAGTCGGAACCACGACATTCGTATTTGGAATCAGCGCGCCAGACGGGTCCCATATGCCCACTTCGTGTGCGATCTCGACACCGTTATGAAAGTCGTCGATCCAGCTCATGCCTGTCACCGTGACCTCGGTTACGACATCGAACATCCAGCCGACGGTTTGTCCATTGTTCGCAGCGCAGCTGCCGCTACCCGACTGGAAAACGAGTGCACTATTGCCAGTCCCCAGAAACTGTGAGCTCGTCCCCTTTGGTTGAGACGCCCCCGACTTGCCCAGTGCGGGATCCGCCGACTGCGCGTGAAGCTGCGCCACGACAAGCACGGGAAGTAGGACGCTCCATAGAGAGGTAAGGCTGAACAGTCGCATGGCTTTCTCCTATCAAGAGTCATCGATCGGCTCGCCGCCGACGTGCCCTATCCATGCTACGGGATTTTGCCCAGACCGTGCGCAGGCCATCGGCTGGCATTGTTCCGAATCGGATCGGCAGCTCGTACGGCCTATGTTCGTATCGAATCTGTGAACTGACGCTCTGCCCCGCAGACTCCCCACAAGCATGCTTTTCTCACAGGTTGTGCCCGGTGCCAGCCGATGAACGGTGAACCCCACTCTGGCTAATGCCCCCCCTCGCCCCGAGACGGAGTCCCCCACGGGCCCCTCGATCGACGTTTCGCGGCACCTTCCTGATCCATGTCTGGAAGCGAGCAACAACCCCCTATCGAATCCAAAGGCTCTTCGCTGCCCGCGAGACTCTCACGCCTTCGCGTGATGCCAGTTCTTGTGGGCATCGTCAGCTGGACGCTCTGCCTTGGCGGAGTCGCTGAAAGTATGCACGCAAGCACGGTTGCGAATTCGGAGAAGCAGGGCAGCGAAGAGGCAGCGCGAGAATACGAGATCAAGGGCGCGTTTCTTCTGAGCATGATCAAGTTCACGAAGTGGCCCAAGAATGCCCTTGGCTCTTCAAAGGGCCCGATCAAGGTCTTGATCATCGGCAATAACCCCTTTGAGAAGACGCTCGAAGACTTCTTGAAGACGAAGGATGCTCACGGCCGCAAATTCAGTGTGAGCTATGCAAAGTCGGTTCCTACCAAACTCGACGCACACGTCGTGTTCATCAAGGATGTCGATGATGCATCACGCAATAAATTGATCAAGCAGTGCCACCAGGGCTCGATCCTGTTGGTGGGAGACCGTGCAGGTCTCGCAAAGACTGGAGTCTGCATCGGGTTCTATCTCGACAACCGCAGGGTCCGGTTCGAAGTCAACGTTGATGCATTGAAGCAAAGTCAGCTGTCCGCGAGTTCCGAGCTGCTGAAGGTAGCGCGGATCGTGAAGGGGAAGACGTCAGCTGATGATGGGTCGCAGGAGGATCGTGGAATTGAAGGTACGGGCGATGCCCCACCTTCCAAAGCAGAGCTGCCCCAATCACCCCACCCAGTACCACCCCCACCCATCGAGTTTCCGAGCTCGAACGAACGGCCCGCAGGGTCCGTTCGAACCCAGACTAAGAGAGATTAGTCATGGCAATTCAATCCGTATCCCTACGATTCTTATCGTGTGGACTGGCGCTTGCCGTCTGCACCCCGACCTCCGCGAGCCTGCACACTTCGACATCGCCACCGGCCCACAAAGCCGAACGTGTCGACCTGGGTGACTTCAGCCTGGCCGAACTAATGGAGCTCGAGGTGACCGTCGCCTCGCGTGCGCCACAGAAGGCTTCCGAAGTCCCTGCGGCAGTGTACGTCGTCACCGGAGACGAGATCCGCCGCGCGGGTCACTCTTCGGTGATGGAAGCACTGCGCATGGTGCCCGGCTTCTATGTCTCCCACTGGACGAACTCCAATTGGGACATCACTTCGCGTGGCTTCGGCAATGGGATCGCGTTCGCCAACTCGGCCTACCTGAACCAGTTGCTAGTCATGATCGATGGTGTCGAGGTCTACACGCCGCTCTTTGCGGGCATGTGGTGGGCGATTCAAGATGTTGATCTCAATGACATCGACCGCATCGAGGTGATCCGCGGTCCCGGTGGCGTCGTCTGGGGGGCGAACGCTGTGCACGGGGTCGTGAACATCATCATGAAGCACACCCAGGACACACAAGGTTATCAGCTGCACGCGTGGAACGGGAACGACGACCGTCATAGCAGCATGCGTTACGGTGGCAGCCTCGGCGAGCGCGGAACCTATCGCGCCTGGGTCAAGCGTTCCGAGTACGACAATCCACATGACAACTTCGCCGGCTACGACTACTCCTGGTGGATATCCAGTGGTGGTTTCCAAGCGGATTGGGAAAGCGATAGCGGACGCGAGAGCCGTGTGTGGGTGCGCGGGTACTCCGGTGACTTCGGCGTCATCGCTTACGACCTGGACACCTTCGAGGCCTACCAAGGCATTGATCAGAAGACCGGCGGCCAGTTCTCTTACCGCAACTACAACCCGGACTCGGGCGAGACATGGCACGCATCAGCGACCACGGACCAGCAGAACTTGCCGACCTTGGCGGACATCAACATTAATGTCTACGACTTCGGCTACTCACGCCAGCATGACCTAGGCGAGAGCCACCACTTGAACTGGGGCGTAGGCTTCCGAGTCATCGACGTCGACATCTTCGGTGACGATCCCTTTTGGTATGCCTTCACTGAGGGCAACGAGACGCAAGAGATCCCGAGGATCTATGCGGTCGACACGATCGACTTGAAGGACGACGAGTTCAAGATGATCGTCAGCGTTCAAGCCGAGGACAACCACTTCACCGGGATCGAAATCCAACCGAGCGTCAAGTTCCAGTGGATCCCCAGTGACGAATGGAACTTCTGGACCGGAGTATCACGGGCCGTGCGCACGCCCTCGATCGAAGAGAGGCGCACAACTTCGGACAGCATCATCATGGGCAACCCGGACTTCGACTCGGAGTCCGTCGTGTCCTACGAGCTCGGCGCCAGAAAAATCATCAGCGAGACGGCCCTCTTCGACCTGGCGCTCTTTTACAACGACTACGACGACCTGCACATGGTCGATGCCGACCCCGATACGGGCTTCGACATCTACACAAACAACGCGAACGGCTACGCCTACGGCGCCGAACTAGCCATTGATGTGCAAGCCACGGAGCGTTTGAAGTTCCGCGGAGCGTACTCGTACCTGAGTGGGCATTACCGCATGAAGCCCGACGGCGAAGAGCTGATGACAGACCTGTATGTGCCGAAGCACAGCGCGAACGTCCGCGCCAGCTACAACATGACCGACGAATGGGAGTTGGACGTCAACGCCTACGGAGTCGAGGGCATGGGCTCAACAGAGTTCGCCAGCTGGGAAATCGCGGAGTATTGGCGCGGCGATGTTCGCCTCGGCTACAACCCTTCAGACGAGCTGGAGCTGAGCTTGGGAGTCCAGTCGTGGAACGAACCGACTCGGTCGGAGTTCGATGGCTTTGATCATATTCGGCGCAGTGTGTTCTTTGCGCTGACTTGGCGGCCGTAGGGCGATGTGATTGCGGCGGTGGGTGATCGTTTGCGGTTAGAAATTGTGAGAGCACTGGGCGGGAGCCTGGCGCTCTTTCTTTGTGGGTGAGTGGGATTGCTGTGGCGCGCTGGTCTGGCGGCTACACCGTTGGCTCCGTAGGTTTGGGGATTTGGGGTGGGATTTGAGGTGGCGCTCGGGTTCAGGATCGAAGCAGAAATGGCTCGCGTTCGCCCTTCCTGCTTCGATCCTGAACCCGAGC
>JBLFWN010000001.1:0-183591 GCA_047611405.1 Planctomycetota bacterium | reverse complement strand
AGAAGCGTGGCTTGGGCGACTTGTGGTTGCGGCAGTCAGAGCGTGGACAGAAAGGGGGTACGAACATCGACAAAGGGTCTCCAAGGGAGGTCGGTATGACCTCGTCCCAAGAGGACCTGCGACGTGCCCCATGGTTGCCCTCGATTGGCTGAATGTCTCGAATTCCTCAACACGGAAGCCTGGCAGTTCAGAAGGGTTCTTCGGTGTTCTCGACAACTCGGACGGCGTCATCGATAGCGTCGGTGGTCACATAGGCGTTCGTCTGAACCGTGGTCTCAAAGCCAAACTGTCTCAGGAAGCGAAAGTACGTTTGATTGATGACAAGGTTTCTCCACGTTCCACTGAAGTGATCAAAGCCCATTCCTAGAGGATGCAATGCTCCCGCATGCCCTTGAAGTGTTCCTGAGCGAGTACCGCGTACACTTCCCGGTGGGCGTCGATCGTTCTTTCCTTGAAGACACGCCGGAAACAATGAGCCGCTACGGCTTGCGTGGTACGCCAAGCCTCCTGCTCGTCAACCGCGAGGACCGCCTGGGAGCCCAGCATTTCGGCGCGATCTCCGACCTGCGCATTGGCGCAGAGATCGCTTCGCTCCTCTAAAACTCGATCCCAGGGAGTTGGAATTCCGCCGATCCGCCAATTGAGACCTGCGGGACCTAGGGCTGAGTCTGAGGCATGCCTATCGAGTGTGGTTTGTTCACAAATTTCACCCGACGTCCAGACAGGGCGAGCACAACACCTTAGCGATGCGGAGTTGCTCTCTATGCCACTCTTTCGCAACAACTCAGTACGGTACTACCACGCAGTCCAACGGTGGTTCACCTGGCTTGTGCCGTACCTCGTTGCTGCAAAAGCACAGTAAGGAGAGGCACTCCGTATCGGTCACTCCGTATTGCTCAGGACTTCGTGAGGATGACCTCGGCCTGTTCGCCGGCGACGATTTCGGTCTCTTGCTCGTCGCTAGCTTCTTGGCTGCCCATCGAGCGCAAGGTCACCGTCCAGCGTCCGGGCTTCATGCCGCTGAAGCTCGTTTCGCCGCCGCGTTGGACGAACTGGAACTTCGGCTCGACACGCTCGTCGCTCTCGCCTTTGAAGGTCGCGCTGACCATCACGTTTTGCGCGGGGGAACCGTCTGGGAGAAGGATCGTCACCTTCAAGCTGCCTGCTTCGCGCAGCTCGAAGTCGACTCCATCCTCGACTGCGCCTTCGGGCACACTGAAGGCTTCGGAGGTCATAGGCTCGTAGTCACCGCCGCTGGCTTTGATCTGGATCTCGACATCAGGAGCCACGCCGCGCAGTTGGTAGTAGCCATCCTCATCGGTGATTGCGTCGGTCTGCGGTGTAGAGCCATCGGAGATGATCGTTTCGCTGTCATCGCCGGAAGTGTTGACCATGACCATGCGCACTTGTTGACGCGGCCCGCCCGAATCGTCCACGCGCTGGGGCTTGACGCGAATTCCCGCGATCGGCTCACCTTTCTCGTTGCGAATGCGGCCTTCGACGATCGTCACGTTCAGATCGACATCGAAGTCTTGTGGCCCCTCAATGATGTCAACATCAAAGGTGTCGTCCATCGCGCGACTGTGATGAGAGATCGACAGCGTGTAGTCAGCCGCTTTGACATCCTCCAGTACGAAGTAACCCTTGCCGTCCGTCTTTGCAGACAGGCCGCCACCGCCGCTCATCATCATCATGCCTGGGAAGGGATTCTTCTTGCCCTTCTCCTCCAAGCGAACCGTCGCACCAACTAAAGCTTGGCCGGCCTCAGTGATCACACCTGCGAGTTCCCCTCGACTCGCTGCGACGATCGTCAATTCAGCCCTTTTGCCGTCCACCACAAGGACATCCTCGAAGCTGGTGTCCTTCTCTCCGCCTCCCATCGATGCACTCTGGAAGACCATCAAGCCGCCGCCCTTGTCCTCGGTGATCTTGAAACCATGCATACCCGGCTCGAGGTACTTGAAGAGAGCCGTCCCATCGGAGCGAGTCCGCTTGCGACCCGAGCCGGGGCCGAAGCCGACGCTGTCCATCCCGTCGGGCCCTGGAGGCGATTTGTGCTGAATGTTCTGGCCTGCCAGCGGCTGACCCAGACTGTCGAGCACAGTCACGCGCACTTCGCCTCCGATATGCATGCGCATCTCGAGTTCATGATCACCGATAAGCGGCAAGCTCATACGCTCGCTCGATTTCGGTGCGTACTTCTTGTCCTTCACAGTGATGACGACCTCGACGCCCGGCATGCTTGTCACAGTGGCAATGCCACTCGCATTTGTCTTACCGGTATTCGACTCGCCAAAGCCGCCCGGCATGATCTCGTCGTCTTCCGTGCTGCCGATGGAAATGCTGCGCTGCACCTTCATCCGCCCACCGGACTGAATGTCGGGCGCTGCAGCAAGGGTCACGCGTGCGCCCTCGATAGGCTCGCCCGTCGCATTGTCGACGACGGTGACGAGCACGACTGGGATCGGACGCATCCGAATCACACCCAGCGAAATTTCCTCGCCAACGGGCACGGCGATGTCGTCTTGCTCGTAGTCATCGTAACCCACGGCCGTGATCTTCAGCTCGGCGCGATCATCGACCGAATCGGGACGAAAGCCCTCGTAGCGAACCATGCCTTCACGGTGATACTGCAGCGTTTGATTATCTTCCTCCATCAGAGGCATCGGCCAATCGATCCCTGCTTCGACTTTGAACTTGGTCAACGGATCGCCGGACTTGCCATCCACGACCTGGAACACGAGCGTGGAACCAACTGAGTACTCAAGCTCGACACCGACTTCGCCGGCCTTGGCCGAGACGGTCGAGCTGCGCGTCGAATGGCCGAATGCGCGCATGCCACCTGACTCGCGCGCTTTCAGCTCATAGGGCTCACCTTCCTCTAGACCATTGATCGTGAAGTTGCCTTCGGCGCTGACCTCGGCCGTGCGCGATGACCTGCCCGGCAGATCGATTCCGATCACGGCCATGCCCATCGCGCCGCCGCTCGCCTTGCGCGCTCCGATGCTTAGATCCGCATTAGAAGGCATACCCGTCACACGACCCTGGATCGTGAAACCTTCTCGCATGTGAACCTGAAGCGTGTCATCGCGATCACCGGCGTTGAGCAACTCGCCCTCGACCTTTTCGTCGGGATGATCCTCGTGCGCGACCGTGAACTTCCAAGAGCCCGCTTTTTGGTTATCGACCTCGAAGCGCCCCTCGTCATCTGTCTCGGTCACGACAGCGCCGATGTTGTTCGACGACAGGATCATGAATCCGCCGGAGTCAATGCTGGTATTCTTGCGGTGGAGCTTGGCGCCTGCCAAAGGCTTGCCGCGATGATCAAAGACTTGGCCGGCCAACTGGATGCCGCGTTCGAGCGTCAACTCTCCGACTTTCGAAGTCGTACCGGGCGTCACCGTCGTCGAGCGCTCGAGAGGGGCGAAGCCCGCTCCAAGCGCCTGCACGCGAGTGGGACCATTCCAATGACACTTAATTGTGAAGCGACCGTCCTTGTCCGACTTGGCATTCCCCTTGCCAGTCGTGATTCCGTGGTTCGGGCCGAAGAGATCCAAGCTGCCGAACCCGTGATCTTGTTTAGCCTGCAGGTCTGCGCCTGCGATGCCCGCGCCGGTCTTGTCGACGACACGCCCGACGATGCGACCATCCTCGACCTCGAGATCCGGCGTAGCTGCGGCCTCTTGAATCTCCGCGGACTGCCTGGTGACTTCTGCAGGCGTTTTGTCGCTGTCCTCCAGCGCAGCTAGGTCCGCATCCTGGTCGGCGGTCTCAGACTCCTCGGGCATCAAGCCCTGCTCGGGTGAGTTCGCGCTGAGGGCGACATCCGGGCTCGCTGAATCAGACTGCAGGAAGTAGAACGCTCCGCACAAGGCGAGAACGAGAAGAGTGGCTGTAAAGAGGACGGGCGCACGCATGGGTGATACCTCGGGTTGTCGCGGCTGATAGCCGCCAGCTTCCGGTCACGGACAGATGTCTAGTCCGCCACATTTGATTGGGGTGCGGTGGTTCTCTGCCACAATTGCCAGGCAGGCCACCGGCCGCTTGCTACGGGACGACGTTCCCCAGTTTGCACGCGATCCGCCTCTTTTCCAGGTCTGGGCGAAGCCGAGATGCAAGGTATGGGTTCAAGGCGCCCCCTTCTGACCATTTGGGGAGGGATCAGGCTAGACCAGCTTTGGCACGGCCGGCCTTGGATGCCTATCGTATGGCCTGAACCACCTGGCACCCCGCCAAGAACTTCCGATGTCAAACGAGCTTCACTCCAAAACCTGCCCTCGATCCGATCTGGGAAGAACGTCCTGCCTGGAACGAATCGCGCCAGCTGTACCGTCCTGTGAGACTCGAGGAGTTGCTCCTGCTCAGCCACGCGGGTTGGCCGAACGCGCCTCGCGAAGGGGCCGTTTGCTTGGCTTGCTGTGCGCGCTCAATCTGTTCTCTTGCATCGGGAGCCGCATGCTGTCCGATCCGACCCTGGTGATCCAGACCCGTGGCGGAACCGAGTTGGGAGTCTCAACCGATTATGGCTTGGTATTCCTCGGTCACACCGCGCGCTCCGGCGAGGTGACGGTCAAGGCTTGGTACGGAGACGGACCCAATCTGGAAGAGACCGTGATCGAGCCTTTGGGCGGCGGCCTGTACACCGGCGAGATCGAGATCCGCCTGCCGAGCGTCCCTGTCACCTTCGTCGATTTGCACGAGGGAGACCGAGTGACCGTGCGCGGCAGGATGGGTGACCGCGTCTGGACGCGCCGCATGGAGGTCATCACCGATCCCCGCGTCTATGGCTTGCTGCTCGATCCGGGCGCGCTCGAGTTGAACGACGACCAAATCGGCGCTGGAGTGTTTTGGCTTCCTACCGGAGACATCAAAAACATGCGACTCGTCGGGCTGATCTCGGGCAGGCTCGAGTTGCAGACTAGCGATGGCACGGTGCGCAAGTTCTTGACCGTCAAGGGTCCCGAAGACCTATGGAAGCTTGTTACCTATCGGCGTGACGATCGACGCAAAAAATCGAGGGTCAAGCGTGAGGACATTCAGTGATAGCTCCAGTGCTTCCGAGCGCGAGCACCTCTGCCCTCTTGATCGGACTGCTGTGCATCGGCTTGCTACCCAATGCGAGCGGGACTAACAGCAAGCTCAATCCTCAGGCTCAGGCGTCAGTGTCTCTCCCTAATATCGTCTGGATACTGATCGACGACATGGGCTGGCGCGACCTCGGCTGCTACTGGCATGGGCAGCATCGCACGCCACACATCGATCGCATGGCTGCAGAGGGAATGAAGTTCACGCAGGCCTATGCGAATGCACCGAACTGCGCTCCCTCGCGTGCATCTATGATGACGGGCACGCTCCCGCCGCGGCACGGGATCTATACAGTCGGCAGCTCGAAGCGCGGCAAGTCAAAGAACCGCAAACTGATCCCGCTGGTGAACAGCACCGTACTGCCGGATAGCGCAATCACGATCGCCGAGCACCTGCGGCCGCATGGATACAAGAGCGCCGCAGTCGGCAAATGGCACCTCGGCGACGATCCGCGCACGCAAGGATTCGATGTCAACGTCGCGGGCGACAAAAGCGGGCATCCCAAGAGCTACTTCAGTCCATACAAGAACCGCAATCTGGAAGATGGACCCGAGGGCGAGAACCTTACGGATCGCATCACGACGGAAGCCTTGGCATTCTTGGAAGGCGAACCGGAGCATCCACGCTTCTTGTACATGACTTTCTTTGCGGTGCACACGCCCGTGCAGGGCAAGGAAGAGCTGCGCGAGCGGTATCGCGCTGCGGCTCTCGAAGCGGGCGCCACCGAAAAGGAAGCACGCAAGGCCGGTCATTACGGAGCCATGGTCGAGACGGTCGACTCGAATGTTGGCCGGTTGCTCGAGCGCATCGACGAACTCGAGCGTGAGACGATCGTTCTGCTGTTCTCTGACAATGGCGGACATGCTTCCTTCACCAAGATGGACCCTCTGCGCGGATCCAAGGGCATGCTGTATGAAGGCGGGATTCGTGAACCTCTGATCCTGCGCGCCCCTGGACGAATCGAGGCGGGCCAGGTCTGCGAAGTCCCCGTTACCTCTGTCGACTTCTTACCGACGATGCTCGCCGCCGCGGGAATCCCAGTCGCTCAAGCTGCCGTGCTGGATGGCATCGACCTCAGTCCCCTCTTTGCTGGTGAAAGCCTGCCGGAGCGATCGCTGTACTGGTACTTCCCGGCCTACCTCGAGGGCTACACAAAGCAGCACGGTCCGTGGCGCACGACACCGACTTGTGCAGTTCGCAGGGGCAACCACAAGCTGATCGAGTACTTCGATGACGGCTCGTTCGAGTTGTACGACTTGGAAGCCGATGCCGGAGAGAGCCGAAACTTGCTCAGCACGCACGGAGAAGTTGGCGAACAATTGAAGCAAGACATGGCGTCTTGGATGAAGCGCGTTGGCGTGCCGGACCAGTTCGAACGCAATCCGGAGTACGAGGCAGCGAGCGAGCGCTGAGCGACGCCGTCAACGCCCAGCCATGCTCTCGACACCCGTTGCCGAGAGCGGCTGCACCAGCATCAACGCTTCCAGAAGCCAGGCACAAAGAGCGCGACAACGGCATAGAACTCGAGCCGGCCCAAGATCATAAAGACGGTCAAGAGCAGCTTCCCGAGCGCCGGCATATCCGCAAAGTTCATCGATGGGCCGACATTGCTTAGTCCCGGACCGATGTTGTTCAGGGTCGCAAGCACGGCCGTCATGCTTGTGACCAGGTCGTAGCCGTATAGCGACAAGAACAACGTCCCGCCCAGCGAGACCAGGATCCACAGCGCGAAGTAACCAGTCACCGATGCGACGATGCCCTCGTCCAGGGTTTGGCCATCCATACGCACCGAATGGATTGCACGCGGTCGCACGAAGCGTTTGACGCCGACCAGGGCTGCTCTGCCAACGATCAAAATACGAACGACCTTGATGCCGCCTCCCGTCGATCCTGCACACGCGCCGATGACTGCCAGCAGCATCAACATCACCCGGCAGACTTGAGGCCAACGATCGAAGTCAGCGGTACCAAAGCCCGTGCTGGTGTTCATGCAAACGACTTGAAAGAAGGAGTCGCGCATGGCCCGCCCGAAGGAGCGATAGTCCGGCAAGTCCGCGCCCTGCCCCTCGCTCAATCCGTTCGATCCGCCCCAGAACCACAACACGAACGCGATGATCAGCGTGGCGCCGAAAGTGATGCCGACATAAGCGCGCGCCTCTGTCGAACCTATGAAGCTGCGCCAGGCCGGCCTTGGGCCGACACGCAGCAGGCGGTCGTAGATTGTGAAGTTGATCCCGCAAAAGAACATGAACACTGTGATGATCATTTCGATCGGGACCGACTGGAAGTAGGCGACGCTCTCCGAGTGGTTTGAGAAGCCACCAGTCGCGATCGTTCCGAAAGTGTGCAGCGCCGAGTCAAAGACGCCCATGCCTGCGCCGATGAGCAGCACGAACTCGAGAGCCGAAATCCCGACATAGATGCGCATCAGGGCCAGCGCGCTGTCGCGCACGCGCTGGTGCCCGGCTTCGCGACTGATGCCCGGAATCTCGGATCGAAACAAGCTGCGTCCACCGGTCGGGAACAGCACCACGAACACCATCACGATGCCGAAGCCGCCGAGCCAGTGCGTGAAGGAGCGCCAGAACGCGATGCCGTGTGACATCGAGTCGATTCCCTCGGGCGAGAGCACCGTTGATCCTGTCGTGGTCAGACCGGAGATGCTCTCGAATAATGAGTCAATGAAGGAATCGAAGGTGCCCGCAAAGGTGAACGGCAAGGCCGCTGCAACGCCGCCGACTAGCCACGATAGCCCGACGACCGCAATGCCCTCGCGTCGGAAGTAATCCGGCTTGCCGTCCTCTGTAAGCCCGGCACCACGATATATCCAGGCCAGGGCTCCGCCTGCGAGGGCCGTCAATGCAGCCGAGATCAGAAAGGCAGTCAGAGTCGACCACTCTTCGTAGATGACGGTGATCAACGCCGGCACGAGCAAGAATCCCGCCAGTAACAGCAGGACGATTCCGAGCATGCGAGCTACGGCGCGAAAATTCATGATCAGGCGCGCCCTTGACCGCCGAACAAGCGTTCTACCTTCTCGAGCACCTCGGGAAGCGTGAAGACAATGACTTGATCTCCATCGGCGACGTGCGTGTCGCCGTTCGGAATGATCACGTTGTCTCCGTGCACAAGCGCCCCGAGAACGGCCCCTTTCGGCAAGCCGAGGTTTTTGACCTTCAGGTCTTCCTTGCCGTCCTTGAAGTGTGCGGTCAGCTCGAGCACCTCGGCGCGACCGTCACCGATGACCGAGATGGCAGCGACGGATCCGGAGCGCACGAAGCGCAGGATGCTACCGGCGCACAAGATGCGCGGCGAGATGGCTTGGTCGATGCCCAAGAGGTCATAAATCTGGCGGTAGCTGGCCTTATTCACCATCGCGACAGTTCGCTTGACGCCGAGCGATTTTGCCAGCTGGCAGGCGACCATGTTTTGTTCGTCATCATTCGAAGTCGCGATGAAGACGTTCGCTTCCCCGATGCGCTCTTCGAGCAATAGGTCCAAGTCCGTCGCATCCCCTTCGAGCACCATCGCATGCGAGCTGCTCTCCGCGGCGAACGCGCGCGCACGGCTGGGATTGCGTTCAATGACTCGAATCGAAATGCCCGCTGTTCCTTTTAGCTTGTCGACCACTTCGCGACCGATGCCGCCAGCCCCCATGATCACGATGCTGCGTCGCAAGGTCGTGCGCTCCCCAGCCATGCGTTCGAAGGCGTCCAGGTCACTCGCTTCGCCGATAATGTAGATCTGGTCTTCAACGGCAAGCTGATAGTCACCATCCGGCAGGTGAAATTTATCCTTGGTAGATACGGCGACGATCAAAACGCCTGCGGGCAAGCGCAGGCTTGCGATCGGCTCCGAGGTCAGCTCGCTCTCTTCACGAAGGCGCAAGCGGCGCAACTGCACGCGGCCGTCAGCAAAGGTCTCGACCTCGAGCGCGTGGTGCTCGCGCACAGTGCCCAAGATCTCCTCCGCGGCCAGCTCGTCTGTCGACAGCACGACATCGAAGCCGAGCGTCTGCTTGTAGAAGTAACGGTAGCCTGCCAGCAGGCTCGTATCTTTCAGCCGCAGGATCGCTCGCCGCGCACCGAGCCCTTTGGCCAAAACACAAGCGAGCATGTTGACCAGGTCATTGTCAGACACAGCCACGACCAGGTCAGCCTTGCTGGCGCCGGCCTGTGTCAGCACGTCTGCCCGCGTGCCATCCCCCACCACGGCCTGCACATCGAGCGACTCCATCAAGCGGCGCGACTTCTTCGGGTCGGGGTCGACGACCGCGACGGCGTGCTCCTCGCGTGAAAGAATGTCGGCCAGGTGGTGGCCGACTTCTCCGGCTCCGACGATGACGATGTTCATGGGTCGCGTCAGGGTAGAGAGCCGTGGGCAGCATTCCTACTGCGCTCAGGGCCCGCTTGGACGTGCGAAACAGATTCTTTCCGGCGGGAGGCCCTACATGTAGGCCATGTGTGCCCGCAGTCAGTCGAGCATGGCAACACTGGGACTCTCCAGACCGTACACTTCTCGAGATCTAAGGCACTGCCGGTGATCCTTCTACTCGACAACCGAGATTCATTCACATTCAACCTGGCCCAGGTCTTGATGGAGATCGGGGCCGAGGTGGTCGTGCAATCGGCTCGCCAGCTGGGCGTGCCCGAAGTGCGTATGCTCGCGCCGGACGGGATTTTGGTCGGGCCAGGACCCGGTGGACCGCACGAAGCCGGTTGCAGCGAAGCAGTGCTGCGAGAGCTCGGCGGCACTTGCCCCATCTTGGGGGTCTGCCTTGGCCACCAAGCCCTCGCGACAGCTTTTGGGGGCAGGGTCAGCCAGTCGGATGATCTCGTGCACGGATCCCTGCGGACGATCGAGCACCAAGGTGATGGCGTGTTCGAGGGGCTCCCATCTCCGCTAGCTTTTGCGCGCTACAACTCCTTGCTCGTCGAAGAGGCAAGTCTCCCGCCTGAGCTACACGTGCACGCCCGCGAAACGAGCGGTGCGGTGATGGGACTGAGGCACGTCGATCTGCAGCTCGAGTCCGTCCAGTTTCACCCGGAGTCCATACTGTGCGTCGATTCGCACGGGCGTGATCTGCTGGCGAACTTCGTCAGGCGCTGCGCGCGTTCCTAAGGCATTCGCATCGCGAGAGGCTACTTATGCGCACCGTCGCTGCTTAGCTAAGGCTACGCGGACCAACGGCAGCGACCCATTGCGGCCAAGGTCCTGAACTCTCGCGGCGCTCCTCACCATCCCAACTTCGCAATACCTTGCGCGTCACGAAGTGATAGATCGGCTTCACCGATCGACGCCACAAGAAAGCGACCAAAGAGCGGCGCATGCGATGGCCACGCCCCCGCTCGAGTGACGAGTCCAGCGAACCCGCCGGACCTCGACCATCGCGCGTGTAACGCCGCCGGTGCTTCTGCACATGTCGCAAGTCGTCGCGACAGCGCGCGCGATGCAGGTACGAATCGACGCGATGCAGACTCGCCAACTGAAAATCGATCAGCGCCGGATAGCCGTCGGCCGCGACCATGACGTTCTGCTCCTTGTGCAAGTCGTTGTGACACACACCGCGAGCGTGCAGAGCCAGCACAAGCTCGTCCAAGCGCTCGAAGAAGTCCAGCGGCAACTCGGTCGCACGATGCAGGGGCTGCCCTTCGCACCAGCTACGCAGCACGATGTTTTTGCTGCCCAATCTGGGGGTATAGCCGTCGGGTGAGGGCAGGGCCTCCAACGTAGAATCTTCGACGAGGCGTGGAACGCCCGTCAATCCGCTTAAGTGAGCGAGCGAGCGCCGCTCGCGGCGCATCAAGAAACGCGCCAACAGGCCCGAACCGGGCATGGAGCTACCGCAGGCGACCCGTCTGGCCACCGGGCCGCCAGAACCGACCAAATGTTCGATACGACCAAGCGCATCGAGCTTGCACAGCCGGACGTAGCGCGGTACTCGCAGCTCGTCGCCGAGGATTTCTTGCGGGTCACTCACAACCCGCCTATTCTCCGCGCGCACTCTTCGGCGTCCAGTCTCGGGCCGTCTCGCGACACGAATGCACGCCCCACTCCCTATGAATTCCACCCGCACCCCTGTTTCTGATCCGAAAGTGGCCGGTGGTCAGAGCACCGGTGCGAGACCCGAGTCCGGTTGGATTCACACGCTCGGGCTGACGCGCAGCTTCGGCTCGCGCACGGCTCTGCACCCGACGGACCTCTCGATAGGCCCTGGTCAAGTCACGGGTCTCCTGGGTCCGAACGGCAGCGGCAAGAGCACGTTGATGCGCACGATGGTCGGCCTGGTCAGGCCCGATGCGGGGCAAGCGACGGTCGATGGCATCACGCTCGTGGGCGACGGCACCGAGGTCCGCAAGCAAGTCACCTATGCGCCCGGCGAGATGCATCTATATGGAGAGATGCACGGCAGAGCACACCTTGATTGGCTGTTACGAGGCCGCAAGCGTGCGGCACACAAGCGCGCGCTCGAGCTGGCTGTCGATGCGATGCAGCTCCCGCTCGACGAACGCGTGCGCGGCTATAGCCACGGCATGAAGCGCCAGTTGTTGTTCGCGGCGGCGATGGGCCCGGATGTCCGAATCCGCATCTTGGACGAACCGACGGAGGGTCTCGACCCGACTCGCCGCGGCGCGGTCTTGGACCTGCTCGCCGAGGACGTGTCCTTAGGCCGCACGATCTTGCTCTCGTCCCACCACCTGGGAGAAGTCGATCGCATCTGCGATCGCTTGCTGTTCCTCAACGCAGGCAAGATCGTTGCAGACGAAGAGGCGCGCGATGTCAGCGAACGGATGGCGCGCATCCTGCGACTGGCTTGGCCAGAAGACTGCAATCCCGACGAAGAGTTAGCGCATGTAATTAGCGAGGGCGAGCGCGTGCTGCGCAGCGTCGGGTCCAAGCGCACGATCGAACTCGCGACTGCCGACCCGCGCCCCTTTCTGGCGCGGCTTGCACAACGCTCCGAGCTGCCCGCACCAACCCGCATCGAGCATGGAGCCTTGTCCCTGCAAGAGCTGTACCTCGAGACCTACGGCGTGGAGGGCTGCTAAATCATGTGGCGTGAAGCACGATTCTATGCCTGGCGCAGCCTGGGGTTCTTCGTGGTGCTCGAGCTGTTGCTCGTCGGGGCAATCCTTTGGTGGCCGCAGTTCTCCGAAAACATTGGTTCGATCAAGGCCATTGCCTCGCCGATTCCGATGTTGGCAGCGATGGTCGACACGCTCGAGCAGGGCGGTGTCTCGGCCTATGTCGTCGGCCAGCATTTCTTCAAGGGCTGTAACACGCTGGGCGCAGCTGCTGCTGTGCTATTCGCGATGGGTGCGGTTGCCGGCGAAGCACACCGCGGCACGCTGGAGTTGTGGTTGGCTCGCCCCGTATCGCGCGCGCGCCTATTGACTGAGCGCTACGTCCTCGGATGGCTAGCGGTCGCGATCCCGATCTTCGCCAGCAGCATGACGGTACCTGCTCTGCTGAACATGCACGATGAGTCGATGCCCGTCGCCGACCTGTTGCGCTGTTCGCTACATCAGTCCGTGTTCCTGGGAGCGCTCTACAGCATCACTTTCTTCTTCTCGTCCTTCGGACAGAACCCGACCAAGATCGCCTTCGTGACGCTCTTCCTGAGCATCTTCCAGTTCGCGATCTACATGGTCAAGACCATCACTCACTGGAGCCTGTTCCGACTGGCTGATGTCGATGTGTTCATGAAGATCACACTGTCTGGCTCTCTGGTATGGAGCAAGATGGGTCCGCTGATCGCTGTTCACGTGTTGGCTTACGTCGGAAGCCGCATCGCCTTCGCACGCCGTGTTCCCTGATCGCAGCCCGGGAACGAGACTCATGGAACGCACGGCGTTCGCGCAGCCTAGCGCCACTCGCACGCTGCGACTTGGCGACTCCTTGCTTCAGCGGCTCCAGGCTTGGAGTCAAGCAGAGCAACCGCATGAAGCCTGCGGCCTGATGATCGGCATGCGTACACCGACCGGCTATGAGGTCGAGTATGTGACCCTTGCCGAGAATGTCCTGCCCCTCACCGAACGCATGAGTGCCTTCGTGATGGATCCGAAGCACTTGATGACAGAGCAGCTCAATGCCGATCGTGCCGGACTCGCCATAGTTGGAATTTGGCACAGCCATCCGAGCGGTGACTCAAGACCGTCTTCGCAGGACTTGCAAGCCAGCTGGCCTGGCTATGCCGGATTGATTGTGGCGACCCCATCTGAGGACACGCCACTTCCCTGCGCTTGGGAACTTCACGCTGGCCAAGTGCAAACGCTGACATTGAATCCATAAAAATGAGCGATGTGTTGAGCGCTCGCCCATGGCTGACGGGCAGAGCCGCGCAAGAAATGAATGATGCGCCGGTGACGCGAGCCAATCGAAGAGACGGATCACGTCCTCAGCAAACAAGACCCCTTCAATTCGAAGAGCGGCTGCACCAGGCATCGAAGAAGCGCTCGAGACGCCCCTTCAGGACATCCTTCAAGCGCGCCACGCTGGCCTCTGTGCGCGGATCGCTCGCTCCACGACCCGATGCGCCGTAGATGCGCGCCAGCTCGGGCGCAGCGTGCCCATCGTGATCCCAAGCGCGCGCGAGATCGTCCATGAGGCAGAGCATGAGCTCAGGCTCTGCGCCAAGGAAAGTCAGCGTTCGCCCGCGCTTTTCCAGTGCTAAGGAGATGGTGTGCGAAGCCTTCAAGTCATTGATGACAGTCCCGCGACTGCGAATAGCGCGCAGGTCGTGCGCAGCGCTCTTCGCCCCTCGCTCGCGGTCGCGCGCGCTTGCCGCCTGCGAAACACCGCCGTCAGATGTGGGCCGCGCATTCCGAACGCAGACCTCGACCTTGGCGCGCAAGTCGCCGGCCCCTTCGCGATGCATACGATGCTCGCCCTCTTCCATAGCCAGGTAGCTTTGGCTGCCTGGACCCTCGACGAGCAACGCGACGCGCAACGGATCTCCTTCTGCGGGTCCGATCGCCACTGGTGTGACTTCGAGTCCTTGCGCTTTGCACCAGGCACACTCCATGCGCACTAGCTCGCGAATCCAATGCGATACATCCGTGCCTTCGCGCAATGGATCGAGTCGCGAAATGATCATCCAGACCGAGCCTTCGCCCTCGCTCGCTCGACGGTGGCGCCACGCATCGAGGGCATCCGTGCCAGCCTCGAATGCGCGCGCCAAGGCTTCGAGGTTGCGCGTGGACTCGCGCTCGCAGCGGTCGAGTTCTTCACGCAGGCTCTCGATTGCCTCCAAGTGCCTGCCCTCGACTTGCAAGGAGACATCCAGCACACGAAAGCGCTCTAGCAGTTCATCATCGCGTTCGCGCGACCAGAAGTCGGGTTGCCCGATTGTGACCAGCAGGGATTCGTATTCCGCGCGACGCAGTTCGAACTCGGGCAGCATGCTGTCGCCAGCTTCCACGATGGCACGTCCTTGTCGGGCCAACTCTGCCCGGTCCATGGCTTTGGACAGGGCCGCCCCACTCGCTTCGCTTACGGCAACTTGCGCCTGCCGTGCAGCGAGAGGTGCGATCCGAGGCGTCAAACGCGCATGGACGCGACCGGCACGAACCGAGAGTGCGACTTGACGACCTTCGGTCTCGACTTGCCGAACCAGCAGTCCCGCAACCGGAGTCGACACCTCGCGCTCGATCGTTCGATGCAAGAAGCGCGCACCATAGTCTGGGTGATAGCCGCGCACCGACAGCCAATCGATCACACCATCATCCAACTCGATCTTGAGTCCGCGACGACGCAGGCCCGAACGTTGTTCAAGAGCGCGCAACTCGCGCAGTGCGATCTCTCGAATCGTCTCGCGATCCAACGGCGAGAAAGCCACCAAGCGGTCGAAGCGGTTCAAAAACTCGAAGCGGAAGCTGTCTTGCAAATGCCGCTCGATCTCACGATCGATCGTCGCCTGATTCCAGCCGCCGGCAAATCCAAGCAAGCCGCCGCGGTAAACCTCGGCACCGGTGTTCGACGTCGCGATGATGATCAGAGAACGACAAGAGACCGTGTCTCCCGCGCCGTTGATGAACTCCCCCTCGTCAAACAGTTGCAGGAAACGGTCGTGCACCGTCGACGAGGCTTTCTCGAACTCATCCAGCAACAAGACGGCAAAGGGTTGCCCGGCCAAACGCTGACACAAGACACCTTTGCGTTGCGAAGCCGGCATATCCGCATCGCCGAAGAGAATGCCGGCGCCGTTGTCATCCGGATAGTCCGCCATGTTGATGCGCACCATGCGGTCCGGCGCGCCGAACAAAGTCTCGGCCAAGGCGCGCGCCAGGTGCGTCTTGCCAACTCCCGTTGGGCCAGTGAACAAGAAGATCCCGAACGGACGGCGAGGATCACTGAGACCGGCTTTGACTAGGGCGACCGTATCGACGACCGCAGCGATCGCTTCGGGTTGACCCAAGACTTGCTCGCGAAAGCGCGAGCTAAGTTCGTCTAAGTCGAGTTCGATTTTCGGATCGATCAGAAAGCGCGGCAGCCTGTGATTCTCGCAGAAGCGTGAGATCACATCCTGTTCGTCGACCACGCGCTCCTTGCCGAACAACTTGTGCATCTGCGCCAGCGGCTCGAGTGCTTTGCGCGGCAGCATCATGCCGGACAAGAAGCGGTGCGAAAGCTCGATCGAAGCGTCGATTGCTTCCGGCTCGAACGGAATGACGTCCCCCCCCGTACCGGTCGCGAGGTGAAACGCCCAGTCCTGAATCAACTCGCGCGTCTTATCCAGGCTCGGCTCGCTCAGGTGCAAGCGCTCGAAGCTCTGCTCGAGACTGGCCTGGTACTCGAACATGGCTTGCACACTCATGCGCTCACCCTCGGCCAGGATGGGGCCGTTTAGACGCAAAGCGAGGGCCTCGAGTTGGCTCTCGAGATCGAAGCTCCAGGCCAGATCGATATCGCGGATGTAGGGCACGATCATGCCGCCTTCATCCATCAAAGCCTGCAGCAACTCCTCGAAGTCCTCGCCGATCGTGCGCGTCTTGCCAAGACCTGCAGCGCGCCTACGGATGGACATCTGCAACACGCGCCGCCCATGCAGCGGATGGTTCACACCGGCCTGAGCCGCGCGCCGAATAAGCTCGAGGATTAAAGCCGTCTTGCCTACACCCGCCCCACCAGTCACGACCGGATTCTTGCCGGCCGCCAAAATCGCTTCGAGGCGACGAATGTTGTCATCGACTCCAAAGGCAGGCGACAGCGTGCCGAGCTCCGCACTCAAATCGCGCTCGACCCAAGCGGCGATCACGGATTCTGACGTGCGTTGCTTTCCAAATTCGTTTGCTGCGGAGGAATCACTCATGGCTCGCGTCCTTCATTCCAACCGTCCTACGAAATAGGAGTGCGGAGTGCATCATGACCAGGAACGGAGACTCTCAACGTGTCGAGAGCCGCGCTAGCCACGCGCGCAGCACCCAGCCGGAGGCACCCTTCTTCTGAAACTTGCTCACCTGCGTGCTCAAGGCACTCACCTCACCGAAGGCTTTGCGCGCGCCTTCACCATCGCCAGTCGCACGCAAGGCCAGGCCGCGCCGGAAGGCACTTTCTGGACTCGGCCCATGATTGCGCTCGAAGCGATCAATCGCGGCGCGAGAATTGTCGTTTAGCTCGGCATTCGAATAGGCCTCGGCAAGGCGCAGCATCGCCGACCCGTAGGCGTGTTCTTCCTCGATCCGTGTGCACGCCTCTAACTCTCGGACCGCCACCTCGAGCTCGTTGGCCCCCAGCGCCGCACTGCCGAAGCGATAATGCAACTCGGCACTCTCCGGCTCGTAGTGCGAGGCCTCGGCGAGGAGCGGCATGGCCTTCGCGTAGCGCCGTTGAGCGAGCAGCAACAGCCCGAGCTTGCCTTTGTTGTGCGGCGTATCCACGGCCCCAAGCTGGCGCTCGAGGGCCTTCTGCTTGCGCTGATCCAGCGCGGCCGATGCGTAGCGCGACAGGAGGCCCGCTACGACGATCGCAGCCAGGTAAAAGCCCAGCAATGGGACGCGAAAAATAGCCCCGATCAGCGGCACATGCCGCAGGAATTCCAGGGCGACCAGTACGGCAATGAAAAATCCAACCAGGCGTAGCACGCTGGGATTCTAACCCGATCCGAAGTTCATCGATGTCCGGCCAATCGCACAAATCGGATGCGACTGTGCTCGATTGACCGATCGCAACCTATTCTCTGCCGCGATGGCACCTGCTTTCGAAACCCCCGGATTGGCAGCCGCTCGCGAACTGCTGCGCGCATTGGCGGATGGCGCGTGTATGCCGTGGCGCGTCGTGAGTTATCTGCGTGACAGGCGCGCGATCGAGGCCAATGTGTTGACGGATCTGCGCGTCGTCGCGCCACCGATCCGGACGCCGCTCAAGTCCGAGCTCCCGGATCGGCCCCTGCGCATTTTGCTGTCATGCGCTGAACCCTCAGGTGAGCTGCATGGTGCACGAGTCGTCACAGCGATCCGCCGACTTGCGGCTGAAGCGGGTGCCCCGGCTCCCGAGATCTTCGGCTTCGGTGGTCGCAAGCTCGCGGATCTCGGTGTCGACATCTTGGGAGATCCCGTTTCGCGAGCAGCGATGGGCTTCGACGGCGTCCTGTCCGCTCTGCCTTTCTACCTTGGCTTGACGGTCAAGATGGCGCGCGCATGCGACGACCGCAATCCGGATCTGTTCTTCCCAATTGACTCCCCCGCCTTGCACCTGCCCTTCGCGAGGATTGCACGGCGGCGCTCGGTACCGGTACTGCACTTCATTCCGCCGCAATACTGGGGCTGGGCCCCATGGCGCGTCGAATCCTATCGCAAGAACGTCGATCGACTGCTGACGATCCTGCCCTTCGAACCGGTCTGGTTCGACCGGCATCAAGTCGAGGCCGAGCACGTCGGGCACCCGCTGCTCGACACGCTCGCGGAAGTACCGTCGACACAGCCGCCTGCCGATGCGAGCGAACTCGCGCTCCTGCCCGGCAGCCGCGCCGGCGTGATCGATCGCAACCTGCCTTGGATGCTGCGGCGCGTGCGCGAGTTGCGCGAGCGCGTGCCATCACTTGGCGTTTGTATCCTGCAAGGTGATGACGAACATCGAGAGCGCATAGATGCGCACTTGAGAGATCAACAGCTCGATCCGCAAGGCACGCCTTGGCTGCGGGTCGATGTTGGCGACATCCATGCGCAGCTCGCGACGGTGCGGGCAGCTCTGAGTGTCTCGGGAACAGTCCTACTCGATCTCCTGCACCATCGTGTGCCGACGGTCGTGCTGTATCGCTTGCGGGGACGACGCGGCCGCTGGATGTACGACAACCTGTTGTCTTGCCCCTGGTTCGCTTCCGTCAACCTGCTGGCGGGGCGCGAGGTCCTGCCTGAGTTTTGCTTCGAAGGCGAGGGTCCGACGGAAGAGGTTGGCCAAGCGCTGCTGCGCGCCTACAAGGACAAGGCTTGGCGCCAGGACTGCCTGGTGGGATTAGAGCTTGCAGCGACGCGCCTCGGCCCCGCAGGAGCTACGGAACGAGCGGCAGCCCACGCCCTCGAGATGGCCGCGCACAGCGCATCACGATCATGAACCTTCCCCTCATCGAAACGCGGCTGGCCTCGCTCGAGGCCTCGTCTGCGGCCACTCTGGACCGCTGGGAACCGTCCAGGCTTCCCGGGAAGGCTGTTTGATGGCCTCCGAAGCAGAGAGAGACGCGCAGGCCGAGAAGGGCCAAAAAAGCGCCGAAGCTGTGAATACGAGCGGCAGTAGCGGGTATTCGGCTGAAGAGATGCAGCGCGAAGCAACACGACTGATGACGGCGGCCCAAGGTGGCGACGTAGATGCGTTCAACGACCTGGTCGTCGAACTGCGTCAGCGTGCGTTCATGGTGGCTCGCTCCTTGGTGGGATCGCGCGAAGATGCGCTCGATCTTTGCCAGGACGCCTTTCTGAAGACGTACAAGGCCAGGGATTCGTACAACCCCTCTCAGCCCTTCCTACCTTGGTTCCACCGCATCTTGCGCAACACCTGCTTCTCCTTCTTGCGCAAGCAAGGTCGCATTCGCAAACAGTCGCTCTCGTCCAAAGGCGAGGACGGCGAGGATGTCGAATGGGATATAGTCGATCCGGCACCCCAACCGAGTGCACGTATCGAAGATCAGGAGCGAAGTGATCTCTTCCAGGCGGCGACGGCACTGTTGTCATCGCGCGACCGAGAGATCCTGGCGCTGCGCCACAACCGCGAGATGAGCTACAAAGAAATCGCTCTCTCGCTCGGAATTCCTGAAGGTACGGTTATGTCTCGCTTGTTCCACGCGCGCCGCAGGCTGCGCGATCAGCTGCGTCCGGTTCTGCACGGAATCGATGATGTAGCGACTCCCGATAAGCAGGGGGCTAATTGAAATGCAATCGAATCCGAACCCCACGCCCGAGGAGCTTCGGGCCATGGCCTACGCGGATGGAGAACTCGGCGGTGAAGACCGCACACAGTTCGAAGAACGCTTGCGAGCAGAACCTGCTCTAGCCATCGAAGTATCGGAGTACCGCGCGCTGCAACTGCTCGCTCGAGAAATGGCTCCACCCGAGCCGATGGATCACGAGTGGCGCCGCATCGAAGCCGACCCAACGAACCAAGGCATCCACCTCGCGGGATGGACGTTGTTTGTCGGCGGCGCCGTCGGTTTGGCAGGCTGGGGCATCTGGGGCATCGCAACCGACGATGGCCCGCCCCTCCCGCGTGTACTGTCCATTGCTGCGATCGGTGGCCTTTTGACTCTGCTGCTCGGTACCGTGCGCAATCGATTGCGGACCTTGCCTCTCGATCCCTATAGGAAAATTCAGCGATGATTATCGTGACGACCAATGAGATGCCCGGGCGCGAGATCGATGAGGTCTACGGGCTCGTGCGTGGCACGACCGTTCGGGCGCGTCACTTATTTCGTGACATCGCCGCCGGCCTGAAGATTATCGTCGGTGGCGAGATCATCGAGTACACGAAGCTGATCGCTGAGTGTCGCGAGCAGGCGATCGATCGCATGACGGCCGAAGCCGAAGCTCGTGGCGCGGACGCGATCCTAGCTTTCCGATTTGCAACATCGGAGGTCGCCAAGGCGGCGGCGGAAGTCGTCGCTTACGGCACTGCGGTCAAGCTGAAGCCGAAGTAATCGGCTAGCCGTCTTGGACATGACTGGCGTTGCAAAAGGCGAGAAGTGGACCGGCAAGACGGAGCCAGGGGCTTAGTTAGAATTAGCTACGCTGGGGCAGCGCAGGCGACCCGAGATAACCCAACGAAAAGGACGCAATCACAGTCCTGCGTTCAAGGCCCCTGTGGCGCTTGAGGCCCTGAAAGGCATCAAGCCGATTCACGAGATCGCAGCCGACAACGAGATTCATCCAGTGCAAGTCTCGCAGTGGAAGAAGGAACTCCAGGAGAACATCTCCGAGATATCCGAGCGGAAGATCGCTCGCTCCACGGAAGCGAATGACGACCAACAGATGATTGAGCGCCTCGAGCGCAAGGTCGGTCAGCTCGTCGTTGAACGTGACCGGCTCGCAAAAAAAGTCCAAGGAGCTGGGGATCGACCGATGAGGAAGAACTTCATCGATCGGGGTCACTCTCAGCTCAGCGTCCGCTGCCAGTCGAGACTGTTGGGCGTCAACAGGAATAGGCTGTCATCCAAGGCCCCGCGTGTCTCAGAGAACGACCTGGCCGTCTGTCGCGAGATTGACAGAATTCACCTGGCGTTCCCTTTCTACGCTTCGCGCCGGATGGTGGTTGAGCTTCGCCGGAAGGACATCGAGAAAGGGCGAGGTTGTGCGCGCCGCCTGATGCGACTGATGGGCACCGTCGCTTCCGACCCATCATTCGGAAGCGTGACGAGATCGTTGATTGCCGCCGGCCCCTTCACTCGTGTGCCGTACAGGCCGGGTGCACCCACGCACAAGATCCCTGTGTCATAGAGACTGACAAGGTCCGCATTTCCGTCGCCATCGAAGTCCCCGGTCGTCCAGAGGTTCCTGATTCGTGGAGTGATCATTGGGCCCCACCGCTTAGTCCACCTCCACCGCCTCCCGCTTGGCTCAGGACGGGAGTGCTTCCAACGAGGCCTCCGAAGACGGCAATTACGGCGAGAGTACGAGCGCGATTCGGAGTGTTTATTCTTGGTCTTTGAGAGTTCTGGCAGGCCCTTGTGGAGAGTCATCGTAGAGGAGGTCTGACAGTACAGCAATGTGCGCAGTCGCTGGTTCGCCCACGGAATCGGCGATAAATATGATTCGCGATTCGGAATCAGTTCTCCGCAAACTCTCGCATTCGTGGCCACGGCTAGCGGGCTTAATCAGTGCAAGGCAGGAGCGGAAAATCAACTTCCCGTGAAGCGACACTCACCTGCACGATCCAGAGCATCAAGAGCCAGATAGCGAGTCATCACACGGAGCAGAGTCTGATCGTGTGCTCTGATGGTGTGTAGGTGGGGATGCAATCCGATGCTACACACCGAAGAGGAAGGATGGCTCCTGAGAATTGCTGCATGACGATTGGCACATAGCCAAAGCAGATGAGCCGCGCCTCCAATGCGCCATTGACTCATTGGAAGATGCGCTGGCAGCTTCGCTCCCCTATTCGTCCCGCGCCTGCACGCCTTCAAACATCACGCGAATTTCGTCCAGCGGCTTCCGCTCGAGATCAGGAACCTCGCAGCCCTCGACAGGATACCCCACCGGAATCAGCAGGTACGGCTTCTCGTTCTTCGGCCGCCCCAGCACGCGCTGCAGGAAGCCCATAGGACTCGGCGTGTGAGTCAAGGTCGCCAAACCAGCGTGATGCAACGCGGCGAGCAACATTCCAGACGCGATCCCGACGGACTCTTGCGTGTAGTAGTTCTGGAACTGCTTGCCATCGCTATCCCCCCAAGCGTGACGCATGACGACGATCAAGAGCGGTGCAACCTCGAGGAATGGCTTGTGCTCATCCGTACCTAGCGGAGAAAGAGCTTCGAGCCACTCGTCGTTCATACGGCCACTGTAGTTCTCGCGCTCTTCGACCTCAGCGGCTTCGCGCACGGCGCGTTTGGTCGCTTCGTCTCGTACGACAAGAAAGGTCCAGGGCTGCCGGTGAGCTCCCGAAGGCGCGCTGCCTGCTGCCAAAATGCACTCATCGATGATCGCCTGCGGGACATCTTCACTGGTGAAGTGCCGAACGCTGCGACGCCGCTCGAGGTCTTCACGAAAGGCACGGGCGCGCTGCTGCATCACATCGGGTGCGTAGCGAACGAAGTTCAGCTGACTGAAACCGGTCGGAGAGTGACTCATCGCGAAGGCGTAAGGCGTAAGGCGGAGGATGCCGAGGGAGTAGCGTGGCCAGTACGGAGTGGCCCGGCCTTGAAGGCACTCAGTTTACGCAAGTCCGGAGCAGGCAACGAGGCACACCGAACGGTAAGCCCGACGCATGCGTTCGAGTTCGGTCAGCCAGCCACCCGATCGGTCGTCCGTCCTCAGTCATCAGCCGTCGGTTATCGAGCATCGACTCGTGGCTAGCGGCGCTACTGCCCCTGGAGCCAGGTTCGCCAGCTGGCCTACTCCCGTAGAAACTCATCCAGGAGCGGATCGCCTTGCGCCGCCAGTAACTCACCCAGCCGTGCCCTCATCTGCTCGACTCGCTCCGGTTCGGCCTTCGCCAAGTTGTCCATCTCGCGCGGATCCACGGAGAGATCGAAGAGCTCCTCGGACGGCCGATAGCGCAGGCTCGCGACGCGGGCTGCGACGGCCTCGTCCTTTGCCGCCACCTCCAACATCGAGCGCCATGTCCCCGAACGAATCATGTCGTCATTCTCGAAGCGATTGCCGGGCCGCAGGTTCTTGATGTACTTCCATTCCCCGATGCGAATCGATCGCGCCGGCACCGCTGGTTCGTGCAAGTGATCCGTGTGCGAACCGATGATCTCCGTATGCGTGCCCCCCACTGCCGGGTCGCGCAGCAGCGGCAATAGCGAGCGCCCCCCCATGCCTGCGAAGGACTCAACGGGCGCTTGCGCCATGTCGAGCACCGTCGGCAGGAAGTCCATGAAACTGACAAAGCCATCTTCGACTCGACCCGCTGGCACGACACCCGGCCAGCGAAAGATCAGCGGCATGTGAATGCCACTCTCGTACAGGGTCGTCTTGGAGAAGGGGAAGGGCTCGCCGTTGTCGGAAGTGAAACCCACCAGTGTCTGATCTGCTTCGCTCTCTTCCGCTAACACATCGAGCATAGCTCCGAGTGTGACATCCATGCGCCGGATCGCATCGTGGAACTGAGCCAAGTCCGCTCGAACCGCGGGAGTATCGACGAGAGTCGCTGGAATTCGCACCTGCCCCGGATCCCTGACCTCAGCCATATCACCCGGCCAACCTGTCGGCGCACCGTCGCTCGGAAACGGCCGATGCGGATCGCGGAAGTTGACGATCATCGCAAAGGGCTGATCGCCGCGCTGCTTCAGAAACTGACGCAGACCTTCGACATACCACTCCACCTTCCACGCTTCACGATCCTTCGGGCCGGTGAGTTGCATGTAGTCAAAGTCGAAGCGCTTGCGCGGCTTGACGTTGAGCTTGCCTATCACACCTGTGTACACGCCGGCCTGCTTCAGCAGGTCGCCCCAGACAGGCACATCGTCGTGCACGGGCTGAAAACCCATCGCGCCGTTGCTGTGCGGCAAACGTCCGGTGTAAATCACGGCCCGAGACGGCATGCAGACCGCGACGGGTGTGTAGGCGTTCGTGAAGCGGCAGCCCTGCGCCGCGAGCGCATCGATGTGAGGCGTGGGCGCGTCATCTCCATAACAACCGAGAGCACGTCCCTGGTCGTCCGACACGAACAGCAGGAAGTTCTTGGGTCGTGCTTCAGCCCCGGAAGAGCCGGAGGAGTCGCCGCCATCCGCGCCTGGACCCGCGCGACTGGCACCCGGATCATCGGAGCAGCCAGCCAGAACGAGCAACAGGCCGGGGCCCATCCAGGTCCCTCCGGCGCACGCCTGACGGGCCAGTCGGAGAATCGAAGCACGCGCTTGGCTGATCGTCATCATCGGGGCCAGATTCTACTGTCGCCGCCCGGCTGCACCTCACGCGCGCTGCGAATGCTGATCTAGGTGCTCCCACGGCCGTTCAGGTGGATGCACGGGGCAAGAGTTGAACCTCAGAGGCGATCGCACGTTCCCCATACTTGAGCATTCCACTATCAGGACTACGCTGCCCCTATGCATGCCCACCGCTTCCTCTTCCTTGCCCTCTCGAGCCTGGCGCTCATCCTTCCGTCAAGCCCCGCCGCTTCAGCCAGCGCGCGAGCCGCGGCGGTCGCCCCGGCCCTTGTGATCACGACGCGAGTGCCTGCGTCCTGTGCGGCGCCCAAGCTGACAGAGGTCGAGCTCCCCGATATCAAAGGTGCGGTCGACCGGGCTGTGCGCTGGATGCGCAGCACGCAAGATGCGAAGACCGGCGCTTATGGCGATGGCGTCGCCAGCACGGCTTGGTGTGTGCTTGCGCTCTCGACGAGTCCTCGTCACTACGTCAGATCAGACGGACCGTTCATCGCGCGAGCGCTGGATTACTTGAACGAGCACGCTCGCGAAGACGGCGCGATCTGTGATGTCAACGCGACTGAGAGCGCACGCATCGAACAGACCAAAATCGCTGCGCTCGCTCTAAGTGGATCCGTGGACGCGAGCAATCGCGAAGTACTGGCCGGAGCACTCGGGTTTCTGGGTCGCAACGGGGTCGACGATCCGACTGCGGTCACACTGAATCAAAGGGCACAATCGATCGAGGAAGCAGAGAAGCGCTCGAACCGCTTGTTGGCGCAGCGCGATGAACATGGTGCATGGAAAGGAGACGAGGGCGCGTTGCTCGCGACCGCACGCACAATTGTAGAGCTCTCGTCGTACTACACGCGCTGGAAAGCCAAGTCGACACCAGGCATGGCGAAGCCCTTGCCCGTCTACGACGAAGTCGACGCAGCCGCGATCCAAGCCGCGATCGGAAAGGGCGCACTCTTCTTGGTCAAGACATCACAAGGTGGAAGCTGGGGTGCTCCCGGTGAACCTGACGCTGGACTGACCGCGATGGTTTTGGCCGCGCTTGCAGTGGTCCCGGAACCGCGCCCGGCCGGAATCCAAGCCGAGCTCGAAGCAGGCTGGGCTTGGTTGGCTGCGATGCAGCACGAAGACGGCTCCATCCACGATGGCAAACTAGCGAGCTACATCACATCGGCATCCATCCTGGCGCTGACTCGTTCGGGCAAAGATGAATACGCGGACTGCATCAAGCGCGCACAGCAGTTCCTGGTCGGACTGCAGTCGGACGAGGGCGAAGGCTACTCGAGCGACCATCACTACTACGGCGGCATTGGATATGGCGGCGATGAGCGCCCCGATCTCTCCAACCTACAGATGGCGCTCGAAGCCTTGGCTGCGAGCGGCTTGGATTCCGATCATGAAGCTTATGGCCGCGCACTGACCTTCTTGCAGCGCTGTCAAAACCGCTCGGAGACAAACGACCTTGAATTGGTCGAAGATGGAGCGACCCTCGTCAGCGGAGAAGACGGTGGCGCCGCCTACATGCCTGGCAACTCCCCCGCCGGCTACGTCGAGCTGGCAGACGGCCGCAAGGTCCCGCGCTCGTATGGCTCGATGAGCTACGCTTTGCTGAAGGGCTACATCTTCTCAGGGCTCGAGCGTGACGATCCGCGCGTCCAAGCACTGTGGAAGTGGCTTCAGGATCACTACACGCTCGACATCAATCCGGGCTTCGAGTTCTCAAGCGACCGGACGGCGGCCTACCAGGGCTTGTTCTACTACTTCCACACGATGGCCAAGGCTTTGGACCTGTTCGGCGAAGACACGATCGTCGACAAGGCCGGCGTACGGCACCTGTGGCGCAAAGAACTGAGCGGCCGCCTGCTCGCGATGCAATCGAAGGTAGACGGCTCCTGGATCAATCAGAACTCGCCGCGTTGGTGGGAGGGCAACCCGCTGCTCGCCACCGCCTATGTTTTGTTGACCCTCGACTGCGCAAAGCCCTGAGCTCAGCTGTATTCTGCGCAGCATGAATGCGCACGCGAGAGCCGAGGTCCGCATCTTCCGCGTCCCCTCGAGCGGACGGCGAAAGGATGGACAGCTGATCCTGGATCATCGGGGCCAGCTCTATGATCTTTCGAGTTACCTGATGCGTCGTGGGCAGCCCGACGACTTGGTCGAGCTGGCGGAGAGCGGTTGGTTCGACTCGGCTCAATTGACGCCCCTCTTGCCCGCTCCTGATACAGGCGAAGAGCCGCCTGAAGCGAGCGAAGCTGACAGCGCTGCTGATGTCGATGCGCACGAGGATGATTCCTCCGCGCAAGAGAATCGCTCGGAGCGACCGAACAGTGAGTGGGAGAAGGTCGATTTAGAGTGGGACGGCAATGCGCCCAGCGATGTCTTGACGCCTCTCAAGCCGAGCCGCGTCGGCAAGATCCTCTGTCTGGGCAAAAACTTTCGCGCTCATGCTCTGGAATTTGGTGAGGAGGTGCCGAGTGAGATGCTGTTCTTCAACAAGCTGCCAGAGACACTGGTCCCCCATCGCGCAACGGTTTCAATCGAGCCGGGCTACACACGCCGCGTCGATCATGAAGCAGAGCTCGTCGTAGTGATCGGCCTCGCGGGCAAGGCCATCGCTGTCGAGGACGCGCTGGAACACGTCGCGGGATACTCCGTTGCCAACGACTTGACCGCTCGGAGCCTGCAGGGTGATGACCGCAAGAATGGGCACCCTTGGTTTCGATCCAAGAATATGGACGGTTTCTGCCCCTTCGGCCCGTGCTTCATTCCCAGAGACTTCTTGGCGTTGGAAGACCTCGAGCTGAGCGCGACCGTAAATAACGAGACCAGACAATCGTCCACCCTCGGCGCGATGGTGATCGATGTGCCGAATGCCATTGCTCAGCTGTCGAGCCATCTGACGCTGCGACCCGGCGACCTGGTGCTGATGGGAACTCCGGCTGGTGTGTCTGCGCTCAACGACGGCGATGAGGTCGTGTGTTCTATCGACGGCATTGGTTCGTTGAGTACGCTGATTCATCGACCGGCTCAGGCCTAACCGGAGCTCTCCAAGACACCATGAACGACTCCTACGATTTAGACACCAGCTTCTCGGGCGGTCTCGTGCTCCGCGCAGGCAAACGCGTCACGGTAAGAATTCGCGCGCGTGCCGAAGGTCTGTGCGCGACCCTTGAGTCGCAGGAGTCTCAGCTGATTCCTTGGTCGGATTTGCGCCTGCAGCGCGGTGGTTCGAGCGGGAATGTCATTTTCGCAACCGACAGGCGCAAGCACATAGCGATCGACTGCGAAGAGAAGGGCTTTCTGCGCGCGCTCGAGGGAGCCTCCGGCAATCAACTCACAGACGAGCTAGCGCGGCTCGAGGGCCAACGCATCTCTGGACGCTGGGCGCATCGCGCCACGTGGATGGGAACCTTGGCTGTACTGCTCGCCATGCTTTGGGTCGTCCCCATCGCCTTTCGTGCGGCGGTGGATGCGGTCGTGGATTCGCTGCCTTATTCCGTCGATGAGACCATGGGAGAGGCGGCGCAGACACAAATGGGTCTCGATGGAGGCGTCCTCGAGGATGAACTCATTCAGGAAGCCATCGAGGAGATCGTCGATAGGTTGAGTCCGTACAGCTCTCTCGCCGGAGCCACCTTCACCGTGCGCGTGGTCGAGAGCGATGTCGTCAACGCTTTCGCTCTGCCCGGCGGCTACCTGACAGTATTTACGGGCTTGCTCGAGAGCGCCGAAGGTCCAGAACAGGTCGCTGGCGTAATCGCGCACGAGATGGCGCATGCCACCCTGCGACACGGCTTGTCGCGCGCCGCTCACTCAGTTGGTGTGTGGGTCGGCTTGCGATTCATGCTGGGTGATGTCGACGGTGTGATGGCCGTCGCGACCGAAGTATTTTCGCTAGCAACGGTCAATAGCTACTCGAGGGAACAGGAAGCCGCCGCGGATAGCGAAGGCGTGCGCATGCTGCTCGCCGCTCGTATCGATCCAAGTGGCCTCGCTGGCTTCTTCGAGATTCTGGAACGCGAGCATGGCTCGCAGGCAGAACCCGCCACTTGGATGAGGACGCACCCCGAGCATTTAGACCGCATCCATGCGATCGAACAGCAAATCGCAGAGCGAACGCTGCCTGAGTTCGAAGACTTCGACTTCGACTGGGCTGAAGTGCAAGCGCGTTTGAATCCATGAGTCTAGCTACGCTCGATTGGGTGGCAGACATGCCCCTTGCTACGCACTCAAGCAAGCACATGCGCGTGTTCCCTTCGGCCCGCAGCCATGGCCGTCCTGCACGAGTCGCTTGGATTCGCGTCCTCCTGTCGCTGATGGCCTGTGTACTTGGGCACGCATGCTCTGAGCCTGAGCCCCCCACTCGCTCTGCTGTGTTGATCACGATTGACACGACCAATGCGGGTGCGCTCGACATCTATGGAAAAGATCGCGGATTGACACCGCGCCTGGCTGGACTCGCGCGGCAGTCCTTGATCTTTGACAACGCACGCACCGTCGCACCGCTGACCCTGCCCGCGCACGCGTCAATGATGACGGGCTTATATCCATTGCGACACGGAGTGCGCGACAACGGCTTGTGGCCGCTACCCGAAAGTGCGCGCACGCTGGCTGAGCGAGCACGTCGAGCCGGGTACCAGACGGCCGCCTTCGTATCTGCTGTCGTGCTGGCCTCGACCTATGGCCTGGCGCAAGGATTCGAGACCTACGACGAACCAGTCGGCGATATGGGCTCGATGGGCGAGTACATGCTCGAGCGCAGTGCACGCGAGGTAACGACGGCAGCGCAACGCTGGATTAGCGAACGCGATCCGGACCGGCCCTTCTTCCTCTGGGTGCACTACTTCGATCCGCACGCCCCCTACGAACCGGCACCTGAGTTCCTCGAGCGCGCGGGTGGCTCGGCCTACCTCGGTGAAGTCGCCGCGATGGATGCCGAGATTGGCAACCTGCTCGACACGCTTACGGGCGAGGTTGGGATGGACGATTTGTTGGTCGCCGTCAGCGCCGATCACGGTGAGTCGCTTGGCCGCCACGATGAGCCGACGCACTCCGTGTACTGCTACGATTCGACGCTGCGAGTGCCATTATTCGTACGACTCCCGCACGCAGAACGAGCCGGCGAACGCTCACAAGCGACCGTCAGCGTAGTTGACCTGCACCCGACCATACTCGAGGTGCTCGAACTGGGAGAGGCCGGAGATGTCGATGGTCGCAGCCTCTTGCGCGCGGGCGAGGATGAAGCGCGCGGAGTCTACTTCGAGTCCTACTGCAGTTACTTGAACTACGGTTGGAGCGGGCTCGAAGGCTGGGCGGATGCATCGGGGAAATACTTGCACAGTGCGATCCCGGAATACTTCCAATTGCAGCACGATCCGGGCGAGCTGAAGAACCTGTGGCCGACGCACGAGGAAGATGCGCGCTCATATCGCGAACGCATTCATGAACTCGCACGCTTGCCACGCCTGAGTCGAGGCGAGCGGGACGCGAAGGGGCCCCAGATGGAAGACCAGCTGCGAGCGCTGGGATATGCGGGGGCCGCTTCAGCCGAGTCACAGATCCCGGAACCACTGGGTCAGTCCGATCGCCCGGCACCCAGTCAGCGCGCCGAAGAGTTGGCCCTCTTCTATGATGCCGCGCTACTCGCGAACGCGGGCCGTCGACCCGAGGCCATCGTCAAGATGCAAGCGCTTGCCGACGAGCGACCGAACAACGTCTATGCCCGCGACTTGTTGGCTGGTTTCTTAGTCGAGGAGCTGCGCTTCAGTGAAGCGCGCGATGTGCTCGAGGATTTGTTCGCACGCGGGCACGACCGCTACTCGATCCGCTTCCAACTCGGCACCAGTTGCGAGGCGCTCGACGATCATGCCGAGGCCAAACGTCACTTCGAAGCTGCGCTCAAGCATAGGCCTGGCGACGAGCCAGCGAAGGACGGCTTTGCACGTGCCTCGGCCAAGGTCGCTGGAAGAGCCGTGAGACGCTGAGTTTGCAGCTGCTTGTTCGGCCTGCTCGACTGGCTTGCCCTACTGGCTTGCCCTACTGGCTTGCCCAGCGGCACTCCTCGCCGCTTCAGCACCAACGATCGTGACTGTGCCGAATCAGTTCGTTCCGGCTATCGAAATCGTTTTCGGAACGGTGAACTGCCTATGGCCTTCGACCCCACCTAGGAAGCCAAAGCCGGATTGGCGAGCCCCCACCCAGGGTGTTCCCGATGCGCCGCCTAGGTAGCGATTGACGCCGACTTGCCCTGCTTTAATCTGTCCAGCGACACGTCGACCGAGACTGAGATTCTTCGTGAACAGGCTCGCACCAAGTCCGTAGGGCGTGTCATTAGCAAGCCGAATGGCTTCTTCCTCGGAACCATCGAATGTCGTCAGGCACACGACGGGACCAAAGGTCTCGTCGCGAGCGATGGCCAAGTCGGGATCGACATCAGCCAGCACCGTCGCGGGATACCAACTGCCGACTTCAGTCAGCGCTTGCCCTCCCATCAACAAGCGTGCACCACCCGTGACGGCATCGTCGACTTGCTGTGTAACCTTGTGTAGTTGATCGAGTGAAGCCATCGGGCCCATCTTGCTGCCCTCCTCAGTGGGTTGCTGAGTCTTCCATTCCGTAGCCTTATCGAGCACTAGACGCTCAAAGTCTTCCGCGACTTCCCGCGCGACGTAGACGCGCTCGACGCTGCAGCAGACCTGGCCCGTGTTACGCAAGCTGTGACGCACCGCGCACTCCGCAGCCGCTTCCAAGTCGGCGTCCGCGAAGACAAGCAAGGGGTCCTTCCCCCCCAGCTCGAGCACGAGCCGCTTCAAGTCGCTGCTGGCCGCGGCCATGATCTTGCGACCAACCTCGCGACTACCCACGAAGCCGATCATGTCGACATCGCCTTCAACTAGGCGCGCGCCCACCTCTCCCGGGCCTTGCACGATCTGCAAGACGCCGTCAGGCAAGACGGCGTCGAGCACTTCGAACAGGATGCGCCCGGCTAACGGGACCAGTTCGGAGGGCTTGAAGACGACCGCGTTGCCGGCACCCAAGGCAGGGATCAGGATCGACAGCGGCATGCCGATCGGAAAGTTCCACGGAGCAATCGCTGCAACCACGCCCAGAGCTTCGCGCACGACCAAGGTCTCGTCGCCTTCATCACCAAAGGGCTCGGGAGCGAGCGCGGTCTTCAACTCGGCGATCACTTCCGGCAGATTCTTGATCCAGCCCCTAACCTCACCGCGCGAGCTGTCTATCGGCTTGCCCATCTCTTGGGTCACCGTGCTCGCCAGCTCCTCTGCGCGTGCTTCCAACCCTTGAACGGCCGACTCGAGCATTCTCAAGCGCTCGCGCATAGGGGTGCGCGACCACGTCTCGGAAGCAGCGCGAGCTCTCGCAATGGCCTCGTCGATTTCGGCAGCACTCGCGATCGGAAGGGTGGTTATCGTTTCCCCGCTCGAGGGGTCGATGTCTTGGAAGCTGGGGGTGTCCATCGCCACAGAATAGCGCGCGAGCCCACGCATGGACGATCGACTCGCAGATGAGTTGGCCGAACAGCTTTAGATCAGCCGCAGCACGGCCTCAACCAGCTTCAGTCGATCAAACCGACCCGCTCCGGAGGCCACAAGCGCACGCGCACTTTGCCACGCAGATGCGAGCGAGGTACTTGCCCGAACTCGCGGCTGTCAGAGCTACGCAGACGATTGTCGCCCAACACGAAGAAGTGATCTTCCTTCACGCGCGTCACGAGCCGCGTGAAAGGGTCGATGCATTCGGCTGCGATATAAGGCTCGTTCAGCATCCGGCCATCAATCCACAGCTGCCCGCCCTCGATGCGTACTTCTTCCCCGGGCAAACCGACGATGCGCTTGATGTAGTCCAAGCTCGGATCCAGTGGGTAGCGCAAGACCACTATGTCTCCGCGTTGAACATTGCCTACCCAGTACGACAGGTGATCGACCAAGATCCGATCGCGATCGTGAATGCCGGGCTGCATCGAGCTGCCGCGCACTTCGGAGAAGTTGAACAATAATCCCCAAGCGAGCAGCGAGAGGATCGCGAAGCGCAAAGAGAAGCGCGCTACCCAATGCGCCACAGGCCCCCAAAGCCTATTGCTGTCGTAGTCCAGATCTGCCTGCAACCGACTCAAATTGCTGAAGCGCCGAGCGGGATGTTGGTCCCGCCCCTCTCCTTGCGTCGACTGCCCGCCTCGCGCAGGGTGCTCTTCACCAGTCGTCCCGAGTAGTTGCGCCAGCGAAAGTTCTTCAGGCAGCCCGGGATCGAGAGCGCGCTCTTTCTGATCGCGCACTGACAGATCGGCAGCATGCGCTTTGCCGGATTCGGAGGACATCTCTTGGCTTATCGGAGCCTCGAGAGATCGCCTTGAATCGAATCAGGTAGCCAAGCGTGCCGCCAACCCTTCAACCGCTACTGGCGGGCACTTAGCCATGTAAGTCCTGCACCAGCAGCCCCGCCCCTTATAGCCATGTAGGGAATATGCATTCGAGGGAGCTGCGTAAACGCGGCCCTTCCGGCAGTTCCGGCTCGACTTTCACGCTTAGGAATTCGCGCTGAAGCCCGAAATGAAGACGGGCGCAAACTGGTTGTTTTCAATGCCTTGCGCCAGTTCCAGAGAATGGGCCAGTGGCATTGGACCCCAAAGCGAAACCACGAGCGGATGTCGATTCGTCACGGACCCCAGACAAAAAGGAGGTTCTCCGATGACTCGAACCATTGCCCATCTGATCTGCCGCACCCTTGAGGTCGGAGTTGCCCTCGGCACGGTGGTCGCCTTCGACCGACTCAGTAATTACTTCTGAATCGCGGGCCGGACCCCCACCGGACTTCTATTCAGATCCTCACTGAATCCCAATCCCGATCCTGCTCTCGAATCGGCGAGGCAGCTGTTATCCGCTCATTGAATGATAACGCAGCCTATCGCCCCACTCTCCTCGAGCGCGCTTGAGAGACGCGCAATCCCTCGATAACCTTTGAGGGGAGCACTTCACGCGCAGCTGAAGTGCTCCTCTATACGTTGACAGCACGGTAGTCGCTAACAGCCCGCTCACTGACACTCAGTGTCAAGCCATGCGACTCGTACCGAACTTCGGCTGTGACACCGAGCGTGCGTACTTCGCAGTAACTCACTCAAGTCACTAGCAAGAGCCACGCTCGTCAGTGGCCCGCGACTTCGGTTCCGTCGATTGATAAGCGAACGATACTAAAGCCACCCGGGTCGGCAGATTGGAATGCTGCCAGCAATCCATCGCGATGTGTTGCCAACCGCAGGAAGCCATCCGAACGAGCGCCCGATGCTTCCGCGATGACAATGGAGTCCTGCGGATCACCATCAGGCTCGATGCGTCGTGCGTACCAATTTGCGGTTGATCTCTCAGAGCCCAACCAAGTGACGACCAGCGAGCCGTCACCTAAGTACGCCAAGTCAACGCGCCCTTGCGCGTTGCCTTCATCGATGCGCAACGGCTCTCCAAAGCTATGCCCTGCATCGGCGGAGCGCGCAATCCAGACGCGTGGATGCTGGTTATCCTCGAGTGCGTACCAGGCCACGACAACTTCATCCGCGCTGCTGACAACGCGCGGCCCATTGACTGGGCAGCCCGGAATGATCCAATTGTCGCGATGGATACTGATGGGTTGTGACCAGGAATCGGGTTGACCCGGTCGCCCACGGACGAAAGAGATGTCGCGCACTTCTTGCTCGTCGCGATCTCGATAGACGACGAGCAACTCGCCGCTGTCCAACAGCGTCGCATGCGTCGAGCAGCAATCGCAAACGCGGGTGTCTAGCACATGCTCATCTCGCACCGCACCGCCGCGCGTGATGACGCCAGTCATCAACGACATCGCTGCGGGGCTCTCGCCCTTCGCCTTCGCTTGGGCCGTGAAACGACCATCCAGCCAAACCGCCGCGTAGCGATCGCCTGGCAGCGGAGTCAGCGTGACGAAGCCGTACTCGGCCGGAATCACTGCAGAGTGCAGCCGCTGCGCCTCTCCCCAACTCGACCCGCGGTCGTGCGAGCGCGCGAACATGATTTGGTAGTCATAGGTGCCGGGACTGGTTTTTTGCAGCCAAGTCGCCAGCATGCTGCGCTCACTCGCGACAGCGACCTGCGGCATATCCGCCCAATTGACGAACCAATCGCGGCCATCCGCAACCGTACTCGCCAGCGCCCAACTGTCTTGATCGAGACCCGCGGCGAGAAGCCGACTACCGTCATCCCCGGTCGCTTCGGTCCACAGTAACGTGGGTCGAGGACCGGAGCTCCATGACGGCCACATACCGGCGCTTGCTCCTGGGCCTGCGAAGAAAGTCGCGATCAGCTCATCGGGAGCGATCTGCGTCGCAGGTGCAGCTGTTTCTCTCAGGCCAAGCTCTTCAGCATTGCCCGTAGCCGTATCAGCACTACAGGACGCCAGCAGGCAACCCGCACCCAGACCAAGCCACTCTAGTGTTCGCTCTGCTCGCCAAGTGCTCTTCACTCTAGCCGACCTCCGAGACCCAAGGCGACGGGCGCAATTTTCTTGATGCGCACCAGGACACCGCTCTCGGGGTGTGTCTCCGAATCTTGGATCAGCTTCTCGCGTACAGCATCTTCGTCCTTGAGGCCCCCGAACCAATTATTCGACAGGCTGAGGCGCTCGACCTGTGTCTTCGACTTCGAAGGCGCAAGGAACATGATGGTCCGGCAACGAAAGTCGTTGGCTTCGATGTTCGCCTTGGGCAAACGCCCCCCCTTGTCGTGCCTGAACTCGAGGTTCTTGCAGCGCACATTATTGGCCGTGAAGTCGAGCTTCTCGATGTTCTCCAACGTGATGCGTTCACCCGCAAAATCATTCAGACGCAGCGTCGCTGACTTGACACCAGCGATGATCAACCCGCCGCGAATGCCGTTGGCCGCGCCCCCGTTCGAGACAAGGAGAACCTCGACGTTCGAGCCTTTGGTCTCGCTGCGCATGGCGCCGCGAATCGTGATCGGCCCTGTAGCGAGCGTGCCCATCACGGCCACTTTACCGGCGTCCATCAGCAACTCGATTGAGCCGCCGGAGAGCACCTTGGAACCGTTGATATTGACCTTCGCATCCGCCGGCCCCTGATCGCTCGGGCGCACATGTCCACCGCGACCAAGCTCGACATCCATGAGCACCAATTCCTTAGCGCTCGGCGCGAGTTCGATTGTCAGATTGCTGATCCTGGCCCAACCTCCGGTCACCGCACGGAAGTCGAGCACTCCCTCGACGACCAAGGTCGGGTTCTCACCGATACCGGTCAACTGCATCTGCCGCAGGCTGACGATCTTCACGTTCTTCTTAATCACCTGCCGACCCTCGATCGTGTACTGCGCGCTCTCTTCACGTAGCGTCGTAGTCTTCCCGATCGGAAATGGCTTTTCGGCCAGGGATCGCCTGCTGCTCGCAGCGGTCGCTATTAGCGTTGATCCGAAGAAGAGGATGCAGAAGACGAATGCAAGCGAGAGTTGGACGCGTCGTGGTCGAATTGCGTTGGATCGATTCATAGGAGAGCACGCTCGGGTCTCACCAGCATAGACATCCGCTCATCCCGCCGCAGCAGTCAAGCCCAGTCCAGCCACGCCAGCAAAGACGATCAAGGTGCCAATGATGGCCAATCCCTTGGGACGCTGCCCCATTGCCACCGAGAGCAGCATTGCGAAGATCGGAGTGGTCGAGCCCAGCACCGATGCCATCCCGCCCTCCAGAGCCTTCAAGCTGTACCCGAACGGGAGCAAGGCTAGGACAGAAGCGAAGATGCAACCCGGCAACAGAACGAGCAGCAACCTGCGATTCCGAAGCGGCGCCAAGAGTGAAACCAAGTCGGCTCCCGCTCTTCCGGTTTCCTCACTCGATCGGGCACGCCGAAAGGCCTGTGAGCAAGCCGCCATCAGCAGTCCACCGATCAAGCCACCAATCAAACGCGCCATCGAACCGGCGACGACATCGGCTTGCGCGAAAGACCCGTGCCCGAGCACGATCGAAGTGGAGAAGAGCACCGCGCAGCCGAACGCACGCACCGTGCCTTGGCGCCAGAGCTGGCGCTCTTCCTCCGATGGCGAATGAGAACGGTCGCGGTTACGACCGTCATCGCCCGACATCAACACAAGGCAGACACCGAGCAAGGTGACTGCGATGGCGCCGAGTTGGTGAAGCGATAAGGCTTCGTCCAGCCAGACCCAACACATCAAGACGGACAACGGAACATTTAGCTGCGACACGACCGCAGTCGTCTGAACTCCGCACAGTGGAATCGCAGCAAAAAACAAAGTGTCGCCCAACGCGAAACCGATCGCGCCGCTCACAAGCAGTCCCAGCCAGGCCTGTTCGCTTTGGACACTTCCCCCGACAATCGCCCAAACGACACCGAATGCAGCGAATGCGAGCAGGTTTTTAAAGAAGTTAACCGCCTCGGGTCGCGGCAACTCGTAGCCGCTGCGCGGCGTTCGCGAGTCGAGGATCGGCCGCAGGACCAACGATCCCGTCGCCCAAGAAGCAGCGGCCGTCAGGCCCATCGCGACGCCCATCCACGCGTTCATCGAAGCTCGCTCTGACGAATCGATCGAGGCGCTAAGCGGACCATCATCGTGCCTTCGCGATCGGAGTGCTCGCGCCCGAGTCGATCGACATGCGCGCAATGGGCGTGAGAGAAGAAGCCACTAATACTTCATCCGATCGACACGCTTCGCGTGGCGATCGGATGTATCGAGCGGGAGACGAATCCCAAACCAGAGCGGCTGACGCGAGTGCTCGCACGGAGGCGAGCGAGGTCAACCTGGGGTTGCTGGGCCTACCGGTCCAGGAGAAGCTCCGGGGAGGGAGCTGCAGCTTAACCCTTGCGCTCTTTGTGCTTCTTCTCGATTTGCTTGCCGGAGCCCATTCCGATTTTGCGGACGCGGCGTCGGCCGCGGGTGGGCCCACCTGCTTTAGTTTGTGATTTGGCCATGGCAGATTCAGTCGGATCGGCGGGTCTGGGGGCGACCCGCGGTCTCAAAGCGGTCAGACGAGCCGGAGGTTGTACCCCCAGATGCGCCGTGGAGCAAGTATGGATCACTCTCCGGTGTACCCCAGACCCTTAAGGCCGCGATCTTGGACCCCAGAGGACGCTTCCCAGCTCTCGAGATGCCCCCCCCAGGGCTCTCGCTCGCTGTCCAGCCGCACTTTCAGAGTCTCGAGCACCACGCCCTGGCTGGCCGAAACATCGATCTGCCCGACGGGGTCCGAGCGCAGATCGAAGAGCTCAAAGGTCGCGCTCTCCCCTACTCCTGTGCGCACGAGCTTCCAGTGCTCGTGATAGATCGCGTAGTGCGTGTTCGCGAGCTTCAGCTTGTCACGGTCCTCCACCAGCACGACGCGATCCTGAGAGACCTCAGCGGCGAGCACATCGAGGCCAGTCATTTTTTCGACAGCCTTGTCTTTGAGACCGGCCAGGCCAGCCAGGGTGGTGGCCACATCTACGCCTGAGACTTTGCCGCTGCGACGGGCCGGGCGCGCTTGCAGTTCCTGCGCAACTATCGCGTCGCCGCGAGCCGTGGGCGTGTAGACCAGGAATGGGATCCTGACCTGCGGCTCGGTGATGTCGTTGTGTTCATAGGACTTGCGCTCGCCGAAGGCTTCGCCGTGATCCGATGTCAGCACGACCGCGGTGTTGCTTTGCTCAAGATTGATCGCTTCCAAGAAAGCGTGCACTTCGCGATCGAGCTGATACATCTCCGCGTCGTACAGATCCGAGAGGTGCCTGTCGTCGGCTGGTGTCAGCCGCGCGCCATCACGAATGCCGTCCGGCTTGTGATAGTTGTCGCCGCGGAACAAGTAGCCATCAATGTCACCGTCGTAAGCGCGTACCCATAGATCTCGACTGCCGGGCTCCGGCACGTAGGGATGGTGCACGTCATACATGTTGACGAAACAGAACCATGGCCGCGGGTCGTCGGCTGCGATCCATTTGCGAGCTGCGCTGAGCACTTCGGGGGCGGGCCTGAAGAAGTCTTCGAACCAGTGTGGATTGCCGTTGCCGCGTAGGAATGAGACTTTGCCGGCCAGTATGGATTGCACGTCGTGCACGAGCTTCCACGCGGAGGTCGAACAAACCGGCGGATCGACCTGGTCGTCGTACAGCTCGAAGCCATCGACCATGCCAGTGTTCGCGCGCAACACATTGGTGCCCACGAAGCCTGCGGTGCGATAGCCGTACTCGTTCAAGAGGCGCGCAATCGACGGTGTCTTGCGCGCGTTGTAGGTCATCTTCGTCAGCCGCGCGCCGTGGTGTGACGGATAGACGCCAGTCAACATCGACAGGTGCGAGCTGAGCGTAAAACAAGAGACCGAACGTGCCTCCTCGAACAAGACCGACTTATCAGCGAGTTGCGCCAAGTGCGGTGTCGTCTCGCGATCATAGCCATACGGGCTCAGGCTCTTTGCGCGCGTCGTGTCCCAGACCAGCAGCAACAAGTTGGGTGAACCCTCTGGCGCCTCGGCCGTAGTGGCAGCCGGCGCGCTGTCGTTGCCGCCGAACAGACCCAGCGTGGACGCGATCAGGATGCCGGCAATAGCCGCGAGTCCGCCGGGCAAACGAGAGAGGCGCGGAGCCAGGACGGTGCCCAGGACCGCGCAGCCCAGAGCCAATCCGCCGACCTCGAGCCAAGGGCGCGCGGACATCAATGCATCGATGTTCTTACCGATCAATGTGTAGCGATCGAGGACTTGGTGCGCGAGGACTGGGAACGCGATCCAAGTGCCGAGCGACCACGCGTCGATGGCCCACTTTTGCTGCCCGCGCTCGACTCGACACAGCAAGCGCAATAACCAGCGCGTGGGCCAAGCTGGGATCAACGCCAGCAGCCCGAAAGCCGTCCAAAGCAGGACGGCTTGACCGAACAGGTCAGCTCCAAGTTCCGCGTGTTCGAGCCGCCCACGAACGAGCTGGGCGTCGATCGCAGCGGCGATCAGAACGAGGACGGGGAGGGCGCGCAGCATGCTTCGTGTGGACGGGGAGGGAGCGTTGAGCGTCCGCTACCTCAGGAGGTGGAGCTCTCTACGGGCGAGGCGCGCGATGCGAGCCATCAATCAGAGTCTTCGCTGCTTGGATCGGCCGCTTCGGTGGCTTCGGCATCGTCAATCCCAGCTTTCTTGCGCTTCCTGAGCAGATCCAGCTCTGCGACGAGCAAGCGACGCTCGCGACCAGATACCTGGCCCTCGCACTTGGTAGCTGCCGTGTAAGCCTCCTCGAAACGCTCCAAGGCTCTGTAAGTAACGGCCAAATTCCACCAAACCCGGGACTGATCCAGGTCCGAAGTGTCCTCGTCGATCCGCTTCGATTCCTTTTGGAAGTACTCGAGAGCAGCCTGCCATTTCTCGTCCTCGGCTGCTTCCTTCCCTCGAGCCAGGTTCTTGGAGCTGCGGAAGCCAGGTAGCTCGAAGAAGTACATATTCACGCCATAACCGCCGTACAGCAGCAGGTCCTCCATCCTGTACGGCGAGAGGCCGTCGACGAGTTTCTGCGTCAGATCATCGGTCAAACCCGCGATCAGATCCGGTCGATTGAAGACCTTCAGCACGCCGCCTTCCGCTTGGTGCGAAAGCTTGATCTTCTTGCGTTTGACCGGCATGCCTTTGTCCGTGCCGGATCCCAAGTCGACGACGGTAACGACCGCCTTGTACACAGCTTCGTCGGTGCGCACGAGAGTCACGTCATCGGAGAGATAGCTCGTTTCCTCCTCGATGTCTCCCGCTGACGCGCTCCACTCGGTCAACGCGACCCGAACCATTTGCGTCGCGCTTGTCAACCTGCCGAGCATCAGGATGCTCTCCTTCGCCAGGAAGTCCGAAGGCGGCAATTCGGATATCGCCTTCTCGACGTTCGCCGTATCGGTGACGAGCCGCAGCCCGTCGCGCTCCGCCATTTCGGACAGACCGGAGCGTAACTCACGAAACAGGTTCTCCTGTTCCTGAGTGGCAGCGATCGTCTGATTGACAATCTGGGGCACGAAGATGAAATCGGTCCCCTTCGTGAGGTACGGATTCTCTTTGGGAACGCGATGCGTCGATTCGCAATCACGGACCAAGTTCAACACGGGTACTCCACAGCACCCGTGTAGGAACAACGCAATTACGAGCGGATAGATGCGTAGCTGCAAATGCATGAGATGTTGAAGGCTTTACTTGGTGTCGAAGACCGCGTCGATCTTCTTCATGAAGACACCCGCACTCGACTTTCCGAACTTCGCGAGAGCCTTCGCGCCGGCATCGTCAAACGAAGACCCGCTCGTCTTGAAGGATGAGCTGGTGGGCTGCACGTCGTGGCTCGCAGCCTTGGCACCCGAGCGAACATCTATCATCTCGATGCTGCCTCCGGCGTATGCGAATTTGGCACCCAGTGAATTCTTGGCGCTACTAGCGCGTGCACGGGCGGTTCCGCGAATCAAGTAGTCAACCTTGCCGCTCAGTTTGGATTTGATCCAGTCCGTCCCGGCGGTCGCTGCTTCCTGCACATCTCCAGACGATAGGACGCCGCTCAAATCGATCACCTTGGCTTCACGCTTATTCAACGAAGCCATGAGCGCACCCTCGACTCCGGACTCGGGCAGGACCGTGTCCAGGTTGGTCTCGACAATCGCGATCGCGAAGACCGATGTCTTCAGCGTGGGAAGCGCGTAATAGACCGTCTGAGAAGGCGCGATCAGGATGTGCTCTTTGAAGCTTGCGTAGTCCAGACGGCCCGAGACTTCATTCTCCTCGTCACCGGTCAACGCCAAGCCCACGACCTTACACGAGAAGTTACCTTTGGCATCCGTCACCGGCGCGGCTGCGGCAAGCTCGGCTTTGCTGTCGTGCTCGAGCTCGAACTTGACCGGGAATCCGACCAAGGGCTCGCCGCCAGCTGTCGCGCGGAAGACCACGGGCTCGGCCAGTTGGCCGCCCGTCACGCCCATCTGCTCCCCCCCGCTGACGACCGAGACGGCGACCTCTTGGTCGTTGAGCTCCGTGATGATCTTGCGCATGCGCTCCTTCACGGTCTCGTAGACCGTGTTGAACTCGGCGCGAATTTGGTGGCTGTTCGGCACCGCCACGGAGAGCGTGATCAGGGTCGGCATCACCTCTTCAAGGGCGACGTGTTCCTTGATCAGCGCAGTCAGCTTGCCGCTGACCGTGGTCTGATCCCTCTCACCCGACGCCTTGGCCAATTCCGTATTGACCTGCTTCAGCAAGGTCCGCGCGTGCGTCTGACGCTCGACCGCGACCAATATGTAGAGAGTATTGGCGCCCCTGTCCTCATAGGAATCGCCTGCTTTGGCACCGAACAACAAGCTCTGCGTCTTGTTCTTGATGCTGGAGGTGTAGTCGCTGACGGTCGTGTATTCGTCACCGACTGCCAGCTCGCGCATGTAGATCTCGGTCTCGCCTTTGATGTCGCTGTTGAGCTCCTGCGAGATCTGAATCATGCCGTTGTTGATCGCCTTCTCCCGAGCCTCGCCCTTGTCTCCCCCTTCGATCTTCGCGTGCCCCGTCGTCGTCATATAGAGCGCCTCCGGGAATTTGGGGTGTTCCTTGGGCGAGGTCACCCAACCCGGAGCATCGGTCGCAGTCGGGGGCGGCGGAGCCGTGGCACCTCCCGAACCTCCGGAGTCCGAGCCTCCACCACCACCAAGCATGTTGCAGGCCGGGAACAGGCCGAGTGCGGCCACCATGAGTGCATTGCGTAGTTTCATCTGATCTCTTCCTTCTCGATTCGTTGTACGTGCCGTCCAGTTGGGCGTGAACCCCGAGTCCTCGTCATTGACGAGGGAGTCGGGGTTCGTAATTCGATTTTCGATCACGAGTCGAGCGCGCTACTCGATCACGATCCGCCTGGTCAGGGGATGGGATCTTTGGCCGGCTTTTTAGGGGCGTCGATAGCGTCAAGCTTGTCACGGTTCTCGATCGCAGCCTTACAGCGAGCGAAGCCCAGGCTGATGGCCTTATTCGTCGAACCGCGCACAGCTTCCTTATAGAGCGGGAGCGCCAGGTCGAGATCGCCCATGGCTTCCTTAGCTGCGGCCAAGTTGTATTGGGCGCGTGCGTACATTTCGCCGCCCATACCCTTAAACGCATCTACGGCCATCTCGTATTGCTCGGCAGCAAATTCATAGTCGCCGTTCTTCATACGCTCGAAGCCGGCCTTGAGCCGCGGGTACTCCTTCTCCCACGGCATCTCGAAAGTGCCGTCGTGAACAAAAATCGGCACCTTGACGTTTTGAATAGTCACGGTCCAGTATGTCGAGAACTCATCGACGATGGCGTCAGCGGCCTTGAGGAAGGAGCCTCCGTACTGAATCGGCTGCGGCACATAACCATCCGGTGCGGTGCTCGGCGTCGCATCGATCGACTTCTCGACGTACTTGACCTGGATAGCGCGAGTCTTCAGATTCAAGAAGCGAAACTCACAGCCCAGGACCGCTTTGCCGCGCAGGACATTCTGATACTGCACTTCCTCGTTGGCCTCTGGATTGAAGAGCCCGCTCAAGAGTGCTTCCGCGATCTTTGCCTCGCGCGCAACGGGCTGCTCGCTCGTGGCGGCAACCGTGATACGGGCCATGAACCAACCCGTCGACGGGATCTCATTGCCGAAGGCTTCATCCCAATTCCCGAGGGCGTCCGGGCTGATGTTGTCGTAGTTGAGGTTCTTCTTCCTCAGGTAGTCGTCGATCTTGTCCTGCGCTTCACCCTCAATCAGCTTGAAGCCTGAGCCTTCAATACTGAGGACGTGACGCATCCCACCGCTGATCTTGTCCGCCAGATTCTGGTGGTCGAAGTAGGCCAGCCCCTCGCGCGCCTCGACCGGAAAGGCAGAGACACCATCGTGTCCTTTGATCGGATAGAGCGGCGCCTTGCGGACCTGCAGCACGATGGGTCGAGCGGCCATGCACCCGGAGCCGAGGAGGGTCGCAAGCAGCAACGCGAAGAGTGCGAAGGGATGGGATTTCATATTTTCGTGTGGGTGTACTCTCTCAAAGCAATGACAGGAGTTGAGTAGTTCAGCGTGTTGCCGCATCGCTGTCCAGTGCGTGCCCATGGGTCGTCCCGTGAATGAGGCAAGATGAACAGCGGAATACTCTTCTGATTGCCGGATCGAGCTGAATCCCACGCGATTTCCTGCCAAAGCCCTGCGATTTGTCGGTCCGGCCGGACGAACAGGTCAGGGATATTGAGGCCACTGAGCTGATTTCCAGCCGGGACGTGGGCCGCCCTGTCGCAAGCCGTAGACTCAGCAGACGATGGCTTTGGAAAACGAACAAGGGACGGATTTGGTCCTTCCCCCTAGTACGAACCAGCGGCAGCTGCTCGCCTGGCTCCCGCTCGGTCTGTACGCCGCCACGCTGGTCGCCTTCCTGCGGCTGATGGGTAGGCTCACGGCGGCCGGCCGCGGGCTTGACGATCACACGCCGGATGAGGTCGCGTTGCTCACCTGGGAGCTGGCTCACAGCTATTTGCCCGAGTTCATCCCAGCGCTGGTCCTGTCGTTGATCGCGACCACTCTGGTCAGCCAGGCCGCTCGCAGCCAGGCTTCGGATGACGAACAGGGCAAGTCGGTCTCGCGCGTGCCTTTATTCGTGTTGGCGATGCTCGCTCTCCTGTCGGCCCTCTCCGGCTACCCGCTCGCCGCCGAAGCCGTTCGCGCGGGATTCGACCGAGGACTCGCGACGGATGACATGGCCACTTGTGCCGGCCTATCCGCGATGCTCGCGGCCGGCTTGTTCATGGCGGCGAAGGCCGAGCAGAGCGGGCATTGGCTGCGCCCCTTGTACAGCGGCTCGCTAGGACTCGCGCTGTCAGTCTTCAGTGTCGTGGGACCGATCTACTGGATGTGGAGTTCCGCAGTCGATGCCCCGAAGTTCACGCAGCGCGAGACCGCTCAGGACTTGCTGTTCTCGATCGCGAACTTCGAGATCCTAGAGAAGAACGCGGACGCGCCGCCACGCATCGGCGTGATGACACCCAACGTCGAGAACAAAACCGACTCGGCCGACAAGCCGGCGTTGATCTTGCCACCTCCAGCACGAGCGCGCTTTACGGTGGATGCCGACGGCGGCCCCTTCGTACTGCGAACAGCGGCGGGATTGGACCAGCCCATCCGCTATTGGATGAAGCAGAACAAGCGCGCACGCTGCTCGGTCGAGTTTAGTGTTCGCGTCGACGGCGAGCTTGTGTTCGAGCAGCGCATCACCTCCCAGAACGAATGGGACGTGAGCAAGCTCGATGAAGGCGCGATGCGCTGGCACCACGTCGGCGGAGCGGATGGCCTGACTCTCGAAGCCGGAAGTGTCGTTGAACTGGAGACAAGCATCCCGCCAGGCGATCCGGCCGAAGCCTTCCCTGCTAATGTGTTGTCTGCAGGCTTCGGAACTCTCGTGCTCGAACGCCAGAACTCACTGAAGCGCACGATCGCTCGGCCCGATAAACCGAACGTAATCCTGATCGTGATGGACACACTGCGCGCAGACCGCATGTCCTGCTATGGGTACGAGAAGCAGACGACGCCAAACCTGGATGCGCTAGCTGATCGCGGGCTGTTGTTCGAGAACGCGATTTCGACTTCGAGTTGGACGTGGCCCGCCACGGCTTCGATTTTGACCGGAATGGCGCCCGCGCAGCACGGAGTGCTCTCGAATGAGTCATGCACCCTCGTTCGTCAGCTGCAGTCGCTGGCGGAACCTCTGCAGGAACGTGGATTCACGACCGCAGCTTTCTCGTGCAATCCGTTGATCTCTGTCGAGCGCAACTTCGACCAAGGCTTCGAGTTCTACGACCATGATAGCGCGCGCTTCCGCATGACGGACGAAGTCATGCCATCCGTGATGCGCTGGGTACGCGGCCATCACGGAGCGCGCTTCTTCCTGTACTTGCACCTGGCCGATCCGCACACCCCGCACCACCCGCATTCGGCCGAACTGGCGCGGCTCGGTGGACAGCAGCCCGATGACTGGCCCGATCCGAGCGACCTGATCGACGCACAAGGTGTCCTGCATGACGGCATGGACTACTACACCAAGGTGCTCAATAGGCTAGCCAAAGACCCCAGCGCGACTCCCGAGCAACTGCTCGCCGCGGTCCCCGATACACACCGTCAATGGATTCGGGATCAGTACGATGCATCCGTGGCCACCGGCGATCGCTGGCTCGGCGTCTTGTTCCGCGAACTCGAACGGCTAGGCCTCGGCGACAACACAATTGTGGCCTTCACATCAGATCACGGCGAAGAGCTCTTCGATCACGACCTGCTGGAGCATGGGCACACGCTCAACAGCGAGCTCGTGCACGTACCGCTGATCCTGGCCGGCCCGGGTATTCCGCACGGCATTCGGATGGAAGAAGTCATCTCGACTCGACACCTGGGTCCGAGTTTGGCTCGCCTGGGTGGCACCGCCTTGGATCAACCGGAGGACGATGGCTTCGACTTTTTGTTGGGCGAAGAGTTCTCGAAGCGAGCACTATTCCAGACATCGAAGGGCTTCTGGAATCACCAGGACCGCCAGAGCTTGAACGGGATTCGCGAAGATGATTGGGTCCTTCACTGGCGTGAAGGAGATCAGCAGAGTTGGAAGGACGTGCGCCTATTCCAGGCCGATGTTGACCCCGGTGAACAGACCAACGTCGCAGCTCAAGACACAGCGCGAGTCAATGAGATGCGTGAAACGCTGATAGGTGAGCTCAAGAAGCAACGAAAAGTCGCCCCAAGGAATGGCTTCGGCATTGGCGCATCTGGACAAAACACCCTACGGGGCATGGGCTACCTCCCTGACGAAAACGAAGTGCAGGACGAGAGCGAGACAAACTCCGGCGCGGGCAGTGAGCCTAAACATTCGAACCGCCCGAACTCCGACAAGCGCCCTTCTTCATCCTCGCAGGACCCCGAGGGCTCCGAAGACGGCCGAAGATGACTGAAGCCGAACGTCCCACGTGGCGCTCGACCCTGGCGCTCGGTTGCTGGCTGGGGATCGCCCTGACCCTGGCGCGCGCGATCGTGTTGCTCGGGATGGACCACTACGTTCGCGCCCACTCGCTCGAGACCGTGCTGTGGCGGATCGACGCACGCCTGCCATGCCTGCTGATTCAGTCCTTTGTTGTCGGCTTGCTTTTGGCTCGGCTCGCACAAAGTCAGTCGAGGCTTCCAGCTATCCCGGTCGGAACCGCGCTCGGCCTCTTCCTACTGAGTGGTTACCCCTTCGACGACGCCTTCCACATCCCGGACATCGCCTCAGATCGCGGGCGGCAAAGTTTGATAGCGCTGGCCGCAGCCTCGCTGCTGATCGTGATCACTTCGCGCAGTGTGCAGCGTTGGCTGCCGGGCCTACTCAGTGCGAGTGCCGGGATGATCGCGATATTGCTCGGGCTGGCCAGCCCGTGGCTGTTGCGCAGCGCACTCGATGCTGATGAGCAAATGCGCGTCGTACGCGTAGAGCGCGACTTGACCGACGAGCCAGACACCTGGGACGTCGTTCGTGCGCGGCCAGAACACCCGCCGACAGCCGGAACCTTGACCACCGAGCGCGATTACAAGGTCGACGGTGGCGACCGCCCCGCCTTGCTATTGCCACCACCGGCAAGCTTGCGCTTCCGAACGAGCCCCGATGACCCGCCCCTGACACTGCGCGCTGCCACCGGGGCCAGCCTCGAAGCCGGCCGAGACGGACGATCCTTACGCGCGCACTTCAGCATCGCACTAAACGGCGAAGAGGTTTTCGAGGAGGAGCGTCAGTTTGAAGAGGGCGACGCGCCCGAGCTTCGCAGCTGGCACGACGTAGCAGGTGAAGATGGCATCGAAGTGCCACCGGGAAGCACAATCGAATTCCGCATCGATGCCGTAGGAGAACAGGCTTGGCCAGCCGAGGTTGCCATTGGATTCGGCGCTGCCAGACTCGAGCGCATAGCCGAGCGAAAGCGCGCACGCGCGACAGCCGACTCCCCCAGCATCGTCTTCGTCGTGATGGACACGCTGCGTGCGGATCGCACGTCGCTGCACGGCTACGAGAAGCCCACAACCCCCGTGCTGGATTCACTGGCTGAGCGTGGCGTCACTTTCGAGCGCGCCTATTCGACCTCCAGCTGGACCTGGCCGTCGACGGCGTCTCTCTTGACCGGCCTCGCGCCGGAAGCGCACGGCGTGACGAGCTCGCGCTCCTGCTTCTTGGCCCACGAACTAGAGACCTTGCCGGAACGCCTGCAGCAACGCGGATACACGACGGCAGCCTTCGCCGCCAATCCGTTGATAGCTCCGGACAAGAACTTCGACCAAGGCTTCGAGTCTTTTAGCGCGACACGCTCGCGCTTTCTCCCTTCGGATGTCGTCGTTCCAGACGTGCTGGAGTGGCTCGATCGCAACGCGGGCCGGCGCTTCTTCTTGTACGTCCACTTGGTCGATCCGCACGAGCCGCACAAGCCGCGTCCCGAATTCGAGCGCAGCATGACCTCGGGCAAACCCGCGGATCTGCCCGAAGGCGCGCTGACCAAGTACGGCGAAGCGATGCTGCGCATGAGCGATGAGGAGCGCGCGCGACACGTGCCCCCCGAGCACGCGCGTTGGATGAGCGAGGTCTATGACGCGAGCGTCGCGACCGGCGACTACTGGTTTGGCCAGATCCTCGAGAAACTCAATGAGCTGCAGCTGCGTGACAACACGATCGTGGCCTTCACCAGTGACCACGGCGAGGAACTGCTTGAGCATGGCATGCTCAAGCATGGGCACGCACTGTGGGAAGAACTCGTGCACGTACCGCTCGTTATCGCTGGCCCAGGGATCGCACAAGGCGTACGCATAAGTACGCCACTCTCCAATCGAGAGCTGCCGCTCAGCTTGGCCGTGCGAGCGGGCGCGCCCTTCGAAGCGATCGACGCGCGTCTGGACCTGACTCGACCCGGCGAACTCGTCGAAGAAGATGTCTTCTTCTCGACCGAGAACGGGTGGCTCAATGGCAAGCGAGATCAAACGATCATCGGCATCCGCGATGACGCGTGGACCGTTCACTTCCGGCCTCCGCACAAAGCTAATGAAGAGTTGCGCGTGCTCGGCAGCTACGACAACACGACAGATCCGATGCAACTGCGAGCATGGTCCGCGAGTGACGAAGAGCGCAACAGCTCGCAACCCAGAGTCGAACGCGCACTCAGGCAAGTCAGCCGTTGGCGCGAACACGCACCACAAGTGCGCGCAGCAGGCGCCGGAACGATCGACGTCTTGCGCGGCGTCGGGTACTTGGGAGACGAAGACTAATGAGCCCAGCAGTAAAAGCGCACACCGTTACGGAGCCGGCGCTCGAAGCCGGTCGAAGGCGCATCTTCATTGGTGACATCCAGGGTTGCCGGCAAGAACTCGAACACCTGCTCGAAGCTGTTCGCTACGAACGCGGCCGCGACGAGTTGCATCCCGTCGGTGACTTGGTCAATCGCGGACCCGACTCGCTCGGCACACTGCGTCTCTTGCGCGAAGAGGGAGCCGGCGGCGTCCTCGGCAATCACGATGTGCACGCGTTGCGTCAGGCGGCCGGCCTACGCCACGGCGGTCGACTCGACACCCTGGATGAAGTCGTTGGCACCGAAGAGGGACGAGAATTGCTCGGCTGGCTCGCCGAGCGCCCCTTCATCAGGACCTGGGACGACATTATTTGTGTACATGCTGCGTTGAACCCGCATTGGCAAGACCCCGTGGCTCTGCTGAATGGCAAGGACCCGTTAGTGCGTGACGAGGAAACCGACTTCGTCACTCGCGTACGCTTTTGCAGCCCTTCCGGAGAGCGCCCGGAGACGGACAGCCCGCATCCCGGGCCTCCCTTCGAGCCCTGGTACAAACATTTCGAGCCGCGTGACCGGGCCTCTCCGACACTCGTATTTGGTCATTGGGCGGCTCAGGGCCTGATTCAGAGGCCCCAGATCCGTGGTTTGGACAGTGGCTGCGTCTGGGGCCGGTCTCTTTCGGCATGGATTCCGGAAGAGGATATGATTGTGCAAGTCCCGGCCATCCAGGCTTGGTGCACGCCCTGAACTTACTCTCGCTCATCCAGTCAAGAATCTCTGACTGACGGAACACGATCGCCTTGGTCTAGGCCAAAGGGCCTAGTTCACCTCTACCCATCCCTGCATTCATCTGCCAGTATGGGGACTGCCCACTCTCTCATAGCGCAGTGGCAGGGCAGGCTCGCGTGACGTTGCTCTCGTGTGTCTTGGCTGCGCATGCTCCACTCCAAGCTCTCCAAAGCTGACTCTATTAATTACTCATGTACAGGAAATTGATCTCCCTCGCTGTGTTGACGGCACTTGTCGTCCCCGCCACTGCGCAGGTGCAAGACATGTCGATCTCCAAGGTCGGCGGTACCGGCAGCGGTGACTTCACATACCACGGCACAGCCAACGGCTTCCGCGCGTACGCATTCGCAACGACCTCCTGCAACGAAGGAACTGTTTCCCTGCAGTGGACGAGCCCCGGCCAGGTCCACATCGGCCAGAACATGTTCAAGATTGCTGACGGCCGCGTGATCCAGCTGGGTTACAGCTGGTTGAAGCTCGGCTTCTGTGCAGTCAACGAGTTCAGCTGTGGCTCCTGCCAGAGCACCTCGTGCGCGACGCTCGGCGTCGGATGCGCTGACACCTACGGCTCCGGTCTTAACGACGGCGCCGGCGGCCACGGCAAGCACGACATCAACCCGACCAACGCTGAGTTCATCGCAGGCGCTTCGAACCCGAGCGGCAGCGCCACGATCCGTGGTCGCCTGCAGGTTCCCGCCACAGAGATGGGCGAATCAGGTGCGACATACATCGCCGAAGCTCAGTACTGCTACCGCCAAGACCACCACGCCGGCAACGGTCGCAACAACGTCTCCTGGCGTCAGATCAACACCACCACCGGCAGCGGTAGCGTCAACGGAACCGGTTTCGCGATCCGTCGCTACGAGTGCGCGATCGAAGCTTGGCAAGAAGTTCAGCCCAGCGTCACCGTGGTCGAGGTCGTCAACGACCAAGAGCCCGGCGCCGTCGCTGATTCCAAAGGCTTCATCGTCGTCGGTTACGACGCGATCAACCTCGGTGGCGGCCTGTTCCGTTACGAGTACGCCGTCCAGAACCTGACCTCGCACCAGGCTGTTCGCACCTTCGAGTTGCCCTTGGGCTGTGGTGTCAACATCACCAACCTGTACTACCACGACGTCAACCACCACTCCGGTACGCCGTACACCAACATCGACTGGGTCTCGACCGTCACGGCTTCTTCCATCAAGTGGGAGGGTCCGACCTTCGCCACGAACGCCAATGCCAACGCCATCCACTGGGGTGAGCTGTTCAACTTCGGCTTCACGGCTGATGCTCCCCCCGCTGGCACCCAGGCCACAATGGCCACCTTCCTTCCCGGTTCGCTCTCTCAGCTGACCGCCCCGGTCGAAGGCCCCTGCGGCACCGCGGTCTGTGGCTTATACAACTACTGCACCACCAGCCCTAACTCCTCGGGCTCCGGCGCGGTGATGGCTGCTACGGGTAGCAGCAGCGTCTCGACCAACAACTTGAGCCTCGGCGTTGTCGGTTCGGCTCCTGGTCAATTCGGCCTGTTCTTCTACGGTCCGACGCAGACGAGCATCCCCTTCGGCGACGGCACCCTGTGCGTCACCGGTGGAGTCAATCGCCTCAACCCGCCCCAAGGCACCAACGTCTTCGGCGACAGCTTCCGCGCCCTGGACTTCACCTCCGCCCCGATGAACTCCGGCCCCGGTGCGATCGTGCCCGGCTCCTCCTGGAACTTCCAGTGGTGGTATCGCGACCCGGCCGCAGCCAACACTGGCTTCAACCAGTCGGACGCTGTCAACGCCGTCTTCTGCCCCTGATATTGGGGTAGGCACTCGAAGAGGGTAGACCCCACTTCGAGACTGACTACAGTGCGGGCGGTTCGCTTCGGCGGACCGCCCGCATTTTGTTTGGGGAGCGTTGGCTGCGTTAGCCCCTCCCCCACGAACACTTGCACCGCTGCCTTGCGAACATGGCTACAAGCTTCCAGACCCTCGACTGGTACGACGCCCCGAAGTACTACGACATCATCTTCGATGTCGAGACCGAGGAGGAGGCCGACTTCCTGGAGGCCGTGCATGAAGCACTCGGCCCCAAAGTCAACGGCAGGAGCTTACCGCGCGCGCTCGAGCCTGCCTGCGGCAGCGGCCGCCTGGTCGTCGAACTCGCAGACCGCGGCTGGCGCGTCGAGGGCAATGACATCTCGCAGCCGATGCTCGACTATGCGCGCGAGCGCCTGCGCTCCAAGGGCCTCCTGCGACGCGCGCGATTGAGCCAAGGCGACATGTCTCACGTGTCCGTCAAACAACCCGTGCACCTCGCGCACTGTGGAGTCAGCACCTTCAAGTACCTGCTCGACGAGACGAGTGCTCGCTCCCACTTGGCTTCGGTCGCAGGCTGCCTGGCTCCCGGGGGCTTGTACCTGCTGGGCTTCCACCTGACGAACTACGAGACTTCGAAGGAGAGCGTTGAGCGCTGGCGCGTCGAACAAGACGGTCTCGACGTGAGATGCTCGATTCGCGGATGGCCGGCCGACAAACGCAAACGCCGCGAGAAGGTGCGCAGCCGTTTGCGAGTTGTCGAGGACGGTCAGCAAAAGCGGTCCGAGACCGAGTGGTACTTCCGCACCTACAACGCGCGTCAGGTCCGCAACCTATTGCGAGCCGTGCCCGAGTTGGAGCACATCGCCAGCTTCGACTTCACGTATGACATCGAGGCACCGCGCAAGCTCGATGATGAATACGAAGACATCGTGCTGGTCTTGCGAAAACGCGAATGAGCCGAAGCGGAGCTGGCTCAGTTCCGCGGCAGAGTGAAACGGCTGAGTGGCATGACACGGGGCCCGGCTCAGCTGACACAGATCGGGCTCACAGCTTGGCGCGCAACAACTCGCATTCGAGCGAACCGTTGCGCCACTCGTCGCGGATACTCTTAATCCTACGATCCAACTGCAGCGCTTCCAGCAGGTGTGGATTGCCGGACAACAGACATAAGTCGTACCCAGACGCCCGCTCGCGCAGTGCACTTCCGAAGGCCTGATAGACCTCCACCAGCGCCCCCTCGTCCCCTACGCGCTCACCGTAGGGAGGATTAGTCAGGATCTGCGCATTCCATCCGGGGCGGTAGTCCATATCGCTTGCGTCGCCCACTTCGAACTGGATGTTATCAGAGAGCCCGGCTCGCTCGGCGTTCTCACGCGCTCCCTCTATCTTCTCCGGATCGATATCGCGCCCGATCAGCCGTAGCTTGCGTGGCAAGCTGCCCGCCTCACTTGTGAGTTGCGCATGCAGCTTGCGGTAGCTTGCCTTATCGTGATTAGGCCAAGACTCGAAGGCGAAGTGTTCGCGCAACAGCCCAGGCGCGCGACCCGCGGCCATCCAAGCCGCTTCAACCAACAGTGTTCCTGATCCACAGAATGGATCCAGCACAGGCGCGCGGCGGTTCCAACCGGAGGCGAAGGTCATGGCTGATGCCAATGTCTCGGCCAAGGGGGCACGCCCCTGGTATGTGCGCCAGCCGCGCTTGTGAAGAGAAGGACCCGATGAGTCCAGCGACAGCGTCGCCCGGTTACGCCACACGTGTAGGTGCACGCGTAGATCCGGTGATTCCTTATCGACACTCGGCCGTTCACCCTGAGCATCGCGCAGCTGGTCGACGATGGCGTCCTTGACGCGCTGCTCGAGGAAGCGCGAGTGATCGAGCACAGAGTCCTTGGTCTGCGCATCGACGCGCAGGCTGCCGCCCGGCTTAAGCCAAGCGCTCCAATCGATAGCAGCGACACCGTCGTAGAGTTCCTGATCCGTATCGGCCGTGAAACGCTTGAGGCGCATCAAGACACGAACCGCCGTACGCAGTCCCAGGTTCGCGCGCCACATGTCTTCGCGCGTCCCCTCGAAGCGCACGCCGCCGACTTGTCGTTCGTGCTGCAGGAAGCCGAGCTCACGTACCTCTGCATGCAGGTAGGGCTCGATGCCCGGAGCACAGGGCACGAAGAAGGTGACTGCTTGTTGCTTGCCCATAAAAGTGTGTCAGGCCGGGGCCGTGAAGCCTTCGCTTTGAGTAAATACGCGGCGCCAGAGGTCTGTCTGTAGCAGAGAGTCCGGGTCGAGATTCTGCTTCAGGTTCATGAAAGCTTCGCGCGACTCTTCGGGGAAGTAAGACTGCGCCGCGCGCGGCCCAATAACCAGATCCTTGGCGAAATAGAACTTGCCGCCGCCCTCCAACACGATGCGCGTCATCTCGTCGCACAGGGCCCACAGCTCGGCGCGCTTCGCCGGCGTGACCTTGAAGTCCAGCGCCAGGCTCCAGCCATCGACCGAGTGCGTCATCCAGAAGGGATCCGGCCGGTGACGCTTCAATACGCCCAAGTAAGAGATTATGCCGCGCCGCTGACATAGGTGCAGGATGTCACTGTAGACATCGTGCGCTGTCTCCTTCGGCAGGAAGGTCTGATACTGAATCAGCCCATTGCGACCGGAGCGGCCGTAGGCGAATTTCCAGTTCGGAACGTAGTCGAGCAAGAAGTTGAAGCCGGCATGGGACTGGCGGTGCCAACCTTGCATACCTTCGAAGCGACCGGCCTGATGCTTGGCGTAGTTGATCAAGCGCATGCCGAGATCGTTGTTGAACAAGCGCAAGATGCGCCAGACCTCTCCCTTCGGGAAGACGCCCATGATCATGCCCGGTAGCTCTTGGTAGTCGACCCGCAGCGTTTCAGTGGGATCAGAGTCCGCCCCTTCGGGCAGGTATCGCGCGTGATGAATCAGGCCGCGCCCCATGTTCTCTTCGGCACCAAAGCAATCTATCCAACCGACCAGATAATCCGCATCACGCTGGTGCTCTTCGCAGTACTCCATCATCTCAGCCAGGTTGTGGCAGGAGATGCCCTTGACCTCAATGTCGCCAGAGTAGATGCGCTTGGTCTTGATCTTGATCCGTGTAAAGCAACCGAGCATGCCGAAGCCACCGATGGCGGCGTGGAACAGATCCGCTTCGGCCTCGCGCGAGCAGGTGCGCAGCTCGCCATTTGGCAACACGATGTCAAACTCGAGGATCGAGTCGCCGATAGTGCCCACCTTGAAGTTGTTCTTGCCGTGGATATTCATCCCTGCCGCCCCCGCGAGCGTCGGAAACATCGTTCCCGAGCAGACACTGGGCCAATAGCCACGCGGCAAGCTGTGTTTCCAGAGGTGTTCGATCGTGACACCACCCTCGCAATCCGCGATCCCTGTCGACTCGTTGAAGTCCAAGATGCGCTTCATGGACCCAATGTCGAGCACATGGCCGTCCGAAGTCACGCTCGCATCGCCGTAGCTGCAACCCGTGCCTCGCAGCGCGAGGGTCGTGCCATCTTGACGCGCGAGCTTGAAGCAAGCCTGCACCTCTTCGACAGTGCGCGGACGCAAAACCTTGGACTTGGCGCCGGTCGCCATGCCCCAACCCTCGACGAACTCGTAGCCGGATCGCACGGCATGATTCCGCGCGGCCATCAGAAGCTCAGCCTCTTGAACACAAAGGATGGGATCAGCCGAATGATGCTGCCGACAATTCCCCAGCGCAGTGGAACGTAGCGTGTTTCCCAGAAGCCGCCGCGCGCAGATGCCAGGATTGTGCTGGCAGCTTCTTCGGCAGTAATGAGCCAAAAGAGCCCGTCCAGCCCTTCCGTCATCGGCGTCGCGATGAAGCCCGGCTTGACCGTCAATACACGCGCGCCGACTTCGGACAGCCGATTGCGCAGCGACTCGAGGTAGGCGTTCATCGCCGCTTTGGTCGCGCCATAAGCAGGCGCTCCCTTGCGGCCGCGATCCCCAGCGATCGACGAGATGCCGATCAAGCGTCCCTCGCGCTGTGTGTGGAACAGCTTGGCAGCCTCATTGCACCAGGCCATGCAACCGCCAAGGTTGACGCGCATTTGCAAGAGGTCCTTCTCGGAGTCGTACTCATCCCACTCGACTTCGGGCATGACCCCGGCGGCATAGATGAAAAGGTCGAGCCCACCCATCTCGCGCACCAGCTCTTCGAACATGGCCGGCACAGCGGCCGTGTCTTCGACATCGTGGGTACGCGTGATCACCCGCCCCCCCGCCGCTGTGGCGCTAGCACCCGCACTGTGCACGAGCTGCGCGAGCATGTCGTCACGCCGCGCAAGCGCTGCGACGGTGTAGCCTTCGCTGGCGAGTTGTGTGACCAAGGCAGCTCCCATTCCGGAGCTCGCGCCAACGACGATTGCGCGTCGGCGGTCCGGGTGAACACCCTTGATGGGCGGGACGATCGGACCCGCGGCGGGGTCCTGCTTGGTAGTGGCTGTGCTGCTCATGCGTGGGTCGTGAGCTATCGATGGGGAGGAACGGAAAAGAGGGTACGACGAGGCAGCCTCTGGGGTGAGAGGTATCGGCTGAGAAGAACCGCCGCTAGCAGCTCGCCCAAGATTGGCCGGTTCATGGATTGGGATCTCCGGATTGAATGGGCAAGGTGCCAGCTTCCGCGCATAGATGGATGCAGCTCGTGGCTTCCGGCAACACAGCCAGACAATTCGGATGACCCGAGACATGGATCGACGTTTTAGGGCGGGCAGCTAGCAGGCCGCTCCAGAATCAGCGATACGCGCAGCGCCAGTCCTCGAACGCAGCTCCACGTTCCGGAACTGCCCCAAATGCCCTGTTCATTGAAGGGTGGGCAAGCATTCGGAACTCCATGCGCCTTGATCTGCGTCCGATGCCTAGCACTGCGCGGACCGCTGTTTTTGGGACGTCCCACTCGAGGTGGACCGCTCGCTGCTCGCCAGCGCTGGTGGTGGAAAAAAATTCCACTCGCTTCGAACTAGCACCTGAAGAGCGCCAGGCACGGGTGCAGAATCCTTTCTGCCGGAGCATTTGGGTGACTCCGACCGCAGCAAGCAGGTCGGGGTAGATTTGCTCTCCGGACATCTGCTCGGGACCTGACCCACTTTGCTAAACAAAACACCGAATCTGCTTTTGATAACCGGCGCCTGCCTCCTGATGTGCCTGCCGAGCGCCGCACAATCGACCGTCCGCAGCCTTCCGTTGCACCGCTGGCGAGATCTTGGCCCGAGGGCCGTCGAGGCGGCGAAGCGTCCGTCTGTTGACACGACCGATGCCAGTTTTGGCGTCGAAGCCGCTATCTCTCCTGACGGCGAGAACTCGCAAGCCTACGCGAGCTTGCGCCCCTTCCTCGAGTTGACCGGCAGCGCCACTTTGGGCGAAGGTTCGGGAGAACTCTCGACCCAGCGCGCCGGATTCGATGCGACGCTCGGTTTCGTCGAAGCAGATTCCGAGTTTGCCGTGCACGTCTTCACGGAAGCTTCCTTCTACGACATTGGGGAGCCCGCGGGTTCACTGGCAACGATCGGCGATCCCTTCAACGACCTGTATCGCACCGGCCTCGGTATCGAACGCATTTGGGGACTGGACGAAGACTTCGCCTGGCAAGCCGGAGCCGAACTGGTGTTTGGCGGTGAAGACGATGTCTCCCCGATCGACTCAGCTCAACTCGGCGGCATGCTGGCCGTGCTCTACAACACAGACGAAGATGCCGGACTCACTCTTGGAATCGCCGTGCAGTCCAGGCTCGAGGATGACCCGTGGATCTATCCCTTCCTGGGCTTCCATTGGAGCGCTTCTGACTCGTTGTCCTTCGTCCTCGAAGGACCCGAGGGGAGCGCGACCTATGAGGTGACCGACAACTGGGATGCGACACTGAAAGCACGCTTCGACATGCGTCAGTATCGCTTGAATGAAAACGGCCCGCTCACGGGCGGTGCCTTTCGTGACGAAGAGATCCGTCTGACTGCCGGTCTGGACTGGCGCCCCAAAGCCGGCGTCGAATTCTCGGCCGAAGTGGGCCGCGTGATCTGGCACGAGCTGAGCTTCTTCGATGACAGCGACGAAAAGATCGTCGAGATCGAGTCGGCCGACGCGAACTGGGCCGGCCTCTCGCTCACTGTCAGCTTCTGATTTCGATGCGCGGTTCGGTATGCGAAACGCGCTGTAACTCGCCGAGATAGTGCACCAAGGCCGAGTCGATCCAGCGCCCGGCCAACCCGGCACTTGCGGCCGTCGACACATAGCCCAGGTGGCCGCCATGATCTTCGATGTGAAGATGTACCGAGGGCGAAGCCTGCACCCGTTCGAAAGTCTCGACACCGACCAGCGGATCATCGCGTGAGCTGATCACGACGGTTGGCGTGCTGATGTCGTGCAGCCGTGGACCGGCCGAGCATTTACGATAGTAGTCGAGCGCGTTCTGGAAGCCTCCCGCTGGAGCCGTGTACTGCTCGTCAAAGCTGTGCAGCGATGCGCGCGAACTGATTTTGTAGCGCCCTTCGGGGATGTGGCCCGCACGCACCCGAGATCGAAGCTGGCGCAGCAGCCGCCTGATGAAGCGCAGTTCATAGAGCCGCGAAAGGCCGATGTTCATCGCGTGCGAGGTGTACTCCAGATCGATGGGCGGATTCACCGCGACCGCCGCATCCGGCAGGCACAGCCCTCGCCCCGCAAGCAACAGCAAGAGAGCGTTGCCACTGAGTGAGAAGCCGACCGCGTACAAAGCACGCTGCGGATGTTGCGCGCGGCACCAGGCAAGAGCGTGAGAGAGATCCGACGCGCAACCGCTGTGGTACGGCCGCTGGGCCAAACCGACTCCGGCCCCACATCCACGATGATTCATCGCGAGCACGCCATAGCCGGCCTGCATCGCGGCCTGTACCGCGCGCCGCATATAGTCCGAGCCGGTGTCTCCACTCAGGCCGTGAAAGAAGGCCACGATCGGTCGCTTCGGCTCGCTCCCGGGGTGGAAGAAGCCGACCAAGCGATCACCATCCCCAAGGTCCAGCTCGACTCGTTCCGCAGCGGCGTGCAGCGCCAGGTCGACACCACCGGAGGGCAAGAAATGACCAAGCAAGGTCTGTATATGCCCCCCGCGCGCCCAGCGAGGGGGAACGAGCGCGGCGGGCGGATGGAGCAGACTCGTGAGCGTCGAAGTCATTAGCAAGAGGGTATCGGGAGCGCGGCTGTTCGCCTAGCCGTTGCATGCTTGGCGCGCTTGCCCAATGCGCGGGCATCCTTTGCGTGGCCCTAAGGTGGCCACCCGGGTGCACCTTGCCCCCAGGGCGCAGCGGCCTCGCTGGGCACACGCCGGATCCGAGGCGGGAGCGGCGCAGCCCAACGCGTGCGTAGCTGACCAGAGCCCACCTCTCTCGCCACCCGCTCGCTCGCGCCCGCGAGCCACCCACGCGCCTGCAGAAATGCTCGGAACTAATGACGAGCCCGGCTTATCGGAAACGTATTCTGCTCCGTAGTGACCGTGCCACTTACGCGCCGACTCCCCCACGACCGAGTTCCTGTCGATCATGTTGCGCCACGCCCTCCGACCGCTGCAGATTCTGTGTGTCCTGCCTCTCACTTTTTCGATCCAAGGCTGCGGATCGGATCAACCAAGCGGAGGTGCCGCCGCTTCCGAGGTGCCGGTCGAAGACCTGCTCGCTCGTGAGCGCGCCGCGGCACACTTCAACGCACCCGCCGCACGCTTGTCGGCGGCTCGCGATGCATTGAGGCCCTTGGTCGAGCGCGAGGACGCCAAGCTCGAAGACTTGGTGCATGCCGGTGCAATCGAGATTGGGGCCGGCGACTACGATGCGGCGGAGGCCTTCTTCGCACGTGCGCAAGTCTTGAACAAAGGTGACCTGCGCATCGCGTACATGCGTGGTTGCATGTTCAACAACAACGGTTTCTTTGAAGAGGCTTTAGCCCAATTCGAGATAGTCCACGCTGGCGCCCCTGAGGACTTGCCCACCATGCTGTGCATGGCGCAGGCCTTGCGTGAGCTCGAGCGGGACGAGCGCTGTGAGGAAGTGCTCGAGTCGATCGTCTCCGTCGGTATCGACAATGGCGGCTCGTGGTATGCCGCCGCGGTCTACCGCCTCTCGCAACACTTTGCGACTCTGGGACTCGCCGATGAGACTCGTCGTTATCGCGACTTGTGGACGCAGCTCTCAGCGCAGGGCTTCAAGCCTCCGAGCGTAAAGCAAATCGACGAAGGAAGCTTGGGCGGCGTGCAAGCGCCAGTTCCTGCTGGCACGCGCGTGGCCGGCGAAAAGAGCCTGCCCGAGTTCACTGCCGAGGCGCCCATCCTGCCAGAGTTGGCCGGCGCCGCGGACTTCCGTTTGCACGACTTGAATGGTGACCGTTTGCTCGATGTCCTCGCTTGGGGCGAAACGGGTGTTCAGGTCGCCTTCCAAGGCTATGACGGATGGCGTGTACAAAGGTTGCACTCCGGCGCCGCTCGCTTCGCGCTCGCGTTCGACCTGGGCAACGACGATGACCTCGACGTCCTCGTCGCGACTTCCGATTCAGCAAGCTTCTATGAGCAGACCGGCAAGATGGACGCCGAAGAGTGGGGCGCACGAAACGAGTTGCTGCCCGACTCGCCCGGAGTGATTAACAGCATGGTCGCGCTCGACGCGGACCACGAGGGCGACCTAGATTTGATCCTGGTCGGCACCTTCGGTGCTCGTCTGTGGCGCAACGATGGCGCGAGCCAAGAAGAGGGGCGCTTCACGGATGTGACCAGCGAGGCGGGGCTGCCTGCAATGGAGCCCTTGTCGTGGTGCATCATCGAAGACTACGACTCTGACCAGGATGTCGACTTCTTGCTAGGCGGAGCGAGTGCGACCTACTTGATGAGCAACCTACGCGGCGGCTTGTTTGAAGAGCGGGCTGCCGATGACTTTGGACCCAAGACGCGTTTCGCATCGAAACCCGTCGTCGCCGACATCGATGGAGATGCGCGCCCGGACTTGCTCGTGCGAAACGAGTCGGGTGAAGGATCGACGATCTTTAGCAGGCGCGCGGAGGGCGGCTACCAACGTGACTCGATCGAATGGACCATCCCCACGCTTGGCGACCCGCTGCAAACAGACATCGACTTGGACGGAAGCCTCGACTTGATCTGGCCGACAGCGGGCAAGGGCTGCGCGGGAGTACTGGCTCTCGCGACGGAGTCGGAGGCTCTCGTCCAGATGCCCGGCGCAGAATCCGCGGTCAGCCTGTCCGTGGCGGACATCGATCGTGATGCCGACAATGATCTGATTCAGCTGACGAGCGAAGGCATCCAAGTGCATAGCGCACAAATCGCGCGGCCACGCGGATCCGGTCTGGAGTGGATCGGAGGCAAGGACAACAAGCGCGCAATCGGAGCCATTTGCGAAGCGCGCGTCGGCGGTTCTTATCGACGTATTTTCTGGCGCGGCGATTCTCAACTCGTCGGCCTGGGCGATGTAGAGCTAGTCGACATCGTGCGTATTACCTGGCCGAATGGCGTTGTTCAGACCGAGATCGATATCGAAGCGGGCTATCTGCCGGTCGACACGAACTCGGGTCCCTTCATACAAGCGGAAGGCTTGATCGGTTCTTGTCCGTTCCTCTACACCTGGAACGGTGAGGAGTTCGAGTTCATCAGTGATGTACTCGGCATCACGCCGCTCGGTTTGCCCATGGCACCCGGCATGTTGGTTCCGCCCGACCACGACGAGTTCGTGCTGGTGCGTGGCGATCAACTGCAAGAGAAGGACGGCAAGCTGACGATGCAGTTCACGGAGGAGCTGCGCGAAGTCACTTACCTCGATCGCATTCGGCTCGACGTCGTCGATCACCCAATCGGAAGCGAGGTTTTTCCTGACGAACGCTTCTGCTTCCCGCCCTTCCCGGTCGCCCACACGCATAGTGTGGTGGATCCGCTCCCGGCGATGCGTGTCACCGGCAGCGACGGCAAGGATTGGACCGAAACCTTAGCCACGACAGACGACGTGCACGCGGTCCCCTTCGAGCCCCTGGGCGGCCAATTCCTCGGGCTCGCGACGCCGCACTGGTTTGACCTGGAGTTCGACAAGGAGCGCATCGCGGGTGCGAAGAAGCTACGCTTGGTGTTCACCGGTTGGTTCTATTGGACCGACGCCAGCGTGAACATGGCCAGTGCACGCACCCCCGGCATCGACTTCGTGCCGCCCTTGCTGCAAGTGCCCGACGGCGCCGGCGGTTGGCGTGACACCGGTCCTCCGATCGGTTTCCCGGCCGGCAAGACGAAGTCAATGGTCATCGATGTGACGGACCTGTTATCGCGTGAAGATCCGCGGCTGCGTCTGTTCAGCACCTTGCGTTTATACTGGGACCGCATTGTGCTCGCGACCGACGACGACGATGCAGAGCTGCAGGTCGCAAGTCTCGAGCCAAAGAGTGCCCGCCTGTGGAGGCGCGGCTTCAGCCTGCCAATCCCCGCGGAGCGTGACGATCTGCCCGAACGCTTCGACTACGAGCGAAAGGCAGTACAGATGCGCTGGAACCAGCACCCTGGCCTCTATACAAAGCTGGGTGATTGCTTGCCGCTCGTGATGGAAGTCGAAGACCAGTACGTGATCATGGGTTCGGGTGATGCGCTCGAAGTCCAGTTCGATGCGAGTGAACTCCCGCCTCTGGCCGAGGGTTTCGTGCGCGACTATTTAGTCTTCATGGATGGTTGGGCCAAGGATCGCGACCCTAATACGGTCGAGGCATTAGAGGTCGAGCCCCTGCCCTTCCATGGCATGAGTGGCTACCCCTACCGCGAAGACGAAGGCTTCCCGGACACGCCCGAACATCGCGCTTGGCGCAGGGAGTGGAACACTAGGCCCGCCTATGAGCAGGTCGTTCCTATCTCGCCGAGCCGACAAGTCGAGTGGCTCCTGGGCGCCACTCGTCCGTGAAACGCTGCCGCAAATGGATGATGCGGCTCGCGCTCCTGGCGCTCGCGACAGTCGTCACAGATCAGATCCTGCTGCACACGCTGCTGGCGGACGATCTGTTCATGAAGAAGCGGGTCGCCCCTTTCGACCCGCCCGTCTTCAACGAGACGCAGGCGCTGCGACTGCAGAAGCTACGCGACCTGGTCGCGAAAGGACGGCAAGGCGACTCCAGCATGGATGTCGACTTGGGTTGGTGCCCGCGTCCGGGACGTAAGAAGGAGTTTGAGTACGACTGGTCGGGCAGCTTGTTGTTCGAGCAGCCGCTCGCAAAAGAGAAGGATCCGCAACGTACGCGCATCGCCGTTGTTGGGTGCAGCTTCGCACGCGGAGACGAGGTCGCACCCGCGGACTCATGGGCTGGCAGACTGGCTCGCGAACATGAGGAGATTGAGATCGCCAACCTCGGGATGGGCGGCTATGGCATCGACCAATCATTCCTGCGCTGGCGAAGAGATGCGCAACCGCTCGACCCTGATCAGGTCTGGCTGATCGTGATGCCGACCGCGTTGATGCGCATCACAACTCAGTTCCCGCCGATTCAGAATCACTGGACTGCGATCATCACGCTGAAGCCTTGCTTCACGCTCGCATCGGACGGCAGCCTCGTGTTGCACAAAATGCCGGCGCAATCCATCGCCGAAGAAGTCGCGCTGCTGGATGATCAGGCCGCCTACCTGGAACGACTCGGAGCACGAGACATGTGGATCCAAAGGCTGCCCGCGGCCTACGCTCCGCATGGCAGTCATTGGCTACACGCAACAGCACTCGGGCGACTCGCTTTGACATGGCTGGATCAGCAAGAACGCGATGCCGGTGAATGGATCGGCGATTCCACGCACGATGTGCACAAGCTTGCTCTGGCGATCCTGAAGACAATGCATCAAGAAGTGAGTCAAACAGGCTCGCAGCTGCGCGTGCTCGTTCTTCCGAGCCGTAAGGACTTGCAGCAACGCGAGGAAGCGGGCGGCAAGGCTTATTGGGATGAGCTCTTCGCTGCACTCTCAGTCGAAGGCTGCGAAGTCTTCGATGCCAGCGAGGCACTGCAGCAACGAAGCATCGCAGGAGATGACGACTGCTGGATGCCCGGCGGTCACTACTCACCCAAGGCAAACGCCATGGTTGCCGAGATCGTCAAGTCGAGCTGGCTCACGGAATAGCTTCGAGCGTATGCCCGCACGGCTCGTTCACCCCGTAGAACCGAGGCCTTCGAAACTCTCGATCGCAGCTCGGAAGTTGTCCGCCATAGGCTGACTCTTGCCAGTCCCTGCGTGGTAGCAAACGAGGCGTGCCTGCGCTTCGCACCAGACGCGCTCGTCGACTTCGCGATTCGCACCCACCACCTCGCGGATGCGATATGACTGCTCGAAGGAACTGCGTCCCAGCCGCGTAGTCGCGAGCTCAACCTGGACGCGTCGCCCTCCATATCCCGGAGAGCGAAAGCTAATATTCGTCTGCGCCAGCAGGAATGGAAAGTGGCCCTCCTCGATCAAGCCGAGATGGCCAAAGTATGCGTAGCGCCCCTCCTCCAACAAGGTCGAATAGACCGCGTTGTTCAGGACGCCTTGCACATCACCATCGACCCAGCGGGTCGGCAGAATGGTCGAGAAGCGAAAGCTGTTCGGGATTGCGGGAGCTTCCATGATGCTGTCAGGTGTCGCGCCGCTTGCCTGGCTTTGACACCAAGAAGACAGCTAAGAAAAGCCCCAGACCGGCGCTGGCCATCTGCGGCGTGAGCTGCTCACCCAAGAGCCACCAACTGACTCCGACGGCAAGCAGGGGTTGCAGGTAAATATAGAAGGCGGTCGTCGACGCAGGCACTCGGCTCAACGCAAAGATGTTCAACAAGTACGCCAAGACTGTCGGAAAGGCCAAGACGAACGCGAGCGACCACCAAACCGCCGAGTTGCTGGGATCCTGCGGCATCATCGAAGCGGAGGGTAAGAACAGCAGCAGGCTGGGCAGCGAAAACAAATACGACCAGGCGATCACGACCAAGGGCGGGTAGCGCTTTACCAGAGGTTTCGAGATGACCAGGTAGATCGCGTAGGACAATGCATTCGTCGCGATCATCGCGTTCCCCACAGCAAACTCTCCGATCAAGGTCGCACCACGGCCCATGAAGAGCGGACACAGACCGATAAAAGCCAGTCCGATCCCAAGGGCGCGGCGAGCCCCGAAGCGCTCCTGTCCGATACCTGCAGCAATGCCATAGGTAAAGACCGGAACCAAGCAGATGATCAGCCCTGCATTGGCGGGCGTCGATCGTTCAAGCCCGGTCAGATACAGCCCTTGGTTGAGCGCGATCCCGAAGAAGCCGCACAACGCGAGTCGAGGAATATCGCGACGTGCGGGGAACACTGATCGTCCATATACACCTGCGGCGAGCCCGCCCAGCACGATTCCACCCGTCAGCAAACGCCAGCTCGCTACGCCAAGTGGCTCGAAGCCCCCCTCTGCGAATGCAAGGGTCCCGAAGACCGGGAACAAGCCGAACATGACTTGGACGACGAGTAAGGCCAAATGCCCGCTGCGCGCGGCAGCCGCGGCGGACAACTCTGGGTCCTGGCTCGTTGTCGATTCCGGGGGCGTCATGCTGCGCGCCATCATCTCGACTCCTCTGCCGGGAGCACGATCCGATCCACGATTTCCTGCGAGTCACGCAGCTAGGGCAGCTCATTGAAAATCTCCGACCGATGTCTCGAATCCTCCGAACTGCGTGGCTGTGTTGCCTGAACCCTTGAATAGCGTCCAACATCGTGCGGCCCCTCACGCCTCGCCAGACAATCCGGAGAACCCAATCCATGAAGCGGTCTCTTTCAACGGGCTGCCAGCAACGTATCCTGCACGGATGCCTCATTCCGAAGATGACCCTTCTGCGCCGCTGCCATGGCCGAAGCACTCCACTGAGCTGCAGGACTCGATGCTGCTCTTTCGACCTCGCTGGGATGTGTGTGAGAATCCGCGCAATGGTCGCCACCTACGCAGACTCGTGCTGCAAATGCCAAGCTGGGTCAACGTCATCGCGCGCACATCCGATGGGCACTATCTGTTCGTTCGCCAGTGGCGCTTTGGAACGGAGCGCTTGACGCTCGAAATTCCGGGCGGCGTCGTGGATCCGGGCGAAGAACCGCTCGCCGCTGCTAAGCGCGAACTGCGCGAAGAAACCGGCTTCACCGCGGAGAGCTGGACAGCCCTTGGCGTAGTCGAACCGAACCCAGCCTTTCAGGACAACCGCTGCTTTCACTTCCTCGCAGAGGGCGCGCAGTGCACACATCAACTGGATCTCGATGATGGCGAGGACATCCAAGTCTTGCAACTCGAAGAGAGTGAGTTGAAAGAGGCCATCCGCGTCGGCGAGATCGACCACGTGCTGGTGCTGAGTGCCTTGATGCGCGTGCTTGATCTGCGCTTCGCCGCAGGCGCGGAGCGATCCGCTGCGGACTGAGAGGCTGAGTTAGTTAGGAGTGGGCTCAAGGGTGAGTTCCTACATTCGAATTCCCTCAAGCTTGGTAAAGAGGGAACGGTAATCCACGTGCAACCCCGGCCCCACGCTCGACTACAACGACCGATGTCCCCCACACCCGCGTACTGCTTGCGAGCGATTCTGGCGCTGCTCCTCCTCGCGTTCACGACGCCGGGTCTGCTCGCGCAGGGGCCCATCGTCTTGCTAGCTGGAGAGCTGTCCGACATACAGTTGGCGTCCCTGCATCCGGGCTGGACAACGAAGGACGGACCCATTCCGACCGGAGCCTTGAAGATCATGGCTGCGGAGGAGGACGGTGCTTGGAGCCAAGACGATGATCCGGCGAGCGACTCACTCTGGCGCACCATCCGGGTCGCCAAGAAGGGTTCGAAGTTAGCCCAGGACTTGGCGCTGATGACATGGATAGCAGATGCGCCCATCCTCTGGCTCGAAGGAGGTCAGCTGCTCGACTGGTGGAGCATCATGACCTCGAACGGGCGGTCGAAACGATTGGCGCGCGCGATCCACACGGCCTGGCGCCGCGGCGCAACTTTGATGGGCAGAGGAGGCGCAGCCGCCTGGTTGGCTGGAGGCTCTCGCCAATCTAGGGCCGATATGACTCGCACGGAACGCAATCCGCGCAAGCTCGGCTTGACCGAGATCGAAATCTCTGGCTCCACCTACGTGTCGATTCACTTGGAGATCGATGGGCAGGTCACAGGTTGCGGCCGTCCCGGTTCCTATCGGGAACTGCTCGAGGCTGCACTGACGGGCCCTTTCGACGAAGCCGTGCTGCTGCGTGGTAATGTCGCGTGGGCCGTACTGCCTGGCGCCCGGCAAGCCCTTGTGATCGGAGACGGCACAGTCGTGGTCACGACCCGAGACGACGCGCGCATGGGTCGCGACAGCATTCGCCGCGCGCGTCTTTCGCTCCTTCATCACGGCGATGTCTGGGACAGCTATCGTGGCCGGCCGATCCACGCGAGTGAGCGCACAAAGAGAGCCACCCCAACTGTACTCGAGTCCGACCTGGGCTTCGCAAGTGACGCGAAGCTGACTGACCTCAACTATCGCATCAGCACGGATGAGAGAAGTCGCTGGCAATTGCACGCTGGCGGCAAATCCCTCTACGATCTGACGCTCGCGATACGCCGCTCCAAGCCATAGACGATGACGAGCAGGCAACTACGCCCCGCAGACTCATCCCGCGCAACGCCCCGCTTGCTCGGGCCTGCGCGACTCACTACAACCACAGTTATCTATCCCCCCCCTTGTCCTAGTCTCCGGCCACGGGAACTCCGCACGCGTCGCTCATGTCGGTGGACGATTCTCGAGCCGAACCAACGCAGGATCTGATCGCAGCGGCCAAGGCCGGCGATGTGAGCGCGTGGAATCAGCTGGACGGCCGCTTTCGGGAGGCCTTGAAGCTGTTCATGCGCGGGAGAATCCCCCAGCACGCGAAGCGACAATTCGAGACGGACGATGTCTTGCAGTCCGGCATGCTGCTCGCCTTCCGCGAACTATCGTCCTACGAGTATCGCGGTAAGGGCAGTTTCTATGGCTGGCTAACGCGCATTCTGCACAACCGCCTGACGAGTCGCATGCGCTCGATGGGAGCCCAGTGTCGCGACAACCAGCGCGAGAACTATTCGCAAGAGCTGAATGAAGCGCTCGCATCGGGCTGGCTCGAAGCATCCCCCTCGGAGCTGGCTGCGGAGGCCGAGCGCTTGGCGACTCTGGTTGAAGCGATCTCAACGCTCGAAGAGGATGAGCGCGAGATTCTGTTAATGCACTTCTTCGACAAGCGCAGCATCACGGCCATCTCGAGCGAGCTCGAGCTGTCCCCGCGCACGATCAAGCGCAAACTGTCTGTTGCCCTTGAGCAACTCGGACGGCGAGTCCAATCATGAACGACGACGCGCCGAAAGCGCAGGACGCTGGACCGTGGCCCGACCTGGGCGAGGATGAAACGCGTCACTTGACGGATGCTTCGAGATTGCTCGAAGAGTGGCTGACGATGCGCGACGAAGGCGAGCGCCCGGATCAAGAGTCTTGGCTGGACCAATCAGAGGCTGAGCGTAGCACCTTGAAAGCCCAGCTGGATGTCGTGCAACAACTCGAGCAACTCGCGGCGACAATTACGCACGAGCCCGAAGAAGAGAAGCCGAAGGAAGTGCAGACCTTGGGGCGCTTCAGCGATTTGCGATTGCTCGGCAGGGGCGGCTCCGGCGCTGTCTACATCGCTCAGGACGAGCGTCTTGGCAGAGAGGTTGCGCTGAAGGTGTTGCACGCGCAGTACCCCTTCGATGACAACGCGCGCACTTGGCTCGAGTCCGAAGGTCGCTCACTGGCGAAGCTCACTCATCCATCGGTCGTTCAAGTCTTTGATGTCGATGAGGTTGATGGACAGGCGTACATCGCGATGGAACGCCTGTCCGGCGTCGACCTGCATCGCATTCTGCAGAACCTGCGCGAGCGTTCGGCACCGAGTAAGACAGCCCAAGCAGAGGCTGCAACTGCAGCGGAAGATGGTTCCGACGCGAGTCCGGATCCCAGTCAGATCGCCAGCCAAGCTCTCTTGCTCATAGCCAAACGCTGCGAGTTGGCGTTGAAGATGGCGCGCGCTCTCGCTTATTGTCATTCCAAGGGCGTCGTTCACCGCGATGTCAAACCGGCCAATGTGATCGTCGACGACGAGCTGCACCCGAAACTGATCGACTTCGGCTTGGCCCACTTGGGTGACGAATCGATCGGCATCACAGTCAGGCTGCACGGTACTCCGGGCTACATCGCTCCCGAACAAATCGATGAGGCACGCACGGGCGCAAGCCCGGCCAGCGATCAGTTTTCGCTGGGAGTCATGATGTACGAGCTGCTGACCCTGCGGCACCCATTCCTGCAAGCGACGCGAGCCGCCACAATGACGGCAATATCGCGCGCCACGCCGCTTCCCCTGCGCAGTGTGGAGCCCAGCATTCCGCTCGATATCGAGCGCATCTGCATGCACGCGATCGAACGTCGCCCCGAGGATCGCTATGCATCCCTGGACGAGCTTGCCGACGACCTTGAGGCCTTCCTGAACTATCGCGCAATCTCGTTGCGATCGCCCTCGCCGTGGCGACGATCGAGCATGTGGATCGCGCGCAACCGGATATCGGTAGCGGCGACATGCCTGACTCTAGTCACGATTGCGGTCTTGTGGATCGCGACAAGTGTCAGTGCGGTACGTGCCCAGCGGGACGAACTCGTGACTGCTTTCGAAGACTTGCAAGGCAGGACTGTCAGCACCTCGACTGGAGACGCCTTCGTCCAGCTGTACTGGGAAATCATCAAGCTACAAGAGCAGACGGGGCGCTACGACGAGGGTTGGCTCAGGCGAATCTTCGCCGAGCCGCTCACGTCACAACTGCTGTCAATCACGGACCAGACATCGCAACGCTTGTCGGAGATCTTCAAGGCCGAAGCCGATCGCGCGGGTCAGACCAAATTGAGTACATCCTCGCGCGGCAGCCAGCGCGCGATTGGCTTCGAGACTTTTCGTGCTGCACTGACGCTCGATCGATTCGTGCACCCGGATAGCAGCCATACTCAGGTTCTCCGAACTCTGGGTACCGCGCGCCTCCCAAAAACGCCGCCGGGTCAGCACGCGAAGTTGCTCCGCTTCCGCTCTGGCGAATGGACGCAGGCCTATGAATTAGCTTCGGTCGGAATCGATGGCTCAATTGGGCCTGGCAAGTACCGGCTTGAGTTCTGGCGTACGGGTGAACAACTCTGTTTCCAACGCGAGTTTCTCGTGCGTCCGTGGGAGGAGCAGTTGCTCGTCGATCTTCCTGAACCCATCGACATAGACCTTGGGTCGTGGATTCGATACGAATCGGCTCCTCGTACACGCTATTCAGATTCGGGCGAACGCCTCCCCGCCAAAGAATCCCTCGACGAATTCTGGATCATGGAGTCGCCAGTTTCATGGGCTATGGTCGCCGAAGTCTTGGGTGAAGGCCCGCGCAGGTTCTACAACGCAGTGGATCCCAATCAGCTTGAACGAAGAGACGCCAGGCTGCGCGGAGAACTCATTCGCCGGTTCGAAGCCAAAGTCGGGGCCAGGCTTCCGACCACATCCGAGCTGATGGCAGCGCTGGATTCCGGACTGATAAGTAAGTCGACCGATCCAGATCTTCGTATGGAATGGACCAGCTCGATCAACACGCTAGATCGGCAGCTCTCTGTCTCGTATGAGCACTTTGCTGACGATCGTTCCAAGAGCGTGAGGTTCGTGCTCGAAGAAGGCTTGGCTCCAGACTCAGGCTTTCGACTCGCTCTCTCGTACAAGCCCACCGTGCTCGATAGCGCGGCGGGTAAGGACTGACACCTTGAACTGATGGAGACAACATCATGACCGAAGTGCAATCAGATCACGCCTCGAGCATCCGGCACGGGGCTCGCGCTGCGAAACGCACGGCCGCGACACGCGTCACCGTTCGAGTTGGCCGCTCTAGCGCTCATGCGTCTGCGGGCGAGCAACGACAGGACTTGCTCGTACAAGATGTCACTCGCATCGTCGGTGCGTATCACGCGGAGGTCGACGTCGACAACATCAAGGACCTCTATGAGCGTGTCCGCGAAAGCTACGCCGGCGCCAAGTTGCGCGGCGCAGGCATGGAGTATTACGAGCAGATTGATCCGGAGACGGGCAAGGTGATCGTGATCTGCGTCGAGAGTCCAAAGATCGTCGTCCCGGACGAGAAGAAGCCCAAAAACCCTGTCGTCGTCGAGCGCATCGTGACCTCAGGCGGCCCCTTCAAGTCGGCGCCGCCTGAGGCTTGATTAGCCGCAGTCCGGCGGGTGGGGTGCTCGGAGCTCCCATCCGGAGCCTCACGGCTAAGAGCGGGCGCAAGAATTAGGGAGCACGCATCGGTTCCGCCGCGTGAAGCGTGCGCGCACTGGGCAGCGTCCGTTAGGCTGCGCATATGAGCTCGGGGCGCGTGGTGATCATCGGAGCCGGTATCGCCGGTGCTGCCACAGCTTGGTGGCTGACCCATCACTTCGGATGGCAGGTCGTCTTGGTCGAGGCCGAGGACGGGCCCGCACGGCACTCGAGTGGTAAGAATGCAGCCATCTTCCGCTCGGCAATTGCCGCTGCCCCTACGCGTGAACTCGCGCTCGAGACGGGCGAGTTCTTGCGCAATCCACCGGCTGGCTTTTGCGAGTACGAGTTGCTGCGCACCTGTGGCTTGCTGGTCGTTGCTGGTGGGCAACACGAGCCGCCGCCTGCTTGGTCGACAGACCTCGAGCAGAGAGGCGTCGCTCAAGCAATCGGCCTAGACGACCTGCGCAGCATCGCTCCACAGTTTTACCCCGCCGGAGCTCGCGCGTGGTGGCTGGAGCGTGAAGGCAAGATCGACATCTCTGCCTTGATCGATGCCTTCTTGGCTGGCGCGCGAAGAGCCGGAGCCGAGCTGCGCTACAACGCGGCCGTGCAAGAGGTACTGATCGATGGCGGGCGCGTGCGCGGCCTTCGCTTGGCGAGTGGTGAAGAGCTGGCATCCGACGCTGTGCTCATTGCCGGCGGCGGTTGGGCCTCGCGCATCGGTCGGGCCGTCGGCGCCAGCCTCCCGCTGGCACCGATGAGGCGACACTTGGTTGTCACGACACCGGACGCGCGCATCGAGAGCGATTGGCCCGTGATCTGGGACGACGAAGCTGGAATCTATTTCCGGCCGGAGAGCGCGGGTCTCTTGTGTTCGGCTTGTGATGAAACGCGGGTAGATCCGGATCGTTGTGAGCTCGATCTCGATGTACGCATGCTCGCGCTGCAAAAGATCTCCAAACACCTCCCGAGCCTCGCGGACTCTTCAATCGCTCACATCTGGTCGGGCATACGCACGCTCAGCCCCGACGATGTACCTATCCTTGGAGAAGACCCGCGCCGACCCGGCCTGTTTTGGGCAGCGGGTCTAGGAGGTCACGGCATGACGACCTCTTACGCGCTCGGCCGACTCGCGGCTGCCGCCATTGCTGACCCGATTGGCAGCGCAGACGAGCTGCAAGCATTCAGTCCAATGCGCTCGGCACTGCATGCCCAAGCCAGCGTCTGACGCAGAGCACGGCTCCGGCTGCTGTCGCTGCGCGCGCTTACTTGCACCAACCTCATCACGCGCTTGGCAAGCAGGCCGTTAGGCCAACAAACTGTGCGCCAACTCTTTCAGGCCACGCAGATCCGTCTTGCCCGTTCCAAGCTTGGGCACGTCCTCGACCTCCAAGAAGTGCGCTTCACGCGGCAAGAATAGCGCGGGTAGATCGCTCTCGCTTGCTAGGCGCAGCAGCTCTGCAACACCCAAGGGCAACGGTGTGTGGATAACAATCAGGCGCTCACCCTTCTTCTCGTCCGCGATGGAGGTGATCGAGAGCTGTGGAAGCTCGTCCCCTTCCGTCGTGTGGCGTGCCGTGATCTCGATCAAGACTTCCTCCACACGCCCGTGCGGAACCATCTCCCCGCCGATTTTGCTGAAGCGCGACAGCCGATCCGTCAAGATCAAGAAGCCGTCACGATCCACGCGAGCGATGTCGCCCGTGACATACCAACCGTCGCGGATCACGCTACCCGTCAGCTCGGCCTGACCTAGATAGCCAGTCATCATCGCAGGGCTCTTGACCAGGAGCAGGCCATCATGTCCCGGCTCGAGTCGCACACCAGTGTCAGGATGAACCACCCTCAGCGCCACTCCGGGCAAAGCACGTCCGACACTTCCGACGCGGCGAGCGACATGTTGCTCTCCTCGCAGCCTGACATCCGGCAAGTTAAAACTCACGACCGGTCCCAGCTCGGTCGCTCCATAGCCTTCGAGCAACGGCTGACCGAAACGCTTCTCCCATGCGTCCGACAAGGGTTGCCGCAGTTTCTCCGCCCCACACGCACTAATGCGCAGAGTGGCAAAATCTACGGGCTCGCAACGCCGTAGGTAGAACTGATACATCGTCGGCGTCGCCACCAAGATGGTCGCGCCATGCTCGCGAGCCATCTGCCCGATCGCCTTGGCATCGAGTGGGTTCGAGTAATAGATCGCCTTGGCGCCGGACAGCAGGCTGCTCCAAAGAGTGACCGTCGTGCCAAAGGAATGGAACAGCGGCAGAACGCCAAGGATTCCATCCTGCGGTCCGAAGGGCACGACTTGGCCGAAGGCCTGCACATTCGAAAGTACGGCCGCATGTGTCAACTGCACGCCCTTTGGATCGCCGGTGCTTCCGCTCGAGAAGACGACCATCGCGACCTCATCGGCACGCAACCGGCGAGCGACCCAATGAGCCAACAGTCCGGCAGGCAACAGACTCTGCAGGAAGGCCACGAAACGATCTGATCCGCGTAGCCCTGCGAGCCAATCCTCGATGTAGATCGTTTGATCGGGCGCGAGCGGCGACGAGGCGCCAAGGGCTCTCAAGAAACGCTTGGAGGTAATGACTTGGCGTACGCCAGCAATCTCGAGACAACGCGTTTGGTCGGCTGGACTCGAGGTGTAATTCACATTGACGAGCGTGCGCCCCATCAACGTCAAGGCCACATTCGCCAGTGCGCCCCCCACTCCTGGCGGAAGCATCACGCCAACGTGTTGCGTTTTATCGAGCTGCGTCGCGGCGTAGCGGCGCAATGCCAAGCTCCCGATGAGCAGCTTGCGATAACTGAGCTGCGTGCCGCTCCCGTCGACGATCGCGGGTCGCGCAGCGTTGCGACGTGCATTCCACAAGAAGCGCCAGGCCAAAGTTCCGCGCCTGCCTCTGCGGCGTGACCGTCCTTCGGCGACCAACTCGGAGATGTGCTCGCGCACAGTCCACGCCGGCGTCTCACAATCCAGCGGGTGGCCGACAAAGAGATCGACCGGATAAGGAATGCGTTGAGGAAGCTTCCAGAACACGCGTCCCCCCTCGAAGCTAAAAACGCTGCCCCAGACGCGATCCAGCGCGATCGGCAGGATCGGTACACGCGCCTTGCGCGCAATGCGCTCGAGACCACGAGCAAAGGGCAGCAGCGTTCCGGTCCGCGTGATCGAACCCTCCGCAAAAATGCACACCAGCTCGCCTTCTTGTGCGGCACGGCTGGCCTTCTCGAGTGAGTCGCGCGTCTCGTCACGATCCGCGCCTCCGACCGGCAGCGCACCGATGCGCTTCAGAAAACCTCCGATGAAGCGCGAATCGAAGAAGGGTCGATGCACCAAGAAACGAATCCGGCGCGAACATGCAGCGCTCAGCAGCATCGCATCGACGAACGACACGTGGTTCGCGACGATCAGCGCTCCGCCCTCGTTCGGAATGCGATCCGAACCCGAGACTCGAATGCTGTACAGCACATGAGTGAAGGTGAGAAGGAACAGGCGAACCGCGAACTCGATCGTATAGACCAAAGATCCGGCCAAGAACACGCACACCAGCACGCCCAGCACCAAGAACATCTGCGACGGCGCAAGCTCCAGGCTGACATCCATCCAGTAGAACAACGCGGATGCGACCAAGATGCCCGCAAAGTCCAGGACCTCGCTGAAGCCGAGCACCGCGCCACGTCGATCCTCAGGTGGCAGCGACTGGATCAGTGCTCGAATCGGGATCGAGAACAAGCCCGCACTCAGACCCAGCCCAAGCAGTGATGCGCGCAGCAGTGGAATCGAATCCGGAGCGAGCTGAACCAGGAACAAGAAGCAGGCCATGCCCGCGAGCCCCAAAGGAATCAATCCAGCCTCGATGCGGTCCCTGGAGATATGTCCAGCAAGCACACTGCCGAGCGCGATACCAATGACGGTCATCGCATTCAGCATGGCAGTCGAGCTTCCGTCGAGGCCCAGCGACACCCCGTAAGCATTGACGACGAGCAACAGGCTGGCGCCAATCAGATAGAAGAACGAGCTCGCGAAGATCGACAGAATCAGAGGCCGATTGCCACCAGTCGCATGCCAATGATCGCGCATCTCGGCGAAGACGTTCATTCGAATGCGCCGCTGCGGATCCTTCGCAGGCAGTTTGTCGATCAGCAAGGATGCCAACCAACCGGCGAAGGCAGTGCCGACATAGATCCCACCACAAGTCCAGAGTGCCGCTCCGAAGGAGTCGAACAGGACCCCACCCAGCATCGCTCCGCCGAGGATGGCCAGCATGGTTGTCATCTGGACCATCGCGTTGGCACGCGATAGCGCGGGCCGGCCGACGATCTCGACGATCGAACCATACTTAGCAGGCCCGAAGATCGCGCTCTGCGTGCCCATCAAGAAGATGACGACCATCAAGAGGTCGTAGCTGTACAGCATGAAGGCGCCCAGCCCGAGCGCCATCACGATCACCTCCATAAGATTCGAGAATCGAATGATCGAGGTCTTGGACAAGCGGTCAGCGAGCGAGCCCGTCACCGCGCCGAACATCACGAATGGCAATGAGAAGAGAGTCGCTGGCAACGCCTGCCCGTACTCAGCCAGTCGGCTCGAGGCGACCCATTCGAGCGGATCCAACGACTGCGTCGTCAGAGCCAGCATCAACACGAGTTGCTTGAAAGCATTGTCATTGAACGCGCCCAGGAACTGGGTCAGCGTCAATGCGCCAAAGGATCGTTCTTTCAGCAGTCGGAACATGAGATGTCTCGGGAGCGGTGAAGGGCTCCTATGCCATCCATTATCGTCCGCACTGGCGGGGATGGCGTCCGATTTGCCCTCATCCACTCGATAAGCTGTACGAATCGATCAAAAGCGCTCGCTTCATTGTGGCGCGCGCCAGACGTGTCGCCTGCAGCTCGAGCCTTAGCTGATCCAAGACACGAGGCCGCATCGAACTCGATGCGGCCTCGCCAGTGAACCATCATGCTAGGCGCGCTCGCCGCTCAGGAACTGGTGGGGTGATAGATCTCGCCGCCGCCCGCGACGAATTCCTCGGTCTTTTCGCGCATGCCCTCTTCGAGCGCCACCTTTTCGTCCATCCCGTGCTTGGCCGCATACTCGCGCACCTCTTCGGTGATCTTCATCGAGCAGAAGTGCGGACCACACATCGAACAGAAGTGCGCCGCCTTCGCGGCCGGTGCCGGCAACGTCTCGTCGTGGTAGTCACGCGCCGTGACTGGATCCAATGCCAGGTTGAACTGATCTTCCCAGCGGAACTCGAAGCGCGCGCGTGACATCGCATCGTCCCAGTCTTGAGCGCCGGCATGACCCTTGGCCAAGTCGGCCGCGTGCGCGCTGATCTTGTAAGCGATCACGCCTTGCTTCACGTCGTCCGCGTTGGGTAGGCCCAGGTGCTCCTTGGGCGTCACATAACACAACATCGCGCAGCCCATAGAACCGATCATCGCTGCGCCGATGGCAGAGGTCATGTGGTCGTAGCCGGGTGCGATGTCGGTCGTCAACGGGCCGAGCGTATAGAAGGGCGCCTCGTGGCAGACCTCGAGCTGGAGATCCATGTTCTCTTGAATCTTGTGCATCGGCACATGACCCGGGCCTTCGATCATGACCTGCACATCGTGCTTCCACGCGATCTGGGTCAGTTCGCCCAACGTCCTAAGCTCGGCGAATTGCGCCTCGTCGTTGGCGTCCGCGATCGAGCCGGGACGCAGACCGTCACCGAGGCTGAAGGAAACGTCATAGCGCTTCATCAACTCGCAGATGCGCTCGAAGTTCGTATACAGGAAGTTCTCTTGATGGTGCGTGAGGCACCATTTGGCCATGATCGATCCACCACGCGACACGATGCCTGTCAAGCGCTTGGCGGTCAGCGGCACATGTGCCAGCTGAACGCCGGCATGAATCGTGAAGTAGTCGACGCCTTGCTCGCACTGCTCCTCGAGCGTTTCCATGAAGAGATCGATCGTCAGGTCTTCGATCTTTCCATTGACCTTCTCGAGGCATTGGTAGATCGGAACAGTTCCGATCGGCACCGGCGAGTTACGAACGATGTGCTCGCGTGTTTCGTGGATGTTCTCGCCCGTCGAGAGGTCCATCACGGTGTCCGCCCCCCACCGAATTGACCACTGCAGCTTCTCGACTTCCTCTTCGATCGAGGAAGAGACTGCCGAGTTGCCGATGTTCGAATTGACCTTCACCAAGAAGTTGCGGCCGATGATCATCGGCTCGAGTTCGGTGTGGCGAATGTTTGCCGGCAGGATGGCGCGGCCTTCCGCAATCTCTTTACGAACGAACTCACCTTCGACGCCTTCGCGCAGAGCGACGTAGGCCATCTCCTCAGTGATCACTCCCGCGCGAGCGTAGTACAGCTGCGAGAAGTTCTTGTCACCGCGATCGATACGCGGCTGCACCCAAGCGGAGCGCAAGTCGGGCAGGCCCTCGTTGACATCACAGCCTTGCGGACCCGTCGTATCATAGACATCGATACTGCCGGGCTCGCCGCTCAGGTTGATGCGTCGCGCCGGGACGCGCAATACATGGCCGTTGTACTCGAGCTCGTGAAGGACTTTTTCGGAGCGCGGGAAGCTTGTCTCGATCGTCTCCAGGCCAGCGCGCGGAATAAGGTCATCACGCTTGGTCGTGTGTGCGGTATTGCTGGACTCGGTCGAACTGTCGTTAACGCTCATCGTGCTTTCCTACGCCGGTGCGAACCGGATCAGGTTCCAAGGGTGCATCTCAGGTGCGCCAATGTGTGCCGCACCGCCCCCAGCGAATGCCGAGACAAAATGCTGCCGCGGCACGCGCATTGTAGGCGTGCACTGCTCGTCGCTCCAGCAGGGCTTCGCTTCAGGCTACGGACTAGAGATAAGTCCGTCCCGGAGCACGAGGATCCGGAGAGGTGAGGGTCCGAAGACGCGAGGGTCCGGAGACGCGAGGGTCCGGAGACGCGAGGGTCCGGAGACGCGAGGGTCCGGAGACGCGAGGTTTCGGAGGCGCGAGGGTCAGAGCCCCCCCCCGGGTCGTCAATCGACCGGCGGCAACGCGCCCCGCCAATTGCGCTCGTGCTGTGCCTCGAGCTCCTGCCGCAACTGCGCGTGGCTCTCCTCCTGCGCCAGATTGCGCGCCCCGGCAGGGTCAACCTGGTAGTCATAGAGCTCGGCCGTGACGAACTCACCGCCCGAACGCCAGATCGTGAAGCGATGCCGATCGGTCCGCATTGAGAAACCCATTCCGCGCCGCCCGAGACTTGGAACCAGTCGCGGGTACTGGCTGAAGACCGCCTGTTTCCAGGGCCGCTCCGGATCGACAAAAAGCGGCAGCAGGCTGAGGCCTTCGATACCGTTGTCGGCGGGCAAGCCGGCAAGCTCCGCGAGAGTCGGATACAAGTCGACAAACTCGACCAACGCCCGGGTGTGCGCGCCGAGCGCTCGCCGGGCCTCAACCGATTCAGGCAAGGATGCCTCCTTCGGCAAACGTAAGAAGAAGGGCGCGCGCACCGCCTCCTCAAAATTTGTGTGCTTGCACCACTGACCCAGCTCGCCGAGTTGGAAGCCGTGATCACTCCAAAACACTACGACCGTGTCTTCGGTCAAATCGAGTCGTTCGAGTGCAGCGATCAAGCGACCGACTTGATCGTCGACGTGACTGACACAAGCGTAGTAGGCATGCGTCAGCTGCCGAGTCAGGTCATCGGAGAGCGGCCCTTCCAGCGGGATGTCGGGACTCGCTCGCAACTCGCCGAACTGCGAACCGATGAACTCCTCCGTCCCCTCCGGCATCTGACGCCGCTCTGGCAGCTCGAATTGATCCGGGTCATAACGATCGAAACACTCGGCGGGAGCGACGAAGGGTAGATGGGGTTTGCGGAAACCGACCGCGAGGAAGAAGGGCTGATCTTGCAACTCCTCCAAGCAACGAATCGCTTCAGAAGCAATCTCACCGTCGACGAGCAGCTCGCCCTTTACAGGAGCAACCTCGATCGCTGGACCGCGCGGCTTCTCGGTGTACCCGTTATCGATCATGAACTGACGCTGCGTCTCCAAGACCGCGAGCGACTCGGGCGTGTGATAGTGGCTCCAATCCTGCAACCGCCAAGGCGCTTGGCTCCACGATGCTTCGTCATCCAAGTCGCCGTGACCGTGATGCACCTTGCCAAAGGCTCGTGTCTGATAGCCCGCCTCACGGAACATTTGCGGCAGGGTCACGACGTCGGGCAGCTTCTTGCGAAAGTCCTGACTGAGCCCGACGACGCCTGTCGTGTTAGGCCGGCGTCCAGTCAACATGCTGGAGCGTGATGGGCTGCACAAAGCTTGCTGGCAGTAAGCACGATCGAAGACTAGTGACTCGTTCGCTAACGAGTCGATGTGCGGCGTGTCCGCGAGCTCATCACCAAAGCAACCAAGGCTCGAACGCAGATCATCCACGATGATTAGCAGCACATTCGGCCGGTCACCATGGCCCATGGCCCGCGTTGGAGATGCCGCTTGTCCCTCCGCCAGCTTCATCACTGCATCGGAGGGCTGCTCATCGATGCTGCTAGTCACATCGCGACTCGCTTCATCATCCGACCCGCAGGCTGCAAAGCCAAGCAGCGCCAAGCCGCACAGGACTAGGCTCAGCCTTCGCACCGCGTACGGGCCGCGCGAGGGATTTAGAAAGTGTCCGCGCATCGTGAGCATCACTGTGGTGGGAATCACGGCACGAGTATAGGCTCGCGACTGCATGCCCGAGAGCTTTGAAGTCGCCATCATCGGAGCTGGCCTGGTAGGACTCGCCACCGCACGCGCCCTGTTACGCGCTCGGCGGCGTTCTCTCGTAGTGATCGATGCCGAAGATCAGGTCGCTGCTCACCAAAGTGGGCACAACTCGGGTGTCCTCCATTCGGGCCTCTATTACAGCCCGGGCTCCGCCAAGGCCGCGCTGTGCCGCAGCGGGCGCAAGGCGATGATTGCCTTTTGCAAGGAACGAGGCATCGCGCACGAGATCTGCGGCAAGTTGGTGGTTGCGACGCGCCCTGATGAGCTGCCGCGCCTAGCTGCTCTCGAGGAGCGCGGTCGTGCCAATGGTTTACAAGGGCTGCGCAGGCTCCAAGCGAACGAGATACAGGAGTTCGAGCCGCATGCGGTCGGCCTCGCGGCCCTACATGTCCCCGAGGCCGGCATCGTCGACTTCCCTGCTGTCGCTCATGCGATGGCTGAGGACGTGCGCGAGATGGGCGGCGAGCTGCGCTTGGGAGAGCGCGTGCTCGACCTACAAGTCGAGGCTGCCACGGACAAAGCGAGAGGACAGGCGACTTTCCCATTGCCCGCAAGCGATCGAGCCAGCGCACGCAGCATGCGCGTCATCAGCTCTCGTTCTGCAATCAGTTGCTCGCACTTGGTCAACTGCGCTGGTGTGCGCGCACAAGTGCTGGCTAAGCAGTCTGGACTCGAGACGCCCGTACGCATCCTGCCCTTTCGCGGCGAGTACAAGATGCTGCGTGACGACCGCAAACACTTGGTTCGCAACTTGATCTACCCCGTCCCCGATCCGCGCTTTCCTTTTCTTGGAGTGCACTTCACGCGGCGCGTCGATGGAAGTATCGAGGCCGGTCCCAATGCTGTGCTCGCGCTCGCACGTGATGGGTATCGCTGGCGTGATGTCCACCTGGGTGAGATGCTAGAGTTCGCCCGCACACCAGCACTGTGGAAGCTGGGCTTGCGACATTGGCGAACCGCCATAGGCGAAGTGCATCGCTCCCTGTCCGATAAGGCCTTCGCCCTAGCGCTCGCGCGCTTGCTGCCCGACATTCGTGCGACCGACCTACGTCCTGGTGGTTCTGGTGTTCGAGCCCAAGCTCTGGACGCGCATGGACAGATGCTCGATGATTTTCATCTCGAATATGTGAAGGGCGCAACCCACGTGCTTTGCGCGCCCTCTCCTGCCGCCACGGCTTCGATCGTGATCGGGGAAGAGGTCGCACAACGCGCGGGCCTGAATGGCATCTAGCCAATGCCGCCGCTAACGGGCTCGCTCCGAGTCCCGTTAGCAAGGGAAGGGCGCAGCGCGGTCCTCGATGAGCGCCTGACTTCCGAACGGCTCGGCCCAACGCCCATCAGCCCCGTACGAAGCAATGCATGCCGCGCCTTTGCTTTCCCAGTTTGGCCAGGACATGCGAATGTCGCCGGCCTCCTCCCCCACGCAAAGAGCCGCCCCCCATCGACTCGATGGAGGGCGGCTCTGTTTGATTGAGGCTACTCGGTCAGCTGGCTTCGACCGACTCCGGCTCGAGCGTCAACGAGCGCGACGCGCGCAGGTCACGAATCAACTTCATGAACTCCTCGAAGTCGACGACCTCTTGATCGCGCGTTCCGCGCCGGCGAACCGCGACGGTTCCAGATTCGGCTTCACGCTCACCGGCGATCAACATGAACGGCACTTGGGCCTGCTGAGACTGCTTGATCTTCTTGTTCATGTGACCCGTCTCGTCTTTGCAGTCGACACGGAATAGTTCGCCTTCGAGTCTTTTCGCAAGACCACGGCAGTACTCGGCGTGCTCTTCGCGAATCGGAATCACAGCCACTTGCGTCGGGGCACACCAGAACGGGAACTTCCCGCCGAAGTGCTCGATCAAGCCGCCGACAAAACGCTCGAAGCTGCCAAGGATCGCGCGGTGCACGACGATCGGCCGCTTCTGCTCACCGTCGGAGGCGGTGTAGTGCAAGTCAAAGCGCTCAGGCAAGTTGAAGTCACACTGCACCGTCGAGTTCTGCCATTCGCGTCCGAGTGCGTCCTTTTGCTTGAAATCGATCTTAGGGCCGTAGAAAGCGCCGCCGCCTTCGTCGAGCACGAGCGGCATGCCGACCTTGGCCGCCGCATCTTCCAAAGCTTGGGTGGCCTTGGCCCAGATCTCGTCGCCGCCGATGTACTTCTCTTCCGGCCGCGTCGCCAGATACGCCGTGTACTCGTAGCCGAATGCCTTCAAGATGAAGTCAGTCAACTCGAGCACGCCCGCGATCTCGTCGCTCAGCTGCTCGGGCGTGCAGAAAATATGGCTATCGTCCTGCGTGAAGCCACGCACGCGGAACATGCCGTGCAAGGTGCCGGAACGCTCGTAGCGATACACGGTTCCCAACTCGGCCCAGCGCAGCGGAAGCTCGCGATAAGAACGGCCTCGGTTGGCATAGATCAATAGGTGCCCCGGGCAGTTCATCGGCTTGACGCGGTACGGCAAGTCGTCGATCGACATCGGCGCGTACATCATCTCCGCGTAGTTCTGCAGGTGGCCTGAGATCTCGAAGGTCTGCTCGCGATAGACGTGCGGTGTGAAGACCGGCTCGTAGCCGCGACGGCGATGCTCTTGCCACCAGAAGTCCTCGATCTCCTTGCGGACAATACCGAGGTTCGGATGCCAGAACACAAAGCCAGCACCGGCCTCCGGATGCAGACTGAATAAGTCCAGATCGGATCCGAGCCTGCGGTGATCGCGCAGACGAACCTGCTCGAGCCATTCGATATGCGCCTCGAGTTCTTCCTTCTTCCAGAACACGGTCCCGTAGATGCGTTGCATCATCGGGTTGCGTTCATCACCGCGCCAATACGCACCGGCGATGTTCAAGAGCTTGAAGTGAAACTCGTGCCTGAACTCATCGATGTGCGGGCCTTCGCACAGATCCGACCATTCCCCATGGCCGAAGAAGGTAATCTCTTCGTCCTCCGGAATCAGATCGAGAGCCTCGACCTTGTACGTCTGGTCCGCTGCAGCCAAACGCTCGCGCGCTTGCTCGCGCGTGACCGTCTCGCCCACGATCTGCCTGTGCTTCTTCGCGATCTTGCGCATCTGCTTTTCGATCTTGCGCAGATCTTTGTCTTGCAGCGGCTCCGGAAGATCGAAGTCGTAGTAGAAACCGTGCTCGATCGAGGGGCCGAAGCCGTACTTGACGCCCGGGAAGAGTTCGCCGACGGCCGAGGCCATCAAGTGCGCCACGGAATGCCGCAACGTTTCGAGCGGAAAGGGCCCCTCTACCTGAGCGGCCGCATCACTAACTTGGGACATAAATGTCTCCGCGGGAGGATGGAAGGGCCGTTGCGCCCCATCCCGATGCGATCCTACCTGGACCGTTAGAGACTCGCCGCTCCCGTAACGACGAAGCGCCAGAGTCTAGCGCCAAGCTGCGAGAGTGAAAAGCCGTCGCATGTCACTCTCCTGCAACCAATTCAGACGAATGCGCGCAGTTCGCCTTCGTGGCCCACCCACCGGCGCACTTCAATGCTGAGTTGGACTCCGGTCTGGTCGGCGACGCGAGCCTGGATGTCCTCGACTAAGCCCCAGACATCGGCGGCTTTGGCGCCTCCGGTATTGATTATGAAGTTGGCGTGCAGCGGACTGACCAGCGCCGCGCCGCGCGAAAGCGACTTGCCGCCGCAGTCGTCGATCAGTTTCCCGGCCGAGCGGCCCTCCGACAACTCGGGGTCAGGATTCTTGAAGATGCAGCCGCACGAGGATTCGGTCACCGGCTGGACCGAGTTCTTCTCGAGCAGAAAAGTGCGCATGCGCTCCTCGATCAGCGGCTTGGGCGCAGGTTCAAAGCGCAGGACCGCCCCCATCAGGATGCGGTCGCCAAGGCCACCGTTGCGGTAAGTCGGGGAGCACTCATCGCGCTCGAGCATGCTCTCACTGCCGTCGGGCTCGAGCACAAAAATGCGCTCGACGACATCCCACATATCCCCCCATTTGCCGCCAGCATTCATCGCGATGCCGCCACCAATCTGGCCCGGCACGCCGATCAAGCCCTCGACCCCGCTCAGTTTCAGGTCGCGCGCGGCGCGTACGAGGCCGGGAATCGTCGCCCCGGCCCAAGCGATGATGCGCGGATCCTTGGCAGGGTCGGGCAGCGCGATCAGGTGCTGTGGATCGCCTGCCTCGAGCACATTCTCGTCAGGCGCGTCATCACCGCTCGGCCTGAAGATACGGCGCAGCCTCTCGGTCGAGATCACGACTCCGTCGAAGTCGCCATCCTCGATCAACAGGTTCGCCCCGCCGCCAATCACCATCGGCTTGATACCTAGTTCGAGACTGGCGCGCCAAGCCTCACCGAACTCTTGCGGCGAAGAGGGCTCGAGCAGCCACTGAATGCGCCCGCCGATGCGCATCGTGGTGCGCGGTCCGAGGTCGGCTTCGGACAATGCCGGACAGGGCCACTCTGTGCTCGCGTTCATGCGCGTATTCAAGCATGGACGGGCGGTGGGTCCAATCGCGAAGCGACGGGGCGCCAGCAATTGATGCAAGCGCTGTGATGTCGCCCAGCACTCCGCCGCCCTTCTTCAAGACAGCGTTCAGGCACTAGGCTCTTGAATCGCGCCCAGTCGCTTGTCTATGCATCGGTCTCAACCGATCGATGTCCTCCGAACTGTCGATCCATTCCTCGCTGTACCCGCAGCTTGCACACAGGTATCTCGTAACCATGATCGCGCTGAAGATCGTCAAACCAGTGGTGATGTTGTTGCCCGCACCATGTGCTCCTGCTCTACCCGGGATTCGGATGATGTCATCAGATTCGCACTTGGGGCACTCACTCGCATTCTTCATTGGACCCTACTCTGTTCTAGTTAGGTCGAACACTCTAGCCGAGCGGCGGCCAGGGCCGGCGTGCTCAGGTATCGACCCGTGATTAGTCTCCCCACTAAGGTCGTTGATTCAAGGGCCAACGCCCTCGGCACTCTCTACGAATGCGGCCGCCCCCTTGCTCCTGATCGCGATTGGCGTTGGATAAAGACACCACTCGCTTCACATTGGCTCAGCCGGCAAACCTAAACTTCAGCGACATAGCGCTCGAAGGAATTGAGCATCTTGCCGCGGTCTAACTGAGCGGGCACATAGGCTTCCACGAACCCGCAGTCAGCACAGATTAGACACTCGACAAAGCCAGCTTCCGTCACACTGATGTGGATCATGTGCATCCCGGGCCCGCCATGTTTGCGCGAGCGTAGGATGGTTTCAGAACCACACTTCGGACAAGTTCCACTTCTCATTGATTGATTCCTTAGCTCTCGACAGTCGTCGAACTGCTTGGCTTCTCGGTCGTAGGACGGGCCACGGCCTCCGGACCCTAGCAGTTGGACCGAGACCAAGCGTACAAGGCTGCCATAATGGGCGAAGCTGTTGCGACTCGCACCCATGGTGCCCTCCTGAAGAGGTCACTGCAAAACACTCTCGAGCCATGATCGCGTTTCGCGCTTGTCGCCACAGTATTCACTGGGTTCGCGGCAAAAGTTGCGAGCTTGGGATACGCACCTCTGCCCCTGGCATCCAGTGGCTCCGGTGGTGACCTTTACAGGAGAGGACAGACCTCCATCACCTTCGCCGCGGAACAATTCCTCGCATTCTTCATTGCTTCCGAATCCGTCCTACCTCGTTCCAAATCGCCAGCAGGTCAGGGGACAGCGCTGGTAAGTTTGGCTGAATCCGTTTATTGGATGTCAGGATCAGAATGATTGGCCGAATGACGCTGATGGTCCAGGCCCATTCACTCGCCGCCGGCGTCTACCAGCCACGATCACTCGTATTCACCCGGCACCCCATCTCTTTGGTCAATGGAGTTCGGCGAACCGCCCGTGACAGCCCAACGTGGAGCTCCGGAGCCCAACGGCTTTGGAACGCCAGCGTATCGCTTCCTACTTCCCCCTACTTCCCCCTACTTCCCCCTCTTCCCCCTCTTCCCGGGGGCAGGCCCTGGCACTTCGTTCCATAACACCTCTCTCTAAGTGGCAAACATATGACTCGCTTGCGAAAGCACCCGCATCGCTCTGGATGTCGTCATACAACTGATCCACAACGGAAGCCTGCTGCACTCGGTACAACAGGTACATGAAACTGCAAACCAACAAGAGGAGTGCCGCCATCACGAGCGCCAGCCTGCGCGAACGGACGGTGTGTTCTTGCATCATTCTTCGCCAGTCAGGCTCGAAGACACAGGCTATTCGGTAACAGGGTTTTGGACGCAGGATCGGAACTCTACGCCGAACGCCCACGGCTCTCCTGCCACCACTCGCGGCCCCTGGCTTAGACAGTAATTCCGCACGCGCGTCGGCGCAGCGCCTCCTCACCAGGACAACGTCACCGCGCGCAATCACGTACGAGAAGCCGGGGCATCCCTAGCCCCATCGCGGACGAACTCTCGATCCCCGTCCAAACCCGCCTCCCGGCACGTCCCATCCGTGGCGCAAATCAACCACGGCAGCAGAGCCGTCTACGCTCAGCTACAAATCTCGCGCCGAGCCAGCGCTGCCCCTCAAGCCTCAGCTCACAGTCAGCCCTTAGAGCGCATCCATCAACTCATCGCGAACTTGATCAACGTCGCCCGCGCCAATCACAAGCACAACCGCACCGGCGGTGACACCACGCGCCAATTCAATGGCCGCTTCAACGCAATCCGGTATGTGCGTGGCATTCACTCCGCGCTCGCGCAACTTCTCTACCAAGCCCGCCGAGTCCGCGACATGTTCGTCGATCTGTACGCGTGCGCCGTACACGTCGCACAACACGAGGCGGTCCACTCCCGACAGCGCCTGCACGAACTCGTCGAAGAAGTGAGCGGTGCGGCTGTACTGATGCGGCTGGAACAACGCGTGCAGCGGTCGCCCGGGATACGCACGTCGTGCGGCTGCCAGGGTCGCGCGTAGCTCGGTCGGGTGATGGGCATAGTCGTGGATAGCTTCGATGCCACGCCTTATGCCCCACGATTCAAAGCGTCGTGAGACCCCTCGAAATCGACTCAAGCCGCGTGCTGCACAGATCGCAGCAGCTTCCGAAGGGATACCTTCACGTTCGGCGAGGCCGACGGCCATGCCAATTGCGAGAGCTGCGTTCTCGGCGTTGAAGACGCCGGGTACAGCAAGCTCGATCACGGGGGTCGACCAGCCTGGACCACGCACCTTAAAGTGCGGACGACCCAGGTGCTCGCCAACCAAGTCCAGTTTCAGTTCAACGCCCAGTCGCAAGACCGGGCAGCTGGCGGCAGAGGTGATTGCTTCGGAGACGTCGCGGCCAGCGACGACGATACCGGCTGAAGAAACGCTGTCGACAAAGCGCGCGAAGGCGTCGCGAACGGCGCTGATATCGCGGTAGTAATCGATGTGATCGGCTTCGACGTTGGTGACGATCGCGGAACCGGCACTGAGGCGCAGGAAGGTGCGGTCGTATTCACAGGCTTCGACGACTAGCCACCCGTTGTCGACAGGAGCAGCTGAGCTGGCGCGCAAGACGGGGTGCACTCCGCCGACGATGGCGCCGGGGCGATCGAAGCTGACTCCCTCTTGGCCAGCGGCTTCCATAGCGCCCATCAAGGCGTGGAACAACATCCATGAAGTCGTCGTCTTGCCATGCGTGCCTGACACGCACACGCTGCGTTGCGCTCGGGTCAATCGACCAAGTGCGTCGCCATAGCGAAGACTCGGGATACCACGCTTGCTGGCTTCAGTCAGTTGTGGATCCGCTGCGTCGATCGCTGCCGAATGAATGACTGCTTGTGCACTCTGCGGAAGACTTGCGCTCCCGCTTTCTCCAAACTCGATCGGAATCGATAGAGAACGCAACTGCTCCGTGAACTCACTATCGGCACGGTCGTGACCGGTGATCGTGAACCCTCGTTCGGCCAAGATTCGAGCGAGTCCGGAAACTCCAGCTCCACCAGCCCCCAGAAGGTGCAGATTCTTTGGCAGGCCTAATTCGTGAGGTATTGCCCGTCCATGAGTGGAATCGGCTGGGCCTTTAGTAATGCTTGTTTGACTCACAGGGTTGATTGAAACCAATGGGGCGGGCGACTCAAAAGGCATTCCTGGCATGTGGCGGAATCAATGAAAGTCATACGAGAGCTGACACGGCGGCCGCACCTCAATCGCGCGGCATGACCGCCATCTGCTGCAAGATAGTCCGGCTCGACTCGGGCCGCTGAAGTGCCGCGAGCGTCGACCTCATTTGGTCTCTGCGCTCCTGCCCCGAGGGCCCCATCAAATCGGTCAGCTCCAGCGCGCGCTCTTCGCTGAGTCCTTCCTCTTGGATGATCTCGAAACCAGCGCCAAAGGCCATTGCGTTGCGTGCCTGGTGTCTATCGACGTGATGAGGATAGGGCACGACCCAGGCCGGAACGCCGGCAGCAGCCACTTCAGCGAGAGTGAAGGCTCCTCCGCGCGACAGTACGAAATCGGCTGCGGCGAGCAGGCTCGGGACATGCTCGATGTACTCGAGAGCTCGATATCCATCGACGGGATCAGCGCCCTCGGCCATACGACCAGGGCCAACCTGGTGCCGGACCTTAATGCCACGTGAAGCGAGCAGCGGCGCTGCGCTGCGCATGAAGTCGTTCAAGCCTTGCGCGCCTTGGCTTCCACCTAAGACCGCCAACAAAGGCTCCTCGCCAGCGACACCCCACTTGCGGCGTTCCTCTTCCCGATCGAGTTGCCAGGCGCGCCGAGGCGGCAGAGGTGCGCCACTCAATTGGTCTCGCTCCCCCTTCGATGCTGGAAGGCTCGAGGGAAAGGCGTGAAAGACGCGCGTTGCGAAGGGAGAGAGCCAACGAGTCGCGCGACCTGCGACCGCGTTGACTTCAAGCAAATAGACCGGGATGCGCAAAGAACGAGCAGCCAGCACGGCAGGCAAACTTGTGAAGCCCCCAAGGCCGAGCAAACAATCCGAACGATGCGCACGCAAAGCACGGCGCGCAACCAACGTTGCCGGCGCAGCATGGCGCGCGAGTCGCGCCAGCGAGGGTGCACCTCCGCCGGGTGGCTCCAATACCAATGCTTGGCGGTCGACCGCACACGGTGACACTTGTGCTTCCAAGCCCGCCAATACAAGCGTTTCGACCGCACGTCCGCTGACGAACCACAACAGATCGGCGGGCGGCAGCGCACTGCCGTCCGCCGCATCGGATACGAGTTGGTCAAGCAAGTGCAGACCAGGCGTCAGATGACCCCCGGTGCCGCCACCAGCGAATGCAATGCGCGCGCCGGGCGCACGTTCCTTCGTCACCTGACGAAGTGTTTCTTGTTGCCGCCTGACACGGTTGCCTGTGCGACTCGGTTATTGACCTTCAGCGCGGGACGCTGTGGGCGGGGGCCCTTCGGCAACTGAATCTTCTTTCCGACGTACAAGCGTTCCGGCTTCAAGCCCGGATTAACTTCGATGATCGATTTCCAAAGCTTTGCCGATCCGAGTTCACGTTGCGCGATATGTCCGAGCGTATCACCGGCCGTGACAGTGTAAGTGTCCGTTGTGGACGGCGTCTTCGAGCCAGATGACTTGGGAGCCGGCGTCGAGGCCTCACCAACCAAGCCAGGAATCGCCAGCTTCGTACCGACACTCAGTCGCTGCGGATCGGTGATGTTGTTGGCCGTGGCAATCAGCTTCCAGTGCTTGGCACTCCCTAGAAACTCCTGCGAGATACTGCCCAGTGTGTTGCCCGCCTTGACAGTGTAGCTCGCGACCACAGCTTGCTTACCTGGATTGCGTTGCGAGCGAGACGAATCCCCATTCTGCTTCGCATCGAGCGCGTCTTGCGCCATCTCACGGATCGATCGGCTCGACGTCTCGATGGAGGTCTGCCCGCCAAGTGCCAGACGCGCTTTGACTCCGTCATTGCCGTAGCCCTGCACATCTTTGCGGTCCGCTTCATTGACCTTCAGGTCCATGCTCCCGTCCTGCTGACGAGCGGCAAGCTCGGCACGACGTTGCATAGCTTGCTCGTTCGTGCGTGCATCGGCAGCCTGACTACGACGTTTCGTGTTGGCCCCCTTTTCCGTCGCGCCGCCTGCCAATCCAGCAGCAGGGCTGCCCATAGTCGGTGCGCCATCGGGTGACAGTTTCATGCGTGAACGCGCCGCATCCGTGCCTTGTCCGCTTGTGGCCGGCCGCTTGGCGGCCGCCTCCATGGCGCGTTGAGACTGCTGTTGCTTCTTCGCGCGCGTAGCCTTCTGACCTTGCGACTGAGAACCAGCTTGCGCGACTCCTTCTTCGCCTGGCTTAGCGCCGTCCTCCCACATCGACACGGTGACGATAGTCACAATGAGAAAGAGCAAGGCAATGACACCGTAGCGATCGATCTTGTGCATGGAGGTTTTCTCCTGCGAGCGGTAAGTATTCATGACGAGGTTGAGTAGGGAGTGGAACTCTCGACGGGCCGGGCTGCCCCCAGTGCTAGCCCAACCGCGAGACAGGACGCGAGCAACGACGTGCCTCCGTCAGAAATGAACGGTAGATTCATGCCCTTCGGCGGCGCGAGCCCGGTCGCGATTTGTACGTGCAGCATGGCTTGCAAGGCCACAGAAATCAGGAGGCCGAAGGCGACGAGCGCACTGAATCGATCATTGATCGACAATACGAGGCGCATCGAATTCCATGCGAAGGCGAGCAAGATCCCGACGATCAGCAGTGTCCCAAACAAGCCCAGCTCTTCGCCGAACAAGGTGAACACAAAGTCGGTTTGGTGGTACTGCAAGCCACCGTTGCGCCAACCGCCATGTGTCAGCCCGACGCCAACCAAGTCGCCGGATGCCATAGCTTCGATTGTGCGATCGACTTGAGCGTTGGAGCTATTGCCAAGCCAGACGGCGATGCGCTCCTGTGCGTGAACCAGAATGGTTGCCATCAGGCCAAGCACGGTCAAAAACATCATGCCCAGCGAACCGGCGACATGCGCAGGTCGCGCTCCGCCAACCCACATCGTGCACAGATAGCAGATGATGAATAGCAGCGCCCCACCCAAGTCGGGCTCGAACAAGATCAACCCTGACAGGACCAATCCAAATGCCAGCATCGGCAGATAGCCGCTGCGCATGTCGCGCACGCGGTCGCCAAGCTGGATACATCGCAACGAGACCCACAACACGATCACGACGCGAGCGATCTCGCTGGGTTGGAAGGTCAGCCCGATGCCGGGAATACGCATCCAGCGATGAGAGCCGTTTGCGGAGACTCCGGCGACTGGAAGAAAGACCAGGATCAGGGACAGGATCGACAGCGCGGACAAGAACGGGATGAAGGGCCGCAAGCGCGCGGGACCTATCCGCATCATTATCAGCAAGATCGCAACACCGGCAACGCGGAAAGAGAGCAGGTGCGTCACCTCTCCCATGAAGGCGTCGGGCATAACGGTAGTCGACGCATGACTGACTTGAATAATCAAGCCCAGCCCCATCAACGCCAGCACGCAAGCCAGGACGCCCATGGCCGGACGCGTCGGATCGAGTACTTCCGCCTTGCGGGCGAGTTCTTCGATGCGCTCGCCAAGCGTCAGCTGATGCTCACGCGGCGCCAACTCGGCGCTCGGTCCTTGTCCTCGAAAGCGTGCCATCAGCGCACCTTCAGCAGCGACAAGCTGGCCATCGCGCAGACGGCAGCGATGATCCAACCACGAATAACGATGCGGCTCTCGGGCCACTTGGTCGGACCCTTTTTGAAGATGCCACCGTAGACCTGCAAGCCGTGGTGAATGGGCGCCATCGTGAAGATGCGCTCACCCGTGCGCTTGTAGTAAATGCGCTGCAACGCGCTCGAGCCCATCTCTACGAAGAAGACGAAGCCCAGCAGCGGCAAGACGAGTTCTTGCTTGGCGATCAACGCCATCCAAGCCAGCAAGCCGCCCAGCGGCAAGGAACCGGAGTCCCCCATGAAGACCTCGGCCGGATTCGCGTTGAACCACAAGAAGCCCATGCAAGCTCCGCACAACGCGCCACCTACAACGGCCATCTCGGATGCAGCTGGGATGTGCGGAAGCTGCAGGTACTCGGTCCAATCGGGTCGCCCGGTGACGTAGCAAAAAATCGACAACGCAAGGCCCGAGATCAGCATACAGCCGGCCGCGAGACCATCGAGGCCATCGGTAATATTGGCGGCGTTCGACGTACCAACGATCACAAACCAACCGAAGACGACGAACAAGCCGATCCCGATCGCGCCGTACTCTCCGAAGGAGAAGGACGCGTCTTTGAAGAAGGGCGGATAGACCGTCAACAAGGCCCAGCGATCTGACGTCTTGGCGTACCAAGCGAGCGACAGCAAGACGAGCGCGCAGACGACCGTCTGACCAACGAGCTTCGAGACCTCGTTCAGACCGCGCGAGTTCTTGACGGTGAGTTTCAAGAAGTCATCCACAAAGCCGACAGCCGCCAGACCGAAGGTCAGCACGACAGCCAACACGACGTGCACATTGTCCAAGCGTCCCCACAGCAAGACTGATATCAACAACGCACCGACGAGGAAACTGCCCCCCATCGTCGTGGTGTCCTTCTTACCGGTACGCTTGTTCAACTCGGCCAAGTCGATCGAAGCCGTCTTATGAACGTCTTCCCTGACCCGGTGAGCCCGCAACCAACGAATCGTCGGCCCGCCCGCGATCAATGCGATCGCAAAAGCCGTCAACGAGGCCATCGCTGTTCGGAACGAGATGTACCCGAAGAGCTGAAGCCCGAATTCGTCCGCGAGAAGGCCGGGAAACATGGAATCCGTGTGACTCAGAAGCCTTGAAGCTGGCCGATAGGTTCGGCACAGGCTTCACGCAATGTGCTGACGAGGCGCTCGAGGCGCGCGGCTCGACTTGCCTTCACAAGCACGACATCGCCGTCGCGCAACAGTCCAGGCACGATTTCAATCGCGCTTTCGACATTGGCCATGTGCAGCACACAGTCGGCCGGCATACCGGCATCGATCGCGCCGGCAGCAGTTGCTCTTGTCAGATCACCGATCAGCATCAACATGTCGACACCAGCAGCAGCTGCCGCGGCTCCGACTTGATGGTGCAGTTCAGCGGCCAGATCTCCGAGCTCGAGCATCTCGCCCAGCACAAGCACACGACGCGCGTGGCCATGCAGTCCCGTCAACACGCGCACGCTGGCAAGTGCCGAATCGGGGTTTGCATTGTAGCTGTCATCGAACAGCGTCAGCCCGCCCAGTTCGATGCGTTCCATGCGGCGCCGGTCTGTCTTTAGGCGAGAGACGGCAGGCAACACGGATTGAAGAGAGAGGCCCATGCCAACGCATGCGCCTAGCGCCGCCAACAGGTTTTGCACAGTGTGCAAGCCCAGCAGAGGCGAGGTGATCTCGTACCGATCGTTCAGCTTAAAGGTCGTTCCCCCACCATGAAACCACACATCGGTCGCGTTCAAATCGCCGTCGCCATCGACGCTGAATGTAATGACGCGCGCCTTCGTCGTCTTACGCAGTGAATCGGTGAAACGGCAGTCAGCGTTTAACACGCAGAAGCCATCACTGGGCAGCGATGCCACCAAGGCGCCCTTCTCCTTAGCGACACCCTCGACGGAACCGAGGCCTTCCAAGTGCGACGCTCCGACATTCGTCAGGATGCCAGCTGTTGGCTTCGCGATCTGGCACAGTTCAGATATCTCACCGGGTGAGTTGGTACCCATCTCGACGATGAGTGCCTCGGCTTTGGTATCAGCCAACATCAACGTGTGCGGCACGCCGATATCATTGTTGAAGGATGCCGGGCTACCGACAGCCACAAGGTGATCTTGCAACAACTCAAGTAAGATGTTCTTGGTCGTCGTCTTGCCACACGAGCCCGTGATCGCGACGACCGGGATCGTGAGGCGATCACGATGCCAGGCTGCGAAGGTTCCGAGCGCCTTACGCGGGCTGGGGTGAAGCGCGACGGGAGTACCGCTGCCTGCATTACCGAGGTCGAGCACGCGGGTCGTTTCACTTCGCAACAGGAGAGCGCCGGCACCTCGCGAGAGGGCCTCGGTCGCAAACTTGTTTCCGTCGAAGTTCGGCCCTGAGAGCGCTACATAGACTTGCCCGTCTTTCAGGCTGCGCGTGTCGGTCGACACACCCGTCAACACCGTCGACGGATCCCCTTCGATCAATGTCGCGCCCGTGGCGGCGACCAGGTCGGAGAATCGAAACTCGTTCATGACAGGACCTCCATGGCGACTGCTCGATCATCAAAACTGCGCACGTCGTCACCGACGACTTGCACACACTCGTGTCCCTTGCCAGCGACCAAGATGATGTCACCGTCGCGAGCCACTTCGACCGCGCGCGCAATGGCGGCACGACGATCCAAGACTAGCTCGGGTCGCGTGTCCGTCTTGCCGAGGCCTTCGATCACTTCGGAAGCGATCATGCTCGGATCTTCGCTGCGCGGATTGTCCGTTGTCAGGATCGCGATGTCAGCCAACCCGGCCACCACGCGTCCCATAGCCGGCCGCTTGCCGACATCTCGATCACCACCGCAGCCATAGACCACGATCAAGCGACGCGCATGCGCAGCGTTGCCGGGCTGACTCTCCAGATTCGCTCGCAACGCACGCATCACGCGGTCGAGAGCATCCGGGCTATGTGCGTAATCGATGTACAGTTGAAATCCCCGCCCGCCTACGTCGATCGGCTCGAGCCGACCTGGTGCAGGAGAGATGGTGGCGAGTCCCGACAGCGCGTGCGCAGGACTCGCCCCCAACAGTAGAGCTGCAGCCGTAGCTGCTAGCGCATTCTCGACGTTGTATCGACCCAGGAGAGGAAGCCGAATTTCGGTCGGCTCTATCCCCATCCCATTGAGAACGAAGCGCGACCCCTCCGGGTCAATACGCAGCCGAGAAGCCACAAGTTCGCCTTGCGATCTCGTGGTGTCTGTTACGGAGTAGGTGACGACTCTTGCGCCGGCTTGGTCACAAACGCGTGCGAGCTCGAGCCAGAACGGATCGTCACGATTCAAGACGGCGGTGCGACCCGCCTGCAGTTCGGCGAACAGCCGAGCCTTGGCAGAGCCATAAGCTTGCATGTCGCCGTGATAGTCCAGGTGCTCACGAGTCAGGTTCGTGAAGACCGCCACATCGAAGTCCACGCCGGCTGTGCGCTCTTGCATCAGGCCGTGCGATGAGACCTCCATCACAACGCTGCGACCGCCGCGCGCCAAGTGGCGTGCACAGAGTCGTTGCAGGGTCGGTGCCCCCGGCGTTGTGTGGCTCGCGTCCAGGCGCTCACCACCCGCCAAACGATGGCCAGCCGTGCCGAAAATGGCAGGCTCCAAGCTGGCATTCTCGAGTAGTTGTCCACAGAGATGAGCGGTCGTCGTTTTGCCGTTGGTTCCGGTGATGCCGCACACGCGGAGATGCTGTGTCGGATTGCCGAGCAAGTCACCGGCGACCAGACCAGCCACGCGGCGCGGCTCGTCGTGTTCCCAAACCGGGAGGCGTCCGCGCGTCAGGTAGGCGGCACGCAAACCACGCCCGCTAGGAGTCAGCAGAGCTGCCGCTCCGCGATCGGCGGCATCGGGTGCAAAGCGCACGCCATCAACCACGGCGCCAGGCAAGGCGGCGAACAGGTCTCCGCCCTGGACAGCACGCGAATCGAGGCGCACATCTCCGATCGAGACCGAATCGGCGCGACCGACAAGGTGGCCACCGAAGCGCTCGATCAAGCGCGTCAGGCTGGGCGTGGAATTCTGCTCGAGTCGTTCAGTGGCTTCCATGCAGCGCCTCCTCACTCGAAGTACTTTCAATCCAGGGCAAGTCAGACTCGTTGAAACTCAAGGTGTTGTTCGCCAGCACTGGCTCTGTGCCTGCCTCCTCGGCAAGCAGCTCAGTCGTGCTCGGGAGATCGAAGGCTTTGCGCAGTACGTCGATGTTGCACTGGCCCGCGACCTCGCGACCGAAGCGCGCTTTGTTGCGCGGCCCGTCCACGACGATAAGAACAAGCACTTCACGCTCGCTCCCATAGGGCCTTCCAATGCTCAACATCGATGAGGTGTAGCAGCTTTGTCGCTTGTGTGCACGCTTGCCGCGCAAGCTGCTCAAGCATGTACGATGACAAGTAGGAGCTTTCGGATCCAACTCGCGCTGCTCAAGGTGTTCAGCCTGGTGCTTGAACTCTTCGTGCACGCACAGTTCAGTGACGACCTTTTCGGTTGTTCCGGTCTTGGTCCCGATGTACTCGAACTCGGGACAGACCTCGATGCCGGCGACAGGCTCACCTGTTCCTGCGAGCGCGCCTTCGCGCAGCATCGCACGCACGTTCATGCAAGCTTCGAAGGAGAGAACTTGCTCGCCCTTCTCGGGCTGCAGTTCAAAGCGGCGCCCCTCTTGTTCGACGCCGCGGATCATACGCAACGGAACATGAGCGCCCCCTCGAGCGATGGTCGCCAGCGCCGTCGCGTGCTGCCACAAGGTGGTTGAAACCTCGTGCCCAAAGGAAACGGAAGCATGTGTGTGAACGCGCGACCAGGTGCCTTTTTTTAGAGCCGGAAGGTATCCGGCACTTTCCGGACCCAGCTCCACGTTGACAGAACGGCCATAACCGAGAGCTGAGAGCCGTTTGCGGAGTTCCGCCGCCGGCACCCGCAAGCCAATCTGCACCAGCACGGCGTTCACGGAACGAGCCAAACCAATGGTCGCACTGATCTGTGGCTCACGCGGAGCCCCTTCCGCCTCGCGGATGCGCCGACTGCTGCCACGCTTTGGATCGATCACGAGCAGACCCTGCCCGGGATAGGTCGCAAAGTTCTCGTCGGGGTGAACGACTCCGGCATCAAGCGCGGACGCCATGACCGGAACCTTGAAAGTCGAGCCTGGTGTGAAGACGTGCCGGATCGGCGCGAAGCCGCTGTAGGGATAAGCACAGGAAGAGTCGATTGCGAGCACATCACCCGTATCGATATCGACCACGATCCCCATCGCCAGCGCCGCCGCATTCTCCTGCCGCGTCTCCTGCAAACGCAGGTGTAAATAGGTCTGCAAATCCGCGTCGAGAGTTGTGATAACGTCGGGCGGTTCGCTGGCCGTTTCCGCATAGCGGAAGTAATCGGGAACCTCGATACGGCCGAATTCGCTGACCGCGCGCCACGTCTTATGACGGTCGCGCGGCACAATACGCTGGCTGCGTAGGTAGTTGCGTGGACGTAGGTCGAAGACCTCACTCCAACGCGGGTGCCGCAACTCGATGTAGCAGGCCAACTCGAGCCCGCTCCACGGCCGGTATTCGGTCTCGTATTGCAAAGCGCTCTCCGCTACGGAGGTACGCACGCGCGCGTCCAAGATCGGACGTCCGCTCTCAAGACCGTGATCATCGAGCGCGCGGGCCCACGCATCCTGCGGTCCGAGGACCCCCCACGCTCCAAGAATCGGAAAGGCGTCGTACGCCAGCGGCTCTGGAACGGGGCCAACAGCCTGGCCATTAGGCCGCGTCGGATGTCGCCGATCCATGCACGCCTCGAGCTTCATCTGCCATGACGAGACGGCCTCCTCCTTCAGCAGACGATCGAGCGCACGGGCAGTGACGGGATCGATTCGGTGCACGACCACGCGGAACTGACACGGCATCAGCTCCTTCCAAATCCGATCTCGCAGCTGCATGCTCAGTTGGGCACGGGTCGGCTTGACGCCTTCCTCGGCCATGACCACTGCTTCGACCCGCGCGGGGTCGATGAAGCGGCCCAGATCGTCCAACAAGAGACGCGTCCACCTCGAAGGCCGGTCGGCAAAGTGAGCGGCATGCTTCAAGCGCTGTTCACGCGAGAGCAAGACGGCCGGCTCCCATTCGATGGTGTACTTGCCATGCACCGAGTGGCGAACGAGGTGCAAACCATCCAAGCCACCCGTGCGCTCTCCGGTCGAAACGCCAGAGCGAATCCAGCGCATGACCTTGCCGGCCTGCAGTTCGTCGAACAGCAAGAGTTCGGGTTGTGCGATGCGGTAGCAACCAGGCACGCTGGGGACAGCATCCGCATCGAGCATGCGCGGCAACAGTTCTGCGGCAGAGATGTCGCCCAGCACGTCCGCGATCTGCTGCGCCATGTGCGTCGGCGTGTGCGAGCCCCACATAGCTTGCGGAGACATCGTCAAGTCGAAGCATTCGACAGACATGCCGAGCGGACGGCCGCTCTGATCCAGCATGCGAAAGCTGGGTCGGAGGTCGACATCCGAGCGCAGCGCGATCGGCTGCTCGCCCTTGGCCTGGACCGCGATGATGGCTGACTTGGCAGCCACCGCCAACAACACACAGACAATCGAGAAGAAGGCCGCCACCGGTCGCACCCCCGAGGCAGACTTGAACTTGGGCTCAAGCATCAGGAAGCATCCCTTCGTCGCGCGCCTCGTCCTCGTCGCGCTTGCCTTCCGACAACTCGCGTTCGGCCTTGTATGTCAGCTCAGCGAGGCGCACTTCCTGCTCACCAATGCAGCGATCGAGCCAGGCCGAGTCCTTGGTCAGTTGATCGAGTTCACCCGCCAGAGCGAAGTTTTGGCATTGCACCCAGGATGCGAACAAGCCGGTGCTCGCGACGACGACGCAAACAAGCAGAGTTAACGGAGTGCGCATCACGCCTCTAAACCTTCATCTATCGACTCATCCACATCTTGCGAGTCGTCACGCAAGCGAACCGCTGCACGCAGTTTTGCGGAGCGTGAGCGCGAGTTGCTTCGAATTTCCTCACGCGTCGCCTGCACGGCCTTCTTGCTTTGCAATTCCCAACGCCCTTCGCGCGAACCGGTTTGCAGGAAGCGCTTAACCTCGCCGTCTTCGCCGGAGTGGAAGCTGATCACAACCATGACGCCACCGGTGGCGAGGCAGGCCTGTGCAGCTTCCAAACCTGCACGCAGCTCTTCGCCCTCTTCATTGACGGCGCGACGCAAGGCTTGGAAAACTTTGGTCGCCGGGTGTATGCGTCCGCCGGCGCGTCCGGTTGCGCGCTCTACAAGGTCCGCCAACGCGCCGGTGCGACGGAAGGGTGCGCGCCTGCGTGCGTCGACGACGGCACGTGCGATCTTGCGACCCGCGCGCTCTCCGCCTTCGAAGAAAAACAAATCGGCCAAGTCGGTCTCGTCCCAGCGATTGATGATGTCGGCAGCCGTCCGCTCGCGCGACGGGTCCATGCGCATGTCCAGCGGCCCATCATGCAAGAAGGAGAAACCGCGCTCGGGCCTGTCGAGCTGAAGCGAACTAGCTCCGACATCCATCAACCAACCGAGGGGCGAGCCGCGTTGCAGCTTGCGGATCAAACGCGTCAGTTCCGACAGACGTGCCTGTTCGAGTTGAATGCGATCGGCGAAGGGCGCCAAACGCTTACGGGCGATGTCCAAGATTTCGGGATCTTGGTCCGTACCGAGCAGACGCAAGCTGGGGTAGCGCTCGAGCAACATGCGCGAGTGCCCACCAGCACCCAATGTTGCATCGACCACCCATCCACCGCCCTCCGCGATCGGAGCGAAGGCTGCCAGCGTCTCCTCCGGCAGCACGGGCAAGTGAACGACCCCATCGTCACCGTTCGCCGATCGCGAACGCAACGGCGGTCCACCGGCCGTGCGCTCAGGCCTGGGACCACGAAGCGATGCCACCGGCACCGGACGCGACAAGCGCATACGAGGAGTGGCGAAGGGAGCGCGGCGCGGTGCCCTCATGCATCGCTCCCTTCGGCGTCTCCACTGGTGACGGAGCCGTTCGACGCGACACCCGTCAGCACGCTCTCAAGCTTCCCGAATGCATCTGCATTGGCCTCTTCAAAGGCCTCCCAACGATCGTGAGCCCAGATCTCCACGCGGTCGTAAATACCGACCATTTGGATCTCTTTCTGAATCCCGACCAGCTTCCGCAGCTTCTCCGGCAAGAGCACGCGACCCGATGAGTCGAGCGTCAGCTTGTGGACATGGCTGAAGAACAAACGCTGGAGGATCCGTTGCTCGGGTCCCGTGAAGGTCTGCGTATCCATGCGCTCGAGAGCGCGCTGGAAGCCGGCCTCCGAAAAGAGGTACAAGCAGTCATCCAAACCACGCGTAAGGATGGCAACCCGACCCCCCTCCTCATCGAGAGGTAGCTCGAGCTGGAAGCGCTTCGGAAGGAAGACGCGATGCTTCGCGTCAACCGTGTGAGTGGAATCACCGCAGAACACGGTTAGTTCCCCTCCCCGAGCAGTTCCAGAGGGCAGAAGGCGGTAGTTAGTGACACGAAGCGTTGCGAGGGGTGAGCCCCACACTCACATCCTCGTTCGCGCCACTGAATGCCACTTAGTGCCATACCACTATTCTTCGGCCCCACCGCGATCGCAGCAATGGGGAATTGACCCGATTCTTATAGTTTCCTACGCGGGGCGAAAGTTGCCAGTAAAATGGACTCTATTGGTATCCAATCTACCTATAAACAACACAGCGAATGCCTCTCACTTTCGAGAGGTCGCGAGAAATCCATTGCCCGTTCATGGACTCAGAACAGGCACCCAAGAGAGCCGGATCGGCCAGCTCTGCGCCACCTGGTGCCACATGAATGCGCGGGCTGTGCTCGCGAGCTGACCGAGGGGATCTCCAGCCCGTGCCGCGGGGTGACTATGAGCGCCACTTGGCACTTCCGAGGCTCCCTCGGCCCCGATTTCTGATCGGCGGAGGAACTAGTGCCACCGCGCCCAACCATAGGTGCCACTTTTAGAGGGCGGATTCCGAGGAGGTTAGCTCACCGACGCACCCCGTACAGGCTCGGCACTTCTCGCCCGCCCACAGAGAACAGCAGCGCGCCTCAGACGGGCGCGGTCCCCCTGCCCGTGCATGCGGGGCTGGGCCCGAAGCCAGGCTTCAACGCCAAAGCATCAGGCTGGAGCAGGGCTTACTTGCCAGCCGCGGGCGCCTGATCGACTTCTTCTTCGGTGGCATCGACGAGATCTTCGCCCGCGTCGGCCTCCGCATTGGTATCAGAGCCGTCGCCAGCCTCGTCTTCGGGATCCGCGCCAACCGGTCCAATGTCGCCATCTTCCGAATCGACTGCGTCTTCGGCACTTTCGTCCGCGTCGGTCGCGCCGAACTCGTCGTCGTCACCAATCAAGGTCTCGGGCAAACCGGCGTCCGTTTCAGCGCCGTCGAAGACGGCTTGGAGCTGGGCGCGCACTGCGTCCATGCGCTCGGCATCGAAGTCATAGACCCAGACCCGATAGCGCTCGTCGACGCGCGGTCTCTTGACGATGAAGCTCTCACCCTCGGCTCCGCGATCGACCTTCTCGACCTTGAGGCGGCGCTTGCGCATCAGCAGCAAGCAGAGGATGTAGCGCAGCTCGCGCACCTTGACCTCTTCGCGACCCTCAAGCTGGACGAAGAGTCGCTCGAGCGAGGCCAAATCGAGCTGAACCGTGCGCTTCTTGTTAACGGAGTGGCGCGTCTTCCACCAGAAAAGTTCCTCGCCGTTCACATCGCTTTCGACGCCGGCCTCGGTGGCCTCGGTGGCCTCGGTGGCGCTACCGTCCGCACCTTCGGGCGCCGGCGCCGCATCTGCCGATGTTGTCGCCTCGGCGGCTTCAGGCTCCGTCGTAAGAGCTTCGCCATCCTGCGCGGCCCCCTCGCCTGACGCCGAATCAGGCTCTGCGACCGGTTCTGAAACCAGCGCCTCGCCGTTCTTCATCGCCTCTTGGCGCGCCTTCCAGCAGCTCAGGCACAAATCCTCACGCACGAATTCCCCCGTGCGCAGGACCAGGCAAGAGATATGCCGGTCGCCTTCCTCGAATTCCCGCCCGCAAGCGGGACCCGCACAGTCGGCTTTGCGCCGTTCGATTTTCCAGACAGCCATAGTGAGCTGGCGCAGACTGTACGCCCCCAGGACAGCTGCGACCAGAAGCGAGTGGGGTCTGAGATAGACGGAAACGAATGGCTGCGGGCGACCCTCTCTTCAGAAAGCTCTCACTCCCATCCCACATCCGTGGAGCAAGGTGTAGAAGAACAGGTAACTCCCCTCCCAACCCGCGCGTCCATCCCATCGCGAGAGTAGCCATGAGAGTCCTGCGAACGATCCTCCCCACATGCGCCGTGGCACAGCAATCCGGCTGTCGAGCTCGGTCGAAACGAGCGGAGCATTCACGTTGGCCGGCTGGTCGCTAGACCTGGGTCAGCGCGACTTCCGGGTCTTCGACAACTCCATGGATCAGGAAGCGAACGACAGCCCGTCTTCGGACTCGAGCTTTCCTGGCTATCAAGGCGCGACGATGGCGATTTGGAAGGCCAGCGTCGAGTGGGGCTCCTAACTGCACGGAGACGGCAGCGGCGATCCGCATCAGCCAGGCGATCTGGGATCCGGTGGTGCGAACTACGATGCCACCTTCCAAGGTCCGGCGGGCGGCGGCGGTGGCATCAACAACAACATCCACTCGGGTACTTCGAGCATGGGTGGCGGCCTCATTGCGATCACCGAGGATGGTCCGAGTGGCTGGCGCATTCGCTACAACGACACCTTCCTGTGGAACGATGGACCAGGTGTGACGATCGCGCCCAGTGCGTTGGATTTGCAGGCCATCGCTACACATCAATACGGCTGCGCGCTGGGATTGGCGCACTCGTCAACTCCTGGTGCAACGATGGGGCCGGCTGCTGGACCGATCGTAAACATCCGTTCGATCGCGTTCGATGATAGTGCGGGAGTGCAAGCCATCTATGGGGTCGCCTCTGCGAGCAAACCCAACGTGAGCGGCGTAATCATATCGCCGACGTCAATCGAGATCCTCGGCTCGAAATTAGGCCCGACAGCAAACCAAGTTTGGTTCACACGAAGCAGCGGAAGCGATAGGACGCACTTTTTTGTTTCAGGGCTTACTTCGAATGGCAGCTCGATCCTGGTGCCGATCCCAATCCATGCGAGATCGGGCGATTTGATAAAGCGCACCGGCAACCTAGGTGGCGAGAGCATATCGAATGCGTGGCCGATCGATCTTGGGACTCCATGCGAAACGCCGCAGGCATACTGCACGGGTGCCACGAACAGCGTCGGAGCGGTAGCCATCATCGATCACAGGGGCAGTGTATGCATCGCGGCCAGAGACTTGACGATACGCGCAAGCGCCTGCCCTACCTCGCAGACAGGGGTCTTCTACTACGGCGACAAGCCGATCGATGTGCCCTTCGGTGATGGCAGGCACTGCGTCGGCGTTGCGGTTCAGCGCCTGCCCGTCTTGCTCACAAGTCCGACCGGTGATGCGATCCAAACCCTCGATTACTCCTCGCCGCCACTCGCTACAGGGCCCGGTCGCATCATCCCCGGAGCTCCTGGCACTTCCAGTTTTGGTATCACGATCCGGCGGCGGGCTTGAGCGGACACAACACAAGCGATTCGCTTTTGTCCTTGATGCGATTCGAGTGCTGCTACGCTAGCTCTCGGCGGCTGAGCGGATGGCGTCTGCGTGAGGCGCCAGACCCATTCGAACTCTATCAGCGGTTTGGATCTCGCCGCCTGAGCTGCTGCCAGATGTCGCGCCACTCGCGCACATCATGTGACGAGGACTCCCCCGTCAGCTTGCGCAGCGCGTCCTGCGCTTCATACACGCCGGCAACCACACCGGCCATGCTCGAACGCTCCAAGTAATTGATCAGCGCAGGCACTGCAGCGGGGTCATCGAGCATCGTCAGGCCGCGCACGGCCTTGACGCTTACGGCTTGGTCTTTGTCAGCGAGGGCACGGCACAAGGCGGTGCGCGCTGCCTTCGTGGTCGTATGGCGACTGCCGCGGCTGCCGACGGCCAACGCAGCCTTGGCGCGCACAAGCCATTCAGAATCGGATGAGAGTGCTTTGATCAGAACCTGCTGAACATGCTCCTCTTCAGCATGAGCGTGCGGCAAGCGGCCGAGCAGGTCGGCAGCGCGGCGGCGCGCTTGAGGATCATCGCGCTCGAGCAGTAGCACAACGGAATGCACCGCGGGGCGACCGATCTCTTCCAGCAAGGAGGAGGCGAGTTCGCTGGCATGGCCATTGCCGATCGCCAAAATTTCGGTCAAGGGCGCCATGGCTTCATCGGGAAAACGCAGGATCTCGCCGCGCGCGCGCTCGAAGGGACCGAGGCTCGTTGCTCCTATATTCGCAATACGAGCGTCGCCATAGTTCTGCAGCATCTGCCGGATCAAGTTATCGACCAAGAAGCGGCGCAGCGATGCATCACCGCGCGCCTCTTCGCGGCGCAAACTCCAATCCGGATCTTGATGCAACCACGCAGTCCACAGCTCGCGATGAGCAACGGGTAGCTCGGTCACCAGGGTCAACTTCTTTGGTTCAGGACTCGCGCAGGCTGCGAACAACAGACAGAGTCCTAGCCTGCAGGCGAGCGGGATGAGCCGGGCAATTTCGCGCGGATGGGATCGAGTTGACATGAGTTACTTCCGGACGCGGTCGTAGATCTCGATCTGAGCCTCGGTCAGCGCTTCCCAAGTAGGCAGCTCGATCGGCTCGCGATACAGTCGTGAGAGGATGGATGGCTGCTCGATCAAGCGCTTCAGTTGCGCCGCCAACGCGGATGCATCTCCCATGGGAAAACACCAACCATTGACACCCTCTTCTATCAATTCAGACATACCGCCCGGTTCGGACACGAGTAACGGAGTTCGCGCCGCAATTGCTTCCAATACGACGAGCGGCCGGTTCTCGAACCAAACACTGGGGACGACCAACAGATCCGTGCGCGCGAGCACGCCTGGTACATCGTCGCGCTCGACGCGTCCCGCGAGTTCGATGCCAAGTGGCACCGCTCGAGAGCGCAACGCCTCCACGTAGCCAGGCGTGTGGGTCAGCGGTCCGTGCAAGCTCAAGCGAGCCTTGGCGCGCAGCTCTTGCGGCAGGCGCTCCCATGCATCTACGAGTACGTGGGCACCTTTGACAGGCACGAGCGTTCCAAGGAAGGCTATCTGCAGTGGCTCCTGAGCTGCCGACACAGCGGCTGCGCTTGCGTCACCGGTTTGCTCCGAAGTTGTTTCGGCAAGCGGTCGGCGCGCCTCTGCCGCGGCCGCGAAAGCGCTCGCATCGACTCCTGTCGCGAGCTGCACGATGCGGTCACGCGGAATCCCCCACTCGATGAACCAATCACGCAAGAAGTCACTGGGCGCGATGAAGTGATCGACGCACGACAGCACGAGCTCACGCAGGCTCTGCCCGCGCACGAGCGCTCGCTTAGCCCATTCCTCAGTCTGTGGATCTTCATTGAGGAACTCTGCTGGGCTTGCACGCCGCGCCCTGGCAGCGGGGTCGCCCGCGAGCCAACGCTCGACGCGTCTGGCCATCGGCCCCAAGTCGATACCCGCTGCCGAATGAAGGCCACCGATCGCGCGGCCCATGCCACGCTTCAATGGACTCTGTCGCCACTCGAAGCTGGGCAAGCAAGTACCACAGCGATTCGGGTCGACGCGTTCGCATAGGCTGCCATCGGCATGCACGAGTTGACCGAAGCGCGGACATCCCAACCAGAAGTCGTGCAAGGTATAGACGATCGCGATCTCACGACGCTGCGCCTCTTCGAGCATGCCGACCGACAGATACATCAGGTGATGGACATGCAGCACATCCGGCTTTAGCTCGTCGAGCAAGCTGCCAAACACGCGATCGACGGCAGGACGCTTCCAGCTTTGCTCGAAGTCGTCCAGGTACATATTCGAGATCAACTGATGCACGCGCACTCCGGCTTCGACGCGTGAGGTGAGCTCCAGATCCTTGCGCCCGATGTCCTTCTCGGACGTGAACACAGTCGGCTCGTGGCCCGCCCGCAACAGGCGGCCGGCCAGCTCGGCCGTGTAGACCTCAGTACCTGCCGTGTGCGCAGGCGGGTACAGATGAGACACAAGGAGAATGCGCATCCGGATAGGATTACCAGAAGTCGGGCCAAGCAGGCTCTGCCTTTCCTGGCTTGCCTGCGAAGCTCGGGTCTCAGATGAGCAGCATGGGCTCGGGAACGAAATCCGGGGTGGAAGGAGTGTCGACCTGCGTCTCCTCCTCACCGCGATCCTTGAACACGTGCAGAATGCGCGCGCGGCCCAGGTCTTCGTAGTCGGGTTCGGGATACTTCTCGTACGGATACTCTCCGCCCAAGTCGTAGCCGTGAATCAGAACGCGAACTCCGGGGAGCCCGCTGAAGTGCCGTTCTTCCGCGCGCCGTTCGCCGCCGAATAGGTCGTGATACTCAAACAGCATCGCCAACACGCGCTTGAGTCGCCGATAGCCGACGCCATCTTCGACGAAGATCACATCGAGCTCGCAGCCACGCATGATCTGATAGAAGTGCGCGCGCGCCTCGATTGACAGCGTCGGATGATAGGCCGGGCCGCCGAACCAAGCATCGCTCTCGTCGACATCGCGGCTGAGGCGCGTGATGAACCAATGATGGGGCGCTAACCAGAAGCCGCTTCCGGCTTTGTACTTGCGCCGCGCAGCGATCTTGAACAAGCGCTGCATGCCATGCAGGAATTGTCGCCGGCGCAGGATCTCGTCTCGGCGGGTGACGCGCTGGACTAGATCAGTCGTGAGCAGCGAGCCCTCAGCGAAGTCGGCTTCGCCCAGGATCAGTGGCCACTGACTCTGCCACGCGATCGGTGTTGACGAGCCTTCTGCATGGTAGGCGAGCTTCACATCCCCCCTACTCGCCTCCGCCTTCTCCGAGACGAGTCGTACTCCAGCAAAGTGAAGCGCCGACTTCAATTCCTTGCGCAGTAGCTGCGGCAAGTCGCCCGCGATGTGCACGCGCGTGGCGCGCGTCGTGGCCGGATTCCTGAAGCGTCCCGAGATAACGCTGAACGGAATGCCGATCATCAACACGGTGTAGGCCATCGAAGATGTCCAGCCGAACACGAGACCCAAGAGCGAAGTAACGAAGGTCTCTTCCGTCCCTCCCCCGCCGATGCGGTCGCCACGCGAGAGCAAGTACAACGAGGTGATCAGGCACGCGAGAATGGTCAAGTTGGTCAACGCCAACGAGGTCCATTCCATGACCATCGGCGCCGATTCGCGATCCTTGCGCCACAAGATCGCAAGCGCGGGTCGTCCTGGCAGCAGCGCCAAGATCCCCGTCCCGGCCAGCGTCAGCGATAGCAACGCGAGCGGGGCCCAAGCAGGTGCGAAGAAGATACCGGTGACGAGCACACTCAGGTGCAGGCAGATCGCCAAGCCCTCGAGCATGAAGCGCTGCTTACCTTCGAAGCGCGTGGAGTGATCCAGTGCGTCGTCGATGAACGCGATCGGCAACGCGAACAGCAACAAGGAAGCGCCGACCAAGATCGACCAAAACGCGGTCAAGCCGATCAGATAGAGCGCGCTCGACGTCGACTGTATTACGTCGCGCGCGGCGCCGGGAAAGTAGTCGTGGGCGAGCGCCAGCACGACCGTGACCCCGACCGTCACGCGCAGCAAGGTCTTGAAGATCGGAGGGAATCCGCGCGGCAAGGGCGGGGTCGAGCGCAGGTCGACCCCGGTCTCGATGTTCAATTGGGAGAGCGTCGACGCGAGTGCTCGCAGTCGAATCGAGAGGCGCGTCATGAACGCCAGCCCATGCTCCTGATGCAGCCGCCACGTGAGCACGGCCAGGACAAGGAAGCTGGCGACGCCCGCTCCATCTGTCCAATCGTCCGGAGATTGCCTTCCCAGGATCTCCGCCACCGCGAATGCAGTCAGCCAGGCCCCCACCAGGACGGAATCTGGGCGCATCCGGTGCCGCAGGGACCGTGCTTCAACGGGGAGAACTCGCATAGAAACCAAGTGTACCCCGTCTCAGTGCCCGTGGTGAGGCCTTGCTGGCTCTGATGGTCTAGGAATGGCTGCTCGAGCATTCTGGGATTGGTCCCTAGGGTACGCGTCACGCCTGCGTGCCCAGCGCCTCGCCTGCTGTGCGCGATCTCCGTGCCCGAGCTGCGATCCAAATTGACATCGCAGGCAGCGTCTCAGCCGCGCGCGCGAGCCGATTGATTCCAGGCTCGCGAGCCGAGCGCGGGGGCCCTCGCGCGGGACGCCGGCGCGCGGCTCTCGCGTTGCGCCGGTCGTGGAGCTAGCCGTCGAGAGCTCTGCGCGGAAACTGATCAGTCACCCGAAGCTGCGCCGCCCTCGTCTTCGTCTCCGTACGGATCCTCGCCGTCGCCCGCAGACGAACTCGGCGCAGTGTCTGAGAGTGCTTCCAAGAACGCGACCAAACTGCGCGCGCCTCGATCATCGATCTCCAGCACTTTCATCTCTTCGTCCAAGTGCGCATTAGGGTGACCGCCTTCGCGATAGAACTCGACGATTTCGGTCAGAGTCTTCATGCTCCCATCGTGCATGTACGGCGCAGTCATCGTCAGCCCACGCAGCGTCGGAGTCTTGAACGCACCGCGCTCGCTTGCGATCCCACTGATGGCGAAACGCCCTTCCTCGGGTTGTTCCTCACGCACGCCTATGCCTGTGTTGTGGAATTCCTCGTCCGAAAAGTTCGATCCGGAGTGGCACTTCCAGCAACGACCGTTGCTCTCGAAGATCCACATGCCTGCCCGAGCTTCATCGCTTAGCACGCCGTACTCGCCCTTTCGAAAGCGATCCACAGCAGAGTTTCCGTGCGTCAACCTTCGCAAGAAGGCGGCTAGGGCCGTGCCAACGTGATCACCGGAAGGCGGCCCGCCGAGCGCGGAACGAAAGCCTTCGGCGTAGGAGGATTGTGCAGCCAGGCGGGCCAGGATCGGAGCGAGTTCGGTACCCATCTCGGTCGGATTCGAGATAGGCATCAGGCTCTGCTCTTCCAGACTGGACGCGCGTCCGTCCCAGAAGAAGCTGCTTCCGAGCGCTCGGTTCAGCAAGGTCGGCGCATTGCGCGTGGTTGCTTGACCATGAATGCCAATTGAATTAGCGACAGGGTCCGCAAAGCCAAACTTAGGGTCATGGCAAGAGGAACAAGAGACGCTGCGATCTTCAGACAGGATCGGATCGAAGAACAGCGAACGCCCGAGAGCGACGACCTCGTCACTCGCTGGGGCGCGCTCGAACAGATCTTCCGGCAAGCCGTACGGCACCGTGGGAGTCCAAGATATGGGCAAGCTGTCGACGACACGTTTCGGCCGCTTGGCCTCAGTATCTACCTGCGACCCAGCATCGCCTGACTGCCGCTCGGCAGTCGATTGCGTTGCCGGAGTCACCGAGGTCGACGGTGGAGCGAGCAGGCCGAGAAGAAGCAGCAGTGCCAGCGTTTGCATGACCGCATCCTATCGGTTACGGGCATCACCGGAAGCACCGATGCCACTGCATACGCAGAAGCAACGTAGCTAGCGCCTCAGACACCCATTCATCTCGTGCATCGCTGAGCCCGGCAGGATCTGGAGGCTCGCGCGCACTCTATCTCAGTTGTTCGAAGCGTCCCTGGCCCTGCAGGCATACCGTGGCCGAGTTCTCAATCCTCGCATACGGCCGCTCACGGGCCGGATCGGACAGCGACAAGTAGCACTTCCTTCGACCCGACAAACTGCCGATAAACGATCTCCAAGTCCTTGCGCCGCTTGTTCTCGGTTGCTTCCCAGCGGTCGGCCCGGATCAACGCCAAGAAGTCAGCGCCTTGCCGGTCCTTCTTGCGCGGCAACTCGGAAGCGAAGGCAGCTGGCAAGCCTCTACCTAGGCTGCCGTAGAAGCGAAAGCCCTCCGGCCTGACACCGATGCAGTGCACGACTACGGGTCGCTCCGGACGTTCCATTACGACGAGAGCCAGGCTCTCTGCCGACTTATTCGCATCCAGTTTAGGCAAGACCGTGATCGCGAGCACAGTCAGTGCGAGCGTCCAACCAATGACCATCGGCCTGAACCAATCACCCTTGCGACGTGCAACGTGCGCCGCATAGAGACCGCTCGCGAGCAGGAGCAGACCAAAGGGCAGCACCGGCAACGCAATCGCTCGCAGCTCGGCTTTGTCGAGCTGCCAATGCCCCCACACGCTCGCGATCGAGAGCAGTGTGCCAGCCACAATGAAGACTCCAACCTGCGCTCGGCTGACCCAGCTCGCACCTTGCAACAAGCTCTGAGCTGCGCTGCTGCCTACGTGATAGTCTTGCGCATCACTTGCATGCGTTCTTTGCGCGTGCAAGCGCAGAACCATCCAATGTGCCGTCAACAATGCGAAGGCGGGGTAGATCGGCAGTAAGTACAAGTCGCGCTTCGAAGGCACGATGCTGAAGAACACGAAGAGCGATCCGGCCCACAGCAGGAAGCGCCGACGAGCCGGATCGCGATCACGCATGAAGAGTGCAGCGATCACGATTGGAGTCCACGGCATCAGTTGCAGTGGAACACGTTCGAGGTGGCGCCAGAGCGGCCCACCATGTCGCGACCCATCGACCGCTCGCTCGAGGTGCTGGCCATAGAACAAGTCGCGCGCCAGTCCTGGCTCTTGCATCACCGCAGCTGTGGCCCACAGTGCGACCGGCAGGATCGCGAGCGCGATGGCAGTCAGTCTGCGTCCGCGAGAAGCTGGTGCCGGCAAACCTTGTCGCGCGGAGGGGACGATCCTCCACAGCAAGAGCGGCAAGCCGACATGCAGCCAGGCGACCGGTCCCTTGGCCATCGCCGCCAAACCGGTACAGAGACCGGCCAATAATAGCGCCCGTGGATCGACGCGCAGCGGCTCGCCTGCTGCCGCTGCACTCCGATCCGGCGTGGTGGCAAGAACGAGCGACGCCAGACACAACACGGCCAGCAAGGGATCGATCTGCAGCCGCGGGCCGTAGTGCGCGACAAGCGCGAAGCCCAAGTAGAAAACGGGTGCGAGAGCTGCCTCTCTCTCGCCCCACGCGCGACGCGCCAGCGTCGCGATGAGAGCTGCGGAACCAGCTGTTGCGACAACGGAAACGAGGCGCATCCCGAAGGCGCTCCAACCCGTGAGCCAGCCCAACAGCCCCGCCAACCAGAACAACAGCGGTGGCTTATCCGGATAGACATCGCCGCACAGATGCATGACCAGGAAGCTGTCGTACGCGAAGACCTCGCGCGCAACTTCTGCGTAGCGCGGCTCGTCAGGAGCCCAGAAACCGCGCGTGAACGATGACATCACCAGCGGCACCAGGAGCCAAGCCCAGTGGGGACAACGGGACTCTCGAACGGGGTTCATGGCGCGCTCAGGATACGGTAAGGACTCTGGATTCCTGCCCTGTATCGATGCTTTCACGCAGACGCTCGCTTAGGCTGAGCCGATGCGCACGATCGAGCTGACGCCCGGCCTGCCCTCTGCCGATCCGCGCTCGCACGGGCCGGAATTGAGTGTCATCGCCCCAGCACTCAACGAAGAGGACAATGTCGGTCCCTTGGTGAGTGCGGTGCGCGAGGCCTTGGGATCGGATCTCGACTGGGAGTTAATTCTGGTCGATGACGGCAGCACGGATCATAGCCTCGCGAGGATCGCCGAACTGCAGCAAGACGAAGCGCGTCTGCGCGTCGTCGCGCAAGGCGCGAACTACGGTCAGACCAGCGCACTCGCCGCCGGCTTTCGGGAAGCGCGCGCGCCTCTGATCGCGACCTTGGATGCTGATCTGCAGAACGATCCGCGAGACATCCCTCAGTTGCTGCAAGCCCTGAAACAGCACGACGCGGTCTGCGGCTACCGAGTCGAGCGACATGACACGGCCCTACGGCGCCTGTCATCGATCATTGCGAACGCGGTTCGCAACGGCTTGACCGGCGACCATGTGCGCGACACGGGCTGTGGGCTGAAGCTGTTTCGAACGGCAGCGATCCGCTCGATACCGCTCTTCGAGGGTATGCATCGCTTCTTGCCGACCTTGCTGCGCTGGCACGGGTACAGCGTGATCGAAGTTCCGGTCTCGCATCACAAACGCAGTCACGGCGTCAGCAAATACGGCGTCCGCAATCGTGCGCTGCGCGCCTTTCGCGATCTGATTGCGGTGCGTTGGATGCGCCGCCGCTTGATTCGCCCCTTGCCCGCCGAGCGCGAAAGCACTGAGACGATTGTGCCAGCGCCTACTTCGAAGCAAGCGAAGGTCACGTTCGAATCACAAGCTGAGGTTTCCCCCGCGCTAGATCAGAAAACTCCGACTACCCCATCGCCCTCTCCAGTCTCCGGGCTTTCTGGAACGAGCGAGCACCAGACTGAGGCGCAGCGCTCCGACTCGGAGCGCTGATCCGCACGGGCTAGGAGGAGCGAGAGCCAATCATGTGGGATGCGATCGGTTGGCTTGGCAACGCCTTCTTCTTTGGGCGTTTTCTGCTGCAGTGGCGCGCTGCAGAACAAGCTCGCCACGTCGTCGCCCCACCCTTGTTCTGGTGGTTCTCGATCAGCGGCAGTTGCTGCTTGTTGATCTACACGGCCTCGCGCTCCGAGGCGGTCCTCTTCGCAGGCGCATTGGTGAACGCAGCGATCTACGCGCGCAACATCTACTGGGCGCAGGCTCCCGATCGCGTGCGCGCGCTGTCGCGCGCCGCGAGCTCGAGCATCGCGTTGATCTGTTTGGCCGTCCTCATAACTGGCGTCGGTTGGCAGTTGCTGTGGCATCCGACAGTCACCGAGACGGAGGGACCGCACAGGATGTGGGTCGTTATCGTCTTCGTCGGCCAAGTCTTATGGAGCAGCCGCTTCCTGATTCAGTGGCTCGACCTGGAGCACCGGCAACGAAGCCATCTCCCGCGCGCTTTTTGGTGGGTCAGCCTTGCCGGCAACCTAGCCTTGTTGAGCTATGTGCTTCACCTGCGTGATGCGGTTTTGATCGCAGGCTATGCGGTTGGCCCGGTTGTTCAGTTGCGGAACATCGTGCTCGGCGATCCAAAGAGCAAAGACGTAAGCCCGGAGTCCGAGGCGAAGCCGAAGCACGACTAAGTTCAATCGAAAGACGGCAAAGCCAAGCAGTGGCAGGCGAGGCGCAGTCAGGCTTGCGGCTCTGGCTCGAGCGAGAGAAGAGCGGCTCGGCCATCCCCGCCCCCAGCGACTTACGCTGCGATCAACCACATAAGCGGCGCACGCAGCACCACCAGATCGCCAACACCCGCTGCAACACGCGCGCCGGCAAGGCGCCGCTGCCCTCGCTCAAGCTGGGCGTCAAAGTAAGCGGCCCTTCGACCAACAGATTGCGATCCGGGATCACTCGCTCGCGCTGCGCTTGGGCACGCTTGGCTCGGAGCTGAGGCAGCAGCCGCACCACGGCAAACTTACCGCGCATCCATGCGAATAAGCCGCCATGCCGGATCGCGAACGCGAGCCAGATCAACTCGTAGACGACAAGCCCCGGACTCGCGAACAGCAAGGTGCGCCAGCGGTAGCACTTTAACAGATACAACCAACGGTTGCGAGAGTGGAAGAACACGCGACGCGACGGGTAGCTCTTGCCTTCTCGAAAGCTGATCCCGGGTGTGCCAATGTCATGCCGCACGATCGCGCTCTCGACGCTGACAATCCCGTGCCCGGCCATCCGCAGCCTGCACGACAAGTCCAAGTCTTCGAACAGAATGAAGTAGGTCTCGTCGTAACCGCCTGCGGCCATGAGCACATCACGGTCGACGAGCAACAGCACCGAGATCGCGACATCCACGTCTTGCGCGCCCTGACCATGGGCCGTCGCGAGCGGGCGATAGAAATTGCGCAGCGCAATCAAACCCGCGTAGTGCAGGCGCCCACCGTCGTAGTGCACGCGCGTTGGCTCGTGAGCGAAGACACTGCGCGGCTGGATGATGACCGCGTCCGCGCGCTGCTCGGCGGCGAGTACCAGGCCAGCCAACATATCCGGCATGCAAGCCGCATCGTTGTCGACGGATAGCACCCAGCGATTGCGCGCCTCACGCATGCCGAGGTTGCGCGCGCGTGCCGGACCGTCGTTCGAGCCAGCCTCGATCACGCGCAGTTGCGGGAATTCCTTGGCCGGGTAGCGTTCAGCGAGTACACCCAAGCTGCGATCCGTCGACTGATTGTCGACGACCAGGATCTCATCCAGCGGATGCTCGGACGCTAGCAATGCGTCGATGCACGCGGCCAGATAGTCCTCGCCGTTGTAGTTGCAGACTACGGCTGAGATCGGTCCGATCGAGCGTACACAGTTGTCTGCCTGCGGCGTGCTCATCACTCGATGGGCAGCTCGAAGTCGGGCGCCTTGCAGGCTTCCCGTCGCGCCAGGCAGTACGGAAGGTTGTAGAGCACGCTCATACCCGCTTTCAGCAACACGATCCATGCGCCAGGCGTCTCGCGCACGGAGCGTCCAATGCCGATTGTCCCGGTCGCATCAGCGACCTCGCCCTCGACCTCCTTCTTGCCGCCACGCAACAAGACCTTGAAGACGGCCAGGAAAGGCAGGCGAATCAAGTCCATCAAGGGCGCGTACTTCAACATGCCCAAGAAGGCGTTGCGCGCGTGATAGTACAAGCTGCGCTTACCCATCTTGATCCCGAAGGGCGTCTTGTGGAAAGTCTCGACATCCGGGTACTGCAGCACGCGGTAGCCGAGGTTGAGCACACGGCACGTGAGGTCGCGTTCATTGCCGTAGATGAAGAGACGCTCGTCATAGAAGCCTGCGCGTGCCAACACGTCGCGCTTGGCGAGCGATGCGCAACCGCGGAAGGTGCTCATGTAGCGCTCACGGCAGATCTCGGGTGAGTTGCGATAACTCTCAGGAGTCCCCGGTTCGACGATTTTGGTCGAGACGATGGCCGTGGTTTCGGGCTCCTCAGCGAAGCGTGCCGAGGTCTTGGCCAACCACTCCGTCGGCAGCACCACATCGTCATCCAGAATCGCGATCTGTTCGCAGCTTGCGCTCGAGAAGCCGATGTTAAAGGTCTCGCACGCGCCGTATTCGGAGTGCGGCATCACGACCAGCCGCACCTCGGGGAACTGCGTCAAGATCGTCTGCGCGGTGTCGTCCGAGCTGGCGTTGTCGACCACGACAACTTCATCAAAGGGCAAGGCCTGCGCGCGGATGGCGAGCAGGTTGGCACGCACGTCTGAACACTTATTCCAGGTCGAGATGACAGCGGTGACCGTCGGGCGAGTTCGGCCCGAAGAACGCGAGCGCTCGCGACGTGCTCGTATCCAAGCGGCGCCGTTCCTGGAATCGAAGGTCTGCGTCTCAGCTTGACTCAGGATCACGAGCCGACGCGGCACACCCGAGAGCGCAGCCGATCCGATGATCCCGGTGCCGATCTCAGAAGGTCGCAGCACAGACTCGAGTGAACCGCCCGCAGCGGGTCCCTGCGGGGCTGTCCAGACCGCTTCGATACGTGCCGATCCGAGGCGTTCCTCGAGTCGATCGCACAAGTGGTGTTCGGTCGCCAGCGCATGCGGTGCGATCTCAAAGCTGAACAAGCTCGTAGGAGCCCACGTGCCACCTGCGCTCTCGAGCGCGGATTGCAGCTCGGACTCCTCCCCGCACAACGTTATGCAGTGCGTCTCCTTGGCACCCGACGCAGCGAGCGCCTCGATCATCGCGCCGGTCAACTGACTCGCGTCGGTCAACACGCAGGCGATCGGGCCTTGAGGACGGAAATCCGGGTTCGATTCGGGAAAGATGGGCATCGGGCAGGCTGAGCTTCCGGTCCCGTCAGGAGCCTGCCACCTGGGCCGACACAGGCTTCGGAGCGGCATCCACGCGCCTGGGTGGCGAGACGGGGCCAAAGAGTATCCCGCTCTAGGGGTCTCCGGAACTCTTCTCCGCTCTGGATCGCAAACCCGAGCTGGAAGCGCGCCATCGCGCCAGCCCAAGGGAGCCTGCGGCAGTCGATGGCCGCGCACTGCGATCAGAGCTTAGAGAGAGATCGATAGCAGGCAATCAGCCGCGCGCCTGCCCCAGCGCTGCTCTCCGCAGGCTGTTCGGCACGCCCTGACGATTCGGGGCTAGCAGCCCATACGTTCCTATTGGAACGAGATTCGCAAGGAGCGAGGTCATCCTCAGGATCCTCGCTCACCCTTCGCCTGCCAGATTTTTTTTGTGTCGCCCCCGCAAGCGCGGATCACCTCACACCCGCTCAGGCATAGTCGCGTCGCATGCGCTTCGAACCCGTCAAGTACTTGTCGGCGGCGAGAGCGGCAACCGCTCCTTCCGCCGCGGCGACCACCGCTTGCTTGATGTCCCTGCACAATAGATCGCCGACGGCGTAGACGCCTGGGAGCGCAGTCTGGAAATCCTGGTCGACCACCACGCACTGACCCTGATCCAAGTCCAGCGCCGTCGCTGCGTAGTCGGTGATCGGCTTGGTCCCGCTCAGGTACAGGAAGGCGCCCTCCACTTCAATCGAATCGCCGTTCGTCAACTCGACAGATTTCACGTTGTCCTCACCGATGATCGCTTTCACTTTCGCGCCCAAACGCACATCCATGTTCGGGGTGTGCTCGAGCTCATCCAGCAGATCTTGCGGCAGTTCGAGTTCCTTGCGTGGAACGAGCAAGGTCACGTGCTTGGCGAAGCGTGCGAGCACCAAGGCTTCCTCGACAGCCTCTTCACTGGCACCCACCACCGCAGCAGTGCGATCTTTGTAGAAGGCAGCATCGCAAGTTGCGCAGTAGGAGACGCCCTTGCCGAGTAGCTCTTGTTCGCCCGGCAGCGACGAGGTCTTGCCCATGCTGCCCGTCGCCAAGATCAGCGCGCGCGCTTTGTAGCTGTCGCCGTCGGTCGTGTAGACATTCAAATCGCCCTCATCGGCGAACATACCATTGACCTTGGTCTTCACGAATTTCGCGCCGAAGGAGGTCGCTTGCTCGTGCATGCGCTCGAGCAACTCGATGCCGCTGATCTCGCCAACGATGCCCGGGTAGTTAGCAATCAAGTGCGTGATCCCGAGTGCTCCGGCGGCTTTGCCCTTGTCGAGCACGACGACATCGTGTCCCGCGCGAGCTGCATAGATGGCGGCGCTGGCTCCTGCCGGGCCCCCTCCGATGATGACGATATCGACTTCGTGTTGTTGCATGGCGCTATTCGTTTGCTCCGGCTCTCCGTGGTTCACGCCCTTCTTCGCTACGGCTCGCGTTCTGTGACATGGCAGTCGGAAAGCGGGCTGGAAGGGCTCCACGGACAGTACGAACGCCCTGCCAATGACACGAGCGCCGCCATTGCTTCGGTCGCGCCCTGCAAGGGTCACAGCCAGCGGACTATCTCGGATTATTTATGAGCCCTCGGAGCCAAGGCCACGAACGCCCGGCTTAGCCAGCCGTTCATGGCCTTGGCTCCGAGGGCTCATGAATAATCCGGGGCAGTGCGTTCGACGCCGAAAGCTCAGCCCTCGGTGCGAAGCTTGATGGCCTGCAACAGGTCCCTGGCGCGCCCCGGCAACTCGCGCATGTCGACCCAGTCCGCAGAAGCTTCGTCCATTGGGCTCTGTCGATCGCGATTGAACTGCTCCTCGACATTGGCACGCACACGGAAGCGGCCCGAACCGAGAAGTTGCACGCGCAAGATGGCCCGCTCGCGCCGGCCCTTACCGATGCTTTGTGACAGACTGACGGCCCAGTTGCTCTGGATCAGCCGGCGATCCGTGCCCGGAACGCGGCGCAACGGAAAACCCTGTTCGAGCAAGCTACGGTTAATGTCCTCGATCAGTTCACGCTGCGAAGAAGCGCGAACTTGCAGCGACTCCCAACCTTCGACGCCCTCGGCGTTGTCGCCCGCCGTGATCTCGAGCGGGACTCCGGTGCGGGCTACTACGCGTGAGACGATGATGTTCGCCATCGATTTATCATCCGGAGCGACTTCCCACTTAGCGAAGGTGGGGTCCAGCGGCTGCACGATGTCCTCGTTCACCTCGACCTCGACGCGCACCGCGATATTGTAGCGACCATCACCCAAGCGCTCGAGCCGCAGCGTCGCCCGCGTACGCTTACCGTCCCCTTTGAAGGCCTGTAGATCCTTCTTCCAGTTCGAGACGATCTCGAGCCTGCCGGGATTCGCTCCCGAGCCCATCGTGAAGCCTTGGTTGCGTAGCGCCGAGAGCGAGAACTCCCACAACACGGCTTCACTGGGAGACTCGAGTTCGCGCTCGACCCAATTCGGCGTGGCTCGCATCGACAGACAGGCCGTCATGCTGCCCGCCGTACATGCGAGCAGAAAAATCAACACGGGCCACTGGCGTAGCTGGGTCATGGGCAGTTCCATCAGCGGACCTATTGGTCTTCCTTCCAAGTGGATGAGTCACGCAACACGATGCGCAACGGCACTTCCTTGAACTCGAACTCCTCGCGCAGCCGGTTCGTCAAGTAGCGCAGGTAGTCCTTACCGATCAGGCGCTTGTCGTTGACAAACAAAACGAAAGTCGGCGGCGCCACGTCCACCTGGGTGGCGTAGCGAATGCGGACGCGATGGCCCTTCGCGCTGGGAGAACGCGCTTGTAGCGCGCGTTCCAGCACCTTGTTCAATTCGCTGGTCGAGATGCGCGTTTGCGCCTGAGTGTGCAGCTCCCGAGCGAGCCCGAGCGTCGCATCGACATTCCAATCGTTCTTGGCGGCCAGGAAGCTGATCGGTGCGTAGGTAAGCCCGGTCAGTTGGCGTTCGAGGTATTCGCGGAAGTCGTCGGGCGTCAGGTCTTCGACCAGGTCCCACTTGTTCGCCCCCAAGATGACCGGCTTGTGATGATCGATCACGTAGCGCGCCAGGGTTTTCTCAATCGCAGATATGCGCTCCGTCACGTCGAACATGAGCAGCACGATATCCGCGCGCCGAATCGTCTTCTTGCTGCGCGCATCGCTAAAGAACTCGATGGCGTCCTCGTGCTTGCTGCGCTTGCGAACGCCGGCTGTATCGATCGCAATGAAGGCGTCCCCGTCGCGCTCGAACAAGACATCGACCGCATCGCGCGTCGTACCGGCGATCTCCGACACGATCATGCGCTCTTCACGGGCGAGCCGATTGATCATGGTCGACTTGCCGGCATTGCGACGTCCGACGACAGCTAGCTTCATCAGCGCGTGAGAATCCGGCTTCTCTTCGGGAGCCTCCGGAATGATCTCGACGATGCGCTCGTACAGTTCGGTCAGACCCTCGCCGTTCTGCGCACTGATCGCGAAGGGACCGTCGTGGATGCCGAGCCGGCGAAAGATATCGACATCCCAGTCGAGCGTGTTGCCCTCGGCCTTGTTCACGACCAACACGACCGGAATCTTGCTGCCGCGTAAACGGCCCGCGACTTCCTGATCGAGCGGTGCCACGCCGTCGCGTACATCGACGACGAACAGGATCAACCTCGCACTCTCCAGCGCGGTCTTGACCTGCCCTTCGACGTGCGGCCCAAGGTCGTCGCGGTCGACGATGCCGATACCACCGGTGTCGATCACCTCGACCCACGATTCACCGCGAGAAGTCGTCAGGCGCGCCGGCACGGCGATGCGATCGCGCGTCACACCCGCCGTGGGTTCGACGATCGCGATGCGGCTGCCGCACATGCGATTCAGCAAGGTCGACTTGCCCACATTGGGGCGGCCGACGATGGCGACGCGCGGGAGCATATTGGAGGGCGAAGAGGACATATTTGATTGGGCGGACAGGGTCGTATTCAAGGCATCCGTAACGCGCGATGGATTTGGGGCAAGACTCGAACATCCAGTTCGAGATCTCTAGCCGACTCCATCAGATCGCAGATCTCTGCTTGAGTCGGCGCCTGTACCGCAGAGTTCGGCGATACGGGCTGAATGAAAAGTGGAAGCTCGGGCGCCAGACGCGCCATGTCTTCCAGGAGCAAATCGAACTCGCGCACGCCTCGCCCTCCGGCGAGCACGATCTTGGCGCAAGCGTCTACATCTTGAAGCATGCGCAGGCAGCGCCGGCGGGCGAGGGTCCATTCCTGCGCATCGCGCGGGGCAGGCTCGCTCGTCATCCCTCCAGCCTCGAAGCTGGCCGGATCCAATTCCACAGGCGGATCCAAGTCGCTCGGCAGCTTCAGATCGAGACTGACGTGATCACAGCGTTCTAGGACGCGCGCAAGCGTTTCGGGATGGCCGCCCGCTGTTTCGAGGTGCAATCGGCGACTGCCGATCATGCCCTTCAAAGCGAGCAGGAAAGAGGGCCAGAGCAAAGGCTCTCCGCCCGTCAGGCTGACGGTCCGCGGCGATCCTGTCTCGACCTCGGCGATCCAACAAGCCGACTGAAAGGGCGTTGACGCACTGGGTTCCCGTCGGCGCCCGCTCGGGGCTGCAATCTGAGCTTCAGCCTCGCCGTCCAGCGTCCATGAGCCCGGCGTATCGCACCAGCGGCAACGCATTGGGCATCCGCGCAAGCGCACGAACACTTGCGGGTGTCCCGCGTACAGTCCTTCTCCCTGAATCGAGGCGAAGACCTCGAGAACGGGTGCCGTCACGGCAGTGCCTGGCTCGACCGGATAGGAACTCATGGTTCGATGGGAACCGAGCTCGGAAGGAGCGAGGGCAATCCCTCGACAATCAAGAACGGCGGCTCGCAACCCGAATGGGGCCCGAACCGCCGACTGGGCCGGTGGCCGAATTCCAGTTGGCTATCGGTTTGCGTGCTCTGATCCTGCTTTCAGGGACCAGCATCAGCGCTAACCGTCGCGACTCAATGGTCGCACAAGCGAACAGGTGTTCTACTCGGCTGCTGCTTCCGTCTCGGGGGCGTCGTCCTCGTCGGCCTTCTTCTTGGCGGCCTTGATCTTGAACGTGGTCCGGACCTTGGGGAGACCGTAGGGCTTCCCTTCGGGATCCAATTTCCCCTCTTTGATGAGTTGCTGAACGCGCTCGACGCGTGTGAACACGCTGCGATCACCGGTAAGAGTGTCGACTCCGCGCAAGCTGGGGTGAATGGACATGATTCTGGATGTACTCTGGGGGACTTAGGATCCCGCTCTGACGATTGGGAGCCGAGAAGTATAGCGATGGCCCCCACCTGAGCCAGCCCAGGGGACAACTTTCTGCTGTTCCGGCAGGAATCATTTCAAGGACGATCGGCCGAGGCGACTAGTTGCCTCTCGAGTAGCACTGGAAATGAGGGTACTCGTAGGCGTCAGGCCACGCTCTCAGCGGTAGCCCAAGATATTGACGATAATGGCCGAATCATATGGCGTCCCGCGGCCGTTGGGTCCTGCAGTCGCGCGGACCTGATCCCACAACGCGTCCAGCCTCGAATCCTTGGACGAACTAGCACCAATGAAGATCACCAGTCTGTCGCCCTTGAAGCGCGGGTAGACGACCGGCAAGCCCAAAGCTACCAGATGCTCATAGTTCTCGACGGCGAGGGCCTGGCGCGATTTGTCGTAGGTGATCGCCCTAATAGTCAGGCGATTGGCCGGGTCGAGGAAGGCGAGGTCCGCAGGTGTGCGGCCTTGCTTGGCTTGCGCCTCATTAGCCTCGGCCCCGTCGAGAGCCCCGTCGCTCAACTGGCCAGTTGGATCGTTGCCCTGGAGAGCGACGCGTTCACCTCGCCCGTCCCCAACACTGCCGGGTGCGGCTGCAACGGATCCGCCGACAGATAGGCGGCCGAGGCCAAATGCGACGGCCAACGCAATCAACGCCAAAACCACGGAAGACGGACTCCATGGCGCTCGAACTGGCTTCACTTCTTGATCCACAACCTCGCGCGAGTTCGAAAGCGCGGTACCGATGGCGGACTCGGGCTGCGCCGGCTTGGGCCTTACGGCGGGTGCAGGCCGAGTCTCCGCTGCGGTCGCAAATGGGCCATGGGCGCCAGGATCCTCCAAATCCGAAGCTCCGCGCCGAGGCACAGGCCGGTCGGTAGAAACGGGATAGCTCGAGCCGGCCGACTTATGTCGTGCCGATTGGAGCAGCCGATACGCCTCGATCGAGGGATCCTTGCCACGCGCCATGGGCTTGGAGGGCTAGACGTTGCGGGAGTTACGGAAGGAGCAGAGCTGTGCAGTATGAGTCACGGATACGAAGGATCCAAGCAGGAGCTTCGAGGCTCGTGAATCTTGCTTACTCAATCGAGACACAAAGCCCCCTGATTGCGCCACAATGACCAATAAGACAATTTTTAGATCAATTCGCGAAGCAATCGAGACTGGTGACGTTGTTAGAAGTGGAGTCTCTTGATTGCGCCGCTCGCCAAACGAGCGCTCAGGCCGTTAACTCCTGTCCGATCCCTAGCGAAGTCATCCCATACCTCCTGCCCCGGAGCCCCGATGAGTCTGGCCCTCGCCACCTTGCTCGTTTCAATTACTCCCATCAGCATCGCGCTGCCCCCTCCGCTGCCACTGCTCAGCACGGCCCGACGTAAATCAACTGCGCCCGTCGGCAATGGCTGGCATGAGAACCCGCGTTTCGGGTTCAAGATCAAGGCACCCGCGAAGTTCAATGAGGTGCCGATCAAAATTGACGAAAACTGGCTGGCCGCACGCTTCCTGAGTGAGAAGTTCGATATCTGGATCAATCCGGATACGCGCTACGACTACAACTTCAAACCGACCCTGACCGTGATAGGTTTCCTCGAACGCGAGGAAGAGGGCGATTTCTTCGACGATGTCGAAGAAAAAGAAGAAGAGGCAGAGGATCCCGAAGGTGAAGGCGATGACGACGAACCTGGCCGCATCACGATCAGTGGCAAGGCCTTCGCGGACTACGAAGACTACCTGGATCGCACCTATTCGGGTGGCGGCTTCTTCGTCGCAAGCAAAGAGGAATCCAAGCACGGCAAGATTCCGATAACCAAGTTCGAAATCAAAGTCGAGAAACTGTCGTACGACGGACCAAAGCGCATTACGACTTGGGTCTACCACTGCGATGGCTTGGACTTAGCCGTGCAGTTCGAGATCCTGGAAACGACGGTCGACAAATACACTCGCTCGATGAAGAGCACGTTCAAGTCGTTCAAGACGATCGAACGTGTCTTCGACGAACCCCTGGACCAGTCCGGCGTCAACTACATCACGCTGAGCGAGCTAACGCGCGGTACGCCCGCGGAGAACGCCAAGAAGCGCAAGATCTCCGAGGAAAAGCTACGCGAGCGAGCTTCGGCAGCCGTCACCGACGGTTGGACGGCCCAAGCAATCAGCGATTGCTACGTGATCAACCACACCGACGAGCGTTACGCGAAGAAGGTCGTCGAGCGCTGCGAAGCTGTCATGACTTGGCTCGACAAGACCTTTCCTGAGGTCGGTCCGGACGAGTATGTGCGCGGCCCGATCATTCGCATTTGCGCCGACAACGAAGAAGAGAACGCCTATCGCCAAGGCAGCAGCGGATGGTGGAACACGGGCCTCGAAATCGTCACCCATAAGGCCAACAACAGCTGGCTCGATTGGGAGCTAGAGTCAACAAACCAGCAAATCTTCCAGCACTGGTTCCGCGAACGAGACTACGAGCTGTACCTGGCCATGCCGGCCTGGTTGCAAGAAGGCCTCAGCTCATACGTCAAGGACTTGCGCGTCAAGGGCCGCAAGGTCGATGCGCGCCCCGACAGCTGGGACCGTGACTGGCTGCGACGTGACTTGCGCGAGGGCAAGGCGTCCCAACCGCGTGACATCATGCGCCGCTCCAAGAAGGACTACTCGAACTGGTCGACGCAGAGTCGCGAATCGGGTGCCTTGGTGCGCTTCCTAATGTCCCCCACTGCGAGGAAGAGCAAGCTCAGCCGCGACATCCTGCCGCGCTACATGCAGAACCTGCGACTCGCGCTCCAAGAGCTCGAAGAGCAAGACGGCGAAGAGCCGAGTGGGGCCGACAAGCCCGAGACCGAAGAGGAAGAGGCAAAGATGGTCGCCGAGCTTCGCAAGCGCTGGGCTGCTCGCGAGAAAGAACTCGTCGAGGACATCTGGTTCCGCACCTTTCGCAGCTGGTCGGAGAAAGACTGGGACAAGTTCGAGCGCTTCTACTTTGACTCGATCGATTAGTCGTCTTCGACTCGATCGGTTAGTCGTCAGCCTTGGACATGGTGTCACGGCCTGGTAGTCGCGACTCTCCCGGTGAATGGTACGAGATCGCGGATTCTGAGAGGAGACTTGCAGATGCGGATGCGTAGGCTTGAAGCGGCATTTGAGGCCGCCGCCCTGTTGCTCGCGTGCTTGTGTGGAAGCGCCCCAGCCGATGTCTTGGTCATGAAAGACGGCCAGATCCTCGACGAAGTGAAGCTGGATGTGCGCGACGAGTCGGTCATCGTCTCGTTGCAACACGGCGACATCGAGGTGGCGCTTGACCTGGTACAGGAGTGCCTGGTCGAAGGCGTATCGTCCTATATCCCGCGCACGGCCGAGGAAAAGCAGAAGTACGAGAAGGGCTTAGTTCCGTTCGAGGGGCACTGGGTCACCGAGAAGAAGCGCAAGAAGGAAATGTCGAAGCGCATCGCCGAGCGCCGCAAGGCGATCGAAGAAATGCGTGCACACTCCGAGTGGGGCAATCGCTACAAGAAGAAGAGCAAGCGATTCGACTTCAACTACACGATTCCGCAGCACGTGTTCGAAGAGCTTGAGAAGCAACTCGACGCCTACTTCTCAGTCTTCGCGAAAGACTGGAAAGTCAATATCAAAAAGCACGGCAAGATCAGTGGTCGCCTGACGATGAACATCTATGGCAACCGCAAGGAATACATCCGCACCGCCGGCAGCGGACGGTTCACGCTGGGCTACTTCAAGTTCATCGGTGAGTACGACCTGAACATTTACTACGACGCTCTCGACCCCGAGGGGACGCGCGACGTGATGTTCCACGAGGTTGGTCACTACTTGCACAAGCTGATCGACCAGGGTTTCCGCTATCCGCACTGGCCCGGTGAATCGCTGGCGGAGTACTACGGCGCTGGTTATTGGGATGAAGATAAAGAGAAGCTCGTCATCGGGCTAATCCAGGAAGGACGCCTGACCGAGATCAAGAGCGACATCTCACGTGACGAATGGATCGGCCTGGAGGAGTTGATTCTGAAGGACCGCTACGAGGACTACACCTGGGGCTGGTCGCTCGTGCACTTCCTGATGAACGACGAACGCTATGCATCCAAGTTCAAGAAGTTCTTCTTGGGTCTGGCGACTGCCAAGGACATCGATCGCACGCGTCAATCGTGGGGTGCGATCGAGCTGAAGGTTTGCCCGTCGGCTGAAGTTTACCGCGCTTTCAAGGACTACTTGGGCTTGAAGACCGACGAGGACGTGAAGCAACTTGAGCGCGAGTGGCACACCTATGTCGACCACGAGTTGCAGCTCGAGACGGCCAGTGGCCTAGAGAAGGCGGCGGTGAAGGCGTGGCGTTCGGAAGGCCGCATGATCCGTGCCAAGCGCTTATTCCGCGAAGCGATCGACTCGGGCTCGACAAACGCGCAGACGTATTACCACTTCGGCACTTTGCTGTACGGCGAGGGCGAAAAGGCTGAAGCTGCCAAGATGTTGGAGCGCGCAATCGAACTCTCCCCCTTGCACGCGGAATACTACTGGTCCTTGGCCTATGCGATTCGCAAGAAGGATAAGGAGCGCAGCAAGAAGCTGTGCTTGATGGCCAAGGAGCTCGATCCAGACGTGCGGCAGAAATCAGCCCTCGACGGCTGAGTATCCCCCGCCCGTCAACGCTTGCAGGGAGTTGCTCGCACTCCCCCAGTCAATAAGCGCCGCTTGCCACTTCCGCTTAGTGGTCAGCGGGAAAGAGGTCGGTTCGAGCGTGATCCACGTCGAAGCCATAGTTTGCGAACCAACGGAACATATTCCCCCCGACGGCTTCACTCCAAACCGCAACACAGTCGTCGAAGGTGTATGCAGGACGATCCCGGCTCAGCATTCTGCGCTTGGCACGAAAGTACTTCACGAGTGCACCAGGCCCGTGCAGCCGCTCTAGCTCCTCGAACACGAAGTACGACTTGCCCCAGATCAAGTCGCGCGCGGCATCGGCTGCGAGCGGGTTCACTTTGTTGAAGTCCGGGTCATGCCGGCGCCCACTCTTCAGCTGTCGTTCAAGCGTTGCTTCAGCTTCGCTCAGCCCGAGACGCTGCCCCACTCGAATCCCAAGGTAGGTCGCGATGGGCTCGTTCCAAAGTGGCTCTGGATGCGGTAGCACCCACGAGTGTCCAGCCTCGTGAGCAATCAACTCGACCATCGCATAGCGGTTCTCGGGATAGTTCCCCCACCACGCCCCGATCGCAATGCGCGCGCCGCTCGAGAAGCCGCCTCCACCGGTCGGAAGGATCAGCAACTTCTTGATCATGCCGGGCGCAGGCTCCACGCCCGTTAGCGCGACCAAGTGCGGACGCGCGGCTGCATACTCCCCCGCAATGGCATGGGCGAACGGACGCGTGCCTTCGGTGTACTCGAGCGTCAGTGCACCGAGTTGCTCCGAGAGCTCCGCTCGGGTCGAGTGGTGTGCTCTCGTCGTGTCGACAGCTTTGCTCTTGGCCAGATTCAGTAGAAGCGGCTGGATCCAGGCCGCGTTGATCGGGTCAGACGCATCAGGCTTGTGCCCGAACAAGCTGCGACTGCCGATCAGCAAGTGCCCAGAGTCGACGCTGCGCAGCGCCAACATGGGATCGCCGTTGCGATCTTTGACAAGGGTCCGCCAGGGACTGGTGCAGCGCAGTGTCGTCCCGCCTCGAAATTCGATTGCGCCGGCCTCTTCCAGACAGAGTTCCGTCAACGCAGCCGTACCCGACAGAGGTGCTTTCGGTCGCTTAGTCGAAAGCTGCGCGCCATAAGCCTCGACCAAGGCTTCAGCAGGCGGCATATCCTGAGCACCATCGACCATCAGCAGTGTTGTGCCACCCTTACGTAGGAACTCGTCGATCATCGTGAGAGAAGCGGGCGCGTACGGAATGCGCCGATCACCCGCAGTCAAGACCAACAAGTTCGTGTTGTCGAGATCGAGCTTAGAGAGGGTGCCCCAGTTACGCGCATCGCGTCCATGCTGCGCCAGATACTGAGTATGGAAGCGCCCATCCATGTAGAAGCTGAACTCTTGGCTGATGTCGCAAACCGAGTGGATGAGCGTCTCGGATCGCGGCGCTACTGGAAGTAGCGCAGGCAGGCACAGCAGAACAACGGAGAGGATCATGGCACCAGCTTAGGGCACATGAATCCCAAGGTCGCCGATGCGAACGGCAAAAGGGCCTGGCACAAACATCTCTGCCCGTTCAATCAGTTGGATCCGTCGCGCCCGGATCCGCAGCGCCTGCGCAGCGAATGACAACGTGGCCGCGAGCGCCAGCCTGGATGCTCGAGCATCCAGTGAGCACAGCAGTCCACTCTCCGCCGTAGCAGCGCGACTCACAGGCTCCGTTTGTAGAACTCCGCCAGCAGAGCTTGCTTCAGGCAGCTCGTTCGCTCTCGTTCAACGGCCGATCCGCCGGACTGTCCAAAGGCGTCGCCGCATCGCTCGCTCGGACGACACCGTCAGTAGCTTGGCCTTGGTACGGGAGGCGACACCGTCGCCGGAGCCCTATTCCACACAAGACAAGAGCAGGGGAGGGATGTGACCACGACCGTGCTGACTGGGTGCACGGATGGCCACTTTGGATTCGTCATGCACGAGCGGACTCTCTTCAATCGAACCGATTAGGCCATAACTCATGAGTTCCTGCCGAGCGATGACGGAGCCGGACTGAAGCTAAGTTATGGCACGCGCAGCGGCCGCATGCAGTTCCTGGCCAGCACGGATACAGTCACGATCAGCCGCAGTTTCTCGCTTCATTCATGCAGCAAGCCGGAGCCCCTTGCCTTATACGGAGGCTCGGCTGATTAGGCATGGCCTGTAGCCGCAACGCCCGCTTCTCACGACCTCAGCGAACCTCAGGAACAGACCACACCTGAGCGAGTTCATCGGGGACACTGCTCGTAAAACGCCCGTGCCAGGCGCTGTGAGCCCACCTCGATCTCGATGATTCGCGAACACCTGCTTAGCAAGCGCGTGCCCGCGGATCCGATGCTTCGCTGGCGTGGCGACAACGTCTCGCGCATCGAGGGCTTCCCGAATGGCGTTTTCGGAGTGACGCTCACCCTGCTGATTGTCTCGACCGCGGTCCCAAACACCTTCCACCATCTGTGGGCCACGGTCCACGATCTGCCGGCCTTCCTTGTCAGCTTCGTGCTGCTGATGACCGCGTGGCACTATCACGATCTGCACTTCCACCGCTACGGACTGCAGGACTTCTGGGCGATTGGGCTCAACGCGGCCTTCATATCCCGGGTCGTGCTCTCTGCCTACCCGCTCAAGTTCCTCGCGACTTTCTTGTCGCGCCTGGTCCTGGGCATGGACACAAGTTCGATGTTAGAGCTGCCCGCGAGGTCTTGCCGATCGACGCATAGCTGCGGCCCGAGATCGCGCAGCGCATCGCGATGATGCTGTTCTATGGTTGGGAGGTGCTGGGCGTGTTCGGCTTGATGTATTTTCGGGCTTGGCGCCCGCGCGAACAACTCGAATTGGACAGGCTCGAGTGTCACTTGACGCGCACGTCGATCGTGCATCACTTGATTAGGGTCGGCGTGGCCGAGACATCTCTGATCGTGCTGTTGGTCAGCGACGATCCGGGGCTCGCAGGAATCATCTACTTCTCGCTCGGACCCCTTCATGCCGACGCCGGATTCATCCGCGGATTCCGCGCAGCAAAGCTGCACGAAGAATTGCTCGCGGAATGATTGTGCCTGGGCGATCACAGCTAGTGATCGAGTAGAATTTGTCGCGATGAAGCGCGCACCGACAGTCCGCATCCTGACGCTCTTGGGAGCGATCTACCTGACGAGCTGCTCAGACCCGTCCACGAAGAGTGCGATCGAAGCGGAAACTGCCAAGCCCTCTACATCGGTTGCAACAGAGACAGGTAGCGGCGATGCATCCAAGCCGTCTGTGGCGAAGACATCACTAGCGACGGAGGCACAACCGCAGCCAACTCCCCTCCCCCCGGGAGACCTGATCAACGTAGCCGCAGCTCGTGGCTTGGTTCACCGTAACCACAGCGGAGAGACCAGCAAGCAGACGATCCTGGAAGCAGGCGGCGCCGGCGTCGCGCTGCTCGACCTAGGCAATGACGACGATCTGGACATCGTGTTCAGTCAAGGCCTAGGCTCGCTTGGGCAACTCGTTACGGGACCCGGAGCCGACATCGCGATCTTCGAGAATGACGGCGACGGAAACTTCACCGAGCTCGAAGGTCCCGGCTTATCCGGTTGGTGGACAGGTGTCGCAGCGGGCGATGTCGATAGCGATGGAGATGCAGACCTTGTCGTTGGCGGCTTTGGTTGCCTCGCTGTCTTGCTACAAGACGATAAGGGCCGCCTGCACGAAGGGCCTTCGTTCCAACTCGAGAGTCCATGGACTCTTGGCAGCGACGTGGAAGCGGGCGCTGCTCCATCATGGATCACGAGTCTGGCGCTCCTCGACTTGGATCGCGACGGTCTGCTCGATCTGTACCTCGGCCACTACCTCGAGCTCGATCCTGTCAATCCGGCCATCGGCGAATTGGGTGAAGGAGAACTGGCACTGCCCTGCCGTTGGCGAGGGCACGAAGTCTATTGCGGTCCGCGCGGACTTGTCCCCCAGCCCGACCGCGTGCTGCGCGGGCTCGGCGCCGGACGCTTCGAAGATCGCACGCGTCAGTGGCTACCTGATCATCCCGCTGGATTCACACTTGCGGTTCATCCCTTCGACGCCGACGGCGATGGCGACACCGACGTAGCCGTGGCGAACGACAGCAGCCCGAACCTGCTCTTGATCAACGATGGTCGCGGCCTGCTGATCGATCATGGCTTTGCCGCAGGGGTCGCGCTCAGCACGGACGGTCGCCCGGAAGCGGGCATGGGCATTGCCACCGGCGACTTCGATCGTGATGGACGACCCGACATGAGCGTGACGAACTTTTCGGACGAACCAACTTCGCTGTACCTCGGTGCTGCAGTCGGCTTTGAGAATCGTACCTATAAGCTCGGCTTGGCACGCGCGACCCGGCGGTTGTTGTCTTGGGGCGTGCATATGAATGACTTTGACGGGGACGGTTGGCTCGACCTCTTCACTGCTAATGGCCACGTCTATCCGCAAGCAGATCGAGCGAACAGCGGTACGAGCTATGGCCAAGCCGACACTTTGTGGCTCAACGCCGCAGGCACGCGCTTGAACGCTGCCGAAGGGACACAAGCATCATCCATCTTGCGATCGTTAGTTGGCACGCGAGGCAGTGCAGTTGGCGACCTCGACGGTGATGGCGCGCCCGATGTTGTATCAAGCCACATCGACGCGCTCGCCTCTCTGGGCCGCAACACCTGGGCCAATCGAGCGAGGCTCGTGATCGAACTACAGGGTCCACAGACGGCCAGCGAAGCGACGCCGCGCACGCCGCGTGATGCTATGGGAGCCCGCGCAATCGTGGTGGCCGACATCGCGGGTCGCGAACTTGGAATGGTGGCCGAAGTACAGACGAGCATCGGCTATCAATCGTCATCGAGTCCATGGCTCAATTTTGGACTGGGTCGCTGCGCTCGGTACAAGTCGCTGCTCATCCTGTGGCCATCGGGTCGCAAGGAGGAGCTCCCGGGAGGTCTAGTCGGGAAACGACTGACGATTCGCGAGGGCGAAGGCATTGTCGCGGAGACAGAGCTTTGAGATCACTGAAGTCAAGACAGCTCGCATGCTTGCCCATGCTAATGCTCTGCACTGTGGGTCAAGCGCCTGCAGTCTCGTTCCCTGTTGAGTGGCGAGCGACGCCTGGCTCCAACGCTTACCAGCAAGACTCAGGCGCACCAAATTCAGGCGCTGCAGCGCAGCAGAACCCACGGGCAAGCACACAACTCGACGCTGCAGACAGCACCCGCTTGGATAGTTGGCGCTCTGACCTCGAACTCGACATCCTCGAGCAAATATTGAAGGACGGTCCACGCCTCGTGAGCGGATCTGGCCACCTGGCTGGATCGGGCGAAGCAGTTGCTCTGGTTGCGAGCGCCATGTTTCGGGCCGGACAAGAATCCTTGGCCGATAGCTTGTTGCAGCAAGCCAGACCCGTGGACGCGACCGGTGTTACGCACATCATGCTGACGCGCGCGAACTTCGCCATCGAACGCGACGAGCTGCAGGGGGCCATCGAACTCTTGCTCGAGAAGGTCGGTTCTGCGCCGCGCTTCGCCGACTGGCCTGAGGCTTGGCTGCTGTGCGGACGTGCGTTGACACGCATGGGTGAGGGGCGCAGCGCGGATGCCTATCTGCAACAGTTCTTGAGTCTCGCGCCGCTGCATGCAGAGGCGCCCAGCGCGTGGCACATGCGCGCGCAGCATGCCATCGCGCGTCGCGACCCAGCGTCCGCGCAAGATTTCCGCAGCCGCGGGCAAGCAGCCGCACGTTGGCAGAGCTTCATGCGTGCGCGCAAGCTACAGAAGCGCGAGGACCCTTCGGCCCCGCTACCGCGACTTGGTATTGCACAACTCTGGATGCAAGCCGAACAGTTGGAAGCTGCGCGCACCGAACTCGAGGAACTTGTGCGCCTCGCGCCCGACTTCGCGCGCGGATGGAGTCACTTGGCGCAGGTGCGCGCGCAGGCAGGCGCAACGGAGCATGCATTCGAGGCCTACGGCCGCGCGTTGCAGCTCGATGCGAACAGCAACTTTGCGCGCCTCAACCGTGGCCTCTTAGCACGTAATCAGAAGCAATTTGAGCTAGCCGAGAGCGACCTCAGGCAAGTATTCAAAACGGGCGACAAAGATCCGGAGCGGCAGCTACGAGCGGGCTGGCTACTCGTGCGCATGCTGCAGGACCTCGGGCGCGGCGGAGAAGCAAAGACGCTGCATGATCGCTACACCGTGCTCGGCGGAACAGAAGCTTGGGTCGAGTAAGCCGGGAGCTCGAACACTCGGGCCCAAGCCAGGCTACTGACCACCTGTGAACGAGCATGCGCCTAGTCGCACATGCCTTTAGTCGAGGGCTCTTGGACGCCCAGAATTCAGATTGCCCACGCAGCTGAATCGAAAGCACCAGGATGCAGAGGTCTCTCCACGCGTTGATACATGAACGCGTCGGCGTCTGACCGCGCGAACACCTGGACGAAGGCCAGAGAGAACGCAAATGCAGACTGGCTGCGGCACTGGACGCGCGACTCAAAAAGCTATAGCGACTATGCGCGCTGTGGGCGTGTCCTCTTCTATCAGCTACCACACACTTCAGCGTGTCATCAATATCCGTCCGGCAGCTCTTCCCTTGGCAGCACGGCGAGCAGTTCGCGCGTGCGGCCGACGTGCGCGCCATCAGGCTCTAGCGTCAAGTACTCTTCCAGCGTGGCGCGCGACTCGGCCACATTGCCGCTCAAGGTCTGTGCCTTCGCAAGCAACAAGTGCACGGGTTCGGGTAGCTCGAGCTTCTCGATGCGTGCGGTATCCACGACCCAGCTCCAGGCTTTGGCAGCTTCTGCAGGTCGGCCCAACTCGATCAAGGTGTGCCCCATGAAGTTGTGCGCTTCGAGCGATTCAGGATCGTAGTCGAGCGCCAACTCGAACTTGTTGAACGCCATATCAAAGGCTTGTTCGGTCAAGGCCGCCATGCCTTCGAGCGTCGCGTAGCCTGCAAGCTCTTCGCGCGCCTCTTGGCAGTTAGGATCAATCTCGAGCGCCTCCTTGGCCAGCGCTTTCGCTCGCGCGAATTCACCGGCTTCGTTCTGCGCGCGCGCCTGCATGACCTTATTCACCGCCTCGCCCTCAAGAATCGTCTGACCGGTTCCCAAGTCGGCATCACTCATGCCTCGCTCGCGCGCCGCCAAGAAGTGCGCCACCGAGGCCGCTCGATCGTTCAGCATCAAGGCCGCAATACCGGCGTTCTTGTAGGCCGTACGTAACTCGACCTGCAAGGGTTCACCGCCGTCGACGAGGTCTTGATAAAACTCCGCAGCGAGCGCGTGCTCGTTCACTCCGACGTAGCATTCCGCCATCAGCCGGCGCGCTTCGAAATCTAGCGGACCAAATTTCAACGCCAAACGCGCATGCCGCAGCGCTTCCGGTGCGAGCCCCATGCCGAGCTTCTTCTGACCGACGAGCCTGTAGGCCTGGCACAGAGGCCGGTTGATGAACGGCAAGTCGGAGTCGTGCTGATGCGCAGTCTCGAGCAATCGCATGCCGGCTTCGGAAGCGCCAGACGTACAGATCAACTGCACGCCACGTGCTCGCTCGAGCTCGGGGGTCATGCCACATATCTGCGAGCCGCGCAGCACCTCGGCCTGCGATGTCTCAAGCCTGCCTGAGGCCGCATGCAACTCGGCGGAAGTCGCGTAGACGCGCGCATCCTTCGGCGCTTGCTCGCGCGCCTGCTCGATCAATTGGCTCACGCGGATGTCATCCTCCAACACCGCCGCACTTCGCGCTTCGAGCAACAGCTTCTCGACGCCAAGCTCCGCAGCGCGTGCGGACAGCACGGGACGGGCATCCTCGATGCGTCCATCTTCGATTGCGAGCCGCGCCGCAACGACATCCTTAAGCTCGCAGCGATCCGCCGAAGGCGCGGCCGGCGCAGAGATGGGCTTTTGCTTCGGGTTCGAGCCAGCAGCTACCGCGCCAGCCTCTGTCGAAGGTTGAGCTTGCCCCTCGTCGGAGCAAGCCGCGAAGAGGAATGAGAGAGCCAGGGCCGAGCAGGCCAGGAGCTTGGAGGAGAGATTCAGCATATTGAGGTCGGTTCCTGACTCGACAAACTCGCACGAGAGGGGCGCAGTTCGCAAGTCCACCCCGGCCTATCCCTGCATTGGCCTTGGGAAACGTGTGGCTGCTCATTGGGGATAGAAAAATCGGGTCACCGTCTGGCGAGCAAGATTCGAGATCGCACTCACGGCCGAGCGGGCGGTTGGGCACGCCAATCTACGGACACGTCGGATCCCTCCTAGCCCTGAACCGAGTGGACCTTGAACAACCCACGACAAAGAGAGCGATGGCCGGTGAGCACCCGGAGCATCTGTTGAAGGTTCCCATCTCACGAAGGAATAGAGAATCGAGCTTCTAGAGGTGTAGATCGGCATCAGCTCCCTCGAACGAGTGGATAGCGACTGACGAATCCCTCAGCAGGAGTGGCTATCGACTGCGGCTCGCAGCCAAGTCACGCCCATCTTGCTCGGATCTCCTCTGGCCCCTCCTCTGGCCCCCCTCTGGCCCCTCCTCTGGCCCCCCCTCTGGCCCCTCCTCTGGCCCCTCCTCTGGCCCCTCCTCTGGCCCCCCTCTGGCCCCTCCTCTGGCCCCACCTCTGGCCCCTCCTCTGGCCCCTCCTCTGGCCCCCCCTCTGGCCCCTCCTCTGGCCCCTGCCCCGACTCTCCATTATTCCTCCCGTTGCCTCCCTCCTGGCCTTCCCAGCCAAGCCCGACCGGTGATCCTGGGCCGCTCCTCCGGGATGCTGCGACCTGCGCCCCTCTTGCCGACGACACGAAGGGTCTGGCCTCGTACACTGCCGGGATGAAGTCGGTACGCATGGTCACTTTCGGCTGCAAAGCCAATCAGTACGACACACAGGTGCTTCGCGAAGCCCTGCTGCGACGCGGTATGCACGAGTCGGAGCGCGAGGCCGAGTTGGTTGTGATCAACACGTGCACCGTGACTGCCGAAGCCGGTCGCAAGGCACGCCAAATGATCAGGCGCTTGCATCGCGAACAACCCGCGACACGCATAGCCGTGACAGGATGCTTGGCTGAGAGCGAACCGGAAGTGCTGCGCGAATTGCCCGGTGTCGAGTGGGTGCTCGGCAACGGAGAGGCGAAGCGTCCAGTCAACTTCTTGCGTGAATTAGGATTCGACGCCGATCCGGAAGAACTCGGAATACCTGCCGGAATCACCGAATTCGCGGGACATACGCGTGCTTTCCTGAAGATCCAAGATGGCTGTAATAAGGCGTGCGCCTTCTGCATCATTCCCAAGGTTCGCGGCGTAAGTCGGTCACGCACGATCGCAGACTTGTCAGCCGAAGTGGCGCGGCTCGTCGAGGCCGGCCACATCGAGATCGTGTTGTGCGGCATCCACATTGGCCATTGGGGTCTCGACCTCGAACAGAGTTTGACCGACCTAGTCGCAGCTCTGCTGAGAGTCGAAGTTAGAGGTGAAGATGGTGTGCTACGCGACTTCCGCTTGCGCTTGTCTTCGATCGAGGCGACCGAGGTGGATGACGCACTGGTCGACGTGATGGCGAATTCCGATGGGCGCGTCGCGCCGCACCTGCACATGCCGCTCCAATCGGGTGACGACGACACGCTGCGACGAATGAATCGTTGGTACAACACGGAGGAGTACCTGACGGCTTGCCGACGCATTCGAGCTCGACTCGATCGCCCCGCCTTCACTGCCGATGTGCTGGTCGGTTTTCCGGGAGAGACTGAAAAAGAGTTCGCAAACACGATCGAGACCGTTCGTAGCGCGGGCTTCACGCGCCTGCACGTTTTTCCGTTCTCAGCCAGGCCAGGCACGGCAGCAGCCACGATGAGCGCGCCCGTCCAGCCCGACGCGGTTCGCGATCGGCGCGCGCGCCTGAGCGAGGTCGCGAGCGAACTCTCCGAAGAATACCGCCGCTCCCTGGTTGGAGCCCACGAGCGAGTCATCCTGGAGGGCTTTGGCGGGCTCTCTGGCCGCTATCAGCGCGTGCGAATCGAACCCGACTGGATCGATGGTGTGCCCCCGCCCGCTCTCGATGTGACCCTCGAGCTGCGCGAGACGAAGCCCGATTCCCCCAGCGAACTGTGGGGACGCCCCCTTTCGCACACGCAAGGGACAGCCACTCATGCCTGATCCGATCGAGTCCAGCCACTTGGATGCCGAGCTGCCTTCGGTCGATCCCAGCTTGAGGGACGAGGGAATATCACCCGATCCGCAAACCGAACTATGGGCATTGGGCCGCGCACTGCGTAGTCAGATCGGTGCCTTGCAGCGCCAGGGCATATCCAGACTTGCCGGTCAAGGTAAGACCCCCGAAAATGCAGCTAGAGCCGAATCCAGGCCGGTTTCGCTGCCTCCGGCAAGTCCGACACCGGAAGCTTCCGGATTGGGCACTCCGATGAATCTCTCTGAGGCATTGGCGCGGCAGACCGCGGAGAATGCCAAGTCGAGCGGCACGCCATCACCCGATTCGCGAAGAGCAAGAGGCACCACGTTAAGGCCCCGTGCCAGCTCTCTACCCGCGCCGAGCCAGGCGCCAGTCAGCGCGCCACCGTCGCTCCAGCAGGCTCCCCACTCCAGCATCCGGGAGAAAGCCGGCTACTCGGCACCTGTCGCTCCTCATGCCCCCGCCGCTACAGGCCACCGTCCCGAGGCCCCTGCCATGCCCCCGGAGCCCGATCGCCGGGACTCACCAGGACGCGAACCGGCCCGGCAATCAACTCCCCCGCCTGCCGGCGATCCGATCGCCACTCAGGCCCAGCAGCCTTTGCAAGAAGCGCGCGAGGCACCCAGCCAACTGCCGCGCGATCTCGCTCCCCTGGCCACCAACCTGGCCGAACTGCGAGCCGGAGTCGCTGCGTGTCGCGCATGCAAGCTGTGCGAAACGCGCACCAATACAGTGTTCATGGATGGCTCGCCGAACGCGCGCGTGATGTTCATCGGCGAGGGCCCGGGATATCAAGAGGACGTGCAGGGTGTGCCCTTTGTCGGCCCACCTGGCCAGCTGCTGACCGACATCATTCAGAAGGGAATGGGTCTGCGCCGTGCCGATGTGGCGATCACCAACGTCGTCAAATGCCGCCCACCAGAGAATAGGGACCCAAGCGACGAGGAAATGGCGCTCTGTAGCCCGTGGCTCGACCGCCAGATTGACCTTGTGGCTCCCGAAATCATTATCTCGCTCGGCCCGAATGCCTCGGGCCACATCCTGGGCGTCACCGCCAGCATGGGCCGTTTGCGTTCTCAGATCCATGATCGCGGACCGATCAAAATCGTGCCGACCTTCCACCCTTCCTATTTATTGCGGGCTCCCGAAATGAAAAAGGAAAGCTGGAAGGACATCCAACTCGCGATGCGTGTGCTGGGTCTCGACCTTCCTGGGAAGGCCTGAGCAAGCTCTTCGTGGCGCGGCTTTTGTGAACCCGCTCAGCGCCCGACACGAGCGCGGCCCGCACGCCTAATGCGACGCATAGGGACATCTAGGCATCCTTTTGGAGCATTCCTTGCCGTCCCGTGCACATCCCTTGCAAGCCTCGATCGCCCGCCAAAATCAACGATCGCACACGAGCTGTGCGATCTGTGCCGCCTGCACGGTAACTATCGAACACACCCCCGCTAACCCAGCCCAGGTCGTGCGCAGATCCGTGTCCCCCCGATGAGGCGCGGTTGACCGTCGTTCCGGCCACCTGTATGCTCCCCGCTCTTCTGCCCCCTCTGGACGGCCCGCAAGTGTCCTGGGATCGGAGAGTTCCAACGATTCGAAGCCTGCCGAGGTGACCTCCCGCGCGGATGTTTCCTCCCCTAAAGCCCCCCTTGCTACCGGGTTGCAGATATCGACTCCAGGGCTCACCATTCTCATTGCCACCGCCCAGAACCGCTCCTTGGCCCCACCTATCCGTTGGCCCCATGCCACCTCCGCTCGTGGAGGATCCTTCGCACTTGCGCGCGCGCCGCGCAGCCGTGTGTACAGGACCGTGTCCACCCGATTCGCCCCCACGAGTACGAGCCCAACGAACAGCCGAACACTCCCCTGTCGCGTCGCGCTACGTGCAAACCACGCACCGCGAATTGACACAGAGCATTCGGTTCGAATCCTTCGACGCCCGCCACGCCGACTCCTTCCCATCACTCTTGTGTCACGGACACGAGACCGAGGAAGCGAGGAACACGCGGCGCGCTGCGAACTCAGCTACCACATGCTCCGACGATTCTCGCCGAAGCACCCGTCCGACGCACATGGCACGACCGACCTTTCGAGGTCGCCTGGCCGCCCCCTCTATCCCCCAAGATAAGGCCCCTCGACAAGGTCTGCACTCAACCATGCGGTTGCGCTCAACCATCTTGCCCCTTGCCATCGCGGCGATCGTCTCGTGCCAAAGCACGGATAAGACGAACAATAGCGACGTCATCGAGAACGAGATCCCCCAGATCACCGACTCCGAAACGTCCGCCGCTCCCAACGCACCTGTGGTGCGCGCCATACCGGCGAGCGCGCAAGGAACGGACGACGAAGAAAGCATGAACCGCGCGCAGGCGTATCGTCAGAGCGCGCGCGACAAAGCCGCCGTTCTGGTCGATAACGGGCGCGTCGAGCTGGCTGAATTGCGTCTAGAGGACGCAATCGCCAGCTTCGCTGCTGCACTTCAACTTGACCCCACCAACCAAGACGCTCGCACCGAGCTGCGTACGGTTCGTTCGATGATGGGCGACAAGTACGCCAACGTCGGTGAAGCCTTCGCAGACGAGACGGACCGTGCGATGGTTCGCCGCGCACAGGCTCTACTGCAAGTCGAAGCTTTCTCGGACGAGGGCGACCGCGCTTTCGAGACCGAGGACTACGACCGCGCCGTCGAGCAATATCGTCAGGCCAAAAGCATCCTGCGCTGGCACCCGACGATCGAGTCCGAGAACCTCGACCTCATCATCGTCAAGGGCAAGATCGACATGTCGATCCAAGAGCGCGAGGCCAAGGCCGAGCGCGAAGCCAAGCTCGAGCACGACGACGCACAAGCGTTGCAGCTCAAGCGTGAGGCCGAAGAGATCGAGCGTCGCGAGAACAAGTTGCGCGACTACTACGAACTTGCCAACCACGCCTTCCTTGCCGAGAACTACAGCCAGGCCGAAACCTGGTGTCGTCTGATCTTGCTGGAAGACCCGGGCAACGATGCTGCCGTCAACCTGCGCTCCACCGCGCGCGAAGCACGTCACTCGTCGACCGAAGAGTCCAACCGTAAGCACTACCGCGAGCAGTGGCTGCGAACCTTCGAAGATCTGGACACGATGAACGTGCCCCAGACCGAGTCTTTGAAGTTCGCTCTCGACCGCTGGAAGTCTGTGCGTCAGCGCAAGCCGCTTGCCCATAACGAGATGGATCCCGGCGCAGTTCGCGAGCGCGACGCAGTCCTCACCCAGCTTGACTCGATTCGCATCGAGCCGAACTTCGGTGGCGCGGATGGCGAAGGCTCCCCGCTCGAGGAAGTTGCCAGCTACTTGCAGTCGTTCACCGGCGTGAACTTCTTCATCTCGAACACCGTCACCGACGAGCTCGACGAAGAAGAGACCAACATCGTCCTGCAGCTGCCCGAGCGCAGCGTTCGCAAGGTGCTCGACATCATCACCGAGACGCGCGAGAACTTGCGCTGGATGGTCGAAGATGGCGTCGTCAAGTTCATCACTGCTGAAGAGCTGATCGGTGGCCAGATCCTGCGCACCTACTCGGTGCACGATCTCGTCCACCCGATTCAGGACTACCCGGGTCGCGAGATGAACGTCGCTCCCTCGGGCGCGATGATCGAGCTCGACGAAGAACTTGAAGAGCGAGAGACCAACGTTGTCACGACATCGATGCTCGAAGAACTGATCCGCAACAACATTGCGGTCGACTCTTGGGACAACGATCCGGCCAACTCGATCCGCATCACGGACACCGGGCAAATGGTCGTCAACCAGGTCCCCGAAGTGCAGGACATGATCCAGCACTTGCTCGACGACCTGCGCGAAGCGACCGGCATCATGGTCGACATCCAAGCGCGCTTCATGAAGGTCGAAGACAACTTCCTCGAGGACATCGGCGTCGACTTCCGCGGCTTGGGTTCGCCCGGCCTCGGTGAGTCCGGTCGTGACTTCAACGACTTCGGTGACGCATCGACCCAGCAGGACCTCGGTGGTTCGATTGGTCAGGGTACCGACCTTGGTGCGTTCTACAACGAAGGTGCTGATGGCGACATTCGCGCTCGCGTCGAAGAGCTGTACGACCTCTCCCTCGGCAACGATCAAGTGTTGCAGGGTTCGGGCGGCTTGTCCTTCCAGTGGACTTTCCTGAACGACCTTCAGCTCGAGCTGATTTTGCGCGCCGTCTCGAAGTCAGAACGCGTCGAGCTCGTCACCGCGCCCCGCATCTTGGTGCACAACACCGCGCGGGCCAACCTGTCGGTGCTGAACCAGGTCGCATATGTTCGTGACTACGACGTTGAGATCGCTCAGGCCGCAGCTATCGCTGACCCGATCATCGGTGTCATTCAGGACGGCGTCATCCTTGACGTGCGCCCCACTGTTTCGGCCGACCGCCGCTTCATTACGCTCGAGATGCGTCCGACGATCGCTGAACTGAAGCGGCCTATCATCGAGCGCCCGACGACGCTCGGTACTCAGAACTCGGTCACCATTCAGCTGCCCGAAGTCGAGTTCCAGCGCGTGCGCACCACGATCCCGATCCCAGACGGCGGCACCGTGCTGCTGGGCGGCATGAAGGTCTCCGAGAAGGAAGACCTTCGCTCGGGTGTCCCGATCCTGAACAAGATCCCGTTGCTCTCGGCCTTGTTCGAGCGCAAAGGAAACTATGTCTCTAACCGGAAGCTCTTGATCTTGCTGCGCGCAGCGATCGTGATCCCGGAAGAGAAAGAGCCGAAAGCCTCCGAATTCGGCGAAGAGTAAAACAGCTGCCGGCCCGGGAGACTCGCAAAGCGATGTTCTGCCGGGCTGGCTCTCTATCTACACCGTTCGTTCTCTCGTGCCGGCTCTGCCCCACTTCCAGCACGAAGCGCCCTCAAGGCAAGGCTCGGCTTCACCCAAAGCTTGGCGCGGAACGTTCCAGCTCTCACGGATTCAAAGCGGCCAAGCCCCACTTGGCCGCACTAGAAAACAGGAACCTGCTCACGGACCCGAGATCCGATGCCTGAACCTGTAGTCATTTGATTCCAGACAGGTACTCCACTCCCGTGCGCCCGGGACTGCCTGCTCTCAATCCTAAGTCTGGCCTACGCCCGGTGATCGTTCGCGACAGCGATCGACCCGAGTTCGACACATCACCACTCCCGCCGCCCATTTTGGGCCGAGCGATCATGACTGACCGCGCCACTCGTTCGTGGGCCATGCCCGCCCTTCTGCCCCTATTCGCCCTCTGCTCCATTGCTGGATCGGGAAGCTCAGTATTCGGAGCGACTCTGCCAGCAGAGAAGAGCGAAGCCGCGGTCGAGGCTGAGATCCAATTCGCCAAGGGATTGGCGTCGGATTGGTCCTTCGTGGACCTGGCTGAGTCGGTACTGGATCGAGTCGAGAAAGAAGGCGTCCCACGCTCGATGACCGACAAGTTCGAGCTCGTCAAGTGCGACGTAGTAGCCGAAGGCGCTGCGAACGAGAAGGATCCGGTTCGTCGCACGGAGCTATTCGAACGCGCGCTCGATGCCTACGAAGGTTTCCTGGAGCAAAACAGCTACTCCGAGCAACGCGCCAATGCGAACTCGGCCTACGTTGCCACTGCTAACAACCTATCGCGCTCGCTGGCCATCCAGCTTGAGGAAGCCCTAGGTGAAGAGGCGACGGCGATCCGCACACGCCGCCAGGAAGTGCTCGAAGGAGCTCTTGGCAAGGCGAACGAAGAGATCTCGAACCTGGTCTCGATCCCGAAGCGCGACCGCGCTCAGGCCGACACGGTTCGCTTGTTCATGCTCTACCTGAACAAGGGCAAGATGCTGTCCGACCTGGCCGAGTTGTTCAACAACGCCGGCAGCGATGGCTCGACCTTCTTCTCGGACGCAATCAGCGCACTCGAGGAACTGATCTTTGCAGCCGGCGAAGGCACTCCCCCTGGCTTCCACGGCTACATCGAAATCGGTCGCGTCAACTTGAAGCGCGGCGCCCCCGAAGACGCTGCCGCTTACTTGAGTGCCGTCATCGATGGCACGATCCCGAAGGACCTCAAGGAGTGGGAACTCCTGATCAAGGAACGCGAGCTGAACGATGCCGACAAGGTCGTACTCTTCAGTTTCCTGCAGAAGGCGATGGAGCCCCTCGTCGACGCCTTCTTGGCGACCGGCGACATGCAAGCGCTGACGGAATACTCGCTGCACTACTACAACACGCAGCGCCGCGAAGGCTTCACCTTTGACCCGCAGGGGCACATGTCGATGCTGGCCGTCGCGCGTGGCTTGCTTGAGTCGAGTGGATTTGTCGGTGGCAACCTGACGCAGGGCGAAGGCCGCTGGTTCGCTACGGTCGAGGAAATGAACAGTGCCGGCTTCAAGAGCCGCCGCGAAACGACCGACACGACGGATCTCGCGTTGCGCATCGCGCAGAACGTCAACGAAGAGAACAAGGGCACCAGCTTGCAGCTGCTCGCTCAGAAGTTGATCTCCGAAATCATCACGCGCCCCGGCGTCGTCGTCTCCCCTGAAGTACTGTTCGACGCAGCGCAAGGTATCTACTACGACACCGACTACACGGCTGCACTGACGGCCTATCACCGCGTGCTGGGTTCGCTTGAAGGCCAAGACTCCTCGAAGCGCATCGAGTTTGGCGCGCGCACGATGAACGGCATTGGCAACTGCTATCGCAAGCTGGAGCAGCCGCTCCTGGCCGCGATGGCGTTCCGCGAAGGCTGCACGACATGGCTCGGCGACATCGAGTTCGATGGCAAGAATGCCAACGGCTACTACAAGATGATGCAGAACATCGAGGGACCCGCTGTCCTCGATAAGGATGTCCTGACAGAGCTGGTGAACAACGCGCAAGACCTCGTCGCGCAACTCAGCGAAAACAACAAGGACGAAGTGCGCTACAACATGGGCAAGCAGGCCCAGCGTAAGCGCAACTGGGATGATGCCATCCGCGAGTACAGCCAGATCGCCGTGGATACGGCCTGGTGGGAAAAGGGCATCGTCGACATCGCCGTCTGCCGTTTCCGTGACGGCGATGCTTCCGGCGCACTGCAAGGTTTTAACGAGTACCTGGAAGTTTTCCTCAAGGACACAGATCGCTCGCAGACCGAGAGCCCCATTCGTCTCGCTAAACGACGCGAAGCTTCCGCGACCGCTGAGTTCTATCGCGGCTTCATCACGTTCACCGAGGCCAAGGCCAATAACGACCTGACCCTCTTCGGCAAGGTCGTCGAGCTCCTCACTGGCTACGCGGACAAGTACGAAGAGCAGCCGTCATTGGCCGCATGGTCGATGAACATGGTTGTTCAATCGCACTTGAAGCTTGGCGATACCGCAAAGGCGCGTACGGAAATGACCGCGCTGACCGCGTCGTATTCGGAAGACAAGCGCGCCGGCGAGGCCTCGCTGATCTTCTACAACACACTGCTGCGCAAGGAAAGAGAGTCCACCGACACAGCCGAGCAGATGACGCTGCTGCGCGAGATGGCCGAGCACCTCGAGCGCGGCAACTCGACCGGCAAGCCCAAGCTCTCGAGCCAGCAGAATGAGGCCAAGCACTGGTTCGACCTCAGCGAGTGGGCCAAGTGCGAGAAGGTCGCGCTCAAGATTCTCAATAAGTACGGTGACGACCCGGCTCAAGAGAAGTTCATGCGCACGATTCTGAAGCCGCGCCTCGGAAAGTCACTGCTGTACCAAGGCCGCATGGCCGAAGCAAAAGAGGTCCTGACGTCGCTCGTGATGGACGAAGCCGATCCGGCTCCGAAGTCGACGGTGCTGGCATGGGTCGATTCCGTCATCGGCATCGTCGACGGTACCGGCACCAAAGTGCAAGTCTCCCCCGGAGCTGGCGGAGACGAGGAAGAGTTCACCCTGCTGACGAAGCGCTTGAACTCGTATTCGGCATCCGGTGACAAGTGGATCTCGTGCGATTGGTACGCCCTCAAGTTCCAGCTGATTTACGCCTATCAGGTGTGGGGTCAGCAGGACGGTCGTAAGATCGACGCCGCCAAAGCACAGCTGCTGACCATTCAAGGCGAAGTCAGCGCGACCTTCAAAACCGTCGAAGATGTTTGCGAAGAGGCCGAAGGCGCCACCGCGGAACTCGCGGCGAAGTATGGAAACGGCGCGCTGCGCAACTGCTACAAGTGGATCGCGAAGGAACTGAGATAAGCATACTGACGCGCCCGCATGGAGACTCTGGCCGCTGAGAGCCGAGCCGGCGCTCGTCTCCAGGCCCCTATCCCAAGAACGACCTCTTCGGTCCAGCCTCTAGCCGGGGTTGGAGCGACTCCCATCACAAAATTTCCGAGCTGAGACGGCTGCCCGAAGAGTCCCTCAGCACCGCCTCAGGCGCAACTCTCAAAAACCTTAGGCCCGCTGCCCCAATGGGCAGTTGTGACGCGTCCGAGCGCCGCTATCATGTTTCCCCTCACCATGGAAATAAGACACCAGTCCACACCCAGTCAGCAGCCCATGACCCCAGTCTGTGCTACGACTCTCGAGCGACCCATTCGGGTCGACGCGTCTCCGGTGTCTTCTCTCGCAAGAACCATGCAGATGTCCGTCACGCCCATGAAGTGCCTTCGTCGTGGTGCCGCCACTATTCTCGCTCTCTCCGCCTCCTTCGTGTTGGGCCTCGAGAACGAAGCGTCTGCGGCGCCCGCAACCCCGAGCACGAGTCCCACGTCGGCGCCGAGCGTGCAGTCGACCAAGCTCGACAAGGTGCTGCGTCGCAATCCGCGCTCCGGCAAGGTGACTACGCTCAGTGGCATAATCACAGAGAACGCATTGTCGGGCGTGACCCTCGACAAGAGTGGCAAGGACCAGACGATCAATACCGAAGAGGTGCTTCGCATCGAATGGGGTGCGTTCCCCACATCCTTCAGCGATGGCAAGAGCTACGTCGCGCGCGGCGATTTCGAGAATGCGGTCGCTCGATTCCAAGAGGCCGCAGGTAACGCCGCTGCCCGCGAAGTCATTCAAGCCGCCGCCCGCCTCAACTCGGCCGAGGCCCTGCTCGCTTGGGGCGCGATCGACGCGGGCCAGTTCGCGAATTGCATCGCCGAGTGCGATCGCTTCTTGTCGGAGTACGCGGACAACCGTGAAGTTCCGCGCGCGCGCTGGCTCAAGGGCCGCGCGACGCGCCTGTCAAACGACGCGGCTGGCGCCGCCGCGATCTTCCAAGGTATCTACCAGGAAGCTTCCACCGAACGGCCGACCGCTGGCTACGAACGCAGCATGTGCATGCTGGCCGGACTCGATGCTGCGGATGCGCTCTTGGAAGCCAAGCAAGGCGCAGACGCGAGCACCTTGTACCTCGCCATCGAAACATCGCTGGCGTCGATGATTGCTGCGATCACGGACTTGGGTTCGCCCGAGCGTTCGCGCCTCGTCGCCGCGCGTGGCAAGGCAGCCGCAGGAGAGGGCTTCGCCCACCTCGCGGAAGGCCGCTTGCCGCAAGCTCTGACCTTCTTTCAGGGTCGCCTCGGAAGCACCGACATCGCGACCGCTGAGCGCCACGCCGCGACCTTGGGCCTGGCCGAGGTCTACATGGCCCAGAACAAAATTCGTCTCGCGCAAGTCGAGTTCGCGAAAGTGGCCGCTGTCGATCACACTGACCGTGATCGCGTAGCGCGTGCGCTCCTAGGTTTGGCGCAATCGACCATGCAATTGGGCGACTCCGACGCAACCGTATCGGCTCGTCGCTACCTGAACGATGTTAAGAACCGCTTCGGTGACACGCCGTCGGCGCTGCAAGCCTCCGCTCTCCTAAACACCCTCTAGAACCGAGACGCACCATTCGGGCCGACCACGGCCAGGATCGTTCTTTTCAACGACAAGATCCGGGCTTCCGAGCCAAAGTCACAACAAATCAACGGTAGTCGCAGTTTCAACGGCAACCGTCCTAATTCTTTCGAGTACTACCCCGGGGATATCCCGTTGAGGCTCTGCTGGTCTCTACGCATCCCAAATCAGCCCCCCCCCACATCTCAGGACCATGACCCTGACTTCCATCAAAGAACGCCTGGCCACCAAAGCAGCGACCTCGATTGCTTTCATTGGGACCCTGTGCATCACAGCGACCCCGGCCCTGGCTCAAGACGAGAACAACGTCACTATCGGCAAACTGATCAAGGACTCCGGTCCGATTGGTATGGCGATTATCGTGTTGTCGATTGTCTCTCTCGCGATCATCATCGAGAACTTCGTATCGCTCAAGCGCGACAAGTTGGCTCCGCCCGAGCTGATCGACGAAATCCAGGCACTGTTCGACGACGAGCAGTACCAGGAGGCGATGGAGCTCTGCGAGAACGAGCCCAACTACTTCACCCGCGTCTGCGGCGCTGGCATCTCCAAGATCGGCCACCACTTCGAAGCACTTGAGAAGTCGCTCGAAGAGATGGGCGACGAAGAGTCGATCAAGCTGCACCAGAAGATTGGCTGGCTTGCCCTGATCTCGAACCTGGCACCCATGATGGGTCTGCTAGGAACGGTTTCCGGAATGGTCGCGGCCTTCAACACGATTGCTACCTCGGGTGGCCAGGCCTCGCCGGCCGAGCTCGCGAGCGGTATTTCTCAGGCTCTGCTGACGACGATGTTCGGTCTGTTCGTCGCCATCCCGGTGACCGCGGCCTTCGCGTTCATCCGCAACCGCCTAGTCAAGAGCATCATCGAGGTCGGCGCGATCGTCGAGGACCTCTTCGAGCGCTTCCGTGGCGAAGTTACCTGAATTGCGCGCGGCGATTGCCCCTCGGCAGTCGCCACCCGCAACTTCTCGAGTTGATGTGGGTATGAAGGGGAGATCATCGATCCCCCTTCAGTTCGGCTCCTCATGAGCGGATCCCCCACTTCCAAATCCACCTGAAGACCCGGTAGCTGACGAGGCCGTCATGAACTTAGCCAAGCACGATCCTGAAACAGATATGGAGATGAATCTCACGCCGATGATCGACGTGGTTTTCCTCTTGATCATTTTCTTCATGATCATCACTGACCTGACGCAGCAGGACCTTGAGGAACTGCAGCTACCGGTGGCACAACATGCTTCCCCGGACAAGCCGAATAAGGACGAGTGGCGTCCGGTGCTGAACGTCCCCTGGGACGGCCGCATGGTCGTCAAGCGGGATGCGTTGTACGACCCGGAAATACACGACTCGAATGCCGACCCTTACAAGGGCGTCAAGCTGTGGCTCGCGGATGCATCCGATCGGATGGTGAAGGAGCACTTCAACAAGGAAGCCGGAACCGGTCCGATGATTCCGGGCGAAGCTTTGTTGATTCGTGCTGACGCGACGACCTCCTTCAAGCACGTGCAGAAGATCATGGAATTCTGCGGGCAGAAGGGTGTCGAGATCTGGAAGGTCCAACTCGCCGCTGCCGAAGATTCGGCAGACGACAAGAACAAATAGCCGCTCGACCTACGAAACGAGGACCTGAACCATGTCATCCAAGCTCAAGGAACTATCCGAAGAGAAGGTCGAGTTGGAAATGACGCCGATGATCGACGTCACCTTCCTGCTTCTCATTTTCTTCATGTGCACCCTGAAGTTCAAAACGCTCGAGGGCAAGCTGGCTGCTTACTTGCCCAAAGATGTCGGTGTGAACCAAATGGATGCAGAGCCGATCGAAAAGGTCGAAATCCTGATGCGTGTCGTCGAACCGGGAACCAAGTACAAGGATCTCGGGGACGACAAGCTCGGCCCTTACAACGGCGTCGGCCGCTTCGTGTACGGCAACGATCGCGTCGTGCAGTACTCGGTCGGCATCAAGAAGACGACCAAGCTCAGCGAGATCGAAACTAAGCTGAAGAGCATCCGCGAAAAAGAGCCGGATCGGCCCGCTACGATCGACGCCCGCCCGGGCACGGTCTATGGCGATGTCATCAAGGTTCTCGATGTTGCTCTGAGCGCCGAGTTCACCGATATCACATTCGTCGGGGCCTATCCGGACTCGATTAAGTGACCGCAGGCCGGCCGCAACTTCGCCCCGAACCGGGGCGATCGCGTCGCTGGCTGAGAAAGTCGGAGGAGGTTCAGTATCCTCCTCCGAGAGCCGTCTAGAACCTCTGCCGAGACCGGCTCGATCCGAGCCCTGAGCCAGGTGTGCGCAGCACACCTAAGTGCTTTGATGACAGGGGCTTGTTTTTGAATGTTGGCTTTGACCGAAGTGTCGTCCTTCGGGTATCTTCCTCGTCTCTCCTCGGTGACTCGACCTCCCTTGGTCGGCACGAGTGGCCCCCCACTTTGCTACGCCACACCACTCAACCGAGACCCGACAGGCACCACGGATCTTCGCCGCTGGCAAGTTCTTTACGCGCCCGTCAATAACGTCGAGCCCACGCACTCCTCTCGGAGCGTACGGGCCGCCCCCCCCACCTTCAGAGTCCACGCACGCCTCGGTCCCGAGCCGAGTTCGAACCACGCCGCTGCCCTACAACGGCTGGCCCGAACTCGATCACTCACCCCCAGCCGAGCACGCCCCCGACAAGAGACCTCCCGAATGAGGAACGCCGGAACCGCACTCCCGTTGGCCTTGCTTCTCGCTACGGCTTGCAACAGTCCCTCGGAAAACACGACGCCTGCCGATACCAGCACCGATGATGCTGCGTCGACTTCTAGCGTCAATACTCCGACGTCTGGTGCTCAAGGTGGCAGCTCGCTCGCACAAGAAGCCGAGACTCTCGGACTCAAGCGCCAGCGTCAGGTCTTCCTGATCGAGCACCACATCGCCACGGCTCGCCAGCTGCGCGATGACTTGCGTCTCGAAGAGGCCGCTGGCGAAATCCAGCGCGCTCTCGACATGGACCCCGACAACATCGAGGCGAAGGATCTTCGCGCCGATATCGGGGCCTTGCTCGGGGAAGCCTCTGGCAGCAACAAGACCATCAGCGCCCAGTTGGCGGACGAGCACGAGTTGCGCGTTCAGCAGCTGAAGGCTGAGGCCGAAGATCACTTCCGCAAAGGCGAGCGTGCACACATTCGCGGCGACTACGGCAAGGCAATTGCCGAGCTGTCGTTGTGCTTGAACCACATTCGCTGGGCGCCCTACTCGCTCGATTGGGGCGGCATCGACGGCCGCGCTAACGAGTTGCTCGAGCGTGCCAAGCAAGACCGCGAAGCTGCTGAAGTCGCTCAACGCGAATCAGCTAACCGCGCCGCACACGATCAGCTCCGTCAGAAGGAGATGATCGAGGACCAGCGCAACGACCGCATCGTCGCCAACATGCTCACGCAGGCGATCGACAGCTTCGACAAGGCTCAGTACGACGCCTCGATGGAGTACTGCGACCAACTGCTGCGTCGCGATCCTCGCAACGAGCAAGCCAGCGAGCTGCGCGATGCCGCCTTCCGTGCGGGACGCGAAAAAGTTCGTCGCGACTACATCGACAACAAGCGCGAGGAGTTCGCCAAGTGGCGCGAGCACCTGCAAGAGCTGACGATTCCGTGGACAGATGTGATCACCTATCCGAACCCGGACGAGTGGCGCAAGATGACCGCGATGCGCAAGAGCCGCCGCGGCATCGATCTGTCGCAGAAGGTCACCGAAGCTGAGATCACGCTGCGCGGTCAACTCGACACCACGATGGTGACGCTGCCCGGCATCGAAGACGAAGAGAGCTTGCGCACTGTCGTCGACTACATCCGTCAGTTCACAGGACTGCCGATCGTTGTCGATCAAGCTGCCGAGAACGCTGTCTTCGACGAAGGCATCGTCTTCCGCTTCAACTTCGAGAACCAACTCAGCGTTTCCCAGGCCCTGAACCACATCACCGGCATGGCCGGCGAGACGGTCACCTGGACGCTGCGTCACGATGCCGTGCTTGTCACCACCACCGAGAAGGCTCTCGGCAAGCCCATCATCTACAACCATGACGTTCGCGACCTGATCAAGGTCATGACGAACTTCTCCGGCCCACGGATCGACCGCCTGCGTCTGCTCGACGAGCTCGAGGACGATGACGGCGGCGGCCCCTTCGGCGGCATCTTCGAGAGCCCGCGCCAGATCGAGATCGAAGACCTCTCCACCATCATCCAGGAGAACGTCGCAGTCGGCACTTGGGACGGTGAGCCCGGAACCGCCGAGGCTGGCGAAGGCTTCATCCTGATCGTTCACTCGCCCGAGGTTCAGTCGAAGGTCAAAGAGTTCCTCGAGGACCTCAGGCGCTTCAACTCCTCACTCGTGACGATCGAGTCGAAGTTCATGACGGTCGGCGACAACTGGCTGCAGGAAATCGGCGTCGACTTCCGCGGCTTGGACAGCGCTGATGTCTCCGACGTGACGGCCGGTCTTGAGGACATGGCATCGCGCGGGCTTGACAACGGTGGAACGGGTGCCAACGGCCAGGGTGCTGCAGGCCCCGCCGCCGCCGGCTTCTTCTACGATGATGGCGAGGACGGAGACTTCCGCGCCGCCACTAGCAACTTCTTCGGAAGCGCGCTGGGCGATGCTCTCTCCACCATCGGTGGTATGAGCTTCCAGCTGACCTTCCTGAACGACCTCGAGTTGTCTGCGGTGCTTCGCGCCGTCGAGAAGAGCAGCCAGTACGAGCTGGTCAACAGCCAGATCCTGAGTGTCCACAACACGCAGCAGGCGTACGTCGCGGTGATCAACCAGCGCGCGTACATCCAAGACTTCGATGTTGAGGTTGCCCAGTTCCAGGCCATTGCTGATCCGGTCGTCAACGTGCTTCACGAAGGTGTCGTCCTCGACGTTCGCCCGACGATCCACCACGACCGCAAGTACCTGACACTCGAGATTCAGCCCACGATCGCCAAGGTCGTCGCGCTGCGCTCCTTCTCGACGACGCTTGGGGGTATCACCTCACCGGTCGAGTTCCAGCTGCCTGAGTTGGAAGTCCAGAGCGTCAACACTTCGGCCCTAATCCCCGACGGCGGCTCGATCCTCCTCGGTGGGCTCTCTGACATTCGCAACATCGAGCGCCGGGCGGAAGTCCCGTGGCTCGCACGCATCCCGATCCTGGGCTTCCTCTTCAAGAGCGAAGGCTACAACGATGAGCGCACCAGCTTGATGATCCTCATCCGCGCTCGCATCACGGATGTCCGCGAAGAGGCGACTCAGAAGCTCGAGCGTCGCTACTAAGAAGACAATCGGCAATCCATGGGCGGCGAGTTGCAGGACTCGTTCTCCATTCACCGCCGCCTCGTCGCCCTCCCGGGTAGCGAGGCGGCGGTTTCTTTTGAGAAGACAGCACGCTTCGCAAAGCTCCTACCCCACTCGCTGTGCCACTGACGCGACGGACTCGCTACCATGCGAGCCATGGGAAACCTGAAGGCGATCCTCTTCGACATCGACGACACGCTATTCTCGACCACCGAGTTCGCGCGTCGCGCCCGCCTGAACGCTGTGCGGGCGATGATCACGATGGGCCTACGGGCGCCCGAGGTCGAAGTCTCACGCGAACTCGACGAAGTCATCAAGGAGTTCAGCTCCAACTACGGCAAGCACTACGACAAGCTGTTGATGCGCTTGCCGCAAAGCGCCCAGGGCGGCGTCAATCCGGCGCTGATCGTCGCCGCCGGCGTGGCCGCCTACCACGACACAAAGTTCCAAGAGCTCAAGCCCTTCGACGATGTCGTGCCGCTCTTGAGCGCGCTCCGCGACGCCGGAATGCGAACTGGCATCGTGACGCACGGCTGGACCGAGAAGCAGGCCGAGAAACTGATCCGCTTGGACGTGCTGGCCTATATCGATACGCAAGCTGTATTCATCTCGGACCAAGTAGGTATCTCCAAGCCGAATCCCAAGCTCTACTCTGCCGCCCTACGCTCGATGTGGCTCAACGCTTCCGAGGTCATGTACGTAGGTGACAACCTGGCCCACGACGTTGCCCCGCCGAAGAGCCTGGGCATCAAAACCGTCTGGTCCAGGCGCGCGGCGAAGACAAACCAAGACCCAGACGACTTCGGCCCCGATCACATCATCGACGACTTCCGCGAGCTGGGGCAGGTCCTGCGCGAGCACTACGAACTGAATCTAGCGGAGTTCTAATCAACCGTCACGCGCGCGGGCCCGTCGATCCAGCTCTGCAGCTCCGGTCATGAGCCAAGACGCCACTCCAAACCAACTGAGCCGCTTGAACCAAGCTCCATCCCCTGCATCACCCCGGTGCCCCGGCTCCAGGTAAGGTGTCGGCAAGGCACAAGAATTTCACATCGATGGAACTCTAACTTTCAACCCACAGGATCGCGGGGTCGACTTCGGCAACATCGAGCTGACGCTGAGTCACTAGTGCGCGTGCCGTACCATCCTCAGGATGGCGCCAGCAAGTGACAAGTAGCCGAGTGCCCATCCTCAATCGCAACCGACTCCGGATAGCTCTCCTTACAACGCGCTTCCGCAACCGGACAGCGCGTGTGGAAGTGGCAACCCGCCGGCGGATTAATCGGCGAAGGGACATCGCCTTCCAACGCGATGCGCTTCTTGCGCTTGGTGGGATCCGGAACGGGGATCGCTGACAAGAGCGCCTGGGTATAGGGGTGCTGCGGGTTCTCGAAGATCTGCTGCGTGGTGCCGATCTCGACAATCTTGCCGAGGTACATCACGGCAACGCGATGCGAGATGTACCGAACCACGGACAAGTCGTGCGCGATGAAGACGTAAGAGAGCCCGAACTCGTCCTGCAGATCCTTGAGCAGGTTGATCACCTGCGCTTGAATCGATACGTCGAGGGCAGAAACCGCTTCGTCGCAGATGATCAACTTGGGATTCAGAGCGAGGGCGCGCGCAATGCCAACGCGCTGCCGCTGCCCGCCCGAGAACTCGTGCGGGAATCGGTTCGCTACCGTTCCTGACAAGCCCACCTTGACCAGCAGTTCGACCACGCGATCGTCAAGCTCGGATCCGGTCGCAATGCCATGCACCTTGAGCGCTTCACCGATCGTGTTGCCGACCGTGATGCGCGGATTGAGACTGGCGAAGGGATCCTGAAAGATGATCTGCAAGTCGCGACGATAAGGCCGCATCTCGCGCTCGCTGAGCGAGAACAGATTGACGCGTTTATCACCCTCGTCCAACGCCAAGTGTGCAGAGCCAGCGGTTGGATCAAGCAGACGCAACACGGTTCGACCGGCAGTGGTCTTACCACAACCCGACTCCCCCACCAGCGACAAGGTCTCGTTGCGCCCTAGCTCGAACGAGAGGCCGTCGACAGCCTTGACGTCGCCGACGTGCTTCGAGAAGAGTCCCTTGTGAATAGGGAAGTACTTCTTCAGGTCACGTACGACGAGCAGTTGATCGCGCTCGGACGCCGCTTCGGAATGGGCCGTTGTGCTCATAGCTTCTCCGCCTCCTCTAGGTGGTGACAGGCGACGGTGTGGCCCGGATCGGAATCGTAAGGGGCCAGGAGAGGCTCGGTCTGCGCGCACTTGTCAGTGGCGATCGAGCAACGAGTACGGAAGCGACATCCGGATGGGAAGCGCGTCGCGGGCGGAACAATGCCCGGGATGGTGGCCAGACGTTCGCCAGCCTTAGCGAGGTCAGGCAGCGATCGGAACAGCCCGATCGAGTATGGGTGCTTTGGATTCGCGAAGAGCTCCTCTACCGACGCGTACTCGACAACCTTGCCGGCATACATCACGGCGACATGGTGAGCAGTCTCAGCGACCACACCCAAGTCGTGCGTGATGAGCAGCACGCTCATGCCGGCGTCTTCTTGCAGGTCGCGAATCAGTTCGAGGATCTGCGCCTGGATCGTCACGTCGAGAGCCGTCGTCGGCTCATCTGCGATCAGAAGCGAGGGGTCGCACGCCATCGCCATCGCGATCATCACGCGCTGGCGCATGCCACCCGATAGCTGGTGCGGATACTCGTCGACGCGCGCTTCTGGACTCGGGATACCGACCTTGGTCAACATCTCGATCGCCCGCATACGCGCCGCAGCAGCATCCGCGCCTTGGTGCAGCATGACGGTCTCGATGATCTGATCCCCGACCGTGTAGACCGGGTTCAAGGCGGTCATCGGCTCCTGGAAGATCATCGCGATTTCGTTGCCGCGCATCCTGCGCAGAGCCTCGTCGTCGAACTTCAGCAGGTCCTGGCCGCGGAACAGAATGCGGCCGTCAACGACCTTTCCGGGCGGCTGCGGAATCAAGCCCATGACCGATAGTGCAGTCACACTCTTGCCCGAGCCGGACTCACCGACAACGCCCAGCGTCTCGCCCTCGAGCAAGGTGTAGCTGACGCCGTCAACGGCGCGCGCCACCCCTTCATCGCTGTAGAAGTAAGTGCGCAGCCCATCGAGTTCGAGCAGCGCCTTAGGCTCGTTGTTGTCTTTGTGCTCGCTCACGTCACACCTTCATCTTCGGGTCGAGTGCGTCGCGAACAGCATCGCCGACGAGGTTGTAGCAGGTCACGGTGACGAAGATCAGGATGCCCGGGAAGACCTGCACCCACCAATCCTCGGGCCGTTTGGACTCGTTCACGAGCGAGCCCCACGAGGCGCCGGGATGCTGAATGCCAAAGCCTAGGTAGGAGATAGCGGACTCGGTCAAGATGCCGGCCGCAACCGCGAAGGCAGCACTGACCAGCACCGGACTCATCGCGTTCGGCAACACATGTCGGAAGATCGTGCGCCGGTTCGAGAAGCCAAGCGCACGTGCCGCAAGGACGAACTCGGCCTCGCGCAAGCGCAAGAACTCGCCACGCACGAGTCGCGCCACGCCAGTCCAGCGAATCATCGCAATGGTCACGACGATCGCGATGATGGGCGGGATCACGTCCGGATCGGTGAAGGCCATCGCCATCAACATTAAGAAGAAGGCCGGGATCGACTGCAGGATCTCGATCACGCGCATGATGCTCGTGTCGATCCAGCCGCCGAAGTAGCCAGCGATCGATCCGATCACTACTCCGATCACCGTCAACAAGAAGGCTGATAGAATGCCGACAGACAAGCTGACTCGCCCGCCCCACAACATGCGCACGAAGAAGTCGCGTCCCAGCTCATCCGTTCCCGCCAAGTGACGCGACGATTCGTTCACGTCGGATTCACCGTAGCGAACGATGACCGGATTCGAGGGCGGGAATAAGCCCGTCGCGGGGTCCTTCTTGGGGACACGATAGCCGGTCTTGTAGTAGCCCTGCTCGTCTACCTCGGACTCATCAGTCCAAGTCGGCGGACGGAACATCTCCTCTGTGTGCGTCTCCGCATATCCAATCGGGAAGGGCGGAAAGATCGGCTCACTGACTGCGACGATATCGCCATTGGTCAAGCCCGTCTTGTACGGCGCAGAATCGAAGGGTGATCCTCCACCGCCGACGATGCTGGCCCACAAGACAGCACAGAGTGCGCTGCCGCCGACCACTATGATGAACTTGCGCTTACGCCAGACACGTATCGATTCCTTGCGGTTGCGCAGGATTAGCCCGTTCAACACGCGATTCCATACAGGCCAGAGCAACACGAAGACCCACATGACCATGAAGAAGATCTCGTAGGGAGAGATCGACTTCATCAGCGGGTAGCTCTTCGCGCCCCTCAAGTTGACGCCGCCGGCCTCGGGCTTCTCCGGATCCAGCGGGACGAATTCCTTGCGTAAGGCGCGTGCGATCGTCTTGGATTCGCCAGCGAGAGTCAGCGCCTCCTCGCCCTTGCCTTCCCCAGCTAGCGCGACGCTTTGTTCGAGCTTGCTGATGAATTCAGTCAACGGGCCGAGATGCTCCTCGGCCAGATACAAAGACATCGTCTCGAAACGCAGACGAGCAGCTTCCAGCTCGACCTCCATTGCGAGTGCACGCGTCTCCGGCGAATTCTCGCCACGCTTCTCGATGTACTCATCTGGAGTCTGCTTCATCAAGCGCGACACACTCGACGCAACTGGAGACAGAGTCCGCAGCGCCGTGTTGTAGCCCTTGTAGTCGATAGCCTCGAGTACGTACGGACGATCGTTGCCCAGCAGAGGCGCGTAGATCGCTGTCGCGTACAGGAGTGCGAGAATCGCGAGGCTGATCTTAAAGGCCGGCCGGCGCGAGAGTTGCTCGATGACGAGGTCCCAGTAGTCCTTCGAATAAATCGTGGACTCATCCCAGGATCCAGCCTGAGCGCTCGACTGCGCCTCGTCGGCGCTCGTCTGTTGCTGCTCAGGCAAAACGAATCCTCGGATCAACAAGGGAGTAAACGATGTCCGAAACCAAGATGCCCAGCTGGGTCATGATCCCGACGAAAATAGTGGTCGCCATCACGATGTTGAAGTCACGGCGTAGCAGTCCTTCGAACGCGTACTTGCCCATGCCAGGCAGGTCGAAAACAGTTTCGACGATGATCGAACCGCCGACCAAAATCGGCAGGATCGAAGCGAAGAGCGTGATGATCGGAATCACCGAGTTGCGTAACGCGTGCTTGTAGATCACGACGTTTTCGCTGAGACCTTTTGCACGCGCGGTGCGGATGTAGTCCTGCCGGATGACCTCGAGCATGCCTGCGCGCATTTGACGCGAGAGGTATGCCAAGCTTCCATACGACATCGTGATGACTGGCAAGATGCAGTGCTTCACCATGTCCCACATCTGTCCGAACCACGACATCTGTTCGTGGTCCGTGCTGTACAAGCCGATCACCGGTAGCAAGTCGAGACCCATCACGCCGAAGGCGATGATCAGCATCAGCCCGGCCCAGAAGGTCGGGATCGAGAACAGCACGAACAGCCAGAGAGTGGCCGCAGCATCCGCTTTCGTTCCTTGCCTGCGGACGCTAAAGATGCCCATCGGCAGAGCGACCAGATAACTGAGCAAGACCGAGATCAGCGAGAGCGGCACGGTGAGCTTCAATCGATCAATCAACTCGGCTCCGACCGGCGTCTTGCGATACATCTCTTCGCCCAGATCGAACACCAGCAAGCCGCCCCACGGATCGTCGCCGCTGTTGCGCAAGCGCTCGCCTTCACCGGTGTAGTACCAGCCAAACCAAGCACGTAGTTGCCCTTGCAGTCCGCGCGCTTCATTGTGCTTGACGACTTCGCCGTTGAACTTCTCCAGGAAGCTGAACAAGCGCTCGATCGCTGGCGCGCGAGTCTCCATGCTATTACGCAGCTCGAACAAGCGAGAGAAGACCGCGGGCAACGCTGCCTCCCTATGCGCGACGAGCATCGCATGCGCAGCACTGTGCGCCGCCGCATCGGCTGCGTCGTCGACGAGCACGTAAGAAGCGGCCAGGATGTCCTCGCTAACTTGGGGCGCCGTGTCCGACAGCTCGGGGATGGCTAGCGGGCTTCCCTCGATCACCTCACCACCGCTCTCGAGCGTGACCACATCAGTCTTGCGCTCGGTCGCAGGGGTCGTGAACCAGGGATGACCATCCCGGCTCAGGTTGAAAGGTCCGACGTAATGCAGGAACTGCACGACCAACGACCGATCGAGCCCGTAGCGACGCTTGAATGAGTCGACACGAGCCTCCAGATCGGAGTCGGTACCTAGCTCTCCACCGCCGGAAATGCCAAGCATTACCGTCGCTGGATCGCCAGGTGCAGCCTGGTAGAGCAGGAAAACGACTAGTGCGATCCCGAAGGTTGTCGGGATCATCAACAAGAGTCGCCTGATGACGAATGCGATCACCGGCTTGCTAGCTGGGGGGGCTGAAGACCGTGGCCCCGAACAACGCATGCGCGTTCGGGGTCGGACAGAGCGGGAGCTTCATGAGACGCGCTCACGAACTCCCGCAACCGGTCCAGGTCTGGTGATTCGGCTGAGGATTGGATTGAAGCTGGGGTTTAGCAGCCCGTTGGAAATCAGCGGTTCGCACAGTGCCGGTCATCGAATGCAGATCAAGGCGCATCAAGTTCCTAATTGTTGCCCCACCTCATAGAGAGAGGGCCTTGGTGCAACGCAGAGCTGCGTTCGAGGACCGGTGCCGTGCGAGTCGCTGAATCTCAACGGGCTGTTAGCCTTCGAGCGTTGGACGAGTGCCCGGCGTGCCGAGCGGGAAGTGCCAACGACGAACATGGTAGCCCGGGCGAATCGCGAATGACTGGAAGCCGCGAATCTTCTTGTTCAACGCGAACTTGCGCGGAACGTTGTACATGAACAAGTAAGGCTGCACTTGGTGCAGGTGCTGGTGGATCTTGTTCCAGATTTTGATGCGCTTGACCTTGTCGAGCTCGCGCTGACCCTGTTCGATTAGCTTGTCGACGACAGGATCCTGAAGGCCGGCGAAGTTCGAGCTGCGCTTGTCGCGCGCGCCCCACTTCGAGTGCCAAACCTGCTCGGGATCAGACTCGAGCGCAGGCGACCAGGCCAAGTTGCCGCCGTCGAAGTTGCGGTCCTGCATACGCTCGATAAAGGTTGCCCACTCGGCCTGCGCGATCGTCATGCGGATGCCGATCTTCCCCAGGGACTCTTGCAGTCTCAGGCCGAAGTTCTTCGACGCATCGTTGCCACTGGGCATCAAGAACTCGATGTCGAGCGAGACACCGTCCTTGTCCGCGATGTCATCGCCATCACGATCGTACCAACCGGCTTCTTCCAAAATGTCGAGCGCGGCATCCGGGTCGTAGGGCCAGGGCTTGACGCTGTGGTCGTAGGCTTCCGAGTTGAATGGGAAGGGACCGGAGACCTGGTTCACGAGACCTTTGTAGTTGGTCTGCTTGTACTCCTCGAAGTCGAAGCAGTGAGCGATCGCCCTGCGAACTTCGGGGTCCGCCAGCGCGGGGCTGTAGCGGTTCCAAGCGGTGAAGCCATAGGAGCCGAGGTAGTAATAGCCTTTATAGAACTGATCGACGAACTCAGGTCGCTTGGTCGCCGCACCGAAGTAGTCGGCCGACTTGACGCGATAGAAGAAGTCCAGCTCGCCATTGATCAAGGCCTGGTAGGAGGCGTTGTCATCACCGATGTAGCGCCAGCGCACCGTGTCAAAGTAGCCGCAGACGCCGGGCTCGTCGGAGAAGTAGTCCTGGAAGCGCGTGGCCTCGATGTAGTCCTGCTTGACTGTCGTCAACTGGTACGGACCCAATCCGACGAATGCCTGGTTGTGCGGGTCTTCGTTGACCTGGCGGCCCTGCTCCATCTGAGTCGCATCCGGATTGCGGATTGCGTTCTCGGGATCCGCCAAGTCGTAGATGTGTGACGGCAGAAGCCCCAAGTCGATGCCGATCGTCTCGATCGCAGAGTAGTACTGCGACTCATAAAACATGCGCACCGTGAACTTGTCGACGATCTCGCAGCGCGTGACCTTCGTGTACTGGAAGCGAATCTCGTCGCAATCGACGTCGGGGTTGTTGTAAACGTCCCAGCTGAAGTAGACGTCGCGCGAGTCGAAGATGTGCCCTTCCGAGACCCACTCGTCCCCGGCCTTGTACTTGGCCGTACCATTCGCGCCGAGCTTATCCTTACCCGTCGCACCCTTGCCGGTGGTCGGGTGCCATTGCACGTCTTCGCGCAACGTGAAGGTGAAGACCGTGCCCCGCTCAAGTGCGAGCACGTCCTCGCCCGGAACGCGCACAGCCTCTTTCAGAGCTGCGTCTTTGGAGACCGGCGTCACCGAATAGCTGCCCTGCTGATCCGTGACCATCCCGTACAACACCGGCGAGTCGACTTGCTTGGAACCATCCTCGGTCAACATCCTGACCGGGACGCGCGTCACGGCATCGCCGTACTTGGCCGCTGCCTCATTCGTCAAGATCAGCATGTCCTCGCGCTCCCATGAGCTAGCCAGGCGCGGTTTAAACTCCCAACTTTCCCAGTCCTGCACGATCAGGGACTCGTGGATCTCGTGGTGGATCGCGCGCGTCACCGCCGAGTTCTCAACCGAGCGGTTGAAGTTCTTCGGCATCGACTCCAAATGCAGAATCACTCGCCCTCCGTAGCCAGCACTCGGCGATTTCTCGCCTGCTTGGTTATCCGGATGGAACTCATCGATCGGGCGCGGGACAGGTCCCACCGCAGTTTGAGCAACGATCGTCGGGGCGATTTGCACCGCGAAGACCGCTGCGACGCCGAACGAACAGCACAGGCGCTTGAGTGACATAGATTGGCTTTGCCGTGGGCCGAGCTGAACGCCAGGAGGTGACGCGCGCTTCGGCGGAGTTGTGAGGGCGGATGAGAGTGGCAGACGGAGCCAGGAGACTAGTGAGCGGTGCCCTGCTGGTTCCGAAAAGGCCTTGTAGCTTAACGTTGGGCCGGTGCGGCGTCTAGCCCGTAAACCACTATAGCCAAAGCACTTAGGGATAGACGCCGAGCGAGCCTCGCGCACCAACCCATAGAAAAAAGTGCTTGGCAACCGCCCACTAGCAGCCCAGGCCTCGCTTTCAAAGCCCTATGTACCAATAACTTACGACGCTTCGCCGCCCTTGTGGCAATCGCCCGGCCCCGATAGGCTTCCGGTCATGGCCACAGGAAGCTCACGTGTCGTCCGGCGGACCCTGCCACTGATTGTCCTGCTGGGCGTCAGTTGGGTCGTCTTCAGCATCGCCGGTTCCGCCAAGATCGAACCGGCGGACTTCACCTTCAACAATGCAACCGAGGTGCAGACCCTCGATCCAGCGACCGTGACTGGCGTCCCCGAAGGACGCGTCATGAAGGCGCTGTTCGAAGGACTGACCGTCAAGGATCCGAAGACTCTCGAAGCGCGGCCAGGCTCGGCCGAGTCTTGGGAGGTATCCGACAGCGGCTTGGTCTACACCTTCCGGATCCGCGATAACGCGCATTGGACGAACGGCGACCCGGTCACCGCGCACGACTTCGTGTACTCGTGGGAGCGCTTCTTGAACCCGATGACGGGCGCCGACTACGCGTATCAGCTGTGGTACGTGAAGGGAGCACGTGACTACACGACGCAAATCGATAACGACGGCAAACCGAATCATTCCTTCGACACGGTTGGTGTCGAAGCACCGGACGATCGCACCTTGGTCGTCACCTTGGAATCCCCCACTCCCTTCTTCCTCGACCTGATGGGCTTCTACCCGATGTTTCCGGTCAACCGGAACAACATCGAGTCGGCCAAGGAGCAGTGGCCGGACAACTGGGAACTGAAGTGGTTGCAGCCCGAGAACATCGTCACGAATGGCCCTTACCTTGTCGGCGAACGTCGCGTCAATGATCGCATTCGCTTGATCAAGAACGAGTCGTATTGGGATGCCGACAACGTCGCCTTCAATACGATCGACGTGCTCGCGATCGAGCAACAGATCACAGGTTTGAATGTCTACTTGGACGGCGGATCTCAGCTCAACACGAACATCCCGTCGCAGCTCGTACGCGACCTGCTCAAGCGTGAGGACTTCAACCCCAAGCCTTACCTCGGTACCTACTTCTATCGTGTCAGCGTCAATCGCCCGCCGATGGACGATGTCCGTGTGCGTCGCGCGTTAGCGTTGTGCATCGATCGACAAGCGATCACCGAGAAGGTCACGAAGTCGGGTCAGATTCCGTCCTACGCCTTCGTCCCGCCCGGTATCTCGGGATACAGCAACGCAGTCATGCCGCGTGCACCCGGAAGCACAGGCGACTTGCGGGCTGACTATGAAGAAGCCAAACGCCTACTCGATGAGGCCGGTTATGGACCGAGCGGGCGCCCCTTCCCGACGATCGAAGTTCACTACAACACGATGGAAATGCACAAGGCCATCGCGGAACAAATCGCGGACACCTGGAAGACGGAGCTAGGCATCAGCGCCAAGTTGTTAAACCAAGAGTGGAAGGTGTACCTCGATACACAGTCCAGCAAGAACTACGACGTGTCGCGCTCGGCATGGATCGGTGACTACGGTGACCCGAACACATTCTTGGACTTGTTCGTCACGGGTGGCGAGAACAACAAGACAGGCTGGGGCAACGCCGAGTACGACGCATCCATCGCAGCCGCAGCCAGCGAATTCGATCCGGTCAAGCGCATGCAGCATTTCCATCGCGCGGAAGAGATCCTGATGGAAGAACTGCCGATCCTGCCCATCTACTTCTACGTGACGCAGAACATCTTCTCGCCACGCATCGGCGGCTACTTCGACAACGTGCAAGACGAGCACTTCCCGAAGTTCTTCTACTGGATGGACGATGCGGAAGTGTGTGAGCGCTACGGCTGGGAGCCGAATAGTCCGCTGCTTTCGAAGTACGCAGGCCCCTCGGGCGGCATGTACTCGCCTGCAGAGATGCGCGCACGAGCGGGGGCCGGCCAGTGATTCGCTTCCTGCTGCGCCGCTTTGGCTGGTTCGTAGTGACGCTCTTCGCGGTCGTCACGATCTCCTTCTTCCTGATGCGCGCCGTCAAAGGCGGTCCCTTCGATGCCGAGCGCGATCTGCACCCGGCGATCGAGCGCAACATGCTTGCGCGCTACAACTTGGATTGGCCCAAGTGGAAGCAGTTCCTGCAGTACATCGGGCCAATCAATCTCGATCGCGATGGATTGAAGCTGCTCTCGCGCACGGATCCGGAGCGGCTCCTCAGCGAAGTCAAAGACGCGCATGGGAACACGTTGGTCGAGGGTGATCCGCGGCCCATCCCGCACTTGGAAGCGACACCGGCGCTCGAAGAAAACCGGCTTGACAAGGTCGTCGCGCGCTTTGTCAGCGACAGCGACCCCGCCAGCTTGCGCGATCTGCGGCAGACTTCGATTGCGGCGCAGGTAAGTCGTTCCGGCGAGGATCCAGTCCTACCGCCGCTCTTCAGCGCACTCGAGGACGCCCATCGCAACGGTGACACGGCGGCAGTCGATCGCATCTGCCGTGGACTGAGTGAGATCACCGGCCACAGCGTCACCGGCTTGTCCGATGGCGACTGGATGACGGCGGATCAAGCGCGCGTGCGCCAGTGGTTCGGCTGGTACTACGACAATGGTGGCGACGTGCTGTGGAACTCGGGCACGGATGTCTTTACCGGCGTCTTGGCCGGTGACTTCGGCCCATCTTTCCGCTATCGCGACTACACCGTCAATCAGATCATCGAGGAGTCGCTGCCGATCTCGGTGCGCCTGGGTGTGCTTGCTCTGGCGATTGCGTTGGCACTCGGACTGACCGCCGGTTTGCTGTCAGCACTCAAACGCGGCGGCGCACTCGACCTCAGCTTGCGCCTGGCCGCGACGGTCGGCATTGCACTCCCGAACTTCGTGATCGCCGGTTTTTTGATCATCCTGTTCGTGTTCAAGTTGGGCGCCTTCCCGGTTGCAGGCTGGGGCACTTTGAAGCACATGATCTTGCCCGCCTTCGCGCTCGGAGCTCCCTTCGCGGCCTACATCGCGCGACTGACGCGCACCGGCATGCTGGAGAGTCTTAGCCAAGATCACATTCGCACCGCGCGCGCCAAAGGCCTCTCCCCCGCCATGGTCGTGCTACGACACGCACTCAAGGGCGGGGCACTCCCCGTCGTCTCTTACCTCGGCCCCGCCACTGCAGGCATCTTGACCGGCAGCCTCGTGATCGAACGCATTTTCTTCATCCCTGGCACCGGCTCGCACTTCATCAATAGTGCGTTGAGCCGCGACTACACGCTCGCGATGGGCGTCACCATTCTCTACACGGTGCTCGTCTATACGCTGAACACTGTTGTGGACTTGGCCTACACCTTCCTCGACCCGCGCATCGATCTGGAGTCCGAATAGTGTCTAACGTGAAGAAGCGCTGGGTCTTTGATACCGAAGACCTTCCGCGGCTCCTACGAGAGTCGACTCAATACAAAGGCGAGAGTCTTTGGCAAGACGCGTGGCGCAGGCTGCGACGCATCCGATCCGCATGGTGGAGCCTGATCTTCCTTGTGCTGTTTGGGGCCACGGCTCTGTTTGCGCCCTTTCTGCCGATCCCCTCGCCCACCGCTTTCACCCTGGCCGGGGTGCCGCAGCCGCCGATCTGGGCCAGCTGGGCCCAAGAACGACCCGAGGATTGGCAGACCGCGCTCGAGAAGCTCGACGCGGGCAATCAGCCGACCGCAACCAAGCTGTTCGACAGCTTCGACAACGGCTGGCGCCACCGCAGTGTCATTCACTTCGAAGTCCCAGAGGGCAAAGCGGATGCGTATGCAAACGAGCTGAGCCAATGGGTCGAGTCGCACACGAGCCGTTCGTCGTCCATCCAGACGCGGCCGATGGAGTCAGGTGCAGTCGCGGTTCAGATCGCTGTCCCCTACAACCGCAGCGACCGTTCTCAGATCTTCGAGATCGAGACTGGCCGCAGCGGCTTGATCACACTGTCGTTGGTGACGATGGATGCCGAGGCGGGCATTCGCTCCGCGTACTTCGATTGCGAGTTGCCGCTGGATGCCACGCGACTGCAGTCCTGGAACTCGTCAGCCACGGGCAAGGTTCGCAGCGTCGACTTCACGACTGACGGCACGGCGCAAGGCACGGGCAAGCTCTCGTACTCCGTCCAACAACCGCACAACGAGAATTGGGTCGTGGTCGGTGTGCGCGTGAACGGAGTCGAGGTCGCGCCCACGACACAAGCTTCGGAACGCATTACCACGCTGAGTGAGCAACGCGCGGCCGACCCGCAGGCCGCAGCTCTGCCTCAGGACTATCAGCCGCCCAGTTCTTGGCAGCCCGAGGAATGGAACGATCCCACGAACGACATTCGTGTCGCACTCGATGCCGGTGAGCACGAATCCGTGCTCTTCGAACGCAAGCGCGTTCGCGCGCAAGAGAAACGCGGCACGGAAACGCTCGACCTGTTTGGAATCCTCAGCCCCCTAGCCGAGAGTTCGATGCCCACGGGTGCCGTGCTGACAGCAGTCAAGGGCTACGACCAGTACCAGTGGGATACGGGCGAAGAGCCAAGCCTGAGCTGGGCCAACCCCGGCGAATGGATGCGCAACTTCGATCGTCTCTTGCTGACGTTGCGCGGCCGCTGCTTCGGTTTGTGGCAGTGTTCGAATTGGCTCGGCACCGACTCGGGTGGACGCGACCTGTTCGCACGCATCATCTGGGGTAGCCGCACATCGATCTTGGTTGCGCTAGCTGCGACGCTCTGCAGCCTGATCATCGGAGTGACCTACGGCGCCTTCTCGGGCTTGATGGGCGGCCGCATCGACAACTTGATGATGCGCTTCGTCGACATCATGTATTCGGTGCCCTTCATCTTCGTAGTGATCTTCCTGATCACTATCGTCGGCGAGTACCGCTCCGAGTTGGAGGATCAGTACGGCATCGATCGCGAGGTCGTCTTCTTTGTCGTCATTGGAGCCATCTATTGGCTCACCATGGCACGCGTCGTCCGGGGCCAGGTCCTGTCGCTGAAGAACTCTGAGTTCGTCGAGGCCGCGCGCGTCGTTGGCGCATCGACCAGCCGCATCCTGTTCTCGCACCTAGTGCCCAACGTACTCTCGATCGTGATCGTCTATCTGACGTTGACGATCCCGGCCGTGATGCTGTTCGAGGCCTTCCTGTCCTTCCTTGGACTCGGTATCGAACCACCCAAGGTCAGCTGGGGATTGCTCGCATCGGACTCGACCGAGGCCATTTCCTCGGTGCGTACTTATTGGTGGCTGGTGGCTTTCCCCGCTCTCGCGATGGGTGCCTCGCTGCTCGCTCTGAACATTCTTGGCGACGGCTTGCGCGACGCCCTCGACCCCAAGCTGCGAGGAAAGGACTAATCATGCCGCTCTTGGATGTCGAAAACCTACGCGTCCGCTTCGAGACGCACCACGGAACCGTGCGCGCTGTCGATGGCGTGAACTTGAGTCTGTCCGAAGGCGAGACGCTCGGCCTTGTAGGCGAGTCAGGCTCGGGCAAATCCGTCACGAACTTGGCCCTGATGGGATTGATTCCGAGCCCGCCCGGGGTGCTCGAAGCCAATCACATTCGGCTCGGTGACTTGGACTTGAACGGACTCTCCGATCGCAAGATGCGAAAGATTCGCGGCAAGGAGATCTCGATGATCTTCCAAGACCCGATGACATCGCTCAATCCGCTGCTGACCGTCGGTCAGCAGCTGCGTGAGATGCTGACCATTCACACGCGCTTCGGCCGTAAAGAGGTTCGCAAGCGCTGCATGGACGGTCTCGACAACGTCGGGATCCCCAATGCTGAGGCGCGCATGGACCAGTATCCGCACGAGCTGTCGGGCGGTATGCGCCAACGCGTGATGATTGCGATGGGCCTGTTATGTGAGCCCAAGGTCTTGCTCGCGGACGAGCCGACGACGGCACTCGACGTGACGATTCAAGCTCAGATCCTCGAACTGATGAAGGATCTGCAAGAGCGCACCGGAACCGCGATCATCCTGGTCACACACGACTTGGGCGTCGTGGCCGGCATGGCGGACCGCGTGAACGTGATGTACGCGGGTCGCATCGTCGAGAGCGCGCCGACCTATCCGCTGTACGCGAGCCCGATGCATCCCTACACGCGCGGCCTGCTTGCGAGCGTGCCCACTCTCGAAGGTTCGCCCGAAGAGGAACTGCAGTCTATCCCGGGTCAACCGCCGGACTTGGCCGACCTGCCCGCGGGATGTGCGTTCGAACCGCGCTGCAGCTTCGCGAATGATCGCTGTCGATCCGAAGTCCCTTTGATCGAGACGATAGCGGGAGAAGCGGACCGACGTTCCGCTTGTTTCGAGACCGCCAAGCTCACCAGCTTGATGCCTGTCGCTCAGCAAGCCCCCATCGATCCGTCGACGCCACGCACACTTCCGCCAGCTGCGATATCCGCATCGCTGGGCGCAGCCGTCTCGGCGCTGGCCGACGCGAAGGAACGTGAATCGGACTGGGATCAATCAGCTGAGGCATCGACCATCGCCGCACCCGATGCAGACATCGACGAATCACATGCCTCCGATGAGGACACCGCACTTCCGCCGCCCGGCACCGTAGTCGGCGACTCCCCCGATGGCAGCGGCGACACCATTCAACTCTCCCCGGATGAAGCCAGTGATTGGTTCAGCTCCGACAAGGACAAACTCGAAGGAGACACCAACTCATGAGCGGCCCGTTGCTCGAAGTCAAAGACCTCCACAAGCACTTCCCAATAGGAAGCGAAGGCTTCTGGGGCAAGCCGGCAGCGACCTTACGCGCAGTCGACGGCGTATCCTTCCACTTGGAACGTGGTGAGACCTTAGGTCTGGTCGGCGAATCTGGTTGTGGCAAGTCGACCGTCGCGCGCACGATCGTCGGTTTGCACCCCGCCACCTCCGGTTCGATCATGTTCGAGGGCAAGGACCTCGCGAGTCTGACGCGACGTGGCTGGCGCCCCTATCGCCGGCGCTTGCAGATGATTTTCCAGGACCCCTATGCATCGCTGGATCCGCGCCAAACGGTCGCGTCGATCTTGAGTGAGCCCTTGAAGATTCACCGCCTGGGCGGACCGCGTAAGCGTCGCCTGCGCGCGATGGAGCTCCTCGATGCTGTCGGCTTGAACCCACGCCACATCCATCGCTACCCGCACGAGTTCTCCGGCGGCCAACGCCAGCGCATCGGCATCGCACGCGCACTCGCGCTCGAACCAGAGATCATCGTCTGCGACGAGCCGGTCTCCGCACTCGATGTCTCGATCCAAGCGCAGGTAATCAACTTGCTGCGCGAGTTGCAGGAGCGCTTCAACCTGGCGTACCTATTCATCGCTCACGACTTGGCCGTCGTGCGACACATCTGTCGTCGCATCGCGGTGATGTACCTGGGCCGCATCGTCGAGATTTCGGACCGCGACTCTTTGTTCGCTGACCCGCGCCACCCGTATACCAAGGCCTTGCTGTCAGCGATCCCCCACCCTGATCCTGTACGCGAGCGTACGCGCGAACGCATCGTGCTCGACGGTGATGTCCCCTCGCAGATCACTCCCCCGAGCGGCTGCACTTTTCATCCGCGCTGTATTCAACGCGACGAGGTTCCGAGCCAACGCTGCCAGGAGGAGAGTCCGCTGCTGAGCCACGTCGGTCAGCCGGGAGAGCGCAGGCATTGCGCTTGCCACCTCGTTTGAGCTAGACCCAGGAACCTGGGAACCCGAGTTCTCTTAGGCCGAGACGCGGAGCAAACCGAGTGTGTTGATAGTGCTAATCACGAACAGCGACAACCGGAAGTAGCTACGAGACTTGAGACTCGAATAGACCGAAGGCCTCCCCCGTATACGCGGTGGAGAGCCTTCGGTCTTAGTTTCCCTGTTGGCCTCTAAGATCAGAGTCGCCAGTCCACCCAGCAGCCGTTTGACCAATGGAGCGAAGTGGCACACACACTCGAGTTAGGTGATCAATAGAGGAGTTGACAAGAGCGGCAGTGACTGACTATCGCAGCCCTAGCGAGCCGATGTCCACCGTCATGGATGCCGCGCCTGCCGCATCGGCGGGCACGAACTGAAAAAGTCGCACTGATGTCTACATGCTATGCAGGCCATTGTAGGCGCAGGCTCACAAGCTCATGTAGGAGGGACAGGTCGCGCGTATCTATTCAACGCCACCACTGGCGCTGAACTTGCTGTGCTCGAATCACCGACGGCCGGCAACGCGTTGGAGTTTGGTACATCGGCTGCCATCAGCAAGGAGTACGCACTTGTCGGTGAGCCGGGAAGAGAGCTGGCACACCTGTACGGCACGGCTACTGGAGCTCATTTCGCGACGTTCGATGGGACGGCATTCCCCGCCATTTCTATTACCTTTGGTCGCGAAGTCGCTGCCAGCCAAGTCTTCGACCCAACCTATTCAGTAGGCCAAGAGTTGCGCCAGACCGCAGCGGTAACCTCGGGACCGAGCCATCTTCGTGTTCGATGTCACCGATCCCTCGCAGGCCTTCCTGGTCGGGCAGCCAGTCCTTGCATCCCCCAGGCACTTGTGCGCTCCAGGTGGTTCTTGCGTGATTTTCCCGCACCACCTATCCATGGACGGCGAGTGGCTCGCGGTCGGCACGACCCTCGTCTATCACAACATTCTGAATGGGCAGACTCAGATCGCGCCCTTCGCCGAATGGAACAGTGACGCTCAGATTCCAGCGGTACGAGTCGCAGTACGAGACGGTCGGATCTAATTCGCGAGCCACGTCGGAATATTGGACCGCATCGTGCTTGCCTTCGACCCCATTACGCGGGGCTACGAAGTTTTCTTCTATCACCCGGAATCGAGTGACAGGCAAGCCCATCTTATCAGCCTGACAGGGTCGGCCTTGGTTGCGCAGTACTATGGCCTGGGAGCAGGCAAAAGCATCACGATCCAACCCATGGACGGCTGCGATCCCCCCCCTTGTCTGTGAAGGCAAGATCAGCTCAAACAGTCGCTATGGCCTGATCGGTTCCGAAGGGCTGCCGATAGTCAGTCAGCTCGATGATTTCGAAATCAATGGCGCCACCCCGGATGCCGATACGAACGCGATCCTATTCTGTGGCTTGAACGGGGAAGCGCGCATCCCATTCTTCAACGGGACGCTTTGCGTGCAAACGCCTCTCGTGCGCGCACTCCCAATTAAGAATAGCGGCGCGAATCACCTGGCTGAGTTCCCGTTCGGGAAACTCGTGGGGCATGCAGAGCACCCGAGCTTGATGCCTCGCACCGAGATCCACGCGCAAATCTGGTTTTGCGATCCATCACACAGTCATGGCACGGGGATTGGCTTGACCAATGCCCTTCGCTTCTACATTCGTCTCTAGCTGTAGCGCGTTGAGGTCGCAGCGTCTGCCGTCAGCGTAGGCCTGCTTGCTCCAAGAGCAGGGTCCAGCGTCACGCTGCAGGCGTCGATGCTGACGAGTAGTCACGCACCTCGAGCCCACGCGAGAAGCGAACCGCGAGCTCGTAGTGTTCGGGGGCGTAGTCTTCGCGCAGGCAAGTCAGCATCCAGCCACCCAAATCGCGCTTCTCGTTCTGCGCGGCTCGTTCGATAGCGGCTAGCGTCGCTCGCTCTTCCCCTATCGATTGCAGCAATCGTGGTCGCCACAGTGCGCGGTGGCACTGGCGAGCCAAGATCGGTTGCAGCACGGTATCGACTACCGAGTTGACGCCGACTTGCAGACAGAGATAGCACAGCACAGCAGCCACCCAATCGAAGACCGAGGTCGTGCTTCCATAAGCAAGCAAGCAAAGGCCAGTCGCGCTGATTGTCAAGCCGATCGTGATCGCTCGTGCGTAGCGCCACATGCGTCCGCTCAAGCTACGGTGCGTCTCAGCTTCGAGTTCAGACACGACGCGATCAGCATCCGTCGCAAGCGAGGCACTCCTGGCATCCGCTAGCCTATCCACAGGATTCAGAACCACGCTGCCAGTCGAATCGTTGTTCTCTTGATTGGGCTCGAGCTCTGCCTGGCGCGGCGCAGCCTCACCGAAGGTGGAGTGCAGTTCACGCCGCAAGTCGGTCACCGCGCGCGAGAAGGGCGCCCAAACATGGTTCCAATTCGTGCCATACGGCAAGGCTTGTAAGAGGCCATCAGGCTGTTCGGCAATCTTTGCCAAGGCGGACAACGCGTCGCGCTGCGACGCTGGTTCTTCCAGGCGCGTCCCAGCAATCAGAATTCGATCGATCTCGCGTCGCAACGAATGACCGCGGAAGAACTCGGGCCGACGCTGACTGTACTGCAAGAGGCCTGTCACCGTTTCGAGGTCTTGCAAGGCCTCCGCGTCGAGCTCTGAATAGTGCCGATCGCCGTCTTGCACGAGCGAAGTCAGCACAGCAACGTCCGTACACCACCAGTTGACACGAGCGTGGCGAAGCTCGCAGGCCAGCTGTTGGATAGCGGTCTGCTGCACGCACTCCGGTTGGCTGACGATCGTCCCCTCACGAGTGATCGCCAAGCTAGACACGAGCGGCGCTTCGCTCTCGTGCTGTATGGCTCCGTTTTCCGCCAAGCGCTGAGCGGATCGCTCCTGCGCACGGCACACGCCTCGCATCTCCTCATACGCCGCCCGCAGCAACTCGAACTCACGCGGATAATCATCCGGGCGACATGCGCGCAGCAAGCGCGAGTAGCACCGCTTCAGCTCGGCTCGATCGAAGCCCGGAGGCAACTCGAAGAAGCCCATGGCATCTCCCGGCAGCCGACTCCAGTCCATCCCCCCCGCATCGAAAGTCACGCAGCGTCACTCCAGTCCGAATCGAACATTGAAGTCCCCGTCGAATCCCCAGTCTTCGGAGGATGTCCCAAGCTGGTCAAGTAGATAATCAGCATGCGGCGTGCGGCCTCGAAGACCTGCCGCGATGTGCGGCTCATGGCGCGCTCATAGGCATCGATCAACTCTTCCAACTCAAAGCGTTCGCGGGGTGCTTGCTCGACCACGACCGACTCGGCGAAGTGCACGAGCCTGAGGTTCTCCAGGTCGTCACGCGGATAGAACTTGATCTCTTCCAGCTGCTGCGCAGCTCGCTCGATCGCATCCTCGTCCAGGCCGACGCAGTGATGAGTGATCAGAGTGCTCGCAACCACCTCAGACTCGCCGACGCGGGCTTCCACTTCGAGCAGGCCATTGATGTCATAGGTAAGGCGCACCGCCACCTCCAAGCCAGCCGGACTCGGCGGCAAGTCGGAAACGTGCAACTCGCCGATCAGCAGATTGTCGCGTGTGCGGCGAGACTCCCCTTGGTAGATCCGCAAGAGCAGTTCCTGCTGATCCGTGTGAATCGTCGCGACGAACTCTTCGCGCGACACAGGAATCGTCGTATTGCGGTGTAGGACTGGCAGGAAGTAGCCATCCAGCGTTTGCTTGCCGAACTCTTTGACGATCTCGACCCCTAGGGTGTGCGGACAGACGTCAGTCATCACCAGATCGCTGACCTCTTCGTCCCGATCGATCAGTCCCGCTTGCACCGAGGCACCCAGCACGACAGCTTGCTCGGGCTCGACCTCGCTCAGTGTTTGGCACGAGAGCTTGGCTTCGATGTGACGCTTCACATTCTGCATGCGGGTCGCACCACCGACGAGCAACACCTCATCGAGTTGGTCAGCATGCAAGCGCGCATCGCGCAGCAATCGCTCGAGAGGCTTGTCGATGCGCTCCAGCAAGCCGTGCGTCAGCTCGTCGAACTCTTTCAATGACAGCTGCAACGAATCTTGTTCCGTATCGATCACGCCCTTATCGTCGGGGACTTGATAGTCGGCCGAGTCATTCGATTCCAGGGCGCACTTGGCACGCTCCATCTCTCGCCACAGACGCGCGAAGCGCAGCGGCTGACGAAACTCTGCGACCTCGAGGCTCTCGCCAACTTTCTGCAACTCACTCGCGACGATACGCGATGTGAAGTCATCACCACCGAGGTGACTCAAGCCGGCAGTCGCCATGATCTCGAGCACTCCTTCGAAGACTTCCATCAGCGCCAAATCGCAAGTTCCGCCTCCGATGTCGAGCACGAGCAAATAGCCGTCCTTGCGACGGCGGTGGAAGCCATGAGCCAGCGCGGCTGCAGTCGGTTCATTCAAGATGCGCTCGACATCCAATCCGGCGAGACGCGCCGCAAGACGCGTAGCTTGGCGTTGATGCTCGTTGAAATAAGCCGGTACCGTAATGACAGCACGGCGAACGGGCTCTTCCAGATAGACCTCTGCATCGCACTTCAGGCTACCGAGCACGAGGCTCGAGAGTGCAATCGCGCCGGTCTCGCCACTGGCCCAATTGATCAACTGATCCGTACCCATCATGCGCTTGAAGTTCCAAGCACATAGGTCGGGCCTTGTCGAACGGAGTTCCTTCGCAGCTGAGCCAACCAGGACAAGGTCGTCCTCGGTCTTGGCTACGACCGAAGGGGTCAGGAATTCGCCGTGGGCGTTGGGAATTAGAGTCGGTTTCCCATCGCGGAAGACAGCGCAGAGCGAATGGGTAGTACCGAGATCAATCCCGATGATCGGACCTTGGATAGGCATGAGTGAGACGGGGCTTTTCGAGTCTCCGGAGGGGAGTCCTGCTACATGGCCCCACTTTCGGTAAGGGAAGGTGGCTGTCCGAAGTCAGAACCAGTTTTCAGGGAAGTTCATGCAAAGTTCAGAGCACTAAGGCCTTTGCCCTAGCACGGGAGCTCCGGATTACCTTCTGAAGACAAGGGGCATTCCTAACTCGCAGGGGCTGCGCGCTGCCCCTGTCGCCACTTCAAAAGCCCGGCCGGCAGATCGGCCCTGCTTTCTGTGAGTTGAGCAGTAACCAATCCTGCCCCCGCGCCTATGAGGTGCACCGGCGGGGCCTTGGCAGGCGACCTAGCCGGTGAGGATTGCCCTCAGGGGGCGTGCAGCATCTTCCCAGCTGCGCGCCCCTGTTTCTTTTATGCCAAGCTGAGCGCGTAACGGCGTTTGATGTACCTGGTCTGATCGTTCGGCTGCTGCGCCGTTCATTTGGCAGCCTTCGGCCGCTACGATGCGCACTCGCCTCCGGCTGCGGAGGATTCCGGCTCCCATCCCCCTCCTCGCCCCGATGATTCACGTCAACGCCGTAGTGCGTTCCTTCGGTAGCCTGCGTGCGGTGGACGATGTCAGCTTCCGAATCGAAGCGGGCGAGATCGTCGGCTTCCTAGGTCCGAACGGCGCTGGGAAGAGCACTCTTTTACGCATGATGGCGACATTCTTGCCTCCCTGCTCGGGGCGCATCGAGATCGCCGGCCATGACACGCAGCGTCAGTCACTGGAAGCGCGCGCTCGGCTCGGCTACTTGCCTGAGCACAATTCCTTGTACGAGCGCATGCACGTCGTCCAGCTATTGCGCTTCATTGGGCGATCGCGCGGGCTCGAGGGAAAGCTTCTCGAAGAGCGTCTGGATTGGGTCGCCGACAACTGCCAGCTGCAGGCCATCTGGAAGCGCCGTGTGCGCGACTGCTCGAAGGGCTATCGCCAACGCGTCGGCTTGGCCGCGGCCTTGATTCACGACCCGCCCGTGCTGCTCCTCGACGAACCAACGCACGGCTTGGATCCGATTCAGGTAGTTGCTTTGCGCGAATTTCTGCACGAGCTGCGTCCCGGGCGAGCCATCTTGTTCTCGAGCCACATCCTGGCCGAGGTCGCGCAAATGTCCGACCGCTTGCTAGTGATAAACAACGGGCAGCTGTGTATGGATGCTGGCGTCGCGCAGCTCGAAGAGCAAGCTCATCAGGCTGGCGAGACACTCGAATCGCTCGTGATCGCTGAAATCGCGGCTACATCAAAGTCGGGCGAGGTGCGCGCGTGAAGGCAGCGGAAGTGAGCGCGCCCATGCGACCGAGCCGCTTGGCCGGCATTCGCATCATCTGTGGTCGCGAGTTCACGGCCAGCTTCGATTCACCGATCGCAGCGACGACGGTCATCGCGTTTTTGCTGGTCGCGAGCTCGCTCTATATGAACGAGTTTTTCTTGATCGGTCAGCTCGAGATGAACTCCTTCTTCGAACGGCTGCCGCTTCTGTTTGCCCTCTTCCTACCGGCGCTCTCGATGCGGGCCTGGTCGGAAGAGAAGAGTTCGCGCACCTTCGAGCTGCTCGTGACACTCCCCTACCACAGCTCGACACTCGTCATCGGCAAGTGGCTCGCGTCGACGCTGCTGCTTGTGCTGGCCTTGGCCGCGAGCACTCCGATCGTCGCCATGCTGATATCTCTCGGGGATCCTGACCTGGCGCGTATTGCAGCCGGATACCTCGCTGCATTGCTGCTTGGCGCATGGCTGCTCGCGATCGGAAGCTTCTTGTCGGCACTGACCCAGGATCAAGTCGTGGCCTTCGTCGCGACCGCCTTTCTGATCTTCGTGCTGATTTCGACTGGTGACGCGCGCGTGGTCGCGATCATCGACGGCTGGGCCCCGAGCCTGGGGCTTGGACACTGGATGCAACAGACCTTGTCAGCCTTGCCTCACTACGAGCGCATGATCGCTGGCTTGGTCGATACCGGCGCGCTGCTGTACTTCGGCGGAGGCACGGCGGCTGCGCTCTTCGCGACGGCACACATCGTGGCGCGGGAACGATCGTGAAGGCCGCGCTGCGCATCACGCTGCTGGGAGTGGTGGCTGCCGCTACGATCGCGAGTGGAATAGCGGCACGCATCGCGAACCGCATTGCACAACCCATCGAAGTCAGACGCGACGGTCGCCATTCGCTGACAGAGGAGCAACGGCAGACGCTGACGGCACTCGATGATTCGGTGCTGCTCACTTACGTCGTCTCCCCAGAAGCGGAGCTTCCAGGGAACTGGCTACGCAGCGCGCGCGAGGTCGAGCGCGTGCTGCAGAGGATCGAGGCTGCAGCTCCCAAACACATCCGAACCCAAGTCCTGCGGCCCTCGGACCGCCCGGAGTTGGCGTACATTCTTCCAGCGCTCGGCATCCAAGCGCAGCGCACGTTGGCCGTTGCGCGAGATGCGCTGGTAGAACGAGAGCTCTACTCGACCTTGCACGTCGCGCGTGGTGTACACCCCAGTGCGCTGCTAGAGGGCATCGGGCCGGATCAGCTTCCGCATCTGGTTGACTTAATCCTAGGCCTGATCACGCAGGCGAAACGAGCTCGGGCACCACGCATCGCTTTGGTCGCGCCGGCAAAGGGTTTTGATGAATTGCGCGAGCATCTACGGCGCACAGGCGAGCTGATTGATGTCGATGCCGCAAGCGAGTGGCTGCTTCCGATCGATGCGGATCTGTTGTTTTGCCTCGATGTCCCCACGGTCAGCGCTGAACAGACGCGTGCGATCGAGGATCATTTGCGGCGCGGACGATCCGCCGTGATCTCGATCGATGCGTGGCAGGCTGCGTCAGCGCAGGCCGATACGCCTCGGCAGTTGCAGGCACGAGCCAGTCCATTTGATGATTGGCTTGCGGGCATCGGTATCTCGGTCGGTGCAGCGCCTTTGTACGACGAACGCTGCGTCGCCGATCCAGCGACGGGGGCTCCGCCGCGCCCGAATCGGATCGCGAGCGTCGCGACGCAACAAGATTTCCGCAGCCTGAGATCGCAACCCAACGGAAGCCTGGTGTTCGAGAACGCGCGCGCACTCTCGCTGCGGCCTGCCATCTTGAATCGTCGCGAGCAGCGCGCCCACGTCTTGGCAACGACTTCGGCCTCGTCGTGGATAGATCCCGCCGCCTCATTGATCGATGTGCAGCAGCTGCAAGCAGGGCTGCCCGCCACGGCGCAACTGACTGCGCACGCCGCCCTCGCGATTCACGTTGAATCCGCACACGCGCTGGAAGGCGATTTGTGCGTGCTATCGACGGCGACCGCCTTGCGTGATGGCTCACTGACGAACGAAGCCTTCGCACACAAAGCCCTACTCGATGTCTTGCTGCATAGCTTTGCCTCCGTGGGACGCCGCGTCCGCAGCGATGCCATAGGATCGAGTCATCGAGCGCGAGTGGCTCCGTCTTCGATGCAACGCATAGCTTGGCGCGCCGTCTTCTGGATCGTGATTCCTCTGGGCTGGTTGTCACTGCGTCTCGCGCGCCGCCGCGAAGACTCACCGAGGGTTGCGCGCTTTGCGTCCGTACGTCGCTTCACTACCTGGGCTGCGGTCGCGACACTGGCTCTGCTCTTGGCGCGACTAACACCACGACTCGAGTTTGATTGGACCCGCGCCGCGCGTCACTCGCTGCCACCTTCTGCGGCGACGGAGTTGGCTGCATTAACGGCAGCCGGCCCGATCCAGCTCGAGCTCTTCCGCAGTCCACGCAGCACTTTGCCTCCCAAACTGCGACCACTCGTAAGCGGACTGCGCGAACGGCTCGCTCGCTTTGCGAGCAGCAGCGCTGGTATCGAGTTCAGCAATGTCGTGCTGAGTATGTCGGATGCGCGTGCCGAAGAGCATGGCCTAAGCGCGAGTATCGCAGAGACCGTCGATGGAGCAGCCACCCACTGGCAACCATTCCTATGCAGTTTGCGATCCGTGTCCGGCCGTGGCGAAAAGATCATTCGCTTCGAGACCGAAGCCGACTTTGAAGAGCTCGACCTGCGCGTCCTGCACGCGTTGCAGAGCAGCTACGCAGTGAAGCCGCTGCGCGTTGCCTTCGCAGGTGAAAAGCCCAGCCTCTCGCCCGCCGAGGTTCGCCTGGACTACGAGGCGGCCGGACTCTTTGCTCCGGGCCGCGGCGATGTCTTCGGCGCCGCGCGCAGCGCGTTGGAGCGAATCGGCTTCGATGTCGTGCGAGTCGATCCGGATCGCCCCGTACTACCGGACTCGGTCGATGTGCTCGTTTGGCTGTCACCGAGGCGCGACGCGAGCCCGATGCTCACGGCAGCGACGGACTATCTTGCGCGTGGCGGTCGAGCCTTGATCGCTGCACAACACTTCGAGGTGCAGCACAACAGCCAATTGAAGCGCGACGCAAGCGCCTCGGCCGAGCATGCTGGCTATTGGCCACGTCCGCTCTATCCGGATGTCGATGCGAAGTACTTCCACGCCCTCGGCGTCGAACTGCAGCCGCGTATCGTGTTCGATGAACTCAACGCGGACCTACCCGTGGCGTCCGCGGATGCGGCAGCTCCCCCCTCAAGCTTCGCAATAAAGTTGGTTCCTGCCAACCATGGAAGCTGCGCCGCTCTGCGCGGAGTCGGCGACCTTCGCTTCATTTCCCCAAGTCCGCTGCGCCTCGACCCGAGTCGGCTCGCGACCCACGACTTGCTAGCGACTCCGCTGTTGAACACATCGGAGAGGAGCTGGAGTTACGAGTGGCGCGGAGGAAATCTTCCCAAGGAAATCCTGCAAGATCAGAAGACCGCGCAGCAGGCTTCCGCGAATGGCTTGGATGGCATCGAGTTGGCCGCACCACGCAACTTGCTCGCTGTCGACATGACGGGTACCTTCCCAGCTTGGTCAATCAACGAGGACGGACAGATGCGGCTGCAGGCCCCGACTCAGCCCGTACAAGGGCGCGTGATGTTGCTCTCTGCCGCAACGATGTTCCGCGACGATCAACTACGCAGCGCGGGCTTTGCGCACGACCGTTTGTTGGTGGCACTTGTCAGTGAATTGGGTCTGGGTGAATCCGCAACCCAATGGTTGTCTCGCTCTGACCGAAGCGGCTTCGACTTCTTGCCAAGTGAAGATCGCCTGAGTTGGCGCTTGCTAGTGATCGGCTTGCTGCCAAGCCTGATGGCTTTGCTGATGGCCGGCATCACACTACGACGATACTTCCAGCGAGGTGGGCGGGCATGAAAAGCGCAGCCCTGGTCCTGGCTCTACTCGTCGTCGCATGCTTCGCGTTGGAAAATTCGCTCGCTTCGCTCGAACACGAGCATGAAGCGACGCGGCTGGGAAGTCTACGCATCGCCCGCGTCACAACAGCCAATGGAGCAGCCAGTAAAAATACGAGTCTCGACACACCAGTGGCCAGTGCTGTTCCTTCGCAAACGATAGCTGCTCTCAGCATCCAGCTGCCGGGTCATCCGGAATTGCTCTATGCTCGCAGTCGCGGTCGTTGGCGCTGCGTCTCTGCCTTCGGAGCGCCAGCAAGTGAGAGTCAAATTTCAGCCATCGTCGGGGCAATCGAAGCGATGGCGGGCATGTTACGCGGCGGGTACAACGAGGCATCGGCCTTCGGCTTCGACGAAGCTCGCACGCGCAGAATTCGGCTGCACGGTCCAGCTCTGCTATCGGACCCCGAGCGGGACATCGTGCACAGCATCGAACTAGGAATCAGTGACAGCGAACGCGGCTTCACGTTCGTTCGCAAGGAAGGCACAGCCGAGATTCTCGAGGTGGCGGCGCCGTGGATTCGCAGCCTCGAGTGGCCAATCGAGCGCACACTTCCCCCGCTGCTCGATAACCGCATCTTGGCTGGAAGTTGGGCCAGCGGCCGGCCCGATTGGACGCACATTTTTATCGATGTCACAGAAGGCGAATCAATCGAGTTGCGTGCTCGAGCCCTGGCTGACGGCAAGGTGTGGGAGATACGGGGCGCGCAGCAAGCCGACAACTGGGAGACGGTGCTGCCGTATCGAATGATCGGTTTTTTGACCTACCTAGTGCGCGCGACCTACTCAGGTCTCGCAGATCCGAAGGAGCGCGCCCAACGCGGCTGCGATCCACCAAGCGTGCGCATCACCTTGATCGGTCAGGGCGCAGATCCCGTTCGCTTGGATGTTGGCTCTGCAAGCCCCGGGGGCTTCTTCGTCTGGAACGACGCTTCACGTTCGCTGCTGCAGTCCAGACAGGAACGGGACTGGCTCGCCCCCTCGCGCAGCATGTTGATGGATCGGGCCATCGCGAATCCGTGGGAGCGTTGGCTGAGCCGCTGATGGGCGTAGCCAACATCGATTGGGCTATCCACAACGTGCGACCCGTCGATTCCTACCCACACGATCCGTTGCAGTAGACTCTGTCGTGATGCCGCCCCTCGAAGGAACCGCCGCGCAGCCCTCCGGCGCCGAGCCCCGCTCTTTGGAGTGGATGCTGCAATCACCGCTTCGCCGAGCGCTGATCGTCTTGATCGCCTTGGTGGTGCTCTCGCTCGTCTCCACCTTCCCGATGCGTGATGCACTCGAAGCTCGCGGACGCGAGGTGGACTTCATCGATCTCTTTCTTTGGCGCCTCGTCAGCTGGGCGCCCTGGGGGCTCTTCGCGGAGCCTCTGATCCGAATCGCAGGCGCGGTCCGAAATAGTGTCCCAACATGGCCAGCACGCTTACTCGCGATCCTGCCGATCACCCTCGCTTGCGCTTATGGTGTCAGTTGGTACGACATCGAGGTCGAGACACGCGCCCCGTACTCGATGTGGGAACGGGGTCGCTTTAGGAGCCCAGGCGGCGAGCGCGGGCCCGATGGACGTTCGCGTGGCGAACTCGAGCAACGCGACTCTGACTCGAGCGAAGCTTCCATGCAAGGTGAGGCAAGTGCCCGCCCTAAAGATTCCAGTGGCAGAGACGAAGGCGAGCGCGGCTCTGAACGACGGAACGCGCGCGAAGGCGGCCTGGCCGGCGGAACCGAAGCCGACGCCTTAGATGGTCAGGCAGTCGATGCCCGTGGTGCGAGAGCAAGTCGATCGCCTAGCGCACGTGACGAACAGAGCCGCACGGGCACAGAGGATTCGGAAGGCGCGAACGACAGTCGTCGTGAAGGTGGCGCCCCACGTTCCCCGCGCCCGACTCGTGAAGACTTTCGAACGATCTGGCGCAAGCGACGATTGCCGCGTGATCTGGCCTTGGTGTGGATGATTCTCGGCTTGGGTGCAGGAGCGGAATCTTTCCTGCTTGCACGACGGAAGGACCGCGAAGCATCTCAACTGCTGCTGCGCAGCTCGCAGCTTGAAACGGAACTCGCGACGAGCAACCTGAGTTCGCTACGGCGGCAGCTGCACCCACATTTCTTGTTCAACGCGCTCCATTCAGTCGGCGGGCTTGTGCGCGCAAAAGATCCGAAGGGTTCGCTGCGGGCGCTCTCGTTGCTTGGCGATCTATTGCGCTCCATGCTGGAGCACGGAGAAGACCAGACCCTCCCATTGAGTGAAGAAGTAGCCCTCGCAACGCGCTACCTAAAAATCGAGCAGATTCGATTCGGTGAGCGGCTCAACGTGGACATGTCCATTGCCGACGACTGCAAGGACATCGTAGTGCCATCCATGCTTTTGCTTCCGCTGGTCGAGAACGCGGTCAGGCACGGCCTAGCCTCGCTCGAGAGCGGCGGCACCGTCAGCGTTTCTGCTCTCCGAACCGGAGACCGGTTGTTGTTGCAAGTGCAGGACGATGGCATCGGATTCCCTGAGTCCACGCTCGAGCGATTCAAAGGTGCGCCGCTGTCTCCCAATCCCAAGAACGAAGGCTCTAAACAGACATCACTCGGCCTTGCCAATGAAGCGCGCCGCTTGCAGCTGATGTACGCGGACGAACACCGCTTCGACATATCCAATCGAAGCGAGGGCGGAGCCTGCGTTCGCATCGAGCTCCCGTGGCGACACACGAGTACTGAAGCCAGATGAGTACTGAGCCCCATCAGCCTTGGAGAGCACTCGTCGTCGATGACGAAGCACTTGCGCGAGCAACGATCCGCAGCTTGTTGGAGGACGACCCCGAGGTCGATTTGATCGGTGAGTGCAGCAGTGGCAAGGAAGCGCTGGCAGCCCTCGAAGGCAATAAGATCGACCTGGTCTTTCTCGACATACAGATGCCGGGCATGACAGGCTTCGAATTGCTTGATGCGATCGAAGAAAGGAGTCGCCCGTATGTGGTCTTCGTCACAGCCTACGATCAGTTCGCACTGAAGGCCTTCGAAGTACACGCGCTCGACTATGTGTTGAAGCCGTTTGACGACGAACGTTTTCAGCGCACGCTCGAGCGCGCCAAGGGGCAGCTAAGGCTGGACACGGCCCCCCAACAAGAACACATCGAAGACATGCTGGAGCGTGTCGCCGACGGCGAAACGGAAGAGCTCGAGAGCATCCACGAAGCTCCGCTCGAACGCTTGTCCATCCATCGCGAGGGTCGCGTCGAAGTGGTGCTGACCCGGGACCTCCGTTGGATCGAAGCAGCGGATCAATACGTCCGCCTGCACACGCACACGAGCGAACATCTGATGCGCGAATCGATGAGCCGCATTGCTCGGCGGCTGGATACGAAGGTCTTCATTCGCATCCACCGCTCCGCGATCGTCGCCTTCGACGCGATCAAGCGACTCGAGAGCCTGGCGGGTGGAAGCGGCCGTGTGCTGATGGAAGACGAGCACTGGTTGCCAGTCAGCCGCTCGCGCATGCCCACCCTGCGCAAGCTGCTGTAGTCGCCAGTTCCGGAAAACGCCATCGGTGCCGAGCGGCCAATCATCACCCCATGGGGCCAGCCTAGGGGCCAGTGGGGCCCGGCAAGCGCGACGCTCGCAACAGACTAAACCCCACTCCCTCCTAATCGCGAGGGTGACACTGCTCGGGCGGGGCCCCGGGGTTAGTGTACGGGTCGAGATTCGCCCACCAGGGCCGCAACTCACTCGGCGAGTCCACCACCCGCTCCAACGAGCACTACCCCCGCATATCCAATGCTTCGCCAGGTACTTATCCCCCTCTCACTCACCCTCTGCCTGCCGATCGATCCAGTCGCTACCGACTACTCAATCGAACGCACGCTGGAGATCACACGCGAGTCGACGATCGAGTCCGTCACCGAAACGGAAATACTCATCGATGGCGAGCCGATGGAAGGCCGCGGCGGCGGCAGCGGCGGTCGCGAGTACATGGAAGATAAGTCGGTAGTCACGCGTGACACCGTCATCGAGCACGATGAAGGCACGCCGACTCATGTCCGACGCGAGTTCAAAGAGGTCGCGATCAGTGGTAGCTCGGGTTCGGGAGAGAACAGTCGCGAGATCGAACGGCCCTGTACCTTTGATGGTGTCATCCTAGATCTGACGCTCGACGAAGATGGCGAGCTCGAGATCGAACAAGTCGATGGCGATGAAGTCGACGAAGACGCCTTGGTCGGACACTCGCTCAAATTGACACTCGATATGTTATTGCCCGAGGACGAAGTCGAAGAAGGCGATAGCTGGGAGATAGGGAGCGACGACGCAAAGCGCCTGCTCGCATTGGGACTCGACAGCCACCTGTTCGGGCAAACCGAAAGCGAAGGCCGCGGCGGTGAGGGCGGTGGTCGCGGCGGCGGTCGCGGTGGACGCGGCGGTCGTGGCGGCGGTCCCGAGCGCATGCTGAGTCAAGCAGAGTGGGAATGCGAAGCGACGCTCGTTTCCGAATCCGTGATGGTGGATGAGCTCGAGTGCATGAAGATCAAGGTAGTGCTCGAAGCCGAAGGCGAACTGGAAGAGATGGGCGGCGGCCGAGGCCGTGATCGCTTCGAAGAGTTCGAGTCACAGTTCGCAGCCGCGTTCGGTCCCTCCAACACTCCCATCACAATTGCCAACGATTACTCCTTGGAGCTCTCCGGTCACTTCCTGTTCTCGATCAAGGAGAAGCGCCCGGTCAGCCTGGAGCTTGAAGGAACGATGATCTCGATGCGTTCCATGGAACGCGATCGTGATGGCAGCACGATGGAAATCAATTCTTCCCAAGAAGGAGAAATGAGCTACTCGATCACCGTCGAAGCGCTGGAGCGCGAAGTCGACGAGACGGAAACATCCGAAAAGGACTGAAGAAAGATCAATCCACTATGACTCAATCATCACTAATTGGAATTGTTGGGGGCGCGTTGGCCGGAGGCCTCTGTGCCGGCGCCTTGACCATGTTCGCGTCTCCGGCGGCTACGCTGCCGACCGAAGCCCCCCTCACCACCAGCTCCGTGACGCTGGACAGTCTTGGCAAACAATTGCGCGAGCTACGCGACAGCAACCAAGCGTTGATGGCTCGCCTCGAGATGCTCGAGATCGCACCCGTCGCAACGAGCAACGAACGCATCAGTGCTTCCCAACCAGAGGTGGCCGGCCGCAATGACGCCTTCGAGCAGAAGCTACAACAGCTAGTTGCCTCCATGGATTCGCCGGGTGCGGCCGCCAGCCCCGTCATCCTGGGCGCGGTCACCAATGCACTGCAAACGATTCGCGAACAGGAAGAGCGCGATGAGCAGCGCCAACGCGACGAGCGCACTGCCGAGGAAATGGAGAAGCGCATCACCGATTTGACGGAGAAGCTCGGTCTGGATAAGAACCAGTCCGACCAAATGCGCACGCTGCTGACGAGCGAGAGTATCGCCCGCTCAGACCTGTTCACAAAGGCGCGCGAGAGCGGTGACTTCGGTTCCGTCCGTGATGGCATGCGCGAGTTGCGCGAAACGACACAGACCGAACTCGGGACATTCCTGAGTCCCACCCAGATGGAACAGTACGAGAGTTCCGGTCGCGATTCTGGTCGAGGCGGATTCGGCCGCGGCGGCGGCGGCGGCGATACGGGTCGAACTGATCGAGGTGACGGCGGCGGAGGCCGCCGAGGTTGACAGCAAGAGTCCTGAGCTGATCCCCAGCCAGCGTCTCATGGTTGAGGTCGTTCACGAACGCGAGTTCGTGAACGACCTTTTTTTGTTTAGCCGAAGTCGCTCTTGTACAGCCGAAGTCACGGGGCTGAGCGATGGAAGGAGCAAGACACTGTGCTTTGGCTGCAAGAGCACGCAGCTAAACGAGCCGGATCGGACCCAACAGAATCAGAAGGCAAGCGCTACTCTGTAAATAGACCTGGTGGCCTATTCCCCCCTACCTCACCAGCCCATGAAGTTCGCTCCCCAACTCGTCTGCCTCTTCACAACCCTTAGCTCGCGGTCACAAGTTCAATGCCTCGATGGTGACCAACTCCTTGTTTCTGGATTGGACCCAGAACTTGGTTTTGGCTCCGCACTGGCAATCGATGGTGATCTAGCCGTCGTACCGGCGACTTCGAGTATGACTTGAGCCCTCAAGGGAACGCATGCCTCTACCTCTACGAGCGCATGACTTCCACCTGGGTCCAAGTCGACAAGCCGTCTGCATCCGACAGACAAGAATATGACTCCTTTGGTAGTTCCGTTGATATCGACGGCGACCTAGTGATCGTCGGAGCCTTCGCTGCAAGCGCGGCCTACATCTTCGAACGCCAACCCAATGGCTCCTTCATCGAGACTGCCAAGATGACGGATCCATCCATCCCGCTTTGGCTTGACAGGGATGTCGCCATCGAAGGCGATTGGGCATTCGCCTGCTGCCCCTTGCAGACAGGACATGTCGTGACCGACCAGCGGCAAGCCGGAGGTTAGATGCAGACAGAAATCCTGAGGCCAGCCTCGGCAGCGATTGGGAATGCCTTCGGAACGAAACTGGCTTTGGATAGCGACACGCTGATTGTCAGTTCGTCCAGCACAAGCACGGGGCCTAAGCGCGTCTTTGTTTACGAACGCAGCGAAACTTCCTTACTCAAGGTGACTCAGCTTTCAGGCCCCTTTTGTCCCCCGGATTCCTTTGCGTTCGACTTGGACATCGAAGGCGACACAATCGTGGTTGGCTGCTCTTGGCAGTGCACCTGGTGTCGCCTTTATTTGTGAGAGAACGCCCGCAGGATGGGTGCATCAACAAACACTTGATGCTGGCGACGGCACCTTCGGCACTTGGTATGCCAGTAGTGTCTCGGCAAAGGATGAGACGATCGCAGTCGGAGAACGCTTCTATCCTTACATCGCAGGCACAACGCCAACTAGGGGCAGTCTACTTCTATGAGCGTGGGGCGACTGGGTCGGAATAATTCTGAACTGCCAGGCTTCCGTGTTGAGGAATTCGAGAAATTCAGCCAATCGAGGGCAACCATGGCGCACGTCGCAGGTCCTCTTGGGACGAGGTCATACCGACCTCCCTTGGAGACCCTTTGTCGATGTTCGTACCCCCTTTCT